>NZ_QFBB01000024.1:2500-5500 GCF_003122275.1 Thioclava sp. NG1 | reverse complement strand
TGGTTGCGGGAGTAGGATTTGAACCTACGACCTTCAGGTTATGAGCCTGACGAGCTACCGGGCTGCTCCATCCCGCGTCCGTTGAGCTTTTGCCTTTTGTCAGGTTATGAGCCTGACGCGGCGATCGCGTTTTTCAAACTCTCGAGTAGAGTTTGTCTCGCTTGCGGGGTGCTCGATCCCGCGTTTATTCCCGAGGGCATTTAGTGTTTGCGATCGGGATTTTGTTTGTCATCGTTTTTCGAGAGATGAAGTTTTTCGTCGCTTCTTTCTAGGTTTGGCGGTGACCTACTCTCCCACGTCTTAAGACGCAGTACCATTGGCGCGACGGCACTTAACGGCCGGGTTCGGAATGGAGCCGGGTGTTTTGCTCGTGCTATGACCACCAAACCGAGGAAGAAGCGATGAAGTTCAAGTCGTACACGTTGTATTGTGCATGCTGTTTGATCGGTTACCAGAGGTCTGGCTACTACCGGATCAAATCAAGCCAATCGGGCAATTAGTACTGGTCAACTGAACGCGTTGCCGCGCTTACATCTCCAGCCTATCGACGTGGTGGTCTTCCACGGCCCTCAAGGGATACCTAGTTTTGAAGGGGGCTTCCCGCTTAGATGCTTTCAGCGGTTATCCTGTCCGGACATAGCTACCCAGCACTACCGTTGGCACGATAACTGGTCCACCAGTGGTCCGTTCACCCCGGTCCTCTCGTACTAGGGGCAACTCTTCTCAAGTATCCTACACCCACGGCAGATAGGGACCGAACTGTCTCACGACGTTCTAAACCCAGCTCACGTACCTCTTTAAACGGCGAACAGCCGTACCCTTGGGACCTGCTCCAGCCCCAGGATGAGATGAGCCGACATCGAGGTGCCAAACGATGCCGTCGATATGGACTCTTGGGCATCATCAGCCTGTTATCCCCAGAGTACCTTTTATCCGTTGAGCGATGGCCCTTCCACTCGGGACCACCGGATCACTATGGCCGACTTTCGTCTCTGCTCGACTTGTCAGTCTTGCAGTCAGGCTGGCTTCTGCCATTGCACTCAACGACCGATTTCCGACCGGTCTGAGCCAACCTTCGCGCGCCTCCGTTACACTTTGGGAGGCGACCGCCCCAGTCAAACTACCCACCACGCAGGGTCCCGGATCCCGATAAGGGACCGCGGTTAGACATCAAGCAGGCGAAGGGTGGTATCTCAAGGATGGCTCCACGGAGACTGGCGTCCCCGTTTCAAAGCCTACCACCTATCCTGCACATCACATGCCTGATGCCAGTGCGAAGCTATAGTAAAGGTTCATGGGGTCTTTCCGTCTAACCGCGGGTAGTGTGCATCTTGACACACAGTTCAATTTCGCTGAGTCCACGTTTGAGACAGCGGGGAGATCGTTACGCCATTCGTGCAGGTCGGAACTTACCCGACAAGGAATTTCGCTACCTTAGGACCGTTATAGTTACGGCCGCCGTTTACCGGGGCTTCAATTCGGAGCTTGCACTCCTCCTTTTAACCTTCCGGCACCGGGCAGGCGTCAGACTGTATACGTCGCCTTACGGCTTCGCACAGCCCTGTGTTTTAAGTAAACAGTCGCCACCCCCTAGTTTGTGCCCCCGCCCCATACTTGCGTACGAAGCGGGCCTCCTTCTCGCGAACTTACGGAGGCATTTTGCCGAGTTCCTTAAACGTGGTTCTCTCAAGCGCCTTGGTATTCTCTACCAGTCCACCTGTGTCGGTTTCGGGTACGGTCCGATAGTGGGGCTATTTCCAGGAACCTGTTGGCTGCCCGATCAATCCGATAAGATCGAACAACGGCTCAGATCCGTCACCACCACATGGCCCAGGAATATTAACCTGGTTCCCATCGACTACGCCTTTCGGCCTCGCCTTAGGGGCCGGCTTACCCTGCTCAGATTAGCTTTAAGCAGGAACCCTTGGACTTTCGGCGACAGGGTCTCTCACCCTGTTTGTCGCTACTCATGTCAACATTCTCACTTCTGATCACTCCACCGGATGCCTTACGGCCCGGCTTCACAGTCAGAACATTGCCTCCAATATCCCCGAGGGGAGTAAGGAGGCAGCGTTCTATATCACAGAACGCTCCGCTACCACGCACATCACTGTGCATCCAAAGCTTCGGCTCATGGCTTGAGCCCCGTTACATCTTCGCCGCAAGACCTCTTGACTAGACCAGTGAGCTGTTACGCTATCTTTAAAGGATGGCTGCTTCTAAGCCAACCTCCTGGTTGTTTTGGAAGTCTCACATGCTTTCCCACTTAGCCATGAATTGGGGGCCTTAGCTGTTGGTCAGGGTTGTTTCCCTCTCCACGACGGACGTTAGCACCCGCCGTGTGTCTGCCGATCAGTTCTTCCCGGTATTCGGAGTTTGCTTAGACTCAGTAAGGCTGTGGGCCCCCATCATCCATGCAGTGCTCTACCCCCGGGAGAATACAATCGACGCGCTACCTAAATAGCTTTCGCGGAGAACCAGCTATCTCCAGATTTGATTGGCCTTTCACCCCTAGCCACACGTCATCCGGACCCTTTTCAACGGGTGTCGGTTCGGCCCTCCAGTGAGTGTTACCTCACCTTCAGCCTGCACATGGCTAGATCATCTGGTTTCGGGTCTGATCCATCGAACTAAATTCGCCCTGTTAAGACTCGCTTTCGCTACGCCTACACCTAACGGCTTAAGCTTGCTCGATAGACCAAGTCGTTGACCCATTATACAAAAGGTACGCCGTCAGAGCTCGAGGCTCCTCCGACTGCTTGTAGGCGTCCGGTTTCAGAAACTGTTTCACTCCCCTCGTCGGGGTGCTTTTCACCTTTCCCTCACGGTACTGGTTCGCTATCGGTCAGTAAGGAGTACTTAGCCTTCGAGGGTGGTCCCCCGATCTTCAGACAGGATTACACGTGTCCCGCCCTACTTAATACGTCCAATTGAACTTCCCATACGGGGCTGTCACCCGCTCTGGCTGATCTTTCCAGATCATTCTGGTCATTCTCATGG
>NZ_QFBB01000023.1:0-5748 GCF_003122275.1 Thioclava sp. NG1 | reverse complement strand
CCAGCGTGATGGAAGACAACGACGGGCGCGGCATCGGGATATTCTCGTCTCCGCCCTCATTTGCGGTGGAGTTCGCGCCAGATTAGTGCGCCCCGCCGATGTTAGTCCCGAATAGCCGCGTGCGTCCCGGGGCGTCGACCGAAGATCATGAGAACGAAACAGTGGACCAGAGTGACATGGAAAATGGAATGAGTTTCGAGATGGTGATCGGTTGGATTTTCGGCCTTCTAATTCTGGTGTTCGTGGTTTTGACCATAGCAGCGCTGATCAAATGTCTACAGAAATAACGAAGAAGCCCCTAGCAAAAGCTCCGTGCTGACGACGCGCCTACACGATCGCCGATATCGCAATCTCCCCACGCGATTTGGCGTAGCAGCGTCGTGACGCGAACGGACAGGGTTGACCGTCTCCGGGTTGCGAGTGCCGGAGGCAGAGCAAGCGGGTAAAAGCGAAGCTGCTCGATGCCCACGCAGACGCCGTCGGTGCGAACGGTGTCTGGGCCATGGATTTCGCTTCGAGGACCCTCGGTTCGGCCGCAATCAGCTCGCCTTGGGCGAGAAACTGCGGTTTGTGACCTTCGTCGACACGAATTGACGCCTTAATCATTCGATCATTTCCTGAAGCGCCGCTGGCGCTGAAATTTCGATGCAGCGGGCACTATGCAGCCGAATTAGCCCGTCTTTCTTCAGCCGGCTCAGGCCGCGGGAAACTGTCTCGAGGGTCAGACCAAGGTAATCCGCGATATCGGAGCGGGTCATGGAAAGCTCGACGTATTTCTGGCCTCGCTGACGGCTGGACATATCGAGCAAGAACGATACAAGACGCTCGCACGCGTATTGCCGACCAAGAACGAGCTGCTGACTTTGCGCGGCGAGAAGGTGTGCCTTGAGTGCGCTCAGCCAAACTTCAGTCAGGGAATTCTGCTCATCGTGAACGGCAACCGAGCTATCCTCGATCGCTTCCGCAAAGAATTCATAGGTTCCATGGGCGGCGAAACCGAAGACCTCGCCCGGCATGCAGAAGGCCAGAATCTGGCGCCGGCCATCAGCGAACAGATGGTAGAGACGGACCATCCCGCCTTTCACCGTGAAAATTTTTCCGGCGTGGTCCCCCTGTCCAAAGATGAGGTCGCCCGCAGCATAATGGGTCACTGGGTCCGCCGGGGAGGTGGCAAACGTGCTCTTGTGGTCTCCGACTTTCGCGATCCGGGCCAGTGCGGCGAATTCGCGGTTGCTTTGAATGGTCATAGTGATCTCCCTGTCCTACGCAGGAAGATTCATCGCGCATTTCCATCTTTTGCGAAATTCGGAGATGTCCGTACGGGATTCTACTTAGGGCGGACCTTTGGATTGAGGCTGCGAGCGACTGCCTCGACAAGCCGTCCCCCAAGAAGTGGCTTCAGCAGGACGGTGCCGCTGAAGGTATCAGACATCGTCCGTAGGCGGTCGGCCAAAAGAACGATTGGAACTGCAAAACCCATGACTAAGTGCCACCCATTTTCCTCTGAGGAGATGGCGTCTTCGTCGATCACCGCGCAGCCGATTTCTGCAGCCCCCGATACCTCTCGCATTGTCCGGAGACTGCCGGATGACATGACGAGCAATCCCTCAGCCTCAAGGGCAAAGGCTATGGATCGTCGCAACCCGTCATCCTGTGCAACGACGAAGACTGATCGCCTCATGTCCAACTTTGCTCTCCTTGCGATAACGCAGAGATAGTTTCCCTTGCGTATGGCATTACTGCCCCAAACAAGCGCGTCTGGCGTTGAGGTAAGTCAAATTAAGAAACTGAGCGGGCGCCCGGCTATTGGCCGAGGAACCCCGCTGCGAGTGCCATGCGCACGAGTTCCGGGAGGCTTCCGGCAGCCATCTTGGACATCACCGCCGCCCGATGGACTTCGACTGTTCGGGGACTGATGTTGAGATCGTAGGCGATCGACTTGTTCGGTAGGCCTGACACGACACCGGACAATACTTCCTTCTCCCGTTCGCTCAGACGGTCGAGACGGCAGCGAATGGCATCGGTGTTCTCAGCTTCACCTTCTGCTTCCAACTCGGAGGCGATGCGGTTTATCGCCTCGATCAGGCTTTCTTCTTCGAAGGGTTTCTCGATGAAGTCGCGGGCGCCCGCTTTCATCGCTTCGACCGCCAATGGCACGTCGCCGTGGCCAGTCACCACGATCGCGGGAATTCGAACCCGAATGCGTTCCAGCTCGCGAAGTAGCTCGACACCATCAATATCTGGCATCCTCAGGTCGGTCACCAGGCACGCTTGCTGGATCGTTGGCGCTGCAGCGAGAAAGTCGGTCGCAGACTGGTGTTGTCGCACCGTGAAACCCGCCATCGTGAGCATAAAGGCAAGTGACTTTCTGACCGCTTCCTCGTCGTCGACGAGGTGAACCATAAAATTATCCGGCAGCATTTGCTCTCTCATCTTCGTAGATTGGCAGGGTGAAACGGAAGGTCGCACCACCGTCGGCATTCTTCGACACTTCGATGGTGCCTCCGTGGGACTCGATGATGCGCTTGGAGATCGAAAGCCCGATCCCCATACCTCCGGACTTCGTTGTCACGAACGGTTTGAAGAGTTGCGACGCGATTTCCTCAGATATCCCTGGCCCGGTATCGGAGACTTCCACGACCACTTGCTCAGGGCCATCTGCGAAAGTCCGTACGCTCAACCTTCTTGCATCACTGTTGCGCATAGCTTCGATCGCATTGCGCATCAGGTTGGTTAGCACCTGCTGTATCTGAACGCGATCGACCAACAGCGGGCCCACTGTGGGATCGAATTCGAAGTCTGACTGAACGCCCACGTCGTTCGTGCCCATCAGCGCGAGAGCGCTCGCTTCCTCGACAAGTTTGCGGAGATCCTCGACAGAATTCTGGCTGTCACCTCGGACAACGAGTTCCCTCAGGTGGCGGATGATCTGGCCCGCCCGAAGCGACTGTCGAGCCATTTCCTCGACCGCTTCCCGCATTCTCGCGGCAGTGGAGTCGGGGACCTGTTGCAGCAGGCGAGTACACCCCTGCGCATAGTTGGCAATGGCTGACAACGGCTGGTTCAATTCGTGGGCCAGAGTGGAAGCCATCTCGCCCAGTTCATTCAATCGTGCGAGGCGTGCCAACTCCGCCTCGACCTCTTGCAGCTGTGCGCGCGAGTTGGTGCGTTCGGTCAGGTCTTCTACGAAGCCGGCGAAGAAAATCTCCTCACCGTGGCGGATCTCTCCGACCGTCAGCTTCATGGGAAAGGTTGAACCGTCCTTGCGCCGCCCGACAACGATCCGGTCGATGCCGATAATGCGCTTCTGACCCGTAGTGAGGTAGCGCTGGATGTAACCGTCATGCTCGCCATGATAGGGCTCCGGCATCAGCATTTTGACGTTCTGCCCGACGACGTCGTCTTCCGGGTGGCCAAACTGTCTTTCGGCTGCCGCGTTGAAGGATGTCATGATTCCATTGGCATCGATGACGATCGTTGCATCCGGCGACGAGTTGAACAGGGTACGCAGATGTGCCTCGCGTTCCCGAAGCTCCTTCTCCGTATCATCCATCTGCCGACGCGTGCGATGGAGCATCTCGCCCATCCAGGCGATGACGAAAGCGACAACCACGAACACCGCATAAGGCAATAGAGGCGTCGCCTCGAGATTATGTAGGCTGAACAACGCCGCACTTCCGATGACCGACAGTCCGATCGCGAGTAGAGCTGGACCTATTCCCCCGATCACCGAGGCGGTCAGGATTGCTGGAAGGAATATGATAAGGAGCGAGCCGTCGTTGAGCACGCCCCGAAGAGCGAGGCCAATCAATGCAACGGTGGCCACCGCGACTGCTGCGATCGCATATCGATAGAGGTTCCGCCGAAACAGCGCACCAGCGGCGGCGCGCTGAAGCCCCTTCCTACCTTTTCTTGCCTTCTGTGCCGTCACAGCTCAGCTCCCAGCCACCTGGCTCAAACCCAGCTCGCAGGCGACGTCATTATCGTCGTCGAACAGGTAATTACGCCCTATGAACCATGTCACTCGCAAGCCGCGGCAGCGCAAGACCGCGCATTTCCAAAAGAAGTATCTTCCGCATAGCTTTGTTTCTCAACCCATTGCGGCTAGGGAGACCCAACAATGCTCAAGTGCATTGACAACACACTGCGAACTCGAGCCGACAAGCCTGCCCTGTTGCTCTGAGTAAATGTCAGAAGAAGACTACTGCTCCGAAACACTTCATGAGGCAGGAATACGACCGGCATGGGCCGTTCATGGCATCTCCCATGAGGGCGGAGAGCCTACGTTCGCCGCGACATGCGTCAAGAGCTGCTCTAATGGGCTGAGCAAACGTTCTCTGGCTTCAGCGACATATTCCGGGACATTACTATGCCTATCCAGAGGGCGTATGCGCCGCCACAAGCGCCTCCCTCATGCCTGCGAAGGGCGGTGCGCTGCACCCACGGTTCCCCAGGCAAAACCCAGACCAAAATTTCGGGGCTAGAATATGCTCCTAAACGCGCTTCCGTGGGTATTGGTTCGCGATTTTTCGTCGCCGACCGTGTTTTCGGCGCGATTGCGTCGAACTTGTCCGGATAAATGACCTCGTCATCCTTATGAATAGGGCTGGAAATCGAAGGTTCTTACTGGTCTGCGACCTGCTCGCGCGCCAGTGCGGAAATCGGACTCTCTATGGGCAGCTCAAGGCTGTACCGAACGCCCGTCGAGATGAAGCTCAGCTCAGACTGAGCACCGGCTTCCATCGCAACCAGATCCTGCAACAGACGGGAGCCGAAACCTTTTCTCGACGGGGCCTCGACGGCCGGACCGCCTGTTTCCGACCAGACTATTTGGAGACGGTCAGAGCCGTTCTCGCTCGCGCGGGTCCAGCTAAGGTCGACATGGCCTTCCGCAGATGAGAGCGCTCCATACTTGACCGCGTTTGTGGTCAACTCGTGCAACGCCAGTCCGACGATCCGTGCATAGCGCTCTGGCACGCGGGAAGCAGGGCCAGAAATCCGGAGGCTGTCCTGGCTGTCGAGGGAATAGGGTCTCAACACCGCCTCGACGAGTTCTTGCAGGTCGGCACTCTTCGAAGGTCCATAAGCGGAAATCCCGACCGTCGCCGCCAGTGCTCGCAGCCGTCCTTGGAGGGTGGCTTTGTAGGCGATTGCGTCCCCGGTAGCGCTGGTTTGCGATACCAGAGAATTCACTAGAGCAAGCAAGTTCTTGATCCGGTGGTTAAGTTCTCGGATGGCAAGTTTCTGGAACTCCTCTTCCCTCGCCTGCTCGGTCACATCGCGAACCAGCCCAGTGCCTCTCACGCCCTCTGGCGCCTTATGCAAGATGCCGGTGCCGTGCACGCGGATCACCTTCCCGTCCGGGTGAAGAACACGGTAGACGACGTCAAAGGCGCGGTCGCTCTCGACACAGGTTTCAAGTTCGCTGCACACCGCACCTCGGTCCTCCGGGTGGATGCGCTGCCGCCACGACTCGAGAGTTGTCTCGTGAGGTGGCAGTCCCAAGATCTCGCGACCCCGCGCGTCCCACTCGGCAATGTCGGCACCCGTGTCCCACGCTCCCCATCCCAGCTGGGAGGCATTCGTAGCGAGGGAGAGCGACTCCATCGTCCGCCTCAGTTGTTCCTCGCTCTCCCTCTGCTCGGTGACATCGGTATTCACACCAACCATGCCGAGGAACTCGCCGTCGTCGGAGAAGCGGGGCTGCGCGACGGTTCTGAGTATCCGGTACACGCCATCGGACCGGCG
>NZ_QFBB01000002.1:0-575490 GCF_003122275.1 Thioclava sp. NG1 | reverse complement strand
CTGAGGCGTTGGGCCGATGCGGTGCCTGCAACGGGAAACAAACCCACTCCGCCGGCACCACAGCATCAGTCAAGCCATTGATTAGCCTCAGCTTTGTCTCAAGATAGAGCGAGCGTAGAACATGGCGCTGCAGCTACGAGACATTCCGCATCCATTTGGCGAGAACTTCCAGCGGATAACCGGTCCCGTAACCATGACCGACACCTTCGGTCTGCCAACCTCCGATCTGGTCAACGATGTCGGAAGGACACTCAACCGCACGAAGCCTGTCCCGCATCGAATGACGGAAGCTATGCATCGAACACTTCTTCGGGACGTTTGGCTTCATCCATTTGTTCAGGGCCGCACTTGCTGAGTTCGCATTTGTCCGGTCGTCGCGGTTGTACCTCGGGAAGGCGAACTCGCTGTCTGTGACGCGTTCATGCACTCGCTGTGCTGCCCAAAGGGACATGCCGACAAGAGGCACGATCCGAGCCGATGAGGTTGTTTTCAGCCGTCGCCACGGATGCTCTCGGATGACCACGTGGGGAATGGGATCGTCGAGCTTGAGATCTTCCTTGAGCAACCCTGCAGCTTCGGCAAGCCGCATCCCAGTGTCGGACACCAGTGCGACCAGCCAGCGAAGGTCATCATCAGTCTTTCTGCACTCTGCCTGCAGGGTGTGTATCACGTCGAGCGGAAGTGGTGATCTGTCTTCGACACCAGCGTTCCGGTCGTAGTAGACGTGTCCGAAGGGGTTCTTGATGTCGATGCCGAGTTCACTTGCGGCGAAGTTGACCACCGCTCGGACGGTCCCGAAGATGCGGGTGATGCTACTCCCAGCGAGCTTTCGCTTGATCAGGTCATCGCGGAAAGCGTTGGCATCAGCCTTCTTGTAGTCCGTGATGTCCCGGTCCCCGCAGACGTCGATCACATAGCCACAGGACCGCTCTGCAGCTCTGTGGAAGGTCACTGGCCTCCCCTGCCCCTTGAGACGCAGATAGATGCCAACCGCCTCCGAGAGCTTCACTGTTTCGGCTACTGGCGATGCGGCAGAGAGAGGGACAGTCTCGGCACCGTGCGCCTGAGCCATGCGGAGCATGTGCTTTCCGGGCAAGTCGCTGTCTTTGATCCGCAGATGATACCAATGCTCATCGAGCCGCTGTGCCGCTCTGAGGGCGCGTGAAGTAGCAACGGCGGCAGACCTCGTGCGCAACGAATAGGAGATTTTTCGGGACGTATAGTGGTGCAACAAATCCTTAGGCACACGTCTAACGAAGTAGAAGACGCCGTCTTTGACGAATGAGTGGGGTGCAGCTTTGTTCTCCGCCATGTTCTACGCTCGCTCTATCTTGAGACAAAGCTGAGGCTAATCAATGGCTTGACTGATGCTGTGGTGCCGGCGGAGGGACTCGAACCCCCGACCCCCTGATTACAAATCAGACGCTCTACCAACTGAGCTACGCCGGCGTGACCGGCCCGCAATAGCGCGGCTGAGAAATTCGTGCAAGACGCCGCTCAGCGGGAACGCGCAAGATCTGCGCGCGCCGCATCCGCGCGGGCGAGGATCGCGACGGCGACAAGGCCCACCGCGCAGACCAGAAGCGCGGCGGGGGAGGCATCGCCCAGATTCTCGAGGCTCGCCTTTTCCTGCGTGCGCGTGGCCAGCGTCTCGAAGTTGAACGGGCGCAGCAGCAGCGTCGCGGGCAGCTCCTTCACGCAATCCACGAAGACCAGAAGCAGCGCCGAGCCGACCGACCCGCGCATCAGGGGCAGGTAGAGGCTGCGCAGAACGCCCCCTGGCGTGCGCCCCAGAGACCGCGCGGCCATCGGCAACGAGGGCGGCACGCGCCCGAAGGCGGCGTCGCTCGCGCCTTGGGCGATGGCGAAGAATCGCACGACATAGGCGAGGATGATCGCGAAGGCCGAGCCCGTCAGCAGCAAGCCCGGATCATAGCCGGTCAGCGCCAGTACGGTGTCGGCCAGCGCATGATCGAGACCGGCGAGCGGCATCAGGATGCCGACCGCCAGCACAGCCCCCGGCGCGGCATAGCCGAGTGTCGTCAGCGGCAGCACGGCACGCGGCAGGCGCTGCCCCGAGAGGCGCACCCCATAGACCATGAACAGCGCGAGCGTCACAGTGATCGCAGCGGCCGCGCCCCCGGTCAGGATTGTGTGCCATAGCGCGAGCCCGAGCCCCCGGCCGAACCACGCCTCGGGATTGGCGAGCGCATGCCCGCCCATCACTGCGACCGGCAGCACGAAGCCCAAAGCGACCGGGAGCACGCAGGCTAGCGTCGCCACCCAGCCAGCCGCACCCTTCAGGCGCTGCGCCTGAACCGGACGGGCCTGACGCGCGCTTTGGTAATACTGGACACGACGGCGCGAGAGTTTCTCGACCATAAGGAGCGCGAGCACGATCCCGAGGATCACTAGCGCGAGCTGCGCCGCCCCGCCTGCATTGCCGCCCGAAAGCCATGTCGAGAAGATGCCCGTGGTCAGGGTCTGCACGCCGAAATGATCCACGACGCCGAAATCCGCCACCGTCTCCATCATGGCGATCGCGGCCCCTGCGGCGATGGCTGGACGGGCGAGCGGCAGGCCTACGCGCCAGACCAGCCCCCACGGCCCGGTGCCGAGCGCGCGGGCGACCTCGTAGCTGGCGCCGGATTGCTCGCGCAGGGCCGCACGGGTGATCAAATAGATATAGGGGTACAGCGCGGCAGACAGCACGACGACCGCCGCCTCGCGCGAGCGGATTTCGGGAAACCAGTAATCGCGCGCCGAGGCCCAGCCGAAAGCGCCGCGCATGGCGGTCTGCACCGGGCCGGAATAGTCGAGGAAATCGGTGAGGGCGTAGGCTCCGACATAGGCCGGGATCGCGAGCGGCAGCAGGAGCAACCATTGCAATATGCGATGCCCCGGGAAGCGATACATCACCACGAGCCACGCGGCCCCCGCCCCGATGGCGGATGCCAGAAGCCCCACGCCGCCCGTCAGCACTGCCGTGTTGATCAGGTAGCGCGGCAGCACGGTCGCGATCAGATGCGGCCAGATATTGTCGCGCGGATCGAGCGCCATCCATCCAACCGCCAGGATCGGCGCAAGCACCAGCACCGCAATCACTACGGCCCCGACCGACCACAGCCCACCAGCCGGATGCAAGCGCCCGCGCGATGCAGAGATGGGGCGGGCCGGGAGGGATGGGGCGGATTTTGGCACGGGCTTTCCCGATCAGTTTTGTCGGAATTGTCCCGACCTCCTACCCCGAAACGGGTTTGCCTGTCCAGAACGGAGCGGCTAGAGTGAGCGCCAACAATAAGGGCTTGACCCGGCAGACGATATTGAGGCGCGCAGAATGAAAGTCGTTTTCCATCTCGGAGCGCATTCGACCGATGAAGATCGTATCGTTGGCGCGCTTTCGAGCAATGATCGGCTTCTCGAATCTCATCGCATCGCCGTGCCCGCGCCCCGCAGCTACCGAATGGTTCTGCGCGATGCGCTGGTCTCTTTGAAAGGCGGACCGGCCCCGCAGGAAGTGCAGGACGCGATCATCGAGGCGAGCACCGACGCGCCGGTCCTCGACCGGCTGGTGTTCAGCCACGCATTCTTCCTCTGCATCCCCGAGCGGGTGATCACCAAGCGCGGGTTCTACGCGATGGCGCCGAGCAAGCTCGGGCCGCTGGCGAACCTGTTTCCCGACGCGGAGACCGAGTTCCACCTCGCGCTGATCAACCCCGCGAGCCTGATCCCGCAACTGGTCGCGCGGCTACCCAAGCGCAACTACGAGCAGATCATGGAAGGCCACGACCCGCGCGAGCTGCGCTGGGAGCCGCTCATCCGACAGATGGTGGAGGCCGCGGGCGGCCGGCGCTTCGTGATCTGGTGCAACGAGGACCTGCCGCTGATCTGGCCCGAGGTGCTGCGCTCTGTCGGCGGGCTGCCGGAGGACCAGGCGCTCAAGGGCGACATGATGGTCCTGCGCCAGATCATGCCCGAAGAGGGGATCGAACGGCTGCGGAGCTATTTCGACGCGAACCCGCCGAAATCGGTGCTGCATCGGCGCAAGATCGTGGCGGCGTTTCTCGACAAATACGCCAAGCCCGAAGCGCTCGAGATCGAGGCGCCGCTGCCGGGCTGGACCGATGAACTGGTCGAGGAAATCACCGCGCAATACGACGCCGACGTCGCCGCGATCGCGCGGATGCCCGGTGTGGAATTCATCGCGCCCTGAGCACAGGGCGGGTCGCGCCGGACCATCGCCCGGCGCGCGGTGGCGCTCAGCCCATCCCCAGCGCGGATTTGTAGAGGTCGAGAATCGCTTCTTCCTCGGCCACGTCGTCCTTGTCGCGTTTGCGCAGGGCGACGATCTTCTTCAGCACCTTGGTGTCGTAGCCGCGGGCCTTGGCCTCGGACATGATGTCCTTCTGCTGCTCGGCGATGTCTTTCTTCTCGGCTTCGAGGCTCTCGAACTGTTCGATGAACTGGCGCAGTTCGTCTGCGGCGACATTGTAGGCGGCATCGTTGGGCATGGGCCTCTCCTGCTTGCGATCGGGGGTCGGCGCTCTGACTAGCCCGAGCGTCTGCGCGCATCAAGAGGCGGCGCGCGCGGATCGGCGGGTTCCGCAAGCCGATTTTTCCTGTGCGATTTCCCGCGATCACACAGGCGCCCGCGTTTTTCTTGCCATACCCCCCGCGACGGGCTAGGCAGGCGCGCGCAACTTTCGGAGGCCGCAATGGAAAATCTGATCTGGGCAGGGGCCGTCGTCTCGGTGATCGGGCTGTTCGGCATCCTCTATTGCATCGTCAAAGTGGCGAGCGCCAAACGCGCGGGCCTGCCCGATGAGGAACTGCGCGCACGGCTGCAAAAGATCATTGCGATCAATATGGGCGCGCTGTTCGTGTCGGTGATCGGGCTGATGATGGTGGTGCTAGGCATCTTCCTCGGCTGAGGCGCCCCGTCCGACGGGCGCCTCACCTCAAGCGTCGTCGAGATCGGCGAAGCACTTCCCGTTACGGATCAACACATCCCACAGCGTGACCGGCTCGGGGGCGCCCTCTTCGACGAGTTCGCGCAGCAGCTTGCGCGTGGCGAGAAGCCCGGCGCGGTCGGCGGCGAACATCACCCCGCCCATCTGTGGCGCAAAGCCCAGCACGTGGCGCGCCGCGACGTCGATATCGCCGGCCCGATGCGCCTGCGCGTGCTGCAACAGCTCCGCGCCGCAATTGGCAAGCTCGGCCAATATCCGGGCGCGGATGCGCGCATTCGACAGGCGACGCGGCACGATCCCCGCCTCGTCGCGCAACGCTGCCAGCGCCTCTGCCTGATCGGGCACCGGGCGTGGCGAGCTCTCGCTCCAATCGTAGAAGCCCTTTTGCCCCGCGCCTTTCGCCGCGGCATCGAGCGCGAGCAAACTCAACAGCGGACCGAATGGACGGTGGAGCCGCGCGAAATCCTCTAGCACGGCGTCGATGCCCAGCCGGTCGGTCAGTTCAAGCGGCGGACGCGCGCCGCCTGCCTCGCGGATCGCGGCATCGACCTGCGCGACCGAAGCCCCTGCGAGCACCGCCCGCTCTGCCGCGGCGATATAGGCCAGGCGCAGATGATCGGCGATACCGCCTATGCCTGGACCGCCGCGCAGAACCTGCATTCCGCCCTGCCGCATCAACCCTGCCATCGCGTAGAGATCGGCAGGCAGCGCGCCGTCGGGCGGCACGATTTCGCACAGATCGCCGGTGCGGCGCAGCCCGAATTCCTCCGCGCCTTCGGGCAGATCCTCGGCATTGCGCGCGCTGAGCGGCGCGGCCGGGAAAGCCCCCGTCCCCGTCGCGATGATCGCATCCGACCCAGATAGTCCCTCGCGGGTCATCGCCGCGCCAAGCCGCGCCCAATCGGCCTCGCGGATATCGGGCGACAAGCTGCCGCTCTGCACCGCGATTTCCTGCTTGCGCGCGATATCGGCGAAGGCGGTCTCGATCGCGGCGGGATCGGTTGCCCCGAACACCACCTCGTGCCTGGCGGCGAGCAAGCCCCCCGCCATCCCGGCGGGCTGATCCCACAGACCGATCCGCAACGGCGGCGGTGCGGTGGGATGCCCTTCACCGGGCAGATGAGCGGCGCGGCGCGTGACCCGAGCGGCGTGACGCAAGGCTCGTGACAGCGGCGCGTCGAGCAAATCCTGCAACGCCACCGCCTCGACATCGAGCGCCTCGTCGAGCGGCAGCAAAAGCGCCCCCTCGACCACCTCGAAAAGCCGCGCACCCACTGGCGCGAGCGGCCCCTTCCCCAGCTGCGCACGCAGCGGCGCGAGATCGTTTAGATAGGCCGCGGGATCGTCCAGCGCGGTATCGGTGCGCGGCACGCCCTCGGCGATTAGCATATCGAGCGCGGCGGCGATCTGGCTGCGATCGGTCGCGCCCAGCACGAGGTCGCATTGGCCCTGCGCCCGGGCGGGCTCAGCCTCTACCTCTTCTCCGGCAGCCACGATCGCGAGCGCTCGCGCGCCACCGATCCGCCGCGCGAGCCGCACGAGACCGCCCGCGCCGACGAAGCCGCCAAGCGCGAATTCCGGTGCCGCGAAACAGGTATCGGGATCGGCGATGCGCAGATCGGCGGCCTGCGCCAGCGCCATCGCACCGCCCGCGATCCGGCCGGAGAGCCGCGCCAGCACAGGCAGGTCGAGCGCTCCGAGCCGACGACACAGCTCCGACAGGCTCGGCACCGCGTCGCCCTTCCCGGCGCGCGGCGAGATTTCGTCGAAATCCTCCAGCGGATCGGGCGCGCAGGGCCAGCCCGACGCCCCACCCTGCAAAACCAGACCGCGAAGGCTGCCGTCGCCCGCGACCCGGTCCAGCACACCGCCGATCGCCTGGCGCATCTCGGCGGTGATACCCGCCCGCGCGCCCTGATCGTCAAGCGCTGCAAGCGTCAGCCAAGCCAGCCCGTCCTGTGTACGGAATTTAACCCGTTTTGCCATCGTCCCCCACTTGTGACGGGACATCCCGCGCGATGCGCCGCCGCGCGAAGTTTAAAGCGAAGCAGGTTCAAAACAAAAGGGAAAACGCGCATTCCCACAGGGGAGGTGCAGGGGCATCGAGCTCTCCCTGCACCGTCCAAAGAATGCGCTTCACGTTACTGGCGGGGTGCCTTTGCGCCCGGCGCGTGCTCGCGGCAGAACGGCGTCGCAGGCAGCAGATCAAGCCGCGCTTCGTCGATACGCTCGCCGCAGGTGACGCAATAGCCGTATTCGCCCGCTTCGATCCGGGCCAGGGCCGCGTCGATCGCGCGCATCTCGGACTGCGCCGACTGGCCGAGGTCTTCGAGGACCTCGTCGCTCTCATGCTCGATCGCGGCGTCGTCCCAATCCTTTTCCTCGTGCCCCTCAAGTTCGGATTCGACCTGTGCCATCCGCTCCGAGAGTTGGGCCCGCCGGGCTTCGAGTTCGTTCTTGCGCGTTTCAGTTGACTTCATCCTGTCCTCCTTGATCGATACAACCAGCTAATCGGGCAAGCGTTCCTTCGCTTTGACGCAAATCAACCGGTCGCATTCACGCACATATGCAGATATCAACGTGCTTGCGCCCTCGCGGGCGCGAGGGCTAGCATCCGGACCGTGACGGGTTCCGGACGGAGAGCCCGTTCGATCCGAAATGGAGCACGGGGAGAGCTCATGCATCAAGATTGGATTTGGGGCCTCGTCGGGGGCCTTATGATCGGCGCCGGCGCCGGCCTGTTTCTGCTGGTCAACGGCCGGATCATGGGCGCGAGCGGCATCGTCGGCGGGCTCGTCGATGGGTCGGGCCGCGAAACCGTGTCTGAACGCGTAGCCTTCCTCGGCGGGCTGATCGCGGTGCCGCCGCTGCTCGTGCCGCTCTACAAGACGGTCGACACCCATATGACGACATCGGTCTGGGTCATCGTCGCGGCGGGCCTGATGGTGGGTCTTGGCACGCGGATCGCGAACGGCTGCACCTCGGGCCACGGCGTCTGCGGGATCTCGCGATTTTCGCTGCGCGGCATCGTCGCCACCGCCTTCTACCTGCTGGGAGGCGCGCTGGTCCTCGTGATCTTCCGGCATTTTCTGGGAGTGATCTGATGCGCAACGTCTTCGCGTTCCTGTCGGGCGGGTTGTTCGGCGCGGGTCTCCTCGTGGCGGGCATGGTCGACACGGAAAAGGTGCAGGGCTGGCTCGACGTGTTCGGCGACTGGGACCCGACGCTGGCCTTCGTGATGGGCGGCGCGGTGAGCGTGATGGCCTTCGTCTGGATCTTCGCGAAGCGGCGCGAAACCTCGATGCTGGGCTCGCCGATGCCGGGGCCGTTCCCGCGGCTGGTGGACCGCAACCTCGTGCTCGGCTCGCTCCTGTTCGGCGCGGGTTGGGGCCTTGCCGGGCTGTGCCCCGGCCCCGCGATGGGCTCGCTCTCCTTCAATGGCTGGGAAGGCTGGCTGTTCCTGATCGCCATGGGGGTCGGCATGGCGCTGGCGCCACGGGCGAAAATCTGGCTGAGCATGCTGGACCGCAGCACGCTGGAGGTGCCGCCCTGCGAGAACGGGACCAACGAGACGCCCACACCCCCGGCGGCGCGTGGCGCGTAAAGCTACACCGCGCTTCCGTCGGCAGCTTTCGAGGCGCCTGTGGTCACAGGCCCGACTGAATCTTCAGCGGTGTTAGCTCCTCCTCGTCTTGCGATGGCGCGAGCGTGTCGAGATCGAGCGGCTCGCCGAAATCCATATCCGGGGTAAGCCCGACCAAGCCGCGCGGCTCCGGGGCGTGAACGGCGTGCCCCCCCTCTTCCGCGTCGTAAGCAGGATCGAGCGGGTCGCCGAGGCGGGACAGGCCGGGCAGATCGTCCGGGGTCGGCGCCTCCGCATAGGGTGACACTCCGGCATCGAACGCCCCCACCCCTTGCGCGCCAGCAGCCCCCGCGGCTTCCGCGTCACACAGCCTCAGCGCCCGCATGCCGTGGCTTTGCCCAAGCCGCGCGAGCGAGAGCTTGCGCCGCCCCTCCGCCTCGAGCGCGATCCGCTCCAGAGCGTCTTGCGGGATCGGAATCTCGGAACCCTGACGCAGCGTGAGCACGGCGGACAGCGGCAAGGTCACACGGTGCAGGACCGCTTCAAGCTGCGCGGAAGCCGCAAGGATGGAGCGTTCGAACGTCGCGGACCAGTCGCGCGCGGGGTCGTCGGGGACGAAAGCGGCCTTCGGGCTCGCAGTTCCCTTCGCATCCTCCCACGTCGCCGGGGCCACGCGGCGCATTGCGGCGCCCCGCCCTTCGCGCGGAACCGCCCAGAGGAAACCGCCGCTGCGTTCGCCCGTCGCGCCGAAGCTGAGCTCTGCCGTCCAGACACGATAGCTGACATCTTCCAGCAGCAAGCCGAGCGGACGGGGGTCGTCGAGATGCGAGGCGAAGCGGAAGCCCCCGGCCCATGAAATAGCCGGCTCGCTGATCAGGGCCTCCTCGATCTCGGCCAGCACCGCATCGACGAAATCGGCGGCGATCGCAGCATCGATCCGGGTGGGTTTCCGCGGGGCGGGGATGGTCTTGCCGAACCGCCCCATCGTCTGCATCTCGATCAGCGTCGCCAAAGTGGCGGGCGGAAGGGCGAGGACGCCGAGCGCCTCCGCCGGCCCTTCGATCACCGCAAGCAGTGACAGGTCTTCGAGCATCTCCGGCAAATCGGCGAGCGACCGCATCACCTCTTCGATCGCAGTGACTTGCAACGGTAGATCAAGCCTGTCCTGCGCGACCTTGGACAGCGCGAGCGTCACCGCACGGGCAGGC
This sequence comes from Thioclava sp. NG1, assembly GCF_003122275.1. Lineage (NCBI taxonomy): Bacteria > Pseudomonadati > Pseudomonadota > Alphaproteobacteria > Rhodobacterales > Paracoccaceae > Thioclava > Thioclava sp. NG1. Next base: position 565,729 of record NZ_QFBB01000002.1, on the reverse strand, counting down.
GTGATCGGGGCCGTGCCCGCACCCGTCTTCGCCGCCTCGGTCTTACGCCGCAGCACCGATGTCTCGCGCTCGTGAACCATGACCTCCATCCGCCCGCTTTCGGGGTCTCTCTCCCAGCTTTGGCAGGTCGAGGTTTACAAACCGTTTCAAATGCTACGGCGATCGCGTCTTAGCGTGAAAGCGTTGCGCTCTCGGAAGCCTCGTCGGAGGGTGCGCGCAGATCACTGCGCCGGAGTGGCAGGGTGATGCGGAACGCGGCCCCGCCCTGCCCCGGCACATAGTCGATCGTGCCGCCCAGATTGGACATGATCTCGCGGCAAATCGCGAGCCCGAGCCCCGCGCTACCGGCGCGGCTTTGGTCGGTCAAGCGGGCGAATTTCTCGAAGATCAGCTTTTGGCTCTTTTTCGGAATCCCCGCGCCGTTGTCGATGAAATCGATCTGCACCCGCTTGCCGCGGCGCTTCACCTCGATCCGCAGCACCGCCTTCTCGGCATCGCAATATTTCCGCGCGTTCGAGATCAGGTTGATCATGACCTGAACCAACCGGTCGGCATCGGTGAAGATCGGCATATGCTCGGTCGGGAAATCGCGCTCGATGCGGAATGTCCGTTCGGGCCGCGTCGAGGAGGCCGATTGCACCGCGCGGTTGATCAGGTCGTGCAGATTGGCGACCGAGACATTGAGCTGCGCGCGACGGTTTTCCAGCACGGACAGGTCGAGCAGATCATCCAGCAGACGCGTCAGGCGGCGCGCTTCTTCATGGATGATCTCGGCATATTGTGCGCGCATCGAATCCGGCAGATCGGGCTCCATCAGAATCTCGGAAAACGCCCGGATCGAAGTCATGGGCGTGCGCAGCTCGTGGCTGATCTGGCTGAGGAAGCTGTCCTTCTGCACCGACAGATCCTGCAGCTTGTCATTGGCCTCGCGCAGCGCACGCGCAACCCGGGCCAGCTCCTCGGATTTCGCCTCTAGCCGCGCGGTGTATTCCTTCGCTTCCGCCGTCTCGCCCGCCACCGCGATCAGATCTTGCATCGACACGGAGGTGCCCCCGGTGAGCTGCGCGATCATCGCATGCGCCGTCGAGGCACCGACCGAGCCTGCCAGCTTCCGCTCCAGTCGGGCGAGGAAATCGGGCGTGGTGTCGGGCAGGAACCCGGCCTTGCCCTGCCCCGCCGCCTGCGCCTGAAAGAAATGTTGCGCAGGCTCGGCGCCCAGAATGCGCTGCGACATCGACAGCAGGTCCTCGGCCTCGGCACCGCCTTGCACCCAGGATCGCGCGGCGGGGCTCTGGTCGTAGATATTGACAAACGCCACGCCCTGCAGCCGCTCCATCGGGCCGGGGAAGGACAGCATCGAGAAGATCAGGAAGGCCAGCGTGTTGAACAGCAGAGACCAGAACAGCGCATGCAGCAGCGGGTCGAGCCCCGCGATCCCGAACAAAGCATGCGGGCGCAGCCATTCGAACCCGAAGAGGCCGTGATCGAGAACGATCTGCGGTATCAGCCCGGCATCGCCCACCGACGGCAGGAACAGTGTATAGGCCCAGAGCGCGAAGCCGATCACCAGCCCCGCCGCCGCGCCAACATGGGTCGCGCCGCGCCAGAAGATGCCGCCGATCAACGCTGGCAAAACCTGCGCCGCACCGACGAATGCGATCAAGCCAATCGCCGCCAGCGCCTCTGAGCCCCCCGACATCCGGTAATAGGCATAGCCCATCGCGAGCACCGCGATGATCGACACCCGGCGCGAGGCTAGAACCAGACCGCGCACATCGCCTTGGGCGCGCGGCCCTTCCCGGCGCAGCGCGAGCCAAAGCGGCGTCACGATATGGTTCGAGACCATTGTCGCGAGCGCAATCGCCGCGACGATCACCATCGACGTGGCCGAGGAAAACCCACCCAAGAAGGCCAGCAGCGCCAGCTTCCCCTGCCCTTCGGACAGCGGCAGCGTGAGGACGAACAGATCGGGGTTCGCGCCCTCGGGCATACGCTCCAGCCCCATCACCGCGATCGGCACGACGAAGAGGCTCATCAGCATCAGATAGGCCGGAAAGGCCCAGCTTGCGGTGGCGAGGTGCCGCTCGTCCACGTTCTCCACGACCAGCACCTGAAACATACGCGGCAAGGTCAGGATCGCGGCGGCGGAGACGAAGGTCAGACCAGCGAAGCGCCCCGGGTTGAGATTCCACTCCGCGATTTTCGACGCGTCGATCCGGGCGAGCATATCCATCGGCCCGCCGCCCAGGCCCCAGACGACGAAAACGCCCACCGCGACCAGCGCGACCAGCTTCACCACCGCCTCCAGCGCGATGGCGGTGACGACGCCATGGTGACGCTCGTTCGCATCGAGGTTTCGGGTGCCGAAGAGAATTGTGAAGATCGCAAGCCCGCCCGCGATCCACAGCGCCGTCGCCCCCTGATCGGGCAATGCCCAGCCCTCGGGCGTCCCGGCGGCGAATACGCCGAAGCTCAGCGTCACCGATTGCAGCTGCAGCGCGATGTAAGGCGTGGCGGCGGCGACCGACATCAGCGTAACGATGACGCCCAGCGTGTTCGATTTCCCGTAGCGGCTGGAAATCAGGTCCGCGATCGAAGTCACGCGATGGGTGCGCCCGATCCGCACGAGCTTGCGCAACACCCACCACCAGCCGACGAAGACAAGCGTCGGGCCGAGGTAGATGGTCAGGAATTCCAGCCCAGAGCGCGCCGCGTAGCCGACCGCGCCGTAGAACGTCCATGCGGTACAGTAGATCGAGAGCGAGAGCGTGTAGATCACCGGCGAGCGCAGAAAGCGCAGACGGCGGCGCTCTGCACGGCGTTCCGCGACAAAGGCCACCGAGAAGAGCACGATCACATAGGTCAGGCAGACCGCGACGAGATTATTGAAGGGCATCTCAGCCCTCCGGCGGCGGCGCGTCCGGCGCGCGGCGTGTGGAGGCGGCGTCCATCCGGTCGTCGTCCGCGTTGGCCGTGCCTTCGGCAACATCCTCTGCATCGAGCACCGGGCCAAGCCCGCGGGCGATCGCGAAGGCCGCGACGATCAGGGCGATCCAGACCCCAAACAGGTAGAGCCCTCCACGACCGGTATCGGGCATCGGGGTCTGCGCCGGATGCCACAGGCCCGGGATGAGGATCAGCACGAGCCCGACGAGCGGCAACAACCGCGCCGCATCCATCAGGCGGCGGCGGCGATAGGAACGGCGGGCAAGAAAGAGCGGCTGGCCCGTCTGCGGCATCAGGCGGGCTCCCGGCGCGCCGCGCCCCCGCCGGTGATCGCCTCGAGCTGATCGAGCACGTCGCCATTGGCAAAAGGTTTGGCGAGGAAGGCCGTCGCCCCGGCGCGGGTCGCGGCATCGCGGTCGCGTCCCTGCCCGCGCGCGCTGAGCATCAGAACCGGCAGATCACGCAGCGCGGCATCCGCGCGCATATCGGCAAGGATTTCGAGACCGGACCGCCCCGGCAACATCAGGTCGAGGATGATTGCATCTGGCGGATCGCCGGTGATGCGCGCCATTGCCCGCGCGCCGTCTTCGAGCACCGACACCGTCCAGCCGGCACGCGTCAGGATGAACCGGATCGCTTCCGCGATATGCGGCTCGTCCTCGATCAACAGCACCTGTCTTTGCGCCATAGCCATCCCCCTCACCCGACTATCGCCACCGTGTCGCGCCCTGTCAAACCCTCACGCCCGCTCCGCCGATGCATCCGCGACGATCGAGGGCTCGCGCCGCCCCGGACAGTCGCCACGCGGGCAAATACGGCACGACGCACCGATCGGGCGCGCCGGGGCATCGGAGCTCTGCGGCGGCGCGGGCAGGATCAGCATCGTCGCGCGCATCAGCACGGGTCCGTCGAAGCCGGTCGGGCGCGGTTCGGAGACGGCATATGTCAGGAAGCGTTGCGGCAGCCGCCCGGCCATGTCGACCAGCGCCCGGATCGGCTGCATCGGACGCGCGAGCGCCTCGTAGAGCGGCCAGAGGGGACAGGCGGCGGCGAAGCGCGGCAACAGGAAGCCGGGCGCTGCGCGGCGGAAGGTCAGCGTGCCCGAGCCGTCACAGATCACGAGCCCCGGCTGCCCCAAGCCCGGCGCGCCCGCCGGCAGCGCCGCGAGCCGCCGCAACACCTGCGCGAGCGGCACCGCGAAGCGCGCGGCCAAGCCCCCCGGATCGGGCCCGAGCTCGGCCAGCGCCGCCAGCAGCGGATCGAGCGGCAGCGCACGCGCATCCTCCGCCTGCCGCCGCAGATGGTTGCGCGCCAATTCCCGAGCCGCCGCGGAGGCCAATTCCGGCGCGCCCGCGATCAGCTCGGCCGGATCGGTCCCGTCCCCCTCGAGTTCCGGGAAATGCCAGCCACGCGCCTCGAGCCACGCCTCCACCTGTTCCTGCGGCGAGGACAGACCGGTCTCGGCGGTTTCCATCTCGTCGAGATAGCCGACCAAGGCCTCCGCCGTCCCCGAAAGGCGCAGGCTTTCCTCCTGGATCGTGTTGAGAAACCGCGCGCGCCATTCCGGCTCGATATCCTCGGTCTCGACAAGGATCGCAGCGGTAGAGCGCAGCGACGTCACAGCCGAGAGCACCTCGTGGAGCGAGGTCAGCAGGAACGGGTCCTGGGCCATGCGCTCTGCATAGGTCTCGACGACGCGCTCCAATTCGGCCAGCCGCGCCTGACGGTTCACCAGAAGCGCGGCCCAGGCGGGAAAGCGGCCCACGAATTCCTCGATCCGGTCGAGGTCGGGCGCAAGCTGGCTGACAGTCGCGGCGCCGCCAGCCTCGCCGGCCTCGGCCTGCTCCACCGACGCCGCCGCCTCGCGCAGCCCTGCGAACAGCGCCCCTTCCGCCCCCTCGCCCAGCGTGACCGGATCAATGCCCATCGCGCTCGCGATCCGCTCGATCAAGGCATCGCTGACGCGGCGGCGGTTGTGCTCGATCAGGTTGAGATAGGCGGCGGAAATTCCGGCGGCCCGCGCGAGGTCAGCCTGTTTCAAACCGAGCGAAGTGCGCCGCTCGCGAATGCGGGTGCCAGTGAGTGCGGAACGGGCCATGTGCGATACTCCTGCCCTCGCTTTTACAGGCAAGTGCAGGAGAAGAAAATCATTTTACAGTGTTTTACACGCCACTCAGCAGGTTCCCACGCCCGACGGGGCGACCGTGGCCATACCGGACATCCCCGCGACGCCCGGCTCGCATTCCCCGATGTCGCGCTCAAGCTGCGTACAGCCCGCGAAGGCGACCAGCGCGAATAGGGCCGCAAGCTGCGCGATGGTTGCAGAAAAGCGATGTCTCATAGCTTCCTCCAGTGCTCGAAACGGGATGTTTTCCCGAATGTCATTCTACATTCCCGCCTTTCGGCCTCGATGATCTGCGTCAATGTCCAAGCCGATTTGACAGCGCAGATCGAAGCGCCATCATCAATGCGGCAACGCAGCAAAAAGGCGTGGCATTGCGGAGACGCGGATGGAGCCCGATACGATCGAGACCGAACTGGCCAGCGCCATCGATACGGCGCAGAAATTCCTGCCGGACTGGGCGGTGGCGCTGATCACCTATGTCGCGGCGGCGCTGCTCGCTCTGCTGCTGTTCCGGGTGGTGTTCACGGCGCTCAATCGTGCGGTGGCCGACCGCGATCTGTTCTGGCGCTCGCTGATGGCGCGCGGCGCGCGACCGATGCGGCTGATACTGCTGATCGTGGCACTCGGCCTCGCGAACGGGGTCGCCCCGGCCGGCGCTGCGGTCACCAGTGCAATCACGCATATCCTGTTGGTCGCGCTGATCCTCTGTCTGGCATGGATTGCCTATACCGCACTCTACATCTGGACGACGATCCATCTGCGGCGCTTCAAGCTCGACGCGGAAGACAACCTGCTGGCGCGCAAGCACGTCACCCAGACCCGCATCCTGATGCGCGTGGCCAAGGTTATGATCGTGATCATCGCGGTCGCCACGGCGCTGATGACTTTCCCCGCCGTACGCCAATATGGCGTGTCGCTCCTCGCGGCGGGTGGCGCGGCGGGCCTTGTGGTAGGCCTTGCGCTGCAACCGGTACTGAAGAACCTCTTCGCTGGCATCCAGCTTGCCCTGACCCAACCGATCCGGATCGACGACGCGCTGATCGTCGAAGGCGAATGGGGCAATGTGGAGGAAATCACGTCCACCTATGTCGTCATCCGCGTCTGGGATTGGCGGCGGCTGGTGGTGCCGCTGAGCTATTTCATCGAACAGCCGTTCCAGAACTGGACCCGCGAAAGCGCAGAACTGATCGGCACCGTGATGATCTACCTCGATCACACGGCCGACATCGCCGCCATCCGCGCGAAAGCCGAAGAGATTGCCCGCGCCGATCCATTGTGGGACGGCAAGGTCTTCGCGCTGCAAGTCACCGATTTTCGCGAGCGGGTAATGGAAGTGCGTATCCTCGCCTCCGCCCGCAACGGTCCGCGCACCTTCGATCTGCGCTGCCATATCCGCGAGGAGTTGGTGGCGTGGATTCAAGCCGAGATGCCGCACGCCCTGCCCCGAACCCGGGCCGATCTGTCCCCGGCCGAAGCTGCATTCCTCGGGGAGCCCGCAGGTGAGGCGTCCTCGGCTGACGCGCCACCAAGTGACGCGCCCTCTCCCTGAACAGGTTTCTCAAGCGCCTTCCTTCGAGTCCACGTGTCTCCGCGCTAATCGAACGCGTCGAAATGCGCCCCGTAATTCACCGCGCGGTTGGAACATTTGTCCATCGCATCGACGAGCCATTGGCGATCCGGTACGGGCCTGCCAACCAGATGACGTCCCAGCGCATCTTCCCCCTTCGCGATATTGCCTGCGACGTCGCCGCTGAATTCCAACAACCGTTCCAGCCAGAAATCCTGCGCCTCTCCGACATAGCCACCGCTTCCCCCGCCCGAGAGTCCCCGCACCACCGCGAGGCAATAGGCCGCCTCGATCGGCTGGGTGGGCGTATCGAAGAGATAGCTCGGCGGGGCCGCGAACTGGCTTTTCCATGCGAGGTAGAACAGCGCGCCCGCGAACCCGATCACGAAGATCGAGTAGAGCGCCGTCAGGGCCGGGTGCGTGCGCTGCTGGCGCTTGCGAGCCCGGGCGCGAGCCCTCGCACGTTGCGCGGTGATTGATCGATCGGCCATGCGACTGCCTCCTGCCGCCCACCAAAGCCGATTCCCCTTAAGAAACCGCGAACATGGAAAAGCCCTCCGGCGCACCGGAGGGCTTCGTCATCAGCAACAGGGCCGCGTTTATTCGAGGCCAGCCTTGTCGGTCACGTCATGGGTCCAGGCGCCTTCCGGCTTCTTGGTGATAACCGGGTCCGAGCCGCCCGACATCAGAACATCGACGGTGCGATCGTAATCCGCGGGATCGAGCGTGCCGTTCGAGCCTGCGGTCAACTTCGAGACCTCTTTCATCATGCCCAGCTGGTGCTCCATCGTCTGCGCACCGGTCTCGTCATTGTCGAGCACGATCTGCGCGGCTTCCTCCGGATGCGCCTCGGCGTATTTCCAGCCTTCCATCGAGGCCTTCACGAATTTCGCCATCTTGTCGACGAAGGCCGGGTCCTTGAGGTTGTCTTCGAGAACGTAGAGGCCGTCCTCGAGCGTCGCCACGCCCTCGTCTTCGTATTTGAAGGTGACGAGCTGGTCCGGCTGGATCCCGGCTTCGAGCACCTGCAGATACTCGTTATAGGTCATGGTCGAGATACAGGCCGCCTGTTTTTGCAGCAGCGGATCGACGTTGAAGCCCTGCTTGAGAACGGTCACGCCATCGTCGCCACCCTCTGTGGAGATGCCCAGATGGTTCATCCAGCTCAGGAACGGATATTCGTTCCCGAAGAACCAGACGCCCAAAGTATGACCCGGGAAGTCCTCGGGGGTCTTGATGCCACTTTCCTTCAGGCAGGTCAGCATCATGCCTGACTTCTTGAAGGGCTGGGCGATATTCACCAGCGGCAGCCCCTTCTCGCGCGCGGCCAGCGCCGCCGGCATCCAGTCGACGATGACATCGGCGCCGCCGCCGGCGATCACCTGCTCGGGGCCGATATCGGGGCCGCCCGGCTTGATGGTCACGTTGAGACCCGCATCGTCGTAGAAGCCCTTGTCCTGCGCGACATAGTAGCCTGCGAACTGGGCCTGCGTGACCCATTTGAGCTGCAGCGTCACGTCCTCGTTGGCCCAGGCGGCCCCCGCCATGGTGAGGCTAGCCGCCACCCCTGCGATCAGTTTCTTCATCTTTCACTCCACTGTTGGCCCCGGATCTTTACGCCCGGGATTTTGGGTTTTTCTCAGGCTCTTCCTTGCCCTTACGTCCGGGCCCGTTGCGACGGGTGCCAGAAAGTCACCAGCTTCTCGATCAGGGCGACAAGCCCATAGAAGCCCGAGCCCGCGAGGGCCGCAACGGTAATTTCCGACCACACGAGCGGCAGATCAAGCTGCCCCACCGCGGTCGAGATGCGAAACCCCATTCCTTTCGTCGGGCTGCCGAAAAATTCGGCAACGATCGCACCGATCAAAGCCAGTGTCGTTGCGATCTTCAACCCGTTGAAGAGAAAGGGCATCGCCGCAGGCAGGCGCATCTTGAAAAGCCCCTGCCAATAGCTTGCGGAATAGGTCGCCATCAGGTCGCGCTGCAGCGCATTCGTGGCCGCCAGCCCCGCCACCATGTTCACGAGGACGGGGAAGAAGACCATGACCACGACGACCGCCGCTTTGGACTGCCAGTCGAAGCCGAACCACATCACGAGGATCGGCGCGATCCCGACGATCGGCAGGGCCGCGACGAAGTTCCCGATCGGCAGAAGCCCGCGTTGCAGGAAGGGCGAGCGGTCGATCAGGATCGCCACAACCACGGCGGCACCACAGCCGATGACATAGCCCGACAGCGCGCCTTTCAGGATGGTCTGCACGAAATCCTCGCGCAGCACCGCAGTCGAGGCCATCAGGCTCGCTGCGATCTGGCTCGGGGCGGGCAGGATCACCGGGCTGATATTCAGACCTCGAACCAGACCTTCCCACAGAAGCAGGAGGGTGATGCCGAACAAGGCCGGGATCAGGAAACGCGCCCAACGCTCCGAGCCATGATAGCGGGCAAGCCAGGTGTTGAGCGCCCAGGCCGCCAGCCAGAAGACGATTGCGAAAATAAGCCAGCTCATTGCACCATCCCCATCCGCTTGAGCGTGATCTGTTCGATGATGCCGACCACCACCACGAGGATCGCAGCCAGCGCCGCAGCCGCGAACAGAGCGGACCAGATCTGCACCGTCTGCCCGTAATAGCTGCCCGACAGAAGCCGCGCGCCAAGCCCTCGGGTCGCGCCCGCCGGCAGTTCGGCCACGATCGTGCCGACGAGGCTCGCCGCCACGCCCACTTTCAGCGAGGCGAAGAGGTAAGGCATCGACGACGGCAACCGCAGCTTCCAGAAGGTTGCGCCCTGGCTCGCATTATAGGTCTTCAGCAGGTCGAGTTGCATGTGATCGGGCGCGCGCAGTCCCTTCACCATGCCGACGAGCACGGGGAAGAAACTGAGATATGCCGCGATGATCGCCTTGGGCAGAAGCCCCGTTACCCCGAGGCTCGCCAGCACCACGATCACCATCGGCGCAATGGCGAGGATCGGGATCGTCTGGCTCGCGATCGCCCAGGGCATGACGCTCAGGTCCATCGCGCGGCTATGGGTTATCCCCACCGCCAGCAGAATGCCCAGACCGGTGCCGAGTGCGAAGCCCGCAAGCGTCGCCGACAGCGTGATCCAGCCGTGGAAGACGAGGCTCCGCTTGGAGGTAATCTTCTGCCCGGCCACGCCTTCCCAAAGGCCGACAGCCACCTGATGCGGGGCGGGCAGCACGGGACGTTTCTGGGTCAGCGTGTCGGTGACAAGCTCGGAGAACGTGACCTCTTCTCCGGCCCGTGCGGCCTGGTCGTAGGTCCATTGCGAATTCATCCAGACGGTCGCGGCGTACCAAAGCAGCAGGATCGCGGCCAGAACCGTCAGAACGGGTGCCACCATTTTCATGAGACCGCCCTCCCCGTCGGCTTGGCCGAAATATCCTCGGGGAGTGAATGGCGCAGCCTGAGGAGGGCAGACAGCCCCCCTTCCGGGGTCGGGGTCATAGCGTCATTCATCATAGGCATGCCCCGCTCGCAGCCCTTCGCGCACCCGGTGTGCGATATGCAGGAATTCCTCGCTGTCGCGGATATCGAGCGGGCGTGGGCCGTTCGGCAGCGTGCTCTCGATCACCTCGTGGATGCGACCCGGACGGGGCGACATCACCACGATCTTGGTCGACAGATAGACCGCTTCCGGGATCGAGTGGGTCACGAACCCGATCGTCTTGTTCGTGGCCGACCAGAGCTTGAGAAGCTCCTCGTTGAGCTTGTCGCGCACGATCTCGTCCAGCGCGCCGAAAGGTTCGTCCATCAGCAGGATCTCGGCGTCGAAGGCCAGCGCCCGCGCGATCGAGGCGCGCTGCTGCATCCCCCCCGAAAGCTGCCATGGGAACTTCTTCCCGAAGCCTTCGAGATCCACCAGAGAGAGCACTTTTTCAACGCGCTCTTGCTGCTGCGCCTTGGAATAGCCCATGATTTCCAGCGGAAGTTTCACATTTCCCGCAATCGTGCGCCAAGGGTAAAGCCCGGCCGCCTGGAACACGTAGCCGTAGCTACGCGCCTTGCGGGCTTCCTCGGGCGAGATTCCGTTCACGGTCAGCGCCCCGCCCGTGGGCGTTTCCAGCGCCGCGATGCAGCGCAGGAAGGTGGTCTTGCCGCAGCCCGAGGGGCCGATGAAGCTCACGAATTCGCCCTTCTCGATATCGAGATCGATATCCTTGAGCGCGTGAACCGGACCGTCATTGGTCTGGAAGGTCAGGTCGAGCCCGCGGGCCTGAATTACCGGTGCGTCCGTCATCCGCGCCTCCACAGGGTTTTGTCCGCGATCTCGACGCTATTTCCCGCCGGGTCGCGCAGATAGATCGATCGCGCCCCGTTCGGCCAATAGAAGTCGGCCTCAATCTCCACGTTGTTGTCCCTCAAATGTCGTTCCCATTCGTTGAGTTGTTCCGCGTCCGCCGCGAGGCATACATGCCCGGGTCCGACCGCACCATGCGGGGGGACCGGCAGCGCCGCCTCGGGATCGGGTGGCTCCCGCGTGGCCTGAGCGATGAAGGTCAGGATCACGCTGTCGCCACAGCGAAAAAAGACATGTCGCCCGTCTCGACGGGGTATCCGATCAAGCCCCAGCAGCCCGCCGTAGAAGGCTTCGGTCTTGTCGAGATCCTCGACATAGACCGCAGCCTCCAAGACGCCGGAACTGACCGGGGCCGCCATAGCGCCTTATACCCCGGTCGCCGGGATACCGCTGCGCTCCACAGGACGCGGCGCGGTGAGCTCTTTCCAGGTGGACAGAGCCTTGGTCACCGGCATGCCCGGATCGCGGGCGACGAATTCGCCGTGGCCCTCGGGCGTGTGGATCTTGCCATCCGCCCAGGCGACGACACCGCGGCTGAGCGTGTAGCGTGGCAGGCCCTTGACCTTCTTACCTTCGAACACGTTGTAATCGATGGCGGATTGCTGGGTCGCGGCCGAGATCGTCTTGGTCGCCTCCGGATCCCAGACTACGAGGTCGGCATCTGCGCCGACGAGAACTGCGCCCTTCTTCGGATAGACGTTGAGGATCTTCGCGATATTGGTCGAGGTGACGGCCACGAATTCGTTCATCGTGATCCGGCCGGTCTCGACCCCATAGGTCCAGAGCATCGGCATCCGGTCTTCCAGACCGCCGGTGCCATTCGGGATCTTGGTGAAATCGCCCACGCCATAGCGCTTCTGCTCGGTCGAGAAGGCGCAGTGATCGGTCGCCACGACCGAGAGCGAGCCCGAGGCGAGACCGGCCCAGAGGCTGTCCTGATGCTGCTTGTTGCGGAAGGGCGGCGACATCACGCGGCGCGCGGCGTGATCCCAGTCCTTGTCGAAATACTCGGACTCGTCGAGCGTGAGGTGCTGGATCAGCGGCTCGCCCCAGACGCGCTTGCCCTGCATCTTGGCGCGGCGGATCGCTTCGTGGCTTTCCTCGCAGGAGGTGTGCACGACATAGAGCGGCACGCCTGCCATATCGGCGATCATGATCGCGCGGTTGGTGGCCTCGCCCTCGACCTGCGGCGGGCGCGAATAGGCGTGTCCCTCGGGGCCGTTATTCCCTTCGGCCAGCAGCTTCGCAGACAGTTCGGCCACGACGTCGCCGTTCTCGGCATGAACCAACGGGATCGCCCCCAGCTCGGCGCAGCGCTTGAAGCTCGAATAAAGCTCGTCATCGTTCACCATCAGCGCGCCCTTATAGGCCATGAAGTGCTTGAAGGTATTGATGCCGCGCTCAGTGACCTGCTTCATCTCGTTGAAGACCTGCTCGCTCCACCAGGTGATCGCCATGTGGAAAGAATAGTCGCAATGCGCGCGCGTCGATTTGTTGTCCCAGCGCTTGAGCGCTTCCAGCAGGCCCTCGCCCGGTGCGGGCAGCGCGAAATCGACGACCATCGTGGTGCCGCCGGCCAGCGCGGCGCGGGTACCGCTCTCGAAATCGTCGCTCGAATAGGTGCCCATGAAGGGCATCTCCAGGTGGGTATGCGGATCGATCCCGCCCGGCATCACATAGCAGCCGGTCGCGTCGATCTCTTCGTCGCCTTTCAGGTTCGGGCCGATCTCGATGATCTTGCCGCTGTCGATCAGCACATCCGCCTTATAGGTCAGATCCGCGGTGACGATGGTTCCGTTCTTGATGACTTTGGTCATGTTTTACCTCCCACGAAGGTCTTCCGCCTTCGATTATTTCAAGTATTCCGGGGGCTGGGCGCGCGAGCGCCTCAGGGGGCCGCGCCCCCTGCTCCGCCCGTCTCAGCTTACGATTTCCGCGGTTTCCAGCACGGCGTGGAACAGCACATCGGCACCCGCGCTCGCCCAGTCCTTGGAGATATCCTCGGCCTCGTTATGGCTCAGCCCGTCGACGCAGGGGCACATCACCATCGCCGTCGGCGCGACCGCGTTGATCCAGCAGGCATCGTGGCCCGCGCCCGAAATGATGTCGCGATGCGAATAGCCCAGACGCTCGGCTGCGCTGCGCACGGCGCTCACGCAGGTCGGATCGAACGTGACCGGGTCGAACCCGCCGGTCTTCTCGAACTCCACCTCAAGGCCCATCTCGTCGCAGATTTTCTTCGCTCCCTCGCGCAGTCGCTTTTCCATGTCCTGGATCACACTCAGATCGGGCGAGCGGAAATCGACGGTGAACACGGCTTTGCCCGGGATCACGTTACGCGAATTCGGGTAGATGTCGATATGGCCCGCGGCGCCCACCGCGTGGGGCTTGTGCGACCAGGCGATCTCGTCGACCAGTTCCAGCACGCGCGCCATTCCGAGACCCGCATTCTTGCGCATCGGCATCGGGGTGGAGCCGGTATGCGCGTCCTTACCCGTGATCGTCACTTGGGTCCAGCTGAGGCCCTGCCCATGCGTGACGACGCCGATATCCTTACCCTCTGCCTCGAGGATCGGGCCCTGCTCGATATGCAGTTCGAACATCGCATGCATCTTGCGCGCACCGACCTCTTCGTCGCCGACCCAGCCGATGCGTTTCAGTTCGTCGCCGAACTTCTTGCCTTCCGCGTCCTCGCGATCGTAAGCCCAGTCCTGCGTGTGAACGCCCGCGAAAACGCCCGAGGCCAGCATCGCCGGGGCGAAGCGCGTGCCCTCTTCGTTGGTCCAGTTGGTCACGACGATCGGGTGCTTGGTCTTAATGCCCAGATCGTTCATCGAGCGCACCGCCTCCAGCGCGCCGAGCACACCGAGGACGCCGTCGTACTTACCGCCCGTGGGCTGCGTGTCGAGGTGGCTGCCCATGTAGACCGGCAGCGCATCGGGGTCTTCGCCTGCGCGGGTGGCGAACATGTTGCCCATCGTGTCGACGCCCATCGTCATGCCGGCCTCTTCGCACCATTTCTGGAACAGTGCGCGGCCTTCGGCATCCGCATCGGTAAGGGTTTGGCGATTATTGCCCCCGGCGACGCCGGGACCGATCTTGGCCATCTCCATGAGACTGTCCCAAAGGCGATCGGGATTGATGCGGAGGTTTTCTCCGGGTGCTGACATTTCATTACTCCCTGTCGGCTGCGTGGGGGTTATCCCCTCTTGCGACGAATCTTTTTCTGACCGTATGGTCAGGTTGAGTGGGCCACGGTCTGACCATTCGGTCAACAAAAATCAGGACGCAGTTCGAATGAAAGATGATGAGAGCGGCAAGCGCTCAAAAAATGGGCAAGCGAGCCGCGGCAGTCGGGCCGAGGCCCGGCGCGCTACCGAAGAGTCGATCCTGAAAGCTGCCGAGCGGGTCTTCGCGGAGGCCGGATTCGGCGGCGCCACGATGCAACTGATCGCGGATGTGGCGGGGCTGCCGAAAGCCAATCTCCATTACTATTTCGAGACGAAGGAATCGCTCTATCGCCGGGTCGTAGAGCGCATTTTCAACATCTGGCTGGAAGCGGCGGATGTGTTCGACGCGGCAAGCGGCCCCGCCGAGGGGATCGGTGCCTATATCGACGCCAAAATGGAGATTTCGCGCAATCACCCGAACGGCTCGAAGGTCTGGGCGTCGGAGGTGATGCATGGCGCGCCGGTCATTCAGGACTACCTCGAGACCACGCTCCGCGACTGGACCGAGGGCCGCGCGGTCATCATCGAGCGCTGGATTGCGGAAGGCAAAATGGCCAAGGTCGATCCCCATCACCTTCTCTACATGCTCTGGGCCACCACCCAGCACTATGCCGATTTCTCGCATCAGATCGAGACGTTGAACGGCGGCGCCCCGCTGAGCGACGCTCAGTGGGAAGACGCGAAGACCTGCGTGAAAAGCATCGTGTTGCGCGGGATCGGCGTGAGCTGATCGCTCAGTTCGCTGCCGGATCGGCGGTGATATCCGGCGCGCCGACGGGTGCCGCGTTGGAGCTCGCCGGTGCGGGCGATTGCGAAGCCCCCTCCGACGCATCCGGCGCATTTGCGTCTGGCGCGGCTGGCAGCGTCTCGGTCTCGACCGGGCGCATCGGTGCACCGGCCACGCCTGCGGGCAGATGCGTCTTGGGCAGTTTCGAGCCCAGCAGCTCCTTCCCGTCCGAGATCGGCTCGACCGGGTCGGCTTCGAGTCCCACCGCCTCCGCGCCGGTATCCGAACAAATGTAAATCGCGCCACCGACGACGACCGCGGTGGCCGCAAGAGCGGGCGCCGAGGCTCCGGCCAGCACGCCGAGGCCCGCATCGCGCAGCTTCTTTTGCAGGTTGCCGGCCTGATCCGACACGATCATACCGCCGATTTTTTTGCCCAGAACCTTGCTCGCCGCGTCGCCCACGGCGCTTTCGGCCTCGTCGCGCAGATCGCCGGCGGCCTTTGCAGTCCCCTTGAGGCGCTCGCAAATGCTTTTCGACGGCTTGCGGCAGAGCCCGTAGGCGTCGCGCTCACCGCGGTCGTAGCCCAGATAGGTCTCGGCCTCCTTGTCCCATTGCAGGCAGAACGGGGCGCGGCTTTTGTCGTCCATTTCGGGCGTCAGCGCCCGCAGCGTGACCAGTGCCGGGCAGGTTACCTCCCCCTTCTCGCCGAAGAGTTTTTCCCGCAGCGAGCGGCTTTCCTTCAGCGCCGCATTGTCCGCGTCGTAAACGTAGGAATAGGTCTTGCCGCGAATGGAAGTTTCACACGGCACCAGTTCGGCCATGGCCGGCAGCGGGCATATCAGGGCGAGAACAAAGGTCAGGCGCAGCATCGCGAGTCTCCGGGCATCGCTGCGCACCATAGCTCACCCCCGCGCCGCGACAAGCTCGCGCAGCGCTGCGTGGCGACCCTCGGCGGGGTTTCGCGCGGCCCCGCACAGATCCTGTTCCTAGACCTGAGCGCTGCACGGGTTATCTTGATCTAGAGGCAATTGAGGCAGAGGACGACATGCGCAAGATGCAGGTTCAGGGGGTTCACCACATCACGCTGACCGGCGCGGATCGGCAGAGCTCCATCGATTTCTGGGAGGGTGTCCTGGGGATGCCGTTCATCTTCGATCAGCCCAATCTCGACAATGCCGACGAAGGTCATCTCTATTTCGATCCGGGTGACGGTCGGCTGATCACGATCTTCACGAACGAGACCCGCAAGCCTGTTCACGACCGCACGCCCACCGACCCGGGCTGCGTGCATCATCTAGCCTTCAATGTCTCGATGGCGACGCATCGGCAGGTCGTGGCAAGACTCGATGCGCGCGGGATCGCGCATTCCGGCGTGAAGGATCGCGGCTTTATGGATTCGATCTATTTCAAGGATCCGCTGGGACTCCTGATCGAGCTGGCCACCTACAAGTTCGAACCGCCGCGCGGAACGTCCCATGCCGAGGTCATGATCGAGGCGCATCGCATCCGGGTGGCGCGCGGCGACAATGCCATCGGTGAGGAACATCTCGCCGACGCGATCGAGATGATCGTCGAGCGCTCGCAGCAATCGCTGAGCGAGGATCGCGGGGCGAAGAACCCGTACTGAGCGACGCGCTGTCTCGGACGTCAGAATGGCGCGGGGCGACTAGCCCCAGGCCGCGCATCAACCCGCAACGAGAAACGGCCGCGCAGTCCCTGCGCGGCCGTCTTGTCATCTAGGCTTGAGCCCGATCACTCAACCTCTTCGAGCACCTCTTTGAGCGTGCCGACCAGCTGGTCGATCTGCTCTTTCGAGATGATCAGAGGTGGGCTCATCGCGATGATGTCGCCGGTCGTGCGGATCAGGATGCCTTTCTCATAGGCCTTCAGGAAGGCCGAGAAGGCGCGCTTCGTGGGTTCGCCCGCGATCGGCTCCAGCTCGACCGCACCGATCAGGCCCTCGTTGCGGATGTCGATCACGTTGCGCACGCCCTTGAGCGAATGCAGCGCAT
Source organism: Thioclava sp. NG1 (assembly GCF_003122275.1). Classification (NCBI taxonomy): domain Bacteria; kingdom Pseudomonadati; phylum Pseudomonadota; class Alphaproteobacteria; order Rhodobacterales; family Paracoccaceae; genus Thioclava; species Thioclava sp. NG1. The sequence goes on along the minus strand of NZ_QFBB01000002.1, from coordinate 548,803 downwards.
CTTCCCAATAGGGAGCGAGCTCGGCGGCCCGCTCGAACAGCCCCTCTTCGCGATACGTCTCGATCGTCGCAATCCCGGCCGCGGCGGCGATCGGGTTGCCCGAATAGGTGTAGCCATGGAACAGCTCGATCATATGCTCGGGGCCGTTCATGAAGGCGTCGTGGACCTCGGCCGTCGTCAGTACCGCGCCCATCGGGATTACGCCGTTGGTCAGGCCCTTTGCGGTCGTGATCATGTCCGGCACGACGCCGTATTTCTCGGCAGCGAAGGCCGCGCCCGTGCGCCCGAAGCCAGTGATCACCTCGTCAAAGATCAGCAGGATGCCGTGCTTCTTGGTGATGTCGCGCAGCTTCTGCAGGTAGCCCTTCGGCGGCAGCAGCACGCCGGTCGAGCCCGCCACCGGCTCCACGATGACGGCAGCGATGGTCTCGGCGCCATGCAGCGCGATGATCCGCTCGAGGTCGTCGGCCAGATGCGCACCATGCTCGGGGCAGCCCTTCGACCAACGGTTCTCTTCGGGCAGATGGGTGTGCGGCAGGTGATCGACCCCCGGCACGAGCGGACCGAAGGTCTTGCGGTTGGTGACGATGCCGCCCACTGAGATACCGCCGAAGTTCACGCCGTGATAGCCGCGCTCGCGCCCGATCAGGCGCGTGCGAGCCCCGTCGCCGCGCGCACGGTGATAGCCGATGGCGAGTTTCAGCGCGGTCTCGACCGATTCCGAGCCGGAGTTGGTATAGAACACATGCGCCATCTCGTCGGGCGCGATGTCGAGGATGCGGTTCGCAAGCTCGAACGCAATCGGGTGGCCCATCTGGAAAGCGGGCGCGTAATCGAGCTCGGCCGCCTGTTTCTGGATCGCCTCGGTGATCTTCGGGCGGCAATGGCCCGCGTTGCAGCACCACAGGCCTGCCGTGCCGTCGAGCACCTGGCGCCCGTCGGAGGTGGTGTAATGCATATCCTTCGCCCCGACGAACATGCGCGGGTTCTTCTTGAACTGGCGGTTCGCCGTGAAGGGCATCCAGAAAGCGTTGAGATCATTGGGGGACTTGCGGTCGAGCGCCATGGGAAAACTCCGGTCGGAAGGCCGGGTCGGAACGCGGCCGGGATGTCTAGTTTGACCGAACGGTCAGACTCACGCTAGCACAGCTTGGGAACCAGTCAAGCGGCCTTCACCTGGCGTTTATAGCGCGCTCTCCTGCCTGTAGCGATTGATCCTGCAGTCACGCTTCGGTTAACGTAAACGACGCATTGGGAGACGAATACTTGGCAGACGACCTCGAACCGCGCGACTTCACCGGCGACGACGACGGCAAGCGCCCGCTGACCCGGATTCAGAAGGTCAATCGCGGCAAGATTCTCGAGGCGGCGCTGGACGTGTTCTCCGCGCATGGTTTCCGGGGTGCGACGCTCGACCAGATCGCAGCGGAAGCGGGGCTGAGCAAGCCGAACGTGCTCTATTACTTTCCCTCCAAGGAGGCGATCCACGAGGCACTTCTGGAAGGGCTTCTCGATATCTGGCTCGCGCCGCTGCGCGCGATCTCCGCCGAGGGCGAGCCGCGTGAGGAAATCATGCGCTACATGCGTCGCAAGCTCGAGATGAGCCGCGAGATGCCGCGCGAAAGTCGACTGTTCGCCAACGAGGTGCTGCAGGGCGCACCGCGAATGGGCGCGGAATTATCCACCGATCTCAAGACCTTGGTGGACGAGAAGGCGCGGATCATCGAAGGCTGGATCGCTGAGGGCCGCCTCGCGCCCGTCGATCCGCACCACCTGATCTTCTCGATCTGGGCGCTCACCCAGCATTACGCGGATTTCGACACGCAGGTGCGCGCGGTCCTCGGCCCGGGCAAGGAGCCGCTGGAAGGGGCCGCCCCCTTCCTAGACCTGCTCTTCGCGCGGCTTCTGGCGCCCTGAGCGGTTAAGCCTTCCGCAACCATTTCCGAAGTTTCCGCCGGATCTTAACGGTCTGGTAACACCCTCGACGCAGTTTGAGCATGCGTGGGGGCGCAAGAAAATGGAGCTCGGAATGGACCGGATTTCGGGGTTGATGCCTCAGATCGGGTGGTCGCCTCTATTGACGGTCGCGGCCCCGAAAACAGCGCCTGCCAGCAAGGTGGAGGCGCCTGCGGATGCGGCCAATACCAACGGCGGCCTCGGCGCGAATGTAGACACCCAGACGTCGCAGGATCGCGCGAAGCAAGTGCGGGCCCTGGAGGCGCGCGCGGCGCGCAGCGCCGTTGCGTCGAAAGAGGATGGCCAGGATCGGGGCGCGGAGGATTTGAACCAATCATCCCGCGCAATCGGCATGAGCGATGGGGGTGCACGTCCCGATCCCGACGCCTTGACCGGCCCGATCCCGACCTTCGAGGTCACGCCGCTCGAAGCGCAGGCGGCAGCACTCTGGGCGGCACCGGATCTTATGCCAACCCCGGAGGGCCCTGCGCCTGAGCCGGTACGGATTGTCACCGCCCCGCTCGCCGACACATCGACGGCGAAGAAAGAGGCCGAAACCTCCGACGCTGCCGAGATCCATCCGGAGACTGCGCCACAGACGGCAGAGAAAAAAGACGCGCCGCCCGATACTCGGAACAGCGCGCCTCAGGAGGGTTGGTCTCAGGTGCCCCCGCAGGTCGCGCCGAACCTCGACGTGACCCGCTAAGCCCCTGCCCTTATTCGGCTGCGGTCGCGGCGGAGGGGTTGTTGGGATGGCTCGTCCAGTTGGCATAATCGCCGACCGTCTCGCCAGTGCGTGGATCCACCTCACCCTTGTCCATCTTGCGCATCGTGATGCACTCAACCGGGCAGACCTCGACGCAGAGGTTGCAGGCCACGCATTCCTCGTCCTTGACCGAATAGACACGATCGTCGGACACCGCGATCGCCTGGTGCGAGGTGTCCTCGCAGGCGGCATAGCAGCGACCGCATTTGATGCAATCTTCCTGATTGATCTCTGCCTTGGTGACGTAGTTGAGATTGAGATACTGCCAATCGGTCACATTCGGCACCGCGCGGCCCACCAATTCGGAGGTCGAGGTAAAGCCCTTGCGATCCATGTATTCCGACAGGCCGGAGATCATCTCCTGCACGACTTTGAAGCCATAGGTCATCGCCGCCGTGCAGACCTGCACGTTGCCAGCCCCGAGCGCCATGAACTCTGCCGCATCGCGCCAGGTGGTCACGCCACCGATGCCCGAGATCGGCAGACCGGCCGTATCGGGATTGCGTGCGATCTCGGCCACCATGTTCAGCGCGATCGGCTTCACCGCCGGACCGCAATAGCCGCCATGGGTGCCTTTGCCGTCAATGGTGGGCTCCGGCGCGAAGTCGTCCAGATCGACCGAGGTGATCGAATTGATCGTGTTGATCAGCGAGACCGCATCGGCCCCACCGCGCTTCGCGGCTTCCGCCGGGCGCCGGATATCGGTGATGTTCGGCGTGAGCTTCACGATCACTGGCAGGCTGCAATATTGCTTACACCAGCGGGTGACCATCTCGATATATTCGGGGACCTGACCGACAGCCGACCCCATGCCGCGCTCGGCCATGCCATGCGGGCAACCGAAGTTGAGCTCGATCCCGTCGGCGCCGGTTTCCTCGACCAGCGGCAGGATCGCCTTCCAGCTTTCCTCGTCGCAGGGCACCATCAGCGAGACGATGATCGCGCGGTCCGGGTAGTCCTGCTTCACCGCCTTGATTTCGCGCAGGTTTGTCTGCAGCGGACGGTCGGTGATCAGCTCGATATTGTTGAGACCGAGCAGACGACGATCCGCGCCATAGATCGCGCCGTAGCGCGGGCCGTTCACGTTGACCACGGGAGGTCCTTCCGAGCCCAGCGTCTTCCAGACGACCCCGCCCCAACCGGCTTCGAAGGCACGGCGGACATTGTATTCCTTGTCCGTCGGCGGCGCGGAGGCGAGCCAGAACGGATTGGGGGATTTGATACCGATGAATTCAGAAGTCAGATCGGCCATATCTTAGCCCTCCATCAGGAATTGGTGGATTTCTTCAGCTGCATCGCGCCCCTGCGCGACCGCCGTCACGGTCAGGTCTTCGCCGGCATGGATGCAATCGCCCCCCGCCCAGACCCGTTCGACCGAGGTGCGGCCCGCGCCGTCCACCTTGATCTTGCCGCCCGCGACCTCGATCTTCGGAGGCATGTCGCCCAGCGTCTGACCGATCGCCTTGAAGACCTGATCGGCGGGCAGTTTGAAGGTCGCGTCGGTCATCTCGAGACCGTCGGGGCCCTTCTTCGTATAGGCAAACTCGACCTGACGCACCGCGCCATTGCCGTGGATGGCGATGGGGGCGGCGTTCTCGATGATGTTCACGCCATGGGTCAGCGCGTGCTCCTGCTCGACCGTGCTGGCGGGCATCTCGGCGCGAGAACGACGGTAGACGAGGGTCACGTTGAGCGCACCCAGCAGCTTCGACTGCACTGCGGCGTCGACCGCCGTCATGCCGCCGCCGATCACGACCACATCGCGCCCGATCGGCAGTTCGGCCAAATCGGAGGCCTGACGCAACTCCGCGATGAACTCGGTCGCGGGGCGGATGCCGTCCTTGTCTTCGCCATCGAGGCGCAGCGCGTTCACGCCCGACAGGCCCATCCCGAGGAAAACGGCGTCGAAATCGCCCAGCAGCTCGGCCAGATCGCCGTCACCGGCGCGGCCCAATTGCCAGTTTTCGACCACGGTGATGCCGCCGATCTGCAGCAGCCAGTCAACTTCCACCTGCGCGAACCCGCCCGGCGCCTTGTAGCTTGCGATACCGTATTCATTGAGGCCGCCTGGCTTCGAGCGCGCGTCATAGACGGTGACCTCGTGGCCCTTCATCGCGAGGCGGTGCGCACAGGCGAGACCTGCGGGCCCGGCGCCCACGACGGCGACCGATTTGCCCGTGCTCGCGGCGCGAGTGTAGGGGTGGCTTTGCTTGGCCATCAGCGTATCGGTCGCGTAGCGCTGCAGCGCGCCGATCTCGACCGGCTCGCCCTCCGACTCCATACGAACGCAGGACCCTTCGCAGAGATTTTCCGTCGGGCAGACGCGGGCGCACATACCGCCCATGATGTTCTGATCGAAGATCGTCTTCGCTGCGGCTTCCGGTGTTCCGGTCGAGATCTGCCGGATGAACAGAGGGATGTCGATCGCGGTCGGGCACGCCTCCATGCATGGCGCATCATAGCAGAAATAGCAGCGATCGGCCGCGATGCGGGCCTCTTGCGCCCCAAGTGGCGGCGCGTGATCGGCGAAATTGGTGCAGTAGCTTTCCGGGTCGAGCCGTGCTGGCGCGATCCCTTCGGTGAGCTGGCTATTGGACACTTGCGGGCTCCCTGTCAGTTTTTCTTGTTCCCTACGCTCGCACAGGATTGAATTTTATCAAGTGGTAAAATATGCCGCAGCGCGGCGGGCCGCCAATTTCCCGCCCGATTGCCCGGTTGTTGAGCAGTTTCTACCCCACACATGCTCAAATACCGGGCAATCACGAGATCGCGACCCCCTGACAACCGGACGGCCGATGCGCCTTTTCACCGCGCGTTACCTCGCGTATAACCGCCCTCAGCATCAAAGAGCCCCGCAGAATGGGCTCCATTTCAAAGCACCCTTCGAGGACCGCATGACCAAAAATACCCGTGACAACGACGTGGCCTTCATTCAGGCCCTTGCCGAACTGCTCAACGCGAACGAGCTGACCGAAATCGCCGTGACCCGCGATTACGCGCAAGATGACAGCCTGAAAGTGCGGGTGTCGAAACAGACCAATATCGTGCACGCCGCCGCCCCTGCCCCCGCAGCAGCCCCCGCTCCGGCACCCGTTGCTGCCCCGGCTGCCCACCCCGCGGCCGCAGAGCAATCCGCGCCCGTCGAAGACCCCGCCGATCACCCCGGCGCCGTGGCCTCGCCCATGGTGGGCACCGCCTATCTCTCGCCCGAGCCGGGCGCATCGGCCTTCGTGAAGGTCGGCGACCAGGTCAAGGAAGGCCAGACGCTGATGATCGTCGAGGCGATGAAAACCATGAACCATATCCCCGCCCCGAAGTCGGGCACCGTGAAGCGCATCCTCGTCGATGACGGTCAGCCGGTCGAATACGGCTCGACCCTGATGATCGTCGAATAAGGGGGCCGGTATGTTCGACAAGATCCTGATCGCCAACCGGGGCGAGATCGCGCTGCGCGTGATCCGTGCCTGCCGCGAGATGGGGATCGCCTCGGTCGCGGTCCATTCGACGGCGGATTCGGACGCGATGCATGTGCGCATGGCCGATGAATCGGTCTGCATCGGCCCGAACTCCTCGAGCCAATCCTACCTTTCTGTGCCCGCCATCGTCGCGGCCTGCGAGATCACCGGCGCTCAGGCGATCCACCCGGGCTACGGGTTCCTGTCCGAGAATGCCGCCTTCGTGCAGGTGCTCGAGGATCACGGCATTACCTTCATCGGCCCGTCCGCCGCCCATATTCGCATCATGGGCGACAAGATCACCGCGAAGGAAACCGCGAAAAATCTTGGCATTCCGGTCGTTCCGGGCTCGGCGGGCGGTGTTCCCGATACCGAATCCGCGAAGCAGATCGCGGCCGATATGGGCTATCCGGTCATCATCAAGGCCACCGCCGGCGGCGGCGGTCGCGGGATGAAGGTCGCGAGGTCCGAAGAAGAACTTGAGGTCGCGTTCCGCACCGCGCGTTCCGAGGCGAAAGCCGCCTTCGGCAATGACGAAGTCTATATCGAGAAATACCTTCAGAAGCCGCGCCATATCGAAGTGCAGGTCTTCGGCGACGGCAAGGGCCGCGGCGTCCATCTGGGCGAGCGCGACTGCTCCCTCCAGCGCCGCCACCAAAAGGTGCTCGAAGAGGCCCCCGGCCCGTCGATCACGCCAGAAGAGCGTGCCCGCATCGGCAGCATCTGCGCCAACGCAATCGGCGAAATGGGCTATTCCGGCGCCGGCACGATCGAGTTCCTCTACGAGGATGGCGAGTTCTACTTCATCGAGATGAACACCCGCCTTCAAGTCGAACACCCGGTGACCGAGGCGATCTTCGGCGTCGATCTCGTGCGTCAGCAGATCAAGGTTGCCGCCGGCGAGCCGATGGAGTTCGATCAGGACAAGCTGTCGATCCGCGGTCACGCGATCGAAGTACGGATCAACGCCGAGAAGCTGCCGAACTTCGCTCCCTGCCCCGGCAAGATCACCCATTACCACGCGCCGGGCGGCCTTGGCGTGCGGATGGATAGCGCGCTTTATGACGGCTATTCGATCCCGCCCTATTACGACAGCCTCATCGCGAAGCTGATCGTGCATGGCCGCGACCGCCACGAGGCGCTGCAGCGCCTGCATCGCGCGCTTGGCGAGCTGATCGTGGACGGGGTGGATACGACAGTTCCGTTGTTCAACGCGCTCCTGCAAGAGCCAGACATCCAGAGCGGCAACTACTCGATCCACTGGCTCGAGAAATGGCTCGAGAAAAACCTCTGAGCGGGTCGACATTGACGAAAACGCCCCCGGTTTCGGGGGCGTTTTTCATTTCGGGGTCAGCAGGCAGGTGCCGCGCTTTTTGTCTTTATCCTTGGGGCGATAGTAATCGCCGATATGGCTGCGTTGGCCTTGTCCGATCTGCTCCCAGTCGAGCCAATGGCAGTCGTAATCGAGCACATCTGCCATTGCGGTCATCGCCGGGAAGGATGGAATTCCGATCAACGCTTTCTCCTGCCCGTCGATCTGCGGGATCGAGTTCAGCTCGTTATCGGTGCGCTCGCGCATCAGCAGGATCACCGGGCCGGGGCGCTGCGCGAATTCGCTGTCCACGATCACCAGTTCCGGCCCGAGCTGGCGCACCAGCTGGAACAGCCGGAAATGGTCCATGACGTGGTAGAGAATGCCGAGAACACCGACCACGTCGAAGCGCTCGCCCGCGTCGATCAGCTTCTGCATTCCGTCGAAGATGTCGTCGCAGATCAGCTTCACCTTCTCGCGCAGATGCGCGCGGGGGAACTGCTCGAAGCGGTCGATCAGCTCCTGCCGCCCTTCGATTCCCACCACTTCCGAGGCTCCCGCAGCGGCGAAGGCATAGGCCCAGCGACCATCATGCGCCGCCAGATCGAGCACACGCTTGCCCGCGATCTCCTGCTCGAGCGGCTTGATGATCATCTTGTGGCGCAGGTTCATCCGCTCCACCGTACCGGGATCTTCGGCATATCGATCGATCTCGGGGAGGAAATCGTAGAAACCCATATTTGCGCTCGGCCCCGCTCTGGTTCATCTTGTTGGCGAGCCTAGGCGTAACGGGAAAACCGGGCAAGACAATGACGGACAGACTGAGCGCGGAACTACTTCTCGCGGGATATGCGCAGGGCATCTTCCCGATGGCTGAAAGCCGCGACAATCCGCAGCTTCACTGGTTCGACCCAGCCTTGCGCGGGATCGTCCCCTTGGACAAATTCCACATTTCGCGCTCTCTCGCGAAAGTCATCCGGCGCGGGGATTACAGTATTTCGACAAATGCCGCGTTTCGCGGCGTGGTCGAAGGCTGTGCCGACCGCGACGAGACATGGATCAACGGACCGCTCTTCGCGCTCTACGATCAGCTCCACGCCGCAGGCTTCGCGCATAGCCTGGAGGTCTGGCAGGATGGAACACTCGCGGGCGGCATCTTCGGGATCACCCTTGGCGGAGCGTTCTTCGGAGAGAGCATGTTCTCGCGCCGCCCCAATGCCTCGAAAGTGGCGCTCGCCTACCTGGTGGACCGGCTGCGTCAGACGGGGTTCTGCTTGCTCGATACGCAATACATCACGCCGCATCTGGCTTCGATGGGCGCGGTCGAGGTGACCCGAAACGAATATCGCGCGCGGCTCGCGCAGGCGCTGCCCCGAGAGTGCGACTTCACCTCAGGCGCGATCCCCGCGCCTCAGTCACTTTTGCATCGGATGACCCAGACGTCGTAACGCGGGTGATCGAGTGCCGAGAGCGCCGGGCTCGAAGCAATCATCCAGCCTGCGAAATCGGGCTGTGGCTTGTCCTCTTCGGTTACCGTCACATAGGCATAGGCATCGGAGGACGGATCGTCGGCCGGGTAGCGGCATTCGCGTAGCGTTACCGTGATGAACCCGTATTTCACGCTCTGCCCGACATTCAGATTGATGTCCGAGGCGATGCCCGACACCTTGTCGAGCCCGCGCAACATCGCGCCCGTACCGTCAGCCAGCCCTTTCGCGGGCTCATCCTGCGGGATCTGGTCGTCCGGCGTCGTTTGCGTGAAGTCCTGTGCGACAGCGAGCCCTGGAACGAGTGCTGCGATCAAAACCAAAGCGCGGATCATTGCGCCCCCTCCCCTGCGCCGTCGCCACTGCCGCCACCTGCGAATTTCAGCATCAGGTTCAGCATCGAGACCGCGCTCTGCGTGTCGAGAATTTCATCGCCCGGCTTGAGATCGTCGATCGCTCCGCCAGGGATCAGTTCGATATAGTTCGCGCCCAAGAGCCCGTCTTGCGTCACCGCGATCACCGTATCCTCGGGCAGCGCGACGCCCTTCTTCACCGAGATCGTGGTGTCGGCGAAGAACGTCTCGGGGTTCAGCGCGACATCCGTCACCGTCCCAACCTTCACGCCCGCAAGTCGCACATCGGTGCCGGGCACGACGCCCCCGATCGACCGGAAGGAGGCATGCAGCGGATAGGAACCGCCATCGGCCCCGATTCCCATGCCACGCCCCGCCCAGAGCAAAAAGCCCAGTGCCACGACCAGCACGATCGCGCCGGTAATGATCTCGGTGCGGTTTTCGCTCATAGCGCGGTGGCCTTACTCGGGCTGCCAAGCCTCGTAATCGCGGCGCTCGACCGGGTGCGCGAGGCGAATCGACCCCGGCGGCACATAGGCCGCTTCGGTGCCGGTGTGGTTCTGCTCATGCGGCTTTTCCCATGGCTTATGGGCCAGCGGCTTGTCGGTCGGCGGCTCATCATAGGTGAAGTGGATCCAGCCATGCCAGTCGGGAGGAATACGGCTCGCTTCGCTCTCGCCGTTATAGATCACCCAGCGGCGCTTGGCGTCCTTGGTGCGGTAATAGATGTTGCCTTGCTCGTCCTCGCCAACTTTCACGCCCTTGCGCGCGGTGAAAAGCTGCGTGCCGACGGTCGAGCCGTTCCACCAGGTGAGAATTCGAAGCAGAAACTTCATGGGGCAACCTCCGCAATGCGTCCCGCCTGTTATATCCGCTGGGGCGTCGAGGTCCAGTACCCGTGCGGGCTCAAGGCGCCTGCGAAGCAGAATTTGCCTGCGGAATCTGCCCGCGGCGAAGGATTTTCATCGCCGGACGCTCGACCCAGTGCCACGACAGCATCGCGAGCGCGACGGTGATCGGCGTTGCGAGGGCGATATTGGAAAGCGGGCCCATCTCGCCCAAGAGCGCCACGACCATCCCCTGCACAGGGAAAGCGTAGATATAGATACCGTAGGAGTAGTCGCCCACCCGATTGAACTCGCGCAACCTTCCCGAAGGCAGCCCCGCCAGCCAGAGCGTTGCGTAGGAGACAGCGAGTGCCATCGACGGATACGCCAGAGGGCCGTGCATACTGATAGCCGCCAGAACCGCGAGGGGAAGGGCGACCACCGGCGAGGCCGGAATGCGCGCACGCATCAGGTAGGCCCCCATGCCGAGGAAAAAGGGCAACCCCGGATACCAGAGCGAGCGAAGCGCATAGGCTCCGGGAAAATCGAATGCGGGGGCTTGGCTGAGGCCCGCTAGACCTACTAGAACCGCGGTCATCAGCAGGAGCGGCTTGCGCATCAAGCCAAGCACGCCGAGCAACGCGACGACCACGTAGAGCCGTATCTCGACCGGTAGCGTCCACAGCGAGCCCTGAACCGTCGGATAGGGATTGCCCTCGAAAACACCAGGCAGATTGTAATCGAGCCGGACGAGACTCACATTGCCGAGCCACGCCAGCCATGTCTCGACCGAGGCGAGGTAGTCGGCCGGGGACAGTCGGCTGAAAATCGGCCCGATGACGAAGGTGACCAGCGAGATCGAGACGATCAACCCGGGGTAAATCCGCGCCACGCGGGCGCGGACATAGCGCCATGGGCTGCTAGAACGCTCGAAGCTCGCCGAGATCAGGAAGCCCGAAATCGCGAAGAACACGGAGACCGCAAGCGCACCGAGGCTGAAGCCGGTCGCGGCCTCGAGCGGTTCCAGCGCCCCCGGTCCGAGGCTGATCGGCCAAGCATGCGACACGAGCACGCAGGACGCTGCGATCAGGCGGATCAGGTTGAGATTGTTGTTCTGCCCCGCTGCGAGCGGTGCAAAGCTCTGCCTCATGTCCTTGCCCTTCTGCGAGGGGAATGCGCCAAGGACTAGCGCAAACCCTTCCGCACGAGAAGAATCATGTCGCAAAACAAAGGGGCGAACCGAAGCTCGCCCCTTGCTGAATCGTTGCTTATGTCGCGATCAGCTCGCCGATTTGCCTTCCTTCTTGGCTTCGGCATAGATCAGCAGCGGTTTTGCGTCGCTCTGGGTCACGGCCTCTTCGTTGACCACGACCTCTTCGACCTCTTCCATGCCCGGCAGTTCGAACATCGTGTCGAGCAGGATGTCTTCCATGATCGACCGCAGGCCGCGTGCACCTGTCTTCCGCTCGATTGCCTTCTTGGCGATGGCGGTCAGCGCATCGTCGGTAAAGGTCAGCGACACACCCTCGATCTCGAAGAGACGCTGATACTGCTTCACCAGCGCGTTTTTCGGCTCGGTCAGGATGGTCACCAGCGCCTCGGCGTCGAGATCGGTCAGCGTCGCGATGACCGGCAGACGACCGACGAATTCCGGGATCAGGCCGAATTTCAGCAGGTCCTCGGGCTCGAGCTCCTTGAACAGCTCGCCGATATTGCGGTCTTCGCTATCCTTTACGTCCGCGCCGAAGCCCATCGCCGAGCCCTTGCCCCGCTGCGCGATGATCCGGTCGAGACCCGCGAAGGCGCCGCCGCAGATGAACAGGATGTTCGTCGTGTCGACCTGCAGGAATTCCTGCTGCGGATGCTTGCGCCCGCCCTGCGGCGGCACGGAGGCCACGGTGCCCTCCATGATCTTCAGCAACGCTTGCTGCACACCCTCGCCCGACACGTCGCGCGTTATCGACGGGTTGTCCGACTTGCGGGTGATCTTGTCGACCTCGTCGATATAGACGATGCCGCGCTGCGCCCGTTCGACGTTGTATTCCGACGCCTGCAGCAGCTTGAGGATGATATTCTCGACATCCTCGCCCACATAACCGGCTTCGGTCAGGGTCGTCGCGTCGGCCATCGTGAAGGGCACATCAAGGATGCGCGCCAGCGTCTGGGCGAGAAGTGTCTTGCCGCAGCCCGTCGGGCCGATCAGCAGGATGTTCGACTTCGCCAGTTCGATGTCGGTCTTCGTGCCGTGGTTGAGACGCTTGTAGTGGTTGTGCACCGCGACCGAGAGCACGCGCTTGGCATGTTCCTGGCCGATCACGTAATCGTCGAGCACCTGGCAGATATCGCGCGGGGTCGGCACGCCTTCGGTGGATTTCAGCCCGGCCGATTTCGTCTCCTCGCGGATGATGTCCATGCACAGCTCGACGCATTCGTCGCAAATGAACACGGTCGGACCCGCGATCAGCTTGCGGACCTCATGCTGGCTTTTGCCGCAGAACGAGCAATAAAGCGTGTTCTTGCTGTCGGAGCCGTTCGAGTTCGCCATCTCTTACCTCTGCTGCCCGGGCCGCCCCGGGCTTCGTGAATTGGCCTGTCCCTTCAAGACTAGGACAGGCCAACCGTCACCTCAATGTCAAAATCGTCCCGAAGTTAAGCGGGAGGATCACTTTTCTCCGTCGTCGCTGACCCGGCTTTCAAGGATCTCGTCGATCAGGCCCCACTCCTTCGCGGCCTCGGCGGACATGAAGTTGTCGCGCTCGAGCGCGGCTTCGACGGTCTCGTAGTCGTTGCCGGTATGCTTGACGTAGATTTCGTTCAGGCGACGCTTGAGCTTCTCGGTCTCGCGGGCGTGGATCATGATGTCGGTCGCCTGCCCCTGGTAGCCGCCCGAGGGCTGGTGGACCATGACGCGGCTGTTGGGCAGCGAGAAGCGCATCCCCTTTTCGCCCGCGGTCAGCAGCAACGAGCCCATCGAGGCCGCCTGCCCGATCACCAGCGTCGAGACCTTGGGTTTGATGTATTGCATCGTGTCGTAGATCGACAGACCGCTCGTCACCACGCCGCCCGGCGAGTTGATGTACATCGCGATCTCTTTCTTCGGGTTCTCGGCCTCGAGGAACAGAAGCTGCGCGCAGATCAGCGTCGACATGCCGTCATGGACGGGGCCCGACAGGAAGATGATGCGCTCCTTCAGCAGGCGCGAGTAGATGTCGTAGGCACGCTCGCCGCGCGAGGTCTGCTCGACCACCATCGGCACCAGCGTGTTCATGTAAAACTCGTGGGGATCTTTCATCTCGGCCCTTCCTGGTCGTTCGACGCTCTTCATAGCGTGTGATCTTTACAGAAGTCTTAGTGACCGCATCGGGGACCTTCAAGGGCACTGACTGCGGGGAAAATGCGCTTGCGGCGCAAATGCTGACCTGCAGCAGGTCCGCGTTAAGGGCATCGAAAGGGTATGGACGTAGCGTGTCCGCGATTTTGCGGGAATGCCCCCGTGTGGAAAAAGAGGCGGAGATGTCCAAATCCGAGGCTGGTGCAAGCGCCTGGCACACCGTGATGGTCAAATTGCTGGCCCTGATCGCGATCGTCGGCATCATGTTCGCGGCGCTGATGACGTTGCTCACGATCAATTCGAACCATCGCCGCGCCAACGAGGCCGCGAGGACGCAGCTCGACCAGATCCTGCCTATGCTCGGTGATTCGGTAACGGATGCGCTGATCACGGGACGGATCGCAGACGCGTCTCATGAGGTCAAAGCGGTGCTCGCGGGCTCCGACGGCGCCGGTCAGTCCGCGCTGGTGCTCAACTTGCGCGGCGACGTTCTGGCTAAGGCGGGCGAGGCCGACCCAGCCTTGGTCACGCTTGCGCAAAACGCGATTGAGGCGCAGGGCCTGAAGAAATCGGCAGACGGGCTGAGCGAAGCAATTCCCCTGCGCATTTCCCCGCAAGACGACCCGCTCGCCGTGCTCGCACTGCGATGGAGCCCGGCACCCGCCATCGCGCGCGCTGCCGAGGACATGATACGCAACCTCGCTTTCACGGCCTTGATTTTTGTGGGCATTCTCGGCGGCGCGATGCTCGGCGTACGCTGGCTTATCGCGCGCCCGCTCACCCGCGTGACGCAGGCGATGCGCTCCGTAGTCGCGGGGCAGCTCGATGCCGAAATCCCCGCCACCAAGCGCCACGACGAAATCGGCGCGATCGCCCGCGCGCTGCAAACCTTCGCGTCCGAGCTTGCGATCGCCGAATCGCGCAACCGCGCAGCGCGGGTCCACAGCGCCGCACTCGAAAGCGCCTCGGTCGCGATCATTCTCACCGGCAACGATCACGTCATCACCTTCGCCAACGAGGCCGCTTCGGATCTGCTGCGCCCCTTCGCGCCAGAAATCCGATCCTACAACCCGAGTTTCGACCCCGATAAGCTTGTCGGAACCCGCGCGGACCAGATTTTGCCAGCGGGGACGACCGCGGCCGCAGCGCTCGACGGCGGGGCACGCGACACCCTCACCCTCGAAGGCCGAATGCGCGCCGGATCGCTTCTCTGCCTCGTCAGCCCCGTGACCGACGAGGCGGGCGAAAAGATCGGCCATGTCTCTCAATGGCGCAACACCACGGAAGAACGGCGCAATGCCTCGCTGATCTCTGCGATCGACGCCAACCTCCTGCGCGTGGACCTACGTCCCGATGTAACGATCGACACGCTCAATCACGCGTTTGCCGAAGTCTACGGCGCGCCCCGCGAAGATATGGCCGGGATGTCCGTAGCCGGCCAGATTACCTTCGAGGGCACGCCGGTCTGCGAAATTCTCCGGCGCGATCCGCAGCCATTCGCGGGTATGCTGATGCTGCGCTGTGCCGACGGCCGCCAGGCCTGGCTCGAAGGCTCGGTCAACCCGATCCTCGATTCGGACGGCACGATGGTCATGTTCACCGTGCTCGCGAGCGACCGCACCCAGCAGCATTTGGAGGCTGACGCCCGCCGGAAAGAACGCGACGCGATGCAAGCCGCCCAACAACACATTGTCGAGACCCTGAAATCGGCCTTGGCCGGGCTCTCCGCCGGGGATCTCATGGCCGAGATCACCGCTGAATTCGAAGGCGATTCCAAGACATTGCGTGACGACTTCAACAGCGCGATCGGCGATTTGCGCGACGCGATGCGAAAGGTGCTCGACAACGCCGGATCGATCCGCACTGAGGCGCGGCAAATTTCGTCAAACTCCGATGACATGGCGCGGCGCACCGAACGGCAGGCCGCCACGCTCGAGGAGACCGCCGCCGCGCTCAACGAGATCACCGCCTCGGTCGAGGCGGCCGCCCAGGCCGCCGGCCGCGCGAATGACCTTGTCGAGACCGCCCGGCGCAGCGCGGAAGAAAGCGGCCAAGTCGTTTCCGAAGCCGTGCAGGCGATGTCGGAAATCGAACAAAGCTCGGAGCAGATCAGCCGGATCACCAGCGTCATCGACGAGATCGCCTTTCAGACCAACCTGCTCGCTCTGAACGCCGGGGTGGAGGCGGCGCGCGCTGGCGAAGCCGGACGAGGCTTCGCGGTCGTCGCGTCGGAAGTGCGTGCGCTCGCGCAGCGCTCCTCTGACGCTGCACGCGAGATCGCCGAGTTGATCGCGAACTCCTCAGCACAGGTGAAACGCGGCGTCGGCTTGGTGGGCCAAGCGGGCGATGCGCTCGGGGGCATCCAGTCCTCCGTTTCCGATCTTCTCGCCTATGTCGCGGACAGCGCGAATGCTACGCAGGAGCAAAGCGCGGGCCTGACGGAAATCAATTCCGCCGTCACGCAGCTCGATCAGGTTACCCAGCACAACGCCGCCATGTTCGAAGAGGCCCTCGCCGCTAGCCAGGTCCTCGAACGCGAGGCCGTGGAACTCGGCGAGGCGATGGGACAATTCAAACTTGGCGAGGCATCGGGTGCCAGCCCGAGTCGTGTCGACTCTGCGGACAAACCTGCTGTGGCGCCGCGACGTGCGCCCGAGAAATCGGAGCGCATTGCCTCCGCGCCGCCGAAATCGGCCCTGCGCGATGCTGCTTCGCCTATCAGCGTGTCAGGCAATACTGCCTTGGCTTTGCCGCCGCCACCCACGGATGACGATTGGGAGGATTTCTAACTCATCACTATGATCCCTGAACCCGTCGATATGCGGCAGCGATCACGACGCGTCGGGATGGGGAACCGCGATCTCGGCCTCGGCCCGATCCGTTGGACCTGCCGCTTGCGTCCCGGCCTCGCCCGCTCGGAACCAAGCCCGGATGGCGGCGCGCTCCTGCGGCTCCATGTAGCTCAAATTCGCAGGCGGCATCGCGTCGGTCAGCCCGGCTTGCACGTAGATTTGCCGCGCGGCGGCGGCGATTTCGCGGGGCGTCTCGAGCTTGATATTCTTGGGAGCATGGCCAATCCCCTCATAGCCGGGCTCGCTCGCATGACACATCGAACAGCGCCCCATTACGATACCGCTCACTTCGTCGAAGCCGGGCGCCGCCGCGAAGCGCTGCTCGAAAGGCGTCAACATGGCGCTGTCCTCGGTGTCCGCCCCGGCATCCGCCTTCGGGATAGAGGACAGCCATACGATCGCAATAAACAACGCCGCGGTGGCGCCCCAGGTCCACCACGGCTTACCCTTATGGGCGTGGTGCGTGTTGAAGAAGTGCCGGATCGTCACCCCCATCAGGAACACCAGGGAGGCGATAAGCCAGTTATAGGCGCTCGCGAAAGCCAGCGGATAATGGTTCGACAACATCAGGAAGATGACCGGCAGCGTCAGGTAATTGTTATGGGTCGAACGCTGCTTGGCGATCTTGCCGTATTTCGGATCGGGCGTGCGCCCCGCCACGAGGTCGGCCACTACGATCTTCTGGTTCGGAATGATGATCAGGAACACGTTTGCGGTCATGATCGTCGCGGTGAAGGCCCCCAAATGCAGCAGCGCCGCGCGGCCCGAGAAGACCTGCGTATAGCCCCAGGCCATCGCGACGAGAATGACGTAGAGGCCGAGCATGAGCCGGGTATTGTTTTCGCCGAAACGCGATTTGCAGATCAGGTCGTAGAGGAGCCAGCCGAGCGCGAGCGAGCCGATCGAGATCAGAATTGCCCCCCAGACCGGCAGCTCCATCACCCGCGGATCAATCAGATAGAACTGCGCCTGCGTCCAGTAGAGCACCATCAGCATCGCGAAGCCCGAAAGCCACGTCATGTAGCTTTCCCATTTGAACCAGGTCAGCCGGTCGGGCATCTGCGCCGGGGCCACGAGATATTTCTGGATGTGGTAGAAGCCGCCGCCATGGACCTGCCACGCCGCCCCATGCACCCCTTCAGGCGCGCCGGGTTCGGGCACCAGCCCCAGATCGAGCGCGATGAAATAGAAGGACGACCCGATCCACGCAATCGCGGTGATCACGTGCAGCCAGCGCACCGCGAACTGCACCCATTCCAGAAAAAAAGTGTAATCCATCCGTCGTCCCTCGTTTTGCGCCCAGAGTTTCCGAAGCCACGGCCGAGCGCAAGCGATGGCGCGGCGGAACCGCCGGATTTTTGTCCGGATGCTCAAATCACGAGCAGATGGACGCCCCGGGCTCAGCTGCCGCGATAGGTCGAGTAGCCGTAGGGCGAGAGCAGCAGCGGCACGTGGTAATGCGCCCCGGCATCATTCATCCCGAAGCGGATCGGGATATCGTCGAGAAACAGCGGCTCTTCCGCTCCCTGCCCGCTCGCCCGCAGATAATCCCCCGCAGCGAAGACCAGTTCGAACTGCCCGGTGCGAAACCGCTCCGCCGGCAGGATCGGCGAGTCGGTGCGCCCGTCGGCATTCGTCACCATCTCGGCCAGCACCTCACGATCGTCTCCGTTGAGAGCGAAGAGCGTGATCTTGAGCCCGTCCGCCGGGCATCCCCGCGCCGTGTCGAGCACATGGGTGGTCAGATATCCTGCCATCGCGTTCTCCTTCGCCAATCGTCGTCACCGCGACCACTATGCTTTCGGGTGAAACAAACCGCAAGATATCGTGCGCTCACCGGAAGTTGCTTGGTATTTCACACCCTTATGGTTGATCACCGCACAGCTGCCTCTAGGTGACATAACAGGTTCACGTAGCCGTCACATCGATGTCACGTCGGAAGGCGATGGGCAGCGCAGCAAAGAGCGGAAGGATCCTATGGCCCATAAATTGCAGTCTGCCATTTTCCGGACTGTCTCCGCATCGCTTCTCTGCGCAGGCGCCGGGTGCCTGCCTCTCCCCGCCGATCCACCGGAGATGTGACATGAGCCGATCGCGCCATCACAACAAGCACCACTACCGCAGCCTCTTCCTCTCGGATTTTCACCTTGGCTCGCGCGGGTGCAGCCCCGGCCCGATACTCGACTTTCTGCAAAGCGTCCGGGCCGACGCGATCTACCTCGTCGGCGATATCCTCGACCTCTGGCATGGTGGCCCCGTGCAGTGGGGGGATATCCATGCCGAGATCATCGAGACCCTCGAGGCCCATGCCGAGGCCGGAACGCGTATCGTCTACCTGCCCGGCAATCACGATGCGGCACTACGCTCGCCGGGTATGAACTTCCTCAGCTTTGAGCTGGCCGAGACGGCACTCCATGTCGGCGCGGACGGGCAGCGCTACCTTATCGTGCATGGCGATCAATGCGATGCGCGCATCCTGCGCTGGCACGCGATGACCCGTTTCGGAAGCCGGATGGACGCGCTGTTCCGCGGCATCGATGCCTGGTTGCGCCGCCGCCGTGACGTTTCCGAGACAGAGCGCACGTTGATCCAGCTCGCGATCGAGGGGATTAACCACCTGATCGCACGTGGCTCGGGTTACGAGCATCGGCTGATCGCGCTGGCCTCCGAGGCCGGGGTCGACGGGATCATCTGCGGCCACTCGCACAAGCCCGCGCTGCGCGAGGTCGGCGGAATGACCTACGCGAATTGCGGCGACTGGGTGGACAGCCTGACCGCCTTGGCCGAGGATAGTTCAGGCGCATTGCAACTTCTTCAATGGGGCGCGGAGCCCGCTGCGGTCACCGAGACCGGCACCCGCCCCGCCGTCGCAAAGGTTCGTGCATGACGATCGTTCTGCTCTTCCTTGCAGCCCTTCTGGGCATCACTCTAACGGCGCATCTTCTCAGCGCCGCGATGACCGCGTGGCGCGAATCCCGACCACCGAAGCCGGTGCCCGACGACCTGCCTTTCATCGCGCTGATGCGCCCGGTCTGCGGGGTCGACCCGTTCGACGCGGAGACGCTGGGCTCGTCCTTCGAACTCGACTATCCGGATTACGAGGTAATATTCTGCGCGCCGTCCGAGCACGACCCGGCCTGCGCGCTGGTCCGTCGCCTGATCGAAGAGAACCCGCATGTGCGTGCGCGGCTTCTGACTGGGCTCGACGCGGTGTCGGGCAATCCGAAGCTGAACAACCTGCACAAGGGTCTGTCCGCGACCGACGCTGAGTGGCTCGCGATGGCCGATAGCAATCTGCTTTTGCCGCGCGATTATCTGAAACGGTTGGTGGCGGAATGGCGGCCCGGCACGGGGCTGGTCTCCGCTCCGCCGGTGGCCGAGCGTCCAGGCAATCTCTGGGGCGCCGTCGAGGCAGCGTTCCTCAACACCAATCAGGCGCGCTGGCAGGTAGCGGCCGACATGATCGGGCTGGGCTTCGCTCAGGGCAAATCGCTGTTCTGGCGGCGCGACATCCTTATGGCAGGCGGCGGCTTCGCGGCGCTCGGGCGCAACATGGCCGAGGACGTGGCCTCTACGAAACTCGTGCGCCGTCAGGGGCTGAAGGTGCGGCTGACGCGGCACCTCTTCGCGCAACCGATCGGGAGGCGCGCGGCTCGCACGGTCTGGGACCGCCAGCTGCGCTGGTCCAAGGTGCGTCGCGACGGCTTCGTGATGATCTTCGCCGCAGAGATCGCGCAGGGCCCTTTCCTGCCCTTCCTCGCCGCGCTTGCCCTCGCCGCTTTGGGCGCGATGCCTTGGATCGCGCTGCCGCTTCTGGTTGCGCTGTGGTACGGTGCCGAGGTGCTGCTGGCGCGGATCGCGGGCTGGCCCGCCTCCGCACGCGACATCGCAGGGTTCGCGATCCGCGACGCGATGCTGCCCGCGCTTTGGCTGATGACATGGTTCGGGCGCGATTTCACGTGGCGCGGCAATGACATGACCCATCGGGACGTGGCGCGCCGCGACACCCCCGTCACGGAGTAACCTTATGTTCGGCTTGGAGACGATCTCCGCATTGATGGCGAAATACGGCTTGGCCGTAATCGCGCCGATTGCGGTACTCGAAGGGCCGATCGTGACCGTGATCGCGGCGTGGCTTGCCAGCCAGAACCTGTTCTCCGTCTGGTCGGTTGCGATCATCGTGATCCTTGCCGATCTCGTCGGCGATCTGGGGCTCTATTCGCTTGGCCGATGGGGGCTGAACCGGATGCCCAAGAAATGGCGCGACAGGCTGGGCCTGAGCCGCGCGCGGCTCGTGAGCGCGGCGCGGCACTTCCAGAGCAAGGGGATCAAGACGCTGGTCTTCGGCAAGCTGACCCATTCGGCTGGCGCGCCGGTGCTGGTCGCAGCCGGGGTCGCGCGGATGAATTTTTGGGTGTTCATGCTGACCAATCTGATCGCCACGATCCCGAAATCGCTGGCTTTCGTGGCACTCGGCTATTGGCTCGGCTCGCATATCGGCAAGATCGACAGCTGGCTGTCGACGGGCTCGCTGATCCTGCTCGTCGTGATCGCGCTCGGCGCCACGATCTGGTTCTATCGCCGCAAGAGGTCGCACTCATGACGAAGATCAGTTGCATTCTGCCCGCCTATAACGAAGCCCCGCGGATCGGCGCGGTGCTGGAGCGCGTGCTGGGCCATCCGCAGATCGCCGAGGTGATCGTGATCGACGACGGCTCGAGCGACGGCACCGCCGAAATCGCCGAGGGGTATCGCGCCGCCCATCCGCATCTGCGGGTGCTGCGCCAGACACAGAACGGAGGCAAGACGGCGGCCGTGGCCGCGGGGATCGCAGAAGCCGCGGGCACTCACCTGATGCTGCTCGACAGCGATCTGCTGGGGCTGACCCATTCCGATCTGGGCGCGCTGATCGCGCCGGTGGCGAATGGGGAGGCCGATGTCACGATCAGCCTGCGCCGCAACGCGCCGCGCATCTGGCGGGTGATCGGGCTCGATTACATCTCGGGCGAGCGTGTGATCCCGCGCGAGATGCTGGGCACGCGACTGGAGGCTCTCAACGCCCTTCCCCGCTTCGGGCTGGAGGTGTTCATGAACCGCCTGTGGATCGGCGCGCGCGCCCGGATCGCCGTCGTCGCGTGGCCCGGCGTCGACAGCCCGATGAAATCCGCAAAGCTTGGCAACTGGCGCGCCGGTGTCGCCGCCGACGCGCGGATGATCCGCGACATCTTCCGCACCATCGCACCGCATCGCGCGTTGGGGCAGATCGTGGCGATGCGCCGCCTTCGGGTGCCAGCTCAGGCGCAGACTTTACCGCGCAAAGGCTTGGAACGTATAGCTCGCTAGGCGGTTCGGTTCGCGACAGTTCAGCGGAGGTTTCATGTCACAACATGCGCGCGTCGTCATAATCGGCTCCGGCTCGGCCGGGTTGTCCGCCTTGCGCGAGGTGCGCCATGCGACAGATGACTTCCTCATCATCAATGACGGCCATTGGGGCACGACCTGCGCCGAAAGCGGCTGCATGCCTTCCAAGGCGCTGATCGAAGCCGCCAACGCCTTCCACCGTCGCCACGATTTCGAGGCCTTCGGGATTTCCGGCGCCGAGACGCTGCGCATCCGCGTGCCCGACGTGATGGCGCGAATGAAACGGATGCGCGACGACTTCACCAAATCGCCGCGCGCGGTGCCCGAGAAACTCGGCGAAAAGGCGATCTCGGGCCGCGCGAGGCTCCTCGGGCCGAACCGGATCGAGATCGAGGGGCACGGGGAAGTGACCGCCGACGCGATCATCCTCGCGACCGGTTCGTCGCCAGTGCTGCCGGGGCCGTGGAAAACCTTCGGCGATCGTATCTTTACCACCGACACGCTGTTCGACCGCGACGACCTGCCAAAGCGGATCGCGGTGATCGGCATGGGCGCGATCGGCGTGGAACTCGCACAGGCGATGGCGCGGATGGGTATCGAGGTCGCGGGCTTCGATGCGTTGGAAAGCGTGGCTGGCATGACCGACCCGGAAGTCGCTGCACTCCTGCGCGACGCCATCGCGGCGGAACTGCCGCTGCATCTGGGTGCACCGGCTGAGATTTCCGAAGGCAATGCGGGCAGTTTGATCGTGAAAGGCGCAGGCGGCGCAGAATTCGAGGCCGACGCCGTGCTCGCCGCGATGGGACGCCGCCCCAATATCGCGGGGCTCGGGCTAGAGACGCTCGGCGTGCCGCTCGACGATCACGGGATGCCCGAGGTCGACGCCTCTTCCACGCAGATCGGCGATCTGCCGGTCTTCATGGCGGGCGACGCAAACGCGGTCCGCCCGATCCTGCACGAAGCTGCGGACGAAGGGCATATCGCGGGGCGCAACGCCTTGGCCGAAAGTCCACGCCGCTATCGCCGCCGGGCCTCGATGGCCATCGCCTTCTGCGCGCCCAACGCGGTGCGTGTCGGGCAGAGCTTCGCGGATCTGGAGGGGAAGGACATCTTGATCGGACACGCCAATTTCGCGACGCAATCGCGCGCCCGGCTGGCCGAAGAGGCGCATGGCCTGATCCGCATCTATGCCGAGCCGGGAAGCGGCAAGCTCCTGGGCTGCGAGATGGCGCTGCCCGAGGGCGAGCATTTCGCGCATCTCTTCGGCCTCGCGATCCAGTCGGAGATGAGCACCTACGACATGCTGGCGATGCCCTTCTATCATCCGGTGATGGAGGAAGGGCTGCGCAGCGCCTTGCGTGAGATCGCCCGGCAATTGCCCGACGAAGAGCGCTCCGACCTCGCCGACTGCCCCGAGAAAGGGCATTCGACGCTCGACTAAAGAGCTGCGATCTCGGCCACACGCGCGGCGTTGTCGGGTGCGGTCGTCCCGTCTTCCATCACCAGCGAATTCTCGAACCCGACCCGCGCCTTGCCCCCCTTGGCGAGCGCGTTTCTCAGGCAGGCGGTCTCGCCCCGGCCGAAGGCGCAAATCGCCCAGTCGGGGGTGATCGCCTCGGCTTGCATCCAGTCGAGGAACGGGTCGAGCATCTCAGGCGTCGAGACTTGCCCCGCGACATAACGGCCCATCACGAAGATCAGTTGCAGTGCCGGATCGCGCAGCAAACGATCGGGCAGAACGCGCGCCAGCGCCTCGGCATCCTCGCGGGAATAGAGGATATGTTGGATCGCGATCCCGCGCTCTGCCGCCTCCTCGTAGAACTTCATCGCCAGCAATTCATGATCGCGCAGCATCTCGCGCGCCGAGACAGAGACCATATGAGCGCCCGAGTTCAGAGCCACGTAGCGCTGGTGGCCCGGCGCGTAGCGCCCCGCAGCCTCGGTGGTGATCTGGATCGCCATGTCGCCCAAGCGCGGACGCAGATGGGCCAACGCCTCGGCATAGGCTCCACTATCGAGCAGGTGCCCGCCCGCATCGTCGCGCAGGTGCAGATGCAGCGCCCCTGCCCCGGCGTCGCGGCAGGCGAGCGCAGTCTGCGTGATTTCGTCGAGCGAGACCGGCAGCGCCGGATGGTCGGTCTTGGTCTTGGTCGCCCCGTTCGGCGCGACCATGATACGCGGCAGGCTCACCCGAGAACCTCGCGGATCGCGGTGCCGAGCTTGTCCACCAATTCGCCGATCTGGTCGTCGGAGATGATGAAGGGCGGCGCGAGCAGAATGTGGTCGCCGCGCTGGCCGTCGATCGTGCCGCCCATCGGGTAGCAGACGAGCCCCGCCTCGAAAGCCGCAGCCTTGAGCTTCTTGTTGACGGCCTTCGCCGGGTCCATCGGCTCTTTCGTGGCGCGGTCGGCCACGATTTCCAGCCCGCGGAACATGCCGCGCCCACGGATGTCGCCAATATGGGGATGCTGGCCGAACGCCTCGCGCAAAGCCGCGTCGAGCACTTCGCCCTGCTGCGCCGCCCGCGCGACCATGCCACCCTCGGTCAGCTTCTTGACCACGGCATCGCCCGCGGCGGTCGCGGTCGGGTGGCCGATATAGGTATGTCCGTGCTGGAAGAAGCCCGAGCCGTTGACGAAGGCGTCATAAATCTCGGACGTGCAGATCGCCGCCCCGATGGGCTGATAGCCCGCGCCGAGCCCCTTCGCGATGGTGACGATATCGGGCGCGATCCCGTCCTGCTCGCAGGCGAACAACGTACCGGTCCGGCCCATCCCGCACATCACCTCGTCGAGGATCAGCAGGATGCCGTATTGATCGCAGATTTCGCGGATACGCTTGAAATAGCCCTTTACCGGCGGCACCGCGCCCATCGTGGCGCCCACGACCGGCTCGGCGATGAAGCCGATCACGTTCTCCGCACCGAGACGCTGAATTTCGGCCTCCAGCTCGTTGGCGACGCGCAGACCGTATTCCTCGGCGGTCTCGCCGTCCTCGCGCCAGCGGTATTCATGCACGGGCGCGATGTGGCTCACATCGATCAGCAGCGGGTTGAACTTCTCGCGGCGCCACGCGTTGCCGCCAGCGGCCAGCGCGCCCAGCGTGTTGCCATGATAGGACTGGCGGCGCGCGATGAAATGCGACCGGCTCGGCTCGCCCTTCTCGACGAAATATTGCCGCGCCATCTTCAGCGCGCTTTCCACCGCCTCCGACCCCCCGGATGTGAAGTAGACGCGATCCAAGCTCCCCGGCGCGTGAGCGATGAGGCGATCGGCAAGCCGCTCGGCGGGTTCGGAGGAGAAGAAACCGGTATGCGCGAAGGCGATATTGTCGATCTGATCCTTGATCGCGGCAATCACGTCCGCGTCAGAGTGACCGAGACAGGACACGGCCGCACCGCCCGAGCCATCGAGATACCGCTTGCCCTCGGCGTCGAGGATGTAGATACCGTCGCCCTTTACTGCCAAGGGCGCAGTGGACTTCGTGTGGCGCGGGAATACATGGCTCATATCGGTCCCTCCTTCGGGACAAGATTGCGTGAGGGTCGCTGATCACCCCATGAAACATATGTTTTACGCATTGACAATATATGAAACAAATGAAACGGTCACCGCGACGCGATAACTGGTGATGGAACCTGGGGAGGAGCATTGTCCGGCAGTTTCGAACAGCGATTGGCTGCGCAATATGGCAGCCTGTCCACGCGTTTGCGTGAGGCGGGCGACTATATCGCGGACAATCCGGTGAGCATCGCCACGCGCTCGCTGCGTATGCTGGCGAGCGAGTCGAACCTTGCGCCCGCGACCTTCACCCGCCTCGCCCATGCGCTCGAATACGAGAATTTCGAAGAGCTGCGCGAGACCATGCGCGACCAGATCGGTCGCCGTGTTTCACCCTTCGCGGACCGCGCCGACCGGCTGCAGAAGGACGCAGCCGATCCGCAGGACAGCTTCCTCAACCGGTATGCCGCGGCCACGCAGGACAATATCGCGGCCCTGACCGCCGCGATCGAACCGGGACGGCTCGAGGCCGTGGCCGACAAGATCGCCGCCGCCCGCCGGGTGGTGCTGCTAGGCGCGCTAGGTTCGACGGGGATTGCGGAATACACCGCCTATATCGCCAATTTCCTAGGCGACAACTGGGAGCTGGGCGCCCGCGCTGGCTCGTCGCTGGGCGCGACGCTCGCCGGGCTCGACGAGCGCGACGCGGTTCTGGTGATCACCAAGCCGCCCTTCGCGCGCTCCACCATCCGCAGCGCGATCCATGCCCATGAACAGGGCGCCCATGTCACGCTGATTACCGACAGCCGCAGCTGTCCGGCGCTGCACGCGGCCGATGAGACCTTCATCGTGCCCACCGACAGCCCGCATTTCTACACGAGTTACGTCGCCACGCTGTTCTTGCTCGAAGCAATTCTGGCGCTGGTGGCGAAGCGCGCGGGACCCCGCGCAACCGAACGGATCGCCGAGGTCGAACGGCGCAACAGGCTTCTCGACGAAGTCTATGCACGCTGACCGAGGCGGACCGTACCACTGAACCGACACCCAAAAACGATCAACGGGAGTGACTACATGAAACAGTTCTTCAAACTCGGGGCCGTCGCGGCCGTCGCCGGCGCGCTGATGGCGCCCGCGGCGAACGCAGCCGACGAGACCTTCATCACCATCGGGACCGGCGGCGTCACCGGCGTCTACTACCCGACCGGCGGCGCGATCTGCCGCCTGATGAACAAGAGCCACAAGGAAACCGGCGTCCGTTGCTCGGTCGAGTCCACCGGCGGTTCGGTCTACAACATCAACACCATCCGTTCGGGCGAGCTGGACTTCGGCATCGCCCAGTCGGATTGGCAGTACCACGCCTACAAGGGCGACTCGAAGTTCTCCGATCAGGGTCCGTTCGAGAAGCTGCGCGCCGTGTTCTCGATCCACCCCGAGCCCTTCACCGTCGTCGCGCGTGCCGATAGCGGCATCAAGAACTTCCAAGACCTCAAGGGCAAGCGCGTGAACATCGGCAACCCCGGCTCGGGTCAGCGCGGCACGATGGAAGTGCTGATGGATGCGATGGGCTGGAAAACCTCGGACTTCGCGCTCGCGACCGAGCTGAAGGCCGCCGAGCAGTCGAAAGCGCTCTGCGACAACCAGATCGACGCGATGGTCTACACCGTGGGTCACCCCTCCGGTTCGATCCAGGAAGCGACCACCTCCTGCGACGCGAACCTCGTGAACGTCACGGGCGACGCGGTCGACAAGCTGGTCGCCGACAATCCGTACTACGCCACCGCGACGATCCCCGGCGGCATGTATCGCGGCAACCCCGACGACACGAAGACCTTCGGCGTGCGCGCGACCCTCGTGACCTCGGCCGACGAGCCCGATGATGTCGTCTATGCGCTGGTGAAGTCGGTCTTCGACAACTTCGACGAGTTCAAGAAGCTGCACCCGGCCTTCGCGCATCTGAAGCCCGAGGAAATGGTCACCGCCGGTCTCTCGGCTCCGATCCATCCGGGCGCTCTGAAGTACTACAAGGAACGCGGCTGGATTAAGTAATCCCTGCGCATATTCGGGCGGGCGCGCTTGCGTGCCCGCCCTTTTCAGTTTCAGCTACTAAGATCATGCCGGAACAGGCGGACGGCCCGTTGGGTCGCAAGGGGGAACGATGGCGGAAAATCGCGCCTTGAACGAACAAGAATTGCAGGAGCTCGTACAAGCTTCTGACAGCGGGGCGCGCAGCCCCAAGGGATGGGTCGGGCTCATGGTCGCCGTGGTGGCGCTGAGCTGGTCGATCTTCCAGGTGCTTCTGGCCTCGCCCATCGGGCCCTATGTGCTGCCGGGCGACCTGATCAACAATGCCCGCCAGATCCATCTGGCCTATGCCATCTTCCTCTCGGCGATGGCCTATCCGCTGTTCAAGTCCTCACCCAAGGACCATGTGCCGTGGTATGACTGGATCCTCGCGGTAGGCGGGGCGCTTCTCGCGCTGTACGGCTATTTCTTCTACCAGAAGATCGTCGACAATGGCGGACTCGCCGATATGCAGGACTCCTATATCTCGGTCCTGGGCATCATCTTCCTCTTCATCGCAGCCTATCGCACGCTCGGCCCGGTCATGGTGCTGCTGGCGATCGTGTTCCTGTGTTATGTGTTCTTCGGCTCGTCGGAGTTCTTCCCCGAACAGATCCGCTGGGCCGGTGCGAGCCTGCGCAAGGCGATGAGCCACATGTGGATCACCTCCGAGGGGGTTTTCGGGATCGCGCTCGGCGTCTCGACCAAGTTCGTCTTCCTCTTCGTGCTGTTCGGCGCGCTGCTCGAGAAAGCGGGCGCGGGCAACTACTTCATCCAGATGGCCTTCGGCGCGCTCGGCCACCTGCGCGGCGGACCTGCGAAAGCCGCCGTCGTGGGCTCTGCGGCGACCGGCCTGATCTCGGGCTCGTCGATCGCGAACGTGGTCACCACCGGCACCTTCACCATTCCGCTGATGAAACGCGTAGGCTTCTCGGCAGAGAAAGCCGGCTCGGTCGAGGTGGCTTCTTCGGTCAACGGCCAGATCATGCCGCCGGTGATGGGGGCCGCCGCCTTCCTGATGGTGGAATATGTCGGCATCTCCTATCTGGAGGTCATCAAGCACGCCTTTATCCCGGCGATCATCTCCTACATCGCACTGTTCTACATCGTGCATCTGGAGGCCGTGAAAAACCGCATGCCGACGATCGGCGACCGCGTGGTCTCGGTCTGGCGCACCGCCTTCGGCATGTTCGCCTTCTTCGCGGGCTTCGCGGCGCTGTGCTATGCCACGCAATACCCGGTGCGCCTCATCACCTCGATGGTACCCGAAGGCGCAGGCTGGGTTCTGTCTCTGCTCGTCGTCTTGGTCTATCTCGGCCTCGTCTGGGTCGCCGCGAAAGCGCCCGATCTGGAGCCGGACGATCCGAACTCCGAGATCGTGAAGCTTCCGGAGATCAAGGATATCTACAAGGCGGGCCTCTACTACCTGCTCCCGATCGTCGTTCTGGTCTATTTCCTGATGATCGAGCGCAAGTCGCCGGGCCTGTCGGCCTTCTGGGCCTCGTTCCTGCTGTTCTTCATCCTGCTCACCCAGAAACCGCTCAAGGCCGCCTTCCGCGGCGAGAGCGCCCCGATGAGCCGCTTCCGTGAAGGCGTTCTCGACCTGATCGGCGGCATGATCGACGGCGCGCGCAACATGATCGGCATCGGCCTGGCCACCGCCACCGCCGGGATCATCGTAGGCACCGTCTCGCTGACCGGGATCGGTCAGGTGATGGCCGATTTCGTCGAGTTCCTCTCGGGTGGCAACCTGATCCTGATGCTGATCTTCGTGGCGATCCTGTCGCTGATCCTCGGGATGGGCCTGCCGACCACGGCGAACTACATTGTCGTCAGCTCGCTGATGGTGGGCGTCGTCGTCCATCTGGGCGCGCAGTCGGGCCTCGTGGTACCGCTGATTGCGGTGCACCTGTTCGTGTTCTACTTCGGGATCATGGCGGACGTGACGCCACCCGTGGGCCTTGCCTCCTTCGCGGCGGCGGCAGTCTCGGGAGGCGACGCGATCAAGACCGGCTTCACGGCGTTCTTCTATTCGCTGCGCACGGTCGCCCTGCCCTTCGTGTTCATCTTCAACACCGATCTGCTGCTGATCGACGTGACGTGGTACCAGGCGATCTTCGTCTTCGTCATAGCGACGATCGGCATCCTCGTCTTCACCGCGGGCACGATGGGGTGGTTCGTCACCCGTTCGAAGATCTGGGAGACGGTGGCGCTTCTTCTGATCGCCTTCACCCTGTTCCGTCCCGGCTATTTCATGAACATGATCGAGCCGCCCTATAACGAGGTGCCGCCTGCGAACATCACGCAGCGCCTCGACAAGGCACCGGTCGGGCGTGAGCTGCGACTGATCTTCTCGGGTCCCGATTACACCACCGAAGAACCGAAGGACCTGACCGTGCTGGTCAAGGTGCCCGAAGGCGCGACGGGGCAGGACCGGCTCGACAAGCTCGGCCTGAGCTTCACCGAAACGGACGGAAAGATGGTCGCGGACGAGCCGATGTTCGGCTCGGAGTTGCAGCAGAAACTGCAGGGCTTCGACTTTTACGGCGACACGCCCGTCACACTGTCCAACGTGAAGGTGCCGAACGACCAGCTTCCGAAAGAGCTGATGTTCATCCCCGCTTTCGCGCTTCTCGCGCTCATCGCTTTCCTGCAATATCGGCGCAGGGAAGACGATGACGCGGCCTTTGCTGAAGGAGAACCGGCATGACAAATACCATTCTCTGCGCGATCGACATGAACCGCCCCAAGACCGAGCGCAAAGTGCTCGAATGGGCGGCGCGGCTGGCCAAGATGGAAGACGCACAGCTCGACGTGATCACCGTGGTGCCCGATTACGGCTCGGCGGTTGTGGGGGCCTTTTTCTCGGACGATCACACAGCGAAGGCGAAGGAGCACGCGCGCGAGCTGCTGCATGACTTCGTCGCCGAGGTCGTGGGCCCCGAGGTGAACGCCAAGGTGCGACACATCGTGGGCGTCGGCACGGCCTATCACGAGATCCTGTCGCTGGCCGAGAAAGA
Organism: Thioclava sp. NG1; assembly: GCF_003122275.1. Taxonomy (NCBI): domain Bacteria; kingdom Pseudomonadati; phylum Pseudomonadota; class Alphaproteobacteria; order Rhodobacterales; family Paracoccaceae; genus Thioclava; species Thioclava sp. NG1. The sequence continues at coordinate 518,522 of NZ_QFBB01000002.1, read as the reverse complement.
CGGCGCGGACATGATCGTGCTTGGGGCGCATCGCCCCGATCTCAGCGATTATCTGCTCGGGCCGAACGCTGCTCGGGTCGTGCGGCACTCCAATTGCTGCGTCTTCGTCGTGCGCTGAGCGCGCGACCGACGCCGAAGATTTAGGGGCGCGCCCGGGCGATGGGCGCGCCCTTTTTCTTATCCCGCACCGGCTCAGGCAGCGGTATGCAACTGGCGCGGCGCCGACCGGGCCGCCAGCACGCAGGCCTCGGCCATCTCGCGACGCCGCTGCGTGGAATATTCCGCGGGCATCCGCAGCGCCGCGTATTGCCGCCCGTCCTCGTCGTTGCGATAGGTCGGGCCCATCCGGCTCACATCGTAGCCAAGCTGGCGCAGCGCCCGCATCAGCGCGAGAGAGGAGAGACAGATCAGCTCGTCCGCGCCCCGCTCCTTGGCGCGTTCCACCAGCCCGTCGACGATCAACCGCAGGCAGGTCGCGCGCTCCGCCTGCGTGGTCAGCGCGTCGGAAATCACCAGCCGCGTACATTCCCAGACCGTCTCGCTCGCAATTTCGGTCGGCAGGATTTCCGGCGGAATATGCGGCAACTTTCCCAGATGCGCGTCGCGCAGCATGTAGGTATTTCCACCCCAGATCGCCGCGGTGGACATTGCGCGCGCACCGCCCACCACCTGCCCCTCCTTCAGCACGAGCGAGTAATGCGCTAGGGGCGTATCATATTGATCCATCTCCACTTCGTCGTTATGCGGCACGTCCCAACCGAGCGTGTCGACGAAGACCTCCTTGCGCAGGCGCAGAAAGTCGTAAAACGCGGTGCCGAAGCGGTGAAGTTGCGAGAATTCGAAAGTGCAGTTTTGCATTGGAGCCTCCTTCTGGATAACTCCATCGAAACCACGAATTTGTAAAAAATTCACCCTTTTAGGTTGTACCAGCCTAGATGAGTCGCCTCGACGTCGCGATTGCGAGCATCTCGATCGCATTTCGCGCACCCAGCTTTCGGCTGGCAGAGGAAAGCCGGGCCTTCACGCCGCTCTCGGAAATCGCGAGTTTCGCGGCGATCTGCTTGATCAAGAGCCCATCCGCGCGGTAGCGGATCGCCTCGAGTTCGGCTGCCGTGAGAGAGCGTTGCGAGGCATCGACATGCAAGGTCTTGAGCATCTCGAACGCTTCCTGCAGCTCGGCATCGGTGAAGTCCCGATCCGACCGGAACAGCGCGGCGTGGCTGCGTCGCCCGACATCGCGCGGCGTGTTGAACGAGATTGTCGCGCCATAGAGAAGTCCCATGCGCCGCGCCATCCCGACGACGTCGCGGGGATCGTCTTTCAGATCGGCCCAGCGCACGTACCCAACATTGTGATAGACCCAGTGCATCGAAGGGTCCTGCACCACCAGACCGTGCTGAGTATAGAGGTCCACCCAGTCACCGTTCAGACGGTTGAGTTCGGCCTCAGGGAAAGAATAGCCAACCCTTAGCGCGAGATAAAACCCGGCAGGGGCGATTTGATTCAATCGCGTTTCGCAGTCCCTCAGTTCCATGATCTGATGGTCAATTCACTTGCACTCGATGCGGTCTCAGCCTACCGTCGCGCGGGACGCTGAGACCCTCTTCCGACAACCTAAAGACGAAATCCCGTGATGGAAACAGCAAACCGCAAGGAAATCGATAACCTTCTCAAGGAACTCGGTCAAACCTGCGACACCGGTTTCGCGTTTGCCCTGCATATCCGCTTTACCCGCCCGAACATCCTGTATCGCACCTACCCCGAGCCGTGGATCGAGGAATATAGCGAGAAGGGCATGATGATGGATGATCCCGTCGTGCTGTGGGGGATGCAACACGAGGGTATCGTGCGTTGGGAGGATCTCGATGACCCCAAAGGGGTCTTGGAGGGGGCAAAAGCCCATGGCCTTCGGAACGGGTTGACCTGCGCGGTGCTGGAAAACGGCTCTCGTTCGATCTCGGGCTTCACCCGCTCTACCCAGCCTTTCTCTGAGGCCGAGGCGCAGGAGCTGTTGGAGATGACCCGGCAGCTACACAATCTTACGGCGGGCCTCTCTGACCTCTGAGACGCGGCCTTTCGCACCAGCCTCGCGCCGATTGTGCAAATCGAATCAACGGGTCTCTGCAATTCCGACTGGCCGAAGCCGCTGCCCCTAATTCAACCTCGGCGTGTAAATTTCATCTAACCGAAGGTTGGTTTTTGTCGGCCATTCGAATTTCGGTCGAAAAGCTTGGCTTTCGCTTGATAGGCGCGAAAGGCGCCCCCTAACCTCTTAAGTATCTGTAATCGGGATCGACGGGCCTGGTCCGGCCCAAAGCGATTAAGTCGATATCAAACCGGACTGGGCAGTCGCTGCCGTTCTTCTGTGGGGGGGAACATGACGCATCTGCCACGTTTCGAGACGCAAGATATCTCTTGGGCACGGCCGCGCCGACATCGGGGGCAGTTGCGTTGTCTGGTTGCCGGAGGGGCCGGGTTTCTGGGATCGCACCTGTGCGACCGGCTGATCGAGGCCGGTCACGACGTTATCTGCATCGACAACCTCCAGACCGGGCGGCGACAGAATATCGCCCACCTGTCGGAGCATCGCGATTTCACTTTCTTCAGGCATGACGTCATCGCACCGCTGCGGATCGAGGGCGAGATCGACCGGATCTACAACCTCGCCTGCGCGGCCTCGCCGCCGAAATACCAGCTCGATCCGCTGCACACGTTCCAGACCTGCATCGCCGGGTCGCTGAACCTTCTGACCTTGGCCGAGGAGAAGGGCTCGCGCATTCTTCAGGCTTCGACCTCCGAGGTCTATGGCGATCCTGACATCTCGCCCCAGCACGAAGACTATCGCGGACGCGTGAACACCACCGGCCCCCGCGCCTGCTACGACGAGGGCAAGCGCGCGGCAGAGACACTGTTCCACGACCTTCAGGCCAGCCGCGGCATCGACACCCGCATCGCGCGGATCTTCAACACTTACGGGCCCCGGATGGACCCCGAGGACGGCCGCGTGATCTCGAATTTCGTCACGCGGGCGATCCGTGGCGCGCCGCTCCAACTCTATGGCGGCGGCACGCAGACCCGCTCGCTTTGCTATGTTGATGATCTGATCAGCGGGCTGGTCGCGCTGATGGAAAGCGAGACGGTCGGCCACGATCCGGTAAATCTGGGCAATCCGGGCGAATATACCGTCGCCGAGCTTGCCCATATCGTGCGCGACATGTGCGATAGCCGGGCGCCACTCGTGGTTTCGGACCTGCCGCTCGACGATCCGACGCAACGCTGCCCGGACATCACCCGCGCCGAGACCCGGCTAGGCTGGCATCCCGAGATCGCATTGCGCGACGGCCTAGTGCCGACCATCGCCTATTTCCGGGCCGAAATGACGGGCGCGGCATCCGAAGCCGCCCCCCCGATCGCGACGGCCGCGGAATGATCCAGCGCCCCGACATACGGGCCGCAATCGCGGCGGGGCATCTGGCACCGATCCTCTCCCCGAGACAGGCGCTGCGCTACCGGGTGCTGTTCGCGCTCTGGATGCTCGCCACGGTCTATTTCTGGAGCTGGTGGCTCACACCGTCGCATATCCTTGCCACGGTGCCTTATCTGATCCTCACCGGGGTGCTGATCTGGCTTCTGGCGATGCAGGTCTATTTCTTCGTGATCTTCCTGCAGGCGCTACGACCGGTCTCCCCCCTGCCGGAGCCGGGTCGCTGGCGCGTCGCGATGATCACCACGAAAACCCCGTCTGAGCCCTTCTCGGTTGTCCGCCGCACGCTGGAGGCGATGCTCGCACAGGATTATCCGCATGACACGTGGCTGGCCGACGAGGCGCCCTCGCCCGAAACGCTCGCATGGTGCAAGATCCACGGGGTGAAGGTGTCCAGTCGCCAGGGCATCGAGGCGTACCATCGCAAGGAATGGCCGCGACGGACGCGCTGCAAAGAGGGCAACCTCGCCTATTTCTACGACCATTGGGGCTATCGCGATTATGATATCGTGAGCCAGCTCGACGCGGATCACGTCCCGCAACCGGGATACCTGCGCGAGATGCTGCGCCCCTTCGCCGATGAGGCGGTGGGCTATGTCAGCGCGCCCTCCATCTGTGCCGCCAATGCCAAGGAAAGCTGGGCCGCGCGCACGAGGCTCTATTTCGAAGCGGCGTTCCACGGCGTGTTTCAGGCGGGCTATACCGGGGTTCTGGCGCCGATGTGCATCGGCTCTCACTACGCGGTGCGCACCTCTGCGCTGAAGGAAGCTGGCGGGCTCGGCCCCGAACTGGCCGAAGATCACTCGACGACGCTCCTGATGAACGCGGCTGGCTGGCGAGGCGTTCACGCGATCGATGCGATTGCGATCGGCGACGGTCCGGCCACGGTGACCGACCTGATCACCCAGGAATTCCAGTGGTCGCGCTCGCTGTTGAGCCTCCTTCTGCGCTACATGCCGGACTATGTCGGCAAGATGCCGTGGCGGCTGAAGTTCCTCTTCGTGCTCTGCCAGAGCTGGTATGTCTTCTTCGCGCTTTCGATGTCGACGATGTATATCGCCCCGATCATCGCGATCAGCTTCGACATGCGTTTTGCCGACGTTACCTATCCCGCCTTCGTCGGACATGTGCTGCCCGCCGGCATCGTGACGCTGATTTTCGCCTTCATGCTGCGGCGCGATCAGTTCTTCCGTCCGCGCGATGCCAAGATCATCGCGTGGGAGAAAGCGCTCTTCGTGATGATGCAATGGCCTTGGGTGCTATGGGGCTGCATCATGGCCATCTATGACAGGCTATCGGGAAAATTCGTCGATTTTCGGATCACACCGAAGGGCGAAGCGGCCTCGACGATGCTGCCCGAGCGGATCATCGCCGTCTATGGCGGGCTGGCCCTGGGGGCCTTGCTGCCGGTTCTTTTGGTGGACAACGTCATCGAGGCGCGCGGGTTTTACCTCCTCTCCATGTTCAACGCCGCGTTCTATTTCGTCTTGCTGAGCGTGATCTTCGGCGCTCGCGCGCGCCGCGTTCAGATCGATTGGCGCGGCTGGCCCCGCGACATGGCGGTTCAGATGGGCACGCTGAGCGTCATCGTCTCGCTGAGTTTCGGAGCCCTTTGGCTCCGCGGCGGCGAAAGCGTCTACGCGCTCATGATCGGGCTGACATCGGTTCAGCTCGCAAAGGTCGAATACATCGTCTCGGGGGCCGGCATGGGCGCTCCGGGGCAAGCGAAGTTCCTCGTCAAACCGAGCTGGAAGTGACGGGGCTTCGCACCCAAAAGGAGGAGACTGAAATGGCTTATGATCTGATGACCCGTCGCGAGGTGATGGCCGGTGCCGCGGCGTTGGGACTGACCGTATCGGCGCGACCGGCATTCGCTGCGGATGTCAGTGTGCCGCCCGGCTCCTTGCCGTTCGGGGTCTATGATCCCGATGGTGATTTTGCGGATGTGTCGGGCGTGGTGATCGAACACCTGTTCCTGCCCTGGGAGGACGTTTTCCTTCCGTCGCTGAATGATGCCGATAGCTATGCGCTCGAACGCAACCGCGCACTTCTGGTGACACTGGAGCCCTGGACATGGTCGCGCTCAGAGCGCAACACCGCGCAATATCTGCGCCGCGGGATCGAGCGGGGCGAATACGACGCCAACATGATCGCGGTGGCCGATGTGCTGGCGACGCTGCAAAGCCCGGTCACCCTGCGCTTCGCCCATGAGATGGACGACAAGTCCGGCCAGTTCATCTGGTCGGATTGGAACCCCGACGACTACATCGCAGCTTATCGCCGGATGACCGACGTCGCCCGCGACCGGGCGCCGAAGATCAACCTGATGTGGTCGCCGCTGGGCGACGAGAACATGGGCGACTATTACCCGGGCGACGACTACGCCGATATCGTCGGGCTCACGGTCTTCGGACTGCAGGCCTGGGATCAGGCCAAGTTCGGGCGCGATCAGACCTTCGACGACATCTTCGCGCCCCGCTACGCTCGGGCGGCGACCTATGGCAAACCGGTCGCGGTGGCCGAGCTCGGCTATGTCGGAAACCAATCCTATGTTTCGATGTGGCGCGACCGCGTCCGTCAGGAATTGTCGGATTATCCGAGCCTCGTCGGCGTCAGCTACTTCAACCAGCGCGAGGTCTATCCGTGGCCGGAAGGGTTCGGCGCCCCGGATTGGCGAATCAAAAATCAGGTTTTGACGTAACCCACCACGGATAGTGGCGAGTTTTCGCCTATCACACCACCTCTAGACAAGACCTTGATGCCGCGCGGGAAATCCTCCCGCGCGGCACTTTTGCGATTTGCCATGATCTTGCCTGCTTCCCGCCACGTCACCTACCAACTTGACCCATAGGCTGGGATCGACCAATCCTTCTGCATGAGGACGCAATCGGCCCTCTTCCGCGCAGACGGGAAGGGCCAGACCGCAACACGAGCAGACAGGATTACAGTTCCGATGACGTTTTTATCCGTGAAAGCGGCCCGCCTTGTCGTGGCCGGCCTGATCTTTGCTGCCCCGCTGAGCAGCGCCCATGCGCAACAAGCCGGCATGCTGGATCTCAAACCGATCCGCGTCGCCGCCAAGAGCACGGCCGGGCATGGCAGCGCCAAGTTCGACTGGCTCGCCGGGCGCACCAGAAAATCGCAAGCGACCCCGCGCGTCGTTCAGACCCGGTTCATCGGCAAGGGCAAGTGGATTTGCTCGCCCGCGGGTTTCGGCAAGAAAGCAAACTGTTTCCAGCGCTGAGCGCCGCGCACATGCATGGGATGAAGGCCCTGTCCTAACCGGGCCGCCTTGCGCTCATTCGGCGGGGAACCCCACGGTGCAATCGATCCCGGCGGGCAGTTTGCCCTCGGGATTGGGCAGCGCGAGACGCACCCCGAACGTGTCCGAGGCCGCATCGAAAACCTTGTCGACGACGCTCACCGTCGCGTCGTATTCGCCGCCCACGGGCGCGGCAGGATAGACCTTCAACACCTGATCCTTCTTGACCCGGTCATACATCGCGGTCGGCAGGAAGACCTCAACATGCAGCGGGTCGATCTGCGCTAGCTGCGCGATCGGCGCTTGCGAATAGACATATTCGCCCGGCCCCATCATCCGAGTGATCACCAGCCCGTCGATCGGTGAGCGGATTTCGCGCCGCGCCAGTTGCGCCTCCACTCGCTGCAGATCGAGCTTCGCCAGATGCTGGTCCATCTGGGCCGAGCGCAGCTCCAGTTGCGCGACCTCCGCATTGGTCTGCGCCTCCTGCACCTGCGCATCTGCCATCACGTTACGCTTGCCCATCTCGGTCGCGCGGTCGGCGGCCTTTTGCAGCAGCGCCACCTTGGAGCGCGCGATGTCGATCGGCCCCTCATCCTGCGCGCGTTCCCTCGCATAGGTCAGCTGCGCCTCTTCCGCCTTCGATTCCAGCTTCGCGATCGGGTCGCCCTTCTTCACCGTATCCCCGCGCGAGACGAAAACCTGATCGATCACCCCGTCCACCGCCGAGCCGATCTCGAGCACTTGCCCCGGGTCGATCAGGCAATCGAAGCGCTCCTGATCCTGCGCGAGCGCCGCACCGGGACCGAGGGCCAAAAGTAGGGTGATGGAAGTAAGCCGCATGGGTGGTCCCTTTCAGTTGCCCCTGCCGCTGAAGGCGAGCAGGTCTTCGAGATTGTCGTCGGCGCGCAGAAGCGCTTTGCGCACGCCCGAATGGCGCGCTTCGGTCGCACGTTGCGCAAGCCGGGTCACGGGCGCGCCGATCAGCCACGGCACACGTCCCTTCCCGCCCGAAAAAGTGCGGATCAGGCTGGAGAGCCGTGTGCCGTAGAAGACCCGCAGCAAATCGTCCTCGAGCGAGACGAAAGTGATGAAACTGCCCGGATCGCCTTGCCGTCCGCAGCGCCCGAAAAGCTGACGATCGATGCGGCGCGCGTCATGGCGGCCCGTCGCGATGACATGCAGCCCGCCAAGGGCGCTCATCTGCTGATCGATGCGGATATCGGTGCCGCGCCCGGCCATGTTGGTCGCGACCGTGATCCGCCCATGCCCGCCCGCTTCGGCGATGATATGGGCCTCGTGCTCGGTCTCGCGGGCGTTGAGCACGCGATGCGTCAGCCCCTCTTCGGTCAGGAGCGCGCTGATCTCTTCAGAGGCGGCGATGGATTGCGTGCCGATCAGGATCGGGCGGCCCGTCATGTGAACGCGTTTGGCCTCGGCCAGCACGGCGCGCCATTTCTGATCGGCAGTCGCGTAGTGCCGCTCGCCCAAGTTCTTACGGCGCGAGCGGCGGTTCGTCGGTATGCGTTTCGTGCGCAGACGGTAGACCGCGCGCAGCTCGCCGGAGACCTCGGCCGCGGTGCCCGTCATGCCTGCCAGCGTCAGATAGCGGCGGAAGAAACGCTGATAGGAGATGCGGATCAGCGTCTCTTGCCGCCCCGTGATCTCGCACCCTTCCTTCACCTCGATCATCTGGTGTAGCCCGCGCTCCCACGAGCGGTCGGACATCACCCGGCCGGTATATTCGTCGACGATCTGAACGCCCGCCTCATCGACGATGTAATGCTTGTCGCGGTGATAAAGATGCAGCGCCGAGAGCGCCTGCCGCGCCAGTTCCTCACGGTGAATCTCGGTCGCCCAGACGCCCCCGAAATGCGCGCTGAGCTGGCGCAGCCGCGCCTTGCCCAGATCGGTCAGTTCGACCTTCCATTCCTTCTCGCGCACGGTGAAATCGCGCGGCCGGGTCAGTTTGCGCCCGATCTCGACGGCGCGCTGATAGGTCTGCTCCAGCCCCGAATGATCGCCCGCCCGGGTGATAATCAGCGGCGTGCGCGCCTCGTCGACCAGCACGGAATCCGCCTCGTCCACGATCGCGTAGCATAGCCCGCGCATCAGCAACCGCTGCCGTTTCGGATCGGTCTTCGACAGCCCCTCCAGCGCCATATGCAGCGCGCGGGTCTCGCCTTCGAGCACCAGCCGGTCCTTGAGGTAATCGAAGGCCAACTGCTTGTTCGTGCAGTAACAAATATCGCAGGCATAGGCCGCCTGGCGTTCCTCGGGGCTGAGCCCTTCGATGATAACCCCGACGCTGAGCCCCAAAGCCCGATAGAGCGGCCCCATCCATTCCGCATCGCGCGCGGCAAGGAAATCGTTCACCGTCACGATGTGCACCGGGACGCCCGACAGCGCCATGATCGCGGCGGGCAGCGTCGCGGTCAGCGTCTTGCCCTCGCCGGTGTCCATCTCGGCGATCCGGCCCCGCAGCATCGCGCGCCCGCCCAGAAGCTGCACGTCGAAGGGGCGCATCTGAAGCGAACGTTCGGACTGGATGCGCACCAGCGCGAAGGCACGGGCCACCAGATCGGCGCGCAGCCCCTTCACCCGCAGCATCTGCGCGACCTCGACACGGGCCGCGTTGAAGGCATGCGCCTCCAGCTTCGCCAGCGTCTTCTCCTCTTTCGCGACGCGCCGCAGGAAACCCGCGCCCGCCGCCGATTTGACCGAGAAGAACTGCGACACCCGCCCCACCGCGCTCGCCATGACCCGGTCGAGCGTGCCGAGGCGTTCATCCTCGCGCTCAGGGTAGAAGGCGGTCAGCAGGCCGGGGCGCTGGACGAGTATCTCAGACATCGTAGAGCCTCAGGAACAGCTGGCGCAGCGCTCGGTAGGCCTGAAACCCGATCGGCAGAGTGCCGTGAGAGAAACGCACCTCGACGCGCCGCCCCAGCAGCGGCAGCGCGGCGTCGGGGGCCATCTCCAGCTCGAACTCGAAGACCCGTTGCAGCGTGCGCAGCCCCTTGTTGTCGCCCGGATCGACGGGAACGGTGCCGCCGCCCTGCAGTCCCAGCGCGGGGGTCGGCAGGTCGCGGATGCCGCCGGGCACTTCGCGCACGATGGTCGCGGGATAGCTCTGGCCGCCATATTCGACCGGCATCACATCGACGCGGCCCGTCGCGTTGCGCACCAGATCGACATCGTCCTGACCGACCACAACGCGCAACGCCGCCGTGTCTTCCTCGGTCAGAACGTAGGAGATCACCTGCCCGCGCTTGGCGAACCGCCCCTGCAGATCCTCGCCGTTGGGCACCACGGCCAGACCCGCGCGCGGCGCGCGGATCGACAATTCGTCCAGCTGCTGGGCCAGCCGATTGCGGTCCTCGCGGGTCGCGGAAATCTCCGCCGCGATCATCTCTGCCTCGACCCGGTCGGTGCGCACCGCCGCCTGACGCTGCAGCTCCAGCCCCGCAAGTTGCGAGTCCAGCACCTCGAGCCGCGCGCGCAGCAGCGGATCGTCGAGCTTGATCATCACCTCGCCCGGCTTGACCGCGTCATAGGTCGCGACCGGTACCTCCGTCACGAAGCCGCTGGTTCCGACACGCACCTGCGCCTGCTCGGAAGGCCATGTCACCCCGCTCACGACGGATCTATACGGTGCTGGCAGCACGAAAAGGATCACGAAAAGCGCGGCGATGAGCCCGCTCGTCACAAGGATCGCACGCGGCCTGTTGGAGCGGAGTTTCGGACTGGAAGACAGAAAGGACATGGATTTGCCTATGGGCACGAGGATCTGCGTCGTGATCGCCCAAGCTGCCAGCAGCACCCCGATGAAGAAGAAGCGGCCGGCGATATAGGTGATGATCGCGAACATGATGAAGAGGCGATAGATGAAGGCGGCGATCCCGTAGAACAGGAACCAGCGTTTCTCGGCGGGCAGCGAGGTGACGGGTTCCGCCTCTTTCATCCCGAACAGGTATTTCTGCGCGAGATAGGCATAGTAGCGGTTCGCGCGCTGGCCAAGATTGGGGATCTCCAGCCAATCGGCGAAGACGTAATAGCCATCGAAGCGCAAGAGCGGGTTGCCGTTGAACAGAAGCGTAGAGACGCCCCCGATCAGCATCACGTTATAGGCGACCGCATGGGCCGCGCCGGTCTCGGCATTGAGCCAGACGAAGAGCGCGATCGAGGCGAGGAACAGCTCCACCATGATCCCGATCCCTCCGACCAGCATCCGTTGATACTTGTCACGCAGTGCCGAGGCGGCGGAGGCGTCGACATAGGGCACAGGCACCAGAACCAGCAGCATGATCCCGATTTCATGGACCTCGCCGCCGTTCTTCTTAACCGCATATCCGTGGCCCAATTCGTGAAACGCCTTCACCACCGGATAGACCAGCCAGAGCACGAAGAGGTTCTTCGGCGTCAGCACCCGGTCCGCGATGTTGTCGGTGATCGCGCCGAAATTGATCGCGGCGAAGATGAAACCCGCGAGCACCACCAGCACCCAGATCACCGCAAAGGTGCGGGTAAAGAAGGGGCGCACGAAGGGCATGGTGCGGGTGAGAAACGCGTCCGGGTCCCAGATCGGGATGCGGACGGCGAGCGGCGACCAGATCTTCTGCTTGATCTGCATCGACTGGTGGCGCTGGTAGCGGCGGAACAGCTCGCGCCCGTCGGGCGGCACGTCGCAGATAAGCGCATCGGCGGCGTGCAACTGCCCCATCAGCCGGATCGCCTCGTCCTGCGTGGGGGCCTTCTCGCCAAGCTGCTCGTTGGTGGTGTTCCACAGCTCGTCCATCGTGCGTTTGCCGTTCATCAGCCCGACCAGCCGCCACGCGGCTGGCGAGATACGATGGAAGCGCCCCGTCGCGATGTCCTGGATCACGAACCAGACGCGCCCGCGATAGTCATGCCGATGAACCGCGACATGCCTGCGCAGGCGCGGTTTGAGATCCTTCACCCGATACCAGGACGGAGAGAAGAGCGAGGTGGCCATGTCACGGCCACCAGGACCAGAGCGTCATGCGCACCCAGAGAACGATCCGCCGGGTCCAGATCCAGACGAGGCGGTGTTCCTCGACCTCGATCTTGGCGACCCCTTCCATACCGGGGCGCAGCGCGTTGATCGGCCCGTCGGTAACGGAGGCCTCGACGAGGAACTTGTTCGCCCCGGCTTCGGCATTGGAGATCGGCGTGACCCGGTCGACCTTCACTTCGATCGGGGTGTCGGGCAGCGAGGCGAGCACCAGCGCCCCGCTCTCGCCCGCCTTTACGTCCTTCACGTCGCGCTCGTCCACGCGCAGCATCACGCGGTAGTCGTTGAGCGGGGCGACCTGAAACAGCACGTCGCCGCGCCCGATCGGGGCTCCCAACGCCTGCGTCAGATCGCCCGAGACCACGACCCCGTCGAAGGGCGCCTTGATCACCATCCGTCCGATTTCCTGATCGAGCAGTTCGATCTGCGCATCCGCCTGTTCGATCTGGCTTTGCAGGATCAGTGCCTTGGCGCGCTCGCGCTTGGCCATGGCTTGCGAATATTCGCGGCTCTGTTTGGATTTCTGGCTTTCCCATTTCAGCCGCTCGAGCCGCAGGTCGCGATCGTCGAGCTTGGCCATCACCTCGCCCGCCTTCACGATATCGCCCGCGCGCGCATCGGCCTCGGCCAGATAGCCTTCGATGGGTGCCGAGATCGCGCGCTGGATACGGCCCTCGACCGTCGCATCGGCGGTCACGCGATACATGCCCTTGGCGAACCACGCGAAAGCCAGCAAAGCGACCAACGCAATCGCGGCCAGCTTCAGGGCCGCGTGATTGGGGCCGAACAGCGCCTTGAACGTATTGACGCTGGCATCCCATGTCTTCGCGGGCAGCCAACGATCCTCGCGGCGCTTGATCGCCAGAACCGGGCCCAGCAACACCCCCGCATATTCCGCCATCTGGATCGTGTCGCGCCCGAACGGCTCGTCCGCCGGACGTTCCAGCACCAGAGCGCCGACCAGCTTCTTGTCCTCGGTCAGCGGCACCGTGCAGAGCGTCGCCCCGCCTTCGATCTCCGACAGTGTCGCATGGGCGCGCAGCACCCGTTCGCCCCCGTCCTCGGGTGGCGGATAGCTCAGCACCGCCTGCTGATCGATTGCCTCGTCCATCGCGGCTTCGATGGCGCGCACGAGGTTGGATCGCTTGCCGAAGCTCGCCGAGTTCGACAGCGCCCGCACGCGCGCATGACGCCCGCGCGTCAGGCCGATCGCGACCAGTTCGCAATTCAGCACACCCGCAAGTTCCGAGGCCACCGCGGTCGCGGCTTCGGTGAAACGGTCGTAATGCAGGCTGGTGGCGAGCAGTTCGATCACCGAGGCGAGGCTGTCGCCCGAGCCGCCCTGCTTCCGGCGCAAGAAGGCCTCGAGCCAGCCCGTGCCCCATTGCAGCTGATCAATTGCCAGGTCAGTGCGCGCGTCCGGGTTCGCGCCGATCTGGATTGCCGCTGCGCCGCGCAGATGGCCCTCCATCCGGATCGGCACCGCGATGGCCGCGCCGCCTTCGCTCAGCGTTTCGATCACCATCCGCTCGGCATGGATCGCGCCGTCCACGGCGGCCATCAATTCGCGTTTCGGTTTTGCATTCTCGGGCCAGACCCCGGCAGGCTCAAAGCGGCTCCGCCCGATCCCCGCAAGCACCACCAGCCCCTGCTCCAGACCCGTAACCTGCCGCGCCATCGCGTCGAGCCAAGCCTGCGACACATGCGACCGGTCGGTCCCCGCTTTCAGTCTGCCGAGGGTTTCGGAATCCAGAAATACCGAGCCCGTCGCCTCGCCAGAGGTTGTCCCCGCGTGTTGCTGCAAAATGGCTCCCTCAAGGGTGCTCCCCAGCGCCCTTTGTCCGTCCCTGTCCCTGACAAGGGCCGACCGAACGGCAAAATCGCCCCTTACGTTAAGTAAAGGATTAGTTCGCGATTCAAGCAAGAAAAAACGTGGCAGTTGAACGCACTGGGCGCCGCGTCAGCCTTTTGCACCGCGCGATTGTTTACCCGAATTACCTGAATTACCCCGCGCGGACGTGGTTGTTGCTGGCGCGGGATCGGTGACAGGGGCAGCGCTCGGGGCCGAGGTGGTGTCGCTGGTCGCGGCATCCTGCGCCGTGCTGGTAGTCGTCGCCGTGTCGCTTGCCGTATCGGTCGGACTATCGGGCACCGATGCAGGCGCGGGCGCGGCCGCCTTCTGCGTGGCAAGGGTCGGGTCCATCCACGCCGCCGCGTCGCTATCGTCGGCAAGACCGAGGATATGGCCGAATTCGTGCTTGAGCGCGTCGACGAGGTTCAGCCCTTCGCTGCCGTCGAGCGACCAGCCATGCCCCGCCCCGTCCGCGTCGAGCGTTATCGCGCCCGCGGTCGTGTAGCCCAGCAGCGTGCCGTCGAGCGAGGCGATGGAAATCTGCACCGCTTCGAGCTTGGCGAGATCCTCAGCGCTCAGCCCCAGTTCCTGCGCGATCTCTTCCAGCGCCTGCGCCCGCGCCTCGGCCAGAAAGGCTTCATCGAGAACTGCGCCCTCCGGCGCGGTCGCAACCGTTTCTGCATGGAGCGCCTGCGCCGCCTCGATGGTCAGCGACCAGCTTTCCAACGTGCCGGTCTTGCGCTTCGCCCCGTCGACGATTTCCAGCGTCCAGACACCGCCCGACATCTTGCCCTCAAGCGCCGCCAGATCACCCACCGGGCGATAGGTCACGCCGTAAGGCGCGGCGGCACTGGTGATGCTCTCTCCCGCCGCATCGTCGAAGCGCGTATCGATCGCCGTACCATCAAGCGCCGCGAACAGTTCGATCCGCGTGCCATCCGGCGCGATCAGCGTGACGGTCAGATCACTCAGCCGCTCATGGATCAGGCTGAGGGTCACGTCGAGATCGGCGATCACCACATCCGAGCCGACATATAGGCTCTGCGTCGTGACGCCCTGATCCGCAATCGCGATCGGACCTGCGGAATTATAGTCGTAGATCAGCGAGCCGGTGTCGGGCGTGAAATAGGCCGGGTCATTCGTGGCAAGGCGCACATCGTCGAAGCTGGCCGCGTCGAAGGCCATCAGCCCGACTGCACCGTCGGCGACGGGCGCGTAGAAGGCGTGGCCCAGAACTTCGTGGCCGTTGAGCGAGAGGCTGACAGTGCTGCGGGCGAGCGTGATCTCGACCTTGTTGGAATGGCCGCCATCGATGGCGATGTCGTAGCTCGCAGTTTCCACGAAGCCGTCGCGCTGCGTGTAATAGCCGATCGAGACGCGGTCGTTGGCCGTGTCGATCACGGCATATTTGTAGCGCCCGTCCGTGTAGCTGTCGAAGACGAAGCCCGCGCGGCCGTTGGTCTCGATCTGCGCTGCAAGCCGCGTGACAGAGGTCTCCGCGATCACCAGATCGGCGAGCGCGATGGCGGGGGCACCTGCAGGCTGAGCATCCAGCGCGCCCGCATCGATCTGCCAAGCGGCGTCAGTGGCGAAGCGATCCGCGATGCCATCAGTGAAGCCCTCGGTCTCATCAAGGGTAAATTCCGGTGGCAGCACTTGCACCGCAATATTGTCGAGCTTCGTCACCGAGTTCTGCGCGCCGATCCCGACATAGCCCGAGTTCAGCCCGTGCGTGACGCCGTATTGATCGACCCGCGCGTCAAAGACATGGGTGAAGTATTCCTGCCCGTCGATCACCAGCGTCGCGGTCAGCCCGTTGATCGCAAGGAGCAGGTTATAGGGCGTGTCGGGCTTGGCCTGCACCGGGGTCTGCTCCAGCACGATCCAACCATCGGCGGTGCGGATACCCATCTCGAACTTGTCGGTCGAGATGTTCACGCCCGCGAATTTGAAGTCGGTCGGCGACTGGTAGTCGAAGATCAGATAGGCGTTCGACTTCAGACCCGCCGTGGGCTTGCCGCCGACGATGGTCGCCTTCATCTCGAAATAGCTGGGTAGCGCGTCGCCGATATAGAAGACCGAGACAGCATCGCCGCCGAGCGTTTCCGGGCTCACCGCGAAGGCGCCGCCCTGAACTGTCCAGATCCCGCTATCGGCTGCGAAACCCTTCGCGTCCTGACCGCCGCCATTGCCGTTGAAATCGGCCGAGCGCAGCACGTCGCGGCGACCGCCCGGAATGTTGCCCGGCTGCGGGTCATTCGGCGCGCCGGTCTGATCCTGCCACGCGTCGTCCTTCTGCATCACCAGCCCCAGCTCGCCCCACGGCTCGCCGTTGCGGTCGGCATTGTAATCGCCAGTATCGGCCGCGCGGGTGGGATCGGCGCCGTCGGAGGCCGAGAGATCGTAGAGATATTCCTGGATCTGCGGTGCCAGCGCACGGGAGATCGTGAAGGCACCGAAGGGCGCGAAGGGCACGATGTAGCTGTTGAACTCACCCACCCAGTCGATCAGGCGATCACCGCCAGTGTTGCCGATCATGATGTCGCGACCGGCACCGCCATAGACGACGTCCTCATAGCTCGACGACGTGTCGGGCGTGTCGTTCGCGCCGAGGGCCGAGCCATCCGCGTCGCGGGTATGGTCGTCATCGACATCGATCAGATCGTCGCCCCAGCCGCCATAGACATGGTCGCGCCCGGTGCCGCCGACGAGCCAGTCATTGCCCAGATCGCCGAAGATCACGTCATTGCCATCGCTATAGACCGGGCTGCCATCCTGTTCGAGCGTGCCGACCTGCGGCGCGCCCGGATCGGCCGGATCGAAGCTCGCGAAGAAGGTCAGACCGTCGACCGCCTCGGAGAGCGAGACGTAATGGCCAGCGGCGTCGATCACGATCACATCGCGCGGGTTGTATTCGTCATAGGCCGCGAACTCGCCCGCGTAGAAGGCGTTGTAGCCCAGCGCATTTCCTTGCGTGACCGTCGGATCGGCGGACCAGAACGGAACCGTGTAATCCGAGCGGACCAGCACGCCGGCCACACCCGGCGCCAGCGCGTCGTTCGGATAGGCGAGATACCAGGCCTCGGCCAGCGCCTCAGCGCCCGAGACCAGATCGTCGCCCGCGCCGCCATGCAGGAAGTCGTCGCCCAGACCGCCATAGATGATGTCGTCCGCATAGGCCGGATCGAGCAACGGATCGTCGGTTTCGCCATCGGCGGTCAGGAAGAAGGGCGTGAGGTTCACGGTCTTCTTCAGCGCGCCCTGAACGTTGATATCGGCCTGCTGGATTTTACCCGGGGTCGAGATCGTCTCCTTGCTGACACTTGCGATCGCGTAAAGCGGCTCGTCGTAGCTCGAGGAATTGCGCGAGGTCCAGATGCGCCCGTCGTCGCCCAGCACGCCGTCCTGACCGGTGCCGCCCGAAATCCAGTCGTGGCCCCAGCCGCCGATCAGATCGTCGTCCTGACCTTCGCCATAGAGCACGTCATTGCCGGTCATGCCATAGATCGCGTCGTCGCCGCCCTCGCCGTGGATTTCATCCGCGCCGCCATTGTCGGCCAGCGCAGCCGCGCCCCAGACATCCGGGCCGCCGGTGTGATAGTCGAGCAGCTCGACCGCGCGCACCACCAGCCAGGCGTCGGCGTGATCCGCGCCGCCAACCGCGATACCCGAGGCCCGCGCCGGATCGAGCGTATCGTAGTTGAAGCCGAGGAAGCCGTTCGCACCGACCAGACGCAGGATGCGGCCGTTGTCGCCAAGGATCACATCCGCGTCGCGGGCATGGGCGTTGGCACCGCTCTGACCATAGTCGTTGCGGCTCAGCGTCACCGGATCGCCCTGACCGCCGAAGAGCATATCGGCACCGTCGGGACGGAAGGCCTCGGTGACATTCGCGGTCGCCAGCAGATCGAGGTTGAAGCCGTCACCGGTCGCGCGCGCGTCATGGATGTAGAGATCCGAGGAACCGCCGATGATATCGTCCTGCCCCAGCCCGCCGAAGACGATGTCGTTGCCGCCATTGGCCTCGATATAGTCGTCGCCGTCGCGCGCGGCATTGATGCTGCGGGTCGGGTTCACGCTGAGCGTGCCGTCGGCAAGGCGCGTGGCGTAGCCGTTGTCGGTCGCGTCATAGGCGGTGTCATTCGGCAGCAGCCCACGGAACGTGGCCGAGCCGTCGCCCTGGATCGCATCGTCGCCGAGTTGGCCGAAAATCACATCGTCATCCGCACCGCCTGCGAGGTAATCCGCGCCGTAGAGATCGGTCCGGTTGGCCTCGGTCGCGTCGGTGTGATCGAAGTGGGCGATCAGCCGCTCTTCCACGCCGGTCGGGTTGGTCTGGGCCGCATCGCCCGCATTCGAGCCGGTGCCGTCATCGGCAGCATCATAGATCGTCAGCGTGCCATCGGCGAGCATCCGGAAGCGCAGGCTCTCGGCCGCGTCGGTGCGGATCACGATGCCATTGTCGCCAAGGATCACGTCATTGTCGGTCGCATTCGGGTCGAGCGCCTGCGCATCCAGATCGAACCAGGCGCTGATCACCGGGCGATCCTCGAACAGTACCGCGCCGTTGCCGTCGATACGGTCCGCGCCGTCATCGCCGCCCGGACGATTATGGCCGCCGATCAGGTCGTCGTCGCCATTGCCGCCGTAGATCACGTCAGCGCCCTGCTGACCCAGCACGATATCAGCGCCATCCTCGGCGAAGATCATGTCGCGCCCGCCGCCGTCGTTCTCGGTTCGCAGGATCGAGTAGAAGTCGAACTGCGTGGTGAGCTCGATCAGGTTCAGCGGCAGCAGGCCTGCGTCCACGCCGCCACCCGGCTGCGCCACGATCCGACCGTGATCGCCGAAGACCAGATCATTGCCCGCACCCGCGAAGATCGTGTCATCCGCCGTACCGCCGATGATGAAGTCGCGTCCCGCGCCGGTAGCGATCAGATCGTTGCCGCCGATCATCGCGCCGGTGTCGGCACAGCGATCCTCGGTGGTCGCGATCTCGTCGATATCGGTTGCGTCTCCATCGAGGCCGACCCAGTCGATGAAGCCGGTATCGCCGATCACGATATTGCCCGCGTCATGCAGCGTGGCGTCGGTGTCGGTTGCGGCGTAGACCTCACCGACCTTCACGTTGATCGCGTCGCCGCCAGCTCCGCCCAGCACGATGTCATAGCCGATGCCTGCAAGGATCACGTCATCGCCGCCGATCTCGGGCGCGGTCGTCTCGATCAGGCCCAGCGTGATCGGCTGCGTACCGAAGCGCGGCGCGTCATCCGTGGCGGCCACGATCCGGCCGTTGTCGCCCAGCACGATATTTTCGCCCTGCCCCGCGTCGACATAGTCGCCCGAAATCTCTTCGCCTTCGACGAGGATCGTCGCGGCGATGGTTTCGCGGTCGCGCGAGCGGGTGCCGTCGATCAGCGCGTCGATGATCGTCTCGCCATCTTCACCGGCGAGCACGATATCGTCGCCCAAGCCCGTCACGATCCGATCGGAGCCGCCATAGGTCTCGGCGGTGGTGGCGATTTCGTCGATATCGGTGCGGTCGCCGTCAGCCGAAACGTAGTCGACAAACCCGCTGTCACCGATCACGATATCCGTACCGCTGTCGGTTGCGCCGTCGGTGGTGATCGTGTCGCCATTGACGCCGCCCAGGACGATATCGTCGCCGCCAAGCGTGGTGATCGTGTCCGCACCGCCGATGGTCGGGTCGATCGTGTAGATCAGCGTGGGCGCGACATCGGTACCGTCATTGACGTGATCCGGGCCGCCCGAGCCAAGCTTCAGCGCATAGCCCGTGCCATCCGCGGTGAGATAGTCGATCCGACCGCGATCGCCGAAGACGATGTCATTCGCCAGACCCGAGGTGATGCGGTCATCGCCCTGACCGCCGAAGATGATCAACGGCAGCGTGCTGAGTGCTGCATCGACGACATCGTCATCGGCGAATTCCAGATAGTCGCGGGCATAGCCCCAATCGGGCTCATAATTCGCGTCATGCGGACCTTGGGTGTTGAGCACGAAGGCCCCGTCCTCGCTCGCCTGCAGATCCACGGTCACATCGTCATTGCCCAGACCGGTGTTCAGAACCGTCAGCTCGCGGCCGCCTTCAATGTCACGCGCATGGGTGCCGTCGATGGCGATCGCATCGGCGCCGAAGCCGGTCCAGTAGGTGATGCCACCCAGGAAGTTGCCCGCCGCATCCGCGCCATAGGTGATCGGCGCGGGCGCGATGCCGACGACGAAGATCTCGTTGACGCTCGACAGCTCGGTATCGTCGCCCCATGCGGCGGCAGCTGCCAGCGCGGCATCGCGATCATCGGTGATTTCAGCGCGCAGATCGGTCGTGCCGTCGCCCTGCACCGTCGCCTCGTCCGAGATCATCAGCTTGTGGCGGCCGGTGCCCGCTTCGATGTTGAGCATGCCTTCGATGTTCAGCAGATGGCCGGTCAGGAAGGTCGTGTCGGTGTCGAGCCCGAAGCCCGCCTCGGAGGAGACATAGATCCGCTCGTCGCCTGCACCGAGGTTCAGCGTGGTATGGGCGGTGGTGCCGCGCACGTTGATCACGTCATTGCCTGCCCCCATCCCGATCTCGAGATATTCGACGCCGTAGTAATCGACACCGTCCATCCGGGTCTCGAGCGTGGCCAGATCGGTCTGGATCCCCAGCGGGCCGAGCAGATAGTCGAGCGCCGGGTCGCCGCCATTGACCACGACCGAAATCCGCTCGCCCGAGCGCGAGGTGATGACAAGCACCGTGCCCTCGACATGGGCGATGATGTTCGGACCCTGCGCATCCATGATCTGGGCTGCCAGCGCCCTGGCCACATCCGCCGCCGTGTCGCCGACCAGCGCGGTATAGGCGAAGGAGGACAGTGCGAAGTCGCCCGGGAAGGCATCGTCGAACAGCGGCGTCGCGAGATCGGTCAGATCGATGGTGAAGGTGTCGCCCGCGCTCGGCTCGGCGATATCGATGCGCGCCTCCAGCACGTCGCCCGTCAGACCGCGCGTATCGACAGCCTCGACCGTGGTCTGGGCCAGCGCGCCTTGGAAGGTCAGGTAGATCGTGTCGCCGAAGCGATCGACAGCGAAGTTCTTGGTATAGGGCAGGAACGGACGGCTGTTATTCGGGTTCAGGATCGGTTCGAGGATCGCGGCGATCTCTTCGGCCGTCGCGTCATAGGCGATCGGGTCGGAGATCCGCAGATCCATGTTGCCCAGCACATCCGGCACCATGAAGGCCAGCGTGAAGGTGCCGCCCTCGGCCGCGATGGTGATCGCCTGCATCTGGTTCAGACCCGGATCGGTGGTGCCCTTGATGACTTCGGTGACCTCGATATTGGCGGTGGTGTTCGCATCGCTGGTGATCCCGCTCGCATCGACGATCAGGTCGGGCAGATCAACGCCCCCGGTCGGGCCGCCGAAGATGACGGTGTAGATATAGCCGCTATCGGTCGCCTCGACGCTGACCTCCGCATCGGTGCCGTAATCGGCAAAGACCGTGTCGATCGCCGCTTTCATCGCCGCGGCATCCGCATCGAAGGCCACCGTGACCGGCGTTCCATCCGGCAGAGCCAGCGTGAAGCTGCCGCCGGTGCCGCGGGTCTCGATCTGGATACGCTCGGCCACCGAGGGCATATCGAGCCCGGCCACGCGCGCGCCGTCCAGCACGAGGACGTTGTCGTTCAGGTCGGCGCTGTCATCGAGGAACAGACGGTCATTCTCGCCCGCGCCCATGTCGACGATCAGCAGGCCGGTGATCTGGTCGACCACGCCCTGATCGGAGCCGATATAGACCTGATCGTCGCCATTGCCGGTGCGGATGATCGTGTGACCGGCAGTGGTCTTCACATAGATCACGTCATTCCCGTCGGCGCTGTCGATGATGGTCTTGCCGCGATGGGTGCTTTCGACCGTGAAGGTATCCACGTTGCGGCCCAGACGGATATCGACCACTTCGAGGCCGGTATAGCTGACGCCGCCCGCGATCAGCTCGCCGCCGATATAGGTGTCGCCGCCCATGCCCAGACCCGAAAGATGGTTCTCGGTCAGCACGCCGCTGTCGATGGCCGGGCTCTCGTTGTTGAAGACGGTGAGCGTGTCGATCTGCTCGGCCTCGTCCACGCGCAGGTTCGGATTGACAGGCGCATAGGTGATGAGCGCGCCCGGATCGGTGTCGAACCCTTCGGGCGGCGTGCTTTCCAGCACCATCTGGCTGCCCGAGACGACCGGCGCATAGACCGAGGAAATCCGCGCTGCCAACCCTTGGGTGACCGAGCCGAAGCTGCCATCGGCAGTGACCAAAGCCGGCGTGGCCGCACCGTTGATCGTCAGCGCCCAGCTCGCGCCGCTCACCGGCGGTTGGATCAGGTGGAACGCAGCCGTGGTCCAGTGGATATTCGCGTCGTTGTAGAGGCCCTGCACCGGCGCGCCGCCGATGGTCGAGGTCAGGCCCGCATAGGTGGTGACCGCGATATCGAAGGCGACCGCATCGGCGCGCTTCACATGCAGGCGGGTCTCGCCCAGCAGGTTGACCGTCGCCACCGCCTCGTATTCGGCCGAAGCGTCGATCAGCGCAGCCAGTTCGCGCAGCACGATCGAGCGATAGGCGTGCTCCGTGTCCGGCGTGTAGCTGAAGTCGGTGCCGTCGAGCGTCACGGTCACGGTTTCGAAGGCGGTCACGTCGCCCGCCAGATCGACCGAAGCCGTCAGCCAGTCGATCAGCGACAGATCGCTCTGATCGGGAGTGCCGAAGAACCAGACATAGCCCTCTTCGACCGCATCCTGCGTGCCGACCATCAGCGAGAGCGTCATGCCCACATCGTTGACGAGCGAGAGGATGTCTTCCGAGACGCTCGCGACATCGACACGGCCGCTCAGCGTGCCATCGGGATCGATGGTCGCGATGTCGTAGATCGTGGCGGTGTCGTTGATGCGCGGATCGAAGCCGGGACGCTCGCCGTAATCGCCGTTCACATGGGTCAGCTCTTCGGGATCGATGGTGATCACCGTGCCGCCACCGGTCACCGTCCCGGTCACGCCATCGGCCAGCGGAATGTTCGTCTCGCCCGGCAGCAGCACCGGCACGCGCAGCGAGACGTCGGTATCGCTCTCGCCGCCGATGATCGAGACCGGGCCGCGGATCGAGTTCACGCGGTCGTTGAAGGCGCCGAAGACCTGCGCATCGCCGCCATCGACGATCGTATCGTCGAGCGCCAGCACGGTGACCTTCTGCGGGATCATCCAGTTGGCCGCATCGAACTCGACGAACTGACGCGCCGCAATCTCGCCCGCCTTCTGGCCGCTGACCGAGGCCGAGGCTGCGTAATCCGCCGCCGGATCGGCCAGTTCGCGGATGGAGATCACGCGACCATCGACGATCACCTCATAGGCGCGCGGATCGCCATTCGCGGTGGCCGCATCATTCGCGAGGTTGATCTGCGCGCCCAGTGCGGCAGCGATGTTCGACAGCGACTGACCGGCGCTCACGGTATGTGAGAAGGTCTGGCCGTCGAAGTTGACTGTCCAGACCTCACCAGCCGCGGGCGCGCCCATCATCTCGAATTCGAGGACATTGGCGAAGTTGAAGTCCTGCACGGTGCGGGTGTCGATGCGGCCCTGGCTGTCCCCAGCGATACCGACCTCGACGAAGAAGCGGGTGAAGCTCGCGCTGGCATCGACCGAGATTTCGATCGCACCATCGGCGGTCAGCGTGGCGTTATAGCCGGAGACCCCGTTGATCGCAGTGATCAGGCCCGTAGCAACCGCGTCAAGATCGTCGCCCGCCTGAACCGTGTAGCCGACCGTCTGAGCGCCAGCGCGGAGGGCCACATCGTCGAAGAGCGTGACCTGCCAGGTCTCACCCTCGACCGCTTCGCCTGCCAGCGACAGCGCGGCGAGCGGGGCTGCGACCTGAACCTGCACAAGTTCGTTCTCTCCGAAGTTCGCATCCGCATTGAACGCTTCTTGCGAATTGTAGGTGCGGGTCGGCAGCGGGGTGACATCGACGCGGACCGTGTTGTTGCCGCTCAGCGCACCGGTCAGCACGACCGAGAAGCTGTCCACGACCTGCACATCGCCCGGCGCGCGTTCTGCCAGATCGGTCGAGCCACCCGTCTGGATGATCTCCACCGTCGGCGCGTCATCGTCGAGCACGGTGACGTCGAGCGGCGCGGGCGCGAGATTGTCGCCGTTGCGGCCCACGACGTAGCTGTAGGGCGTGAATTGCTGCGCGAGTTCGGCATTGGTGATGTTGGTCCCGATCTCATAGGCGAGGCTCGTGCCCTCGGGGATGACGATCGGGGTCAGCGGCGCCGCGAAGGCGATGCGGGCAAGCTGCCAATGCGTCTTCGACTTAACCGCGTCCACGCTGACATAATCGCCGCCGATCGTGGTGCTCGCCGCGTCGGGGCTCGACTTGCGCAGCACTTCGATAGAGAAAGCCTCGATGCCCCCCGCGCCCGGGGTGCGGAAGATGAAGATCTCGCCCGGATCGTAGCTCGGCGGCGTGAGGCTGGCGTCGCTCGCAATCGCGATCGAGGCATCTTCGCTGTCGAGCGGCAGCAGCGAGAACGCCGTGGACGAGGTCAGCGTGATCGCGCCATTGGCATCGACCACCGCCGTGATCCCGAGATTGGCCGCGTCGATCAGCGCCGCCAGCTCGTCGGAGATGCCCGCGATGCCGCCCAGCTCGTCGCCCGATTGCGAGGTGTAGCTGATGAGCTGCCCGTCGACGAGGATGGTCCAGGTCTTCGAGCCGCTGGTCGGGCTATAGATCGCGCCTTCGACCGAGGGAAGCAGCGTCGCTTGCAGATAGCCCGCCGAGGCCGAGTAATCGGCACCCGCGAACTGCGCGACCAGCTTGTTGACGATGTCGCTCATGGCGTCGCCGAATTCGGCGGTTGCCTGCACCTGCAGACCGTCGAGCTTGATGATCCAGGTCGCGCCATCGACCAGCGTGCCATCGGCGGCCAGCGTACCGTCCGCCATCGACGCGCCAAGGCGGAAGGCCACGATGTCGTATGCGCGCTTGCTGCTGGCCGCATCGACGCTCAGCTCATCGCTCGAGAACTCGAACGCGTCGCCCGAGATCGAGACATAGATGTCGCCGGTGGGTGTGAAGAGGTAGCCGGAGGCGGGATCGCTGGTTTCGATCAGCAGCTTGAAGGAGACGCCATCCGCCGCCGAAATGCTGCGCGTGGCACCCGTGCCCGTCATCGCCGCAGCCTGCTCGGCGTCGGCATTCACCAGCGTCGCGAAGGCATCTGCGATATCCACAGCGGTCGCGGTCTGATCGAGGCGTGCATCGACCACGATCGTGCCTTCGGTGACGGTCGAGAGATCGGCCACCACTTCGCCGATTCCGACGCCGACCACGTAGTCGATCCCGCCCAGCGTGAGCGTGTAGATCTCGGACACCGCGGTATTCGGGCGCAGGATCGTCAGATCGGCAGCGGTGTAAAGCACCTCGGCGCTGCGCGGCTGGCTGATATCGCGGTTGATGTTCGCCGCGACCCCACCGGCCACGTCCGCATAGGTCGCACCAAGGAAGGCGTCGCGCGTATCTTCGAAGATCGAGGGCTGGATGCGCGCGTAATGCACGCCCTCATCGGCGCTGTCGTTCACCGCCTCGATCGTCACGAATTTCGCGGTGTTCCAGTCGGAGCCGTCGAAGTTCACGACATTCGAGGACAGGGTCACATTGCCATCGACGGCGAAGTTCACCTGCACCGGGCCGGTCGGCGCGCGGCTCAGCATCACGGCAAAGCCGTCATTCGCGGCAAGCGCCGCGGCCTCGGCCACGATCGTATCGCCCGCGAGATCGATGGCCGAGGAGTTGTCGACCGGGAAGATCAGCAGCTCGGCCACTTCGTCGTCGATCACATCGACCAGCATGTTCGGCACGGCCAGATTGTCGAAGCCGGTATCGTCGGCGCGACTGTCGCCCTCGGTCACGGTATGGCGCAGCTGGACGATGCCGCGACCCTCGGCCACCAGATCGTTGATCGCGGTGACGGTCACGTATTGCGGCGTATCCCAGTTGGCCGCGGTGAAGTGCAGCACCGTGCCCGAGGCCGAGCCGTTGACCAGCACACCCTCGGCACCGGCGGCTACATCGCGCTCGGTGCCCAGCGTCGGCGAGATCGTGATGTAGACGTCTTCGTCCGGCGCGCGCGACAATGCGATCGCGTAGCGGGTGACCGACATGGTCGGATCGGCGGTTGCGGCCTCGAAGACGCGCAGCACGCTGGAGCCCGCCTCGCCATCGGCATTGAAGAAGACCAGATCGGGCGCGTCATTGTCCTTGATCTGCGAAACCGGATCCTGCGCCCAGATCGCCTGATAGCGCGGATCGGTGCTGTCGACCGTGGTCTGGATCAGGCCGCTATGGCCGTTGAGACCGTTCGACACGACGGTGATCGCGCCGCCCTCGGTGACACCGTCGAGATCCGAGCCGCCAAGGTTCACGCTATCCGAGCCCAGACCGCCCACGATCTCCAGCAGCACGCCCTCGGAGGTGCTCTCGATGAAGAAGGTGTCGTTGCCCTGCAGCGCATCGACCACCAGCTTCTCCATACCCGTGTAGGAGATGAACAGCCCGCCGCCATAGACGCCATTCTTGGTGATGACGTAGTCGTCGCCCATCTCGGTGCCGATCACGGTCATCGTGTCGAAGCCGTCGCCGCCATCGATGCGGACCGGCGCGTTCACCGCATATTGGATGAAGTCGGCGCCCTGCCCGCCATTGATGTTGGTGAAGGGCGCGGCGGGGTCGTTCGGGTCGACGCGGACGAAGGAGCGGACCTGGAACGTGTCGTCGTCAGCCTCGCCATAGAGGAACAGCTCGGCCTTGTTCGAATAGACGGTGAAGCTGTCCTCGCCGTCGCCGCCACGGATCGTGGTATCGAAGCTGACGCCGTTCGACAGGAAGCCGACTGTGACCTGCGTGGTCTCGTAATAGTCGATGCCGCTCAGGCCGTTATAGGGGTTCTGCTCGTCGCGGAAGGAGGCGAAGAGCTGGCCGATCTGGAACGTGTCGTCGCCCGCATCGCCGAAGGCCTGAACGCCCGCGAGCGTGTCGTCGAAGACGAAGAGGTCATTGCCCGCGCGCCCGAAGACCCGCAGATCGGCGTCGATGGCGGAGTTGTATTCCACCCGCTCGACCACGGTGTTGAGAATCGTGCCATCCTCGGCGATCGGCAGCGCCGCGACCACGCCTACATCGAGGTCATGATTGGCGCGGAACAGGAACAGGTCGCGCCCGTCGGTGCCGCGGATTTCGGCGCGGTCGATCCCGTCGAAGGCGGTACCGGTGTCGAGGATGCGGATCGTGGAGTTGCCCGCGCTCGCCAGGCCGATGTCATAGAGATCGCTGCCCGCCTGACCGTCGATGTCCAGCTCGAACCCGTCGATGCCGTTGAGGAAAGTCTGGGTGCCGTCGGCGTAGTAGTTGACCTGCACCAGATCGTTGCCCGCGCCGAGGTTGAGGAAGGTGCGGCCCGAAATCTTCTCGATGGTGATCGCATCCGAGGTGGCATCGCCCGTCGCGGTTTCGTCGCCTGTGTTCAGCGTGGTGATGCCCGCATGGGTGTCGGAGACGTGGAAGCCGTTATTGCCGTTGCTGAGCGACAGCTCCAGTTCCTCGAAGCCCGCATAGACCACGCCCAGCGTCATGCCGAGGCCGACGATCTCCGTGCCGCTCAGATAGCCACCCTGATCGGGTAGCGTGTCGCCCGCATCGGACACGATCAGCGTATCGCCATGGTTCACGATGGTGCCGTCGACCGTGTAGGTGACCGGATCATTCGCGCCCGCATCGATCGTCAGGTAGCCGAAGAGGATCGCGTTCAGCGTGCCGTCATTGGCCAGCGGCGTGTCGGGATCGTCATCGGTGACGGTGACCGCGTCGTCGCCCGCGCCGGTGTCGATCGTGGTCGGGCCGTTGATCGCGAAGACCTTGATGATATCGGCGCCGTCGCGGGTCTCGAGCGTCGTCACGTCGCGCTTGCCGGTCGACTTGAGGGTGACGTCGTTCACGCCGTCGCCCAGATCGACATTGACGTTTTCGAGCGCGATATAGCGGATGCCTGCGGTCGCGGCGGTGAAGCCGTCCACGAAGATGAAGCCCTCGACCGCGGTGCGATCTTCCAGCCCGATCACCCCGGTGGTCGCGCCGGTATTGCCGCTGTCGTCGATGTTGAGCGTGTCACTGCCGCGATCGGCGAGGATCGGGCCGCTATAGGTGTCAAAGGCGTCGATCTGGATCAGCGCGGCGATCCCCGAGAGCGTGCCGCCCAGCGGGGCGGTGCCCGGCTCCGACGAGGCGACGGAGCCGAGGTTGATCACGTCGTCGCCGATGCCACTGTTGATATAGATCGGCAGATCGGTCGCGGTGACGGCGATCACGTCGGACCCCTCGCGGGTATCCACCTCGATCACGCTGAGATTGCTGTGATCGATGCTGACAGCCGCCGCGCCCAGCACCGTGTTCGCCGCGTTGGTATAGCGCGACACGGTCATCAGGCCCACCGACAGCGCGACGTAGTCGTCCCCCTGCGAGCCCAGATAGACCAGCTTGTCGGCGTCGGTGGTGCTGCTGTCGGTGATATGAACGGTGAAGCCCGAACCGAGCGGGGCCGCGATGATGTAATGCTCCAGATCGCCGCTCGCATCCGACCCCTTGTTATCGAGCGTGACCGTTCCGTTGAAGGCGCTGACGCCGATGGCCAGACCGCCCACAGTGACCGAACCGCTCAGGTCGTTGACGACGAAGGTGTTGTTGACGCCGTCGCCGCCGGTCAGATAGACCGCCTCGAAGATGCCGTTCAGACGCTCCACCGTGGTCTCGCCCGCGCCAATACCGGAGGTGCTCCACAGATCGGCGTCGCCCGGCACCATCGCGCCATCGGTCGTGCCCTCCGCATAGGCCGTGGAGCCGTCCGCCTGGAAGACCTTGCCCACCAGGAACAGGTTCTCGTAGAGGCCCATATCCTCGCCCGCGAAGACTTCGATCAGCGTATCGGTCTCGTTGGCCTCGTCGGTGTCGCGGAAGATGTCGAGCCCCTCGCCGCCGGTCACGGTGTCCGAGCCCGCGCCGCCATCGATCACGTCGTTGAAGATCGAGCCGATGATCCGGTCATTGCCGCCCTGCCCTTCCAGCGTCAGCGCGATCAGGTCATGGGTCAGTGGCGTCGCATTGGCCGGGTCGCCCGCAGCCACGGCCGGGCCGGCGGTGATCTTGTCATTGCCGCCCGCCGCCGAGATGCGCAACGTGTCGCCCTTGGCGCGGATCGTGTCGTCGAAGGTGACGGTCACGGTGCCGGTCGACCAGGCGGCGACGAGGATGAATTCCTGATCGGCCACCGCACCCGCCTTCAGCGTGAAGGTATCGGCGCCACCGGTGCCGTTGAAGATCACCGCATCGGCCACACCGTCGCTCGCACCGTCGATCTCGGCCACATCCTTCGAGGGATCGGCGGATTCCACGACCAGATCGTCGTCGATGCGCATCGTGTTCAGATCGGTCTGGCCAAGGGGGTTGACCGTCAGCGTATCCGTGCCGCCAAGCAGATGGATGATCAGCCCCTCGACACCGTCGGCCTCAAACCCGCTGCCATCAGCGTCGAGCGCCTGCAGGATGCCGGAGTTGGCGGGCTTCTGGCCGACCGTGACCGTGTCGGGGTTGGCCGTGCCGTAGAGCAGTATTGTATCGGTGCCCCCGCCGCCGTCGATCACCTCGATGCCATCGGAGGCGAGATTGCGGAAGATGCGGTCATTACCAGTGCCGCCGTTGATCGTGTTCGCGCCGCCGCGACCATCGATCTCGTCCGCGCCGCCCTCGCCATCGATCACATCCGCTGCCGCGCCACCGATCAGGCGGTCCGCGCCGGTGCCACCGTAGATCGTGGCGACGCCCGTGCCGTTCTGCAGCACCACGTCATCGCCACCGAGCGCGTAGATCGTGATCGGCACCAGCGCATCCGAGACGATCCGGTCATTCGCGCCCGAGCCGTAGATGATCGAGCCAGCCGCGACGCCACTGCCGATGCTGATCTGATCGCCCAGATCGCCCGCAGTGCCGCCTTCGGAGGCCGAGTTGATCGTAACCTGACCGTCGCCCTCGTAGGCCACGGTATCGACACCCGCGCCGCCCACGAAGAGGATCGGCACGGCGACGCCGTCGCGCACGACCAGCAGGTCGTCGCCGGAGCCGCCATAGCCGCGGATTTCATGGACGTGCTCAAAGACCTGCTCGCGGCCCGAATAGATCACGCGGATCGTCTGCGCGCCGTTCACCGCAGGCGAGACCGCTTCGATGATATAGGTCTCACCCGCCGTCGCTTCGCCGATGCCGCGCTTGGTATTCGCGTCGCCCATGTTCAGGATGAGGATTTCAGACGTGTCGTCCCAGTCCTTGTAGGTGCCCGAATTGGTGTCGCCGTTCAGATCCCCCGCGAGATAGATCGGGGTCGGGAATTCGACATAGCCCACGGTGAAGGACATGCTTACCGAGACCTTCACGAAGAGCACCTTCACGCTCGCGCTGGCCGAGATCACGATCGGCACGCGGCCGGTGCCGGTCGCGGTGGCCGAGAAGCTGATCGAAACCGTGGCCCAGCTGATGTTGAAGGCGCGTAGCGAAACCGAGGCCGAGCCCGACACACCGAGCTTGTAGACGTCCGCCGCATCGTCGAAGAGGTAATAGACCCGGATCGAGAAGTTGCCCGTCAGGCCGAAGCTGTTCGAGCCCAGCACGAGGCGACCGCTCAGCGAGAGGTCGAAATAGCCATCCGAGTTAAACCAGCCGTTCACGCTCATCGTGGCGAGGCCGAAGAAGTCCATGCTGGCATAGAAGTCCACGCGCCAGTCGTTCTGCACCACTTCGATCCGGAAGCCCGCGTCGAACTTGAGGACCTTCAGGAACTCGACCTTACCGCTGAGATCGAGCACGAAACTGCTCGCCTGCAGCACTCGGCCCGAGATCGTCACGTCGCGGCCGACCGTGTTGAGCATCAGCTTGCCGTTGGCTTCGATGTCGATCACCAGCGCGATATTGGCGTTGATGCTGACATCGAGGAGCAACGCGAGACCGTCGAGCTCGCCAGTGCTGGAGTTGAAGAACAGCACCGCGCCACCCGCCGCCGAGACGTTGAGGCCCGCAAGACCGAAGGTCACGTCGAACTCGACGCGGAACTCGCTCGCGTTGAGGCCGATAAAGACGCGGCCCGAGGCGGTCGCGAGATTGATGAAGTTGACCGAGCCGACGATCTCGAGGCTGAAGCCCGAGGCGACGGTGACCGAGATCGTGCTCTCCTGACCGCTGGTATTGATGGTCGGGATCTCGAGGGTGCGCGCGCTGGAGAAGGTGTTGAGCTGGAAGATCGCGTCGCCAGTCACGGTGATTACGCCCGCGAGGTCGAGGTTGAGATCGATCTCGGCATAGATCACCAGCCCGCCATCCGCGATCACGAGACCGCCGGTCAGACCGAACTCGGCCACGCCCACTAGCCGCGCCTGCACATCCAGCGTCGCGACCAGTTCGAAATCGGGTGCGGTGCCGATGCGGAAGGTGAAGACGCCCGTCAACTCGATCACATCCGAGACGACCAGCGTGCCGGTGACCTTCAGGAACAGCCCGTTCTCGACCGAAATCGTGCCGTAATAGAAGGTGCCATCCGTGCTGGCGGTCGCATCGCCCGCAGCGACCAGAGCGTCATATTCGCCCTGCGTGACGATCGTGTAGCGATCCTGCGTCGTCGCGTAGGTGTTGAATTCGAGCATGATCGACAGCGACCCGCCAAGGCTGACGCCCGGAAGCTCCAGCCCGCCGACCAGCGACAGCTGCGCCCGCCCGACCACGCCCGGATCGCTCGCGCCGATATTCGCCTCGAGATAGAGCATCCCCTCGACCGCGCCGAAGTTCTCGATCCGGCCGGAGACCGTCCCCTGGATCGTCACGGAGTCTCCGGTGCCCGTCACCGACAGGAAGCCGTTCAGCGTCACCGTATCGAAGAGCGTCACCGAGCCGCTGATCTGGACCACGAAATAGGCGCCGGCGGATTTCGTCGTATCCGGCTCGTTCTGTCCCAGGATCGGCGGACGGTCGAAGATCTCGAAGGTCGTTGGCACGTTCGCGGGCAGGAACGGCACGAGCGCGTCGGGCACGTCGAAGGTCTGGTTGATGCCGGTGGTATTGAAGAGAACCATCACCTCTGCCTCGAAGCGGAAGATATCCGCCGCGATATTGCCGAAGCTGCCGGCATTGTTCGCCGCAGCCGTGCCGCTGCCGCCGTCGACATCGCCCACGCTCACCTCGAGCGACAGGCTGCCCGCGACACCGAAGGCGCTGCCCGGGGCGGTGCCGAAATCGATGATCAGAAGACCGACCGCCTGACCAGAAATCACGTTGAAGACGTTGGCGCTTGCCGCGACGAAGACCTCGACCCGGTCTTGCGAAATCTTAAGGTAGAAGGCGCCGGTCAGCTCGGCATAGACGTTGACGCCCGTGTCGACATCCGGGTCGTTCGCGTTCTGATCGGTCAGCTTGATCGCGCCGCCGATATAGAAGACGACCGAGTTGCGCGACAACTCGTAGGTCTGGTCTTCGGAATGCAGCGTCGCGGTGCCGTCGAGGCTTTCGATGAAGTAGATCGACCCGCCATCGGTGATCCGCCAGCGCGACTGGGTGTTCAGTTCGCGCACCAGGTCGATCTTGGCTTCCGAGCTGAGCGTGACGCCGAACTGGGCGAAGGTCGTGCGCACTTCCGTGCTTACCGCCTGCTTCTGGTAGAAGCCTTCATTGGCCTGGCTCGGCAGCGCGCCCAGATCCGCCACGGCCACCGTGTCATCACCGCCAGCGGTGCGCTCAAGCTGATCGCCGAGGATGCCTTCGAGCGACAGGGTCTCGACCTTGTCCTCGCCCGACATGTTGATCATCAGGGTCGCGTTGCCCTTGATCCAGACGCCGTATTCGTTGAGCGCTTCGAAGTTCGGCTGGATGGTGGCCACGCCCCAGAACTGCGGCAGGCCGCTCGACAGGCCGCCCGTTTCCAGCACGAAGCGCGCCGCGGCAGAGCCGATATTGCCGAGCTTGTAGACCTCGATCGTGCCCGAGGCTTCGAGCGCGAAGCGGAAGACCTTGGAGCCGTCGGCCTTGATGTAATCGCCGAAGGTCAGTTCGGCCTGGGCGCTCAGCTTGATAAGCGGCTCGTCGGTGATGCCCGCCGTGTTCAGCGTGATCGAGCCGGAGACGCGGATGAAGAAGACGCGGGTAGTGGCCGGGTCGGCATCGGCGCCGGGCTGGCCGCCTTCCTGCATCTGATCGATGACGCGGAAGCTCTGCTGGCTTGCGCCGCCTTCGTTGCCCTGCAAGTCGGTCCAGCTGCCCTCGTTGAAGGAGACGGTGACCGTGCCGAGGCCGAATTCGCGCGAGACGTAGTAGCGGAAGGTACCGTCACCCATGTCGGTCGGGGTGAGATCCAGCAGGTCGAGATTGGCCCCGCCTGCCCCGCCGAAGGTGAACTCGTCGCCGTCGATCGTCGCCGCGTCAATCGCATAGAGCGCGTTGAGGCTCGGATCGCCCAGCGTGTCGAAGGTGATGTCGATATAGGAAGCGGTGTCGGTGGGCTTGATCGAGAGCGTCGTCGGATCGATCGCCTCGGAGGCAGCGGCCCCGTAAGTCCATGCGCCCGCCGCATAGGTCAGGGTCAGCACCGCGCCGTCGGCGGCGTCGGCGGAGTCGAAGGTCACAGCGAACTCGCCTGGGGGACCACGGGCTTGGATCCCGGTGATCGTGATCGAGTTGCCGTCGATATCGGTCAGCGTGAAGTCCGTGGTCGCGAGGCTGCTATCGGTCAGCGTCTGGCTCGTGCCGAGCGACAGTGCCACATAGGTCGCCGTCGGCGCGCTGGCGCCCAGACCGATCTTGCCGGTCGTGACCACCAGATCTTCGCTATTGGTCGCGGTAATCGCCTTGATCGTGCCGCCATCGGTGCCGATCCAGTCGAAGCTGCCCGAGATGAACTCGACCGAGACGTTGTCGTCAAGGTTCGAGCCCGCGAAGTCGCCCAGGTACCAGATGCGGAAGATCGGGTTGCCGTTCGCGTCGTCGCCCATGTAGGTCGGCGCCTGGCTGTCATCGACTTCGATCGTGTAGCCCGTCGCGCTCAGGATTACCTCGGCGCCCGCATCGGTGATGCTCTCGAGATCGATGCCGGTGGCGTAGCTCGGCAGCTCGAAGGTGACGTCGACGAAACCGCGCTCGTTCAAGGGCGCCTGCCCCACCGAGGCGCCTTGGACCGGGTCGGTCAGGCTCGCACCGAGTTGGACGAGACGGAAGCTCTGGGTCTTCGCGTCATTATCATAGCTGCCCGAACCGAAGCTCGCTGCGGCATAGTCGACCTGCACCGAGCCTGCGGTGAACTTGCCCGAGAGGAAGTAGCGCACGGTCAGTCCGTCGCCCACGACCAGCGCCGAGGAAACGGTGACGCCATTGGCACCCGCGCCCGAGAAGCTGATCTCGTCGCCCAGAGTGCCGAAGTCGATCTCGTCGCCATAGGTCGGCGTGTAGCGCACGTCGATGAAGGCCACCGAAAGCGTGCTGGCATCGAAGGACACCGGGCCGGTCGCATCGTCGGCCGTGCCATCGGCGCGCAGAACCGTCGGCTGATCCTCGATCGTCGCGATGCGCGAGATCGTGGTGTTCGCCGCAGCCGCGCCGGTGGTGAAGTAGCGGAAGATATAGTCGCCCGAGGTCGCCTGCGGGTTCAGCCAGACCGGGGCGAGTGTATCGTCGAAGGTGATCGAACCGCTGCCGCCGAAGGTGAATTCCGGCGCGAGATCGGTGATCGAGCCCACATCGAGCGCGCCGCCGACCGGACGCTCGAAATGCAGGTCGACATAGCCGCGCCCGTTGACGTCACCGAGCCCCGTGCTGCCCTCGTTCGCCGGATCGACCAGATCGCCCTGCGGGCCCGAAACGGTGAAGGACAGCGTCTGGACACGGTTCTTGGCCGCATCGCCGAAGCTGTTCGCCGCCAGCGTCACGTCATGGCTGCCGATCCCGAGCGAGCCGTCCGCGAAGACGCGGATCGTGCCGCCCATATCCATCAGCTCGGTGATTGTCAGGCCGGTCACGGTGACGTCGCCGATCGCCAGTTGATCGGTGATGTCCTCGCCGTAAGCCCCGCTCAGTGCGATATCGAAATAGGTGCGGTCGCCCGGCAGGTTGGCGGTGCTATCGGCCGTAGGATAGGTCGAACCGCTCTTGACCACGATGGTCGGAGCGCTTTGCGCTGTCGTCGCAAAGAAGGAGATCGAGGTGATATCCAGCGTCAGCGTGATCGTCTGCGGATAGAGATCGCCGGTGAGCGACGCGGGCTGCGCCGAGTTGGTCTCATCGATGAAGGTCTGCAGCGAGTAGATGAAGGAGATCTTCGTCGGATCATTCGCATCGTTTTGCAGCAGCGCCGGCGCACCCTCGCCCAGTTCGACACGGAAGGTGCCGCCGCTCAGGCGCGAAGTCTCTACCGTGTCGGTCTGCACGGCGAACTCGGCGGCGAGGTCGAGCACCGAAGCCGGGTCGAGCACGTAGCCCGCCGGGATATTGGTGAAGGTGATTTCGACCGAACCCTCGGTGATCTCGAGATTGGCCACCACGCCCAGACCGTCCTCGCCGCTCTTGATCTCGGGGTCAGTCGTCGGGTTCGCGCTGTCGGAATAGCGGTAGGACCAACCCTGTTCGACCGCGGAGATGGTGAGATCGCCATAGGTCTTGCTGCTGTCGAAGCTGCCGGTGAGCCAGTAGCGATAGACCGGGGCCGCGTCGGTGCCGCCCACGCGGACCGGGGCCACACCATTGTCGATCTGCACAGTGCCGAGGCCCGCGCCGCTCAGCGTGAACTCCGCACCGCCATCGGTGATCGAGGCCGCGTCATAGACGAAATCGCTGTCGGGCACGTCCGGGAACTGGATGTCTATATAGTTGCGGCCGTTGAGCAGGTTCACGTCGATCGCGGCGCCCGCGCCCGGATCGACCATGATTGCGGTCGCGCCTTCGACGGTGATGACGCTGTCACCGGTGGCGCCTGCATTGCCCGCCGCATCCTTCCATTCGCCGTTAAAGGTGAGCGTGTAGCTGCCCGGTGCGAAGTCGAAATTCGCTGTCGTGATGGCATAGGCGAATTGCGTGATGCCCTCTTTCTTGAGCAGCGCATAGAGTTCGGCGCCATTGCCCGGCAACGCGTGGGCATAATCCGCACTGCCGACGGCGACGATCCGGCCCTCGGCATCGAGACCGAGCTTCTTCAGGCTCGCCGTGCCGTCGGCGTTCATGAACATAGCGACCGGGTCCGGCGCGTTGGAGATATCGATCGCGGTGTTGGCCGTCGTGCCATCCGCATTACCGGTGCGGGTCAGCGTGAACTCGGCTCCGGGATCGAGGATCGAGGCGTAATCGAGCGAGCCGCTGCCCGCGGGATCGAAGGTCACGATGATGCGCTGATCGGCATTGGCGAGGTTCACGCCGACCGTGTAGCCCTCGCCGTCCAGCTGATAGGGCGCGCTGAGCGAGGCTTCGGGCTCAACCACCGAGAACACGGCATCCGGCGTCGCGGTGTTGTTCTTGCCGGTCTGGGTGTCGTTGTTCGCCCAGGTGTCCGCGGTAAAGCGCAGCGTGTAATCGCCGACGGCGAGCTGGTTGTTCGTCAGGTCCGGATCGCTGGTGTCGATGAAGTAACGTACCTTGCCGCCGCCGATCGAGATGGCGCCAAGGAGGTCGATCTCGTCGCCATTGTCGTTGAACAGCTTGAACGGTGCCACCGCGTTGGTCGCGATCGCTGCCAGCGTCTCGGCGGTGATCTCGCCACCGATCTCGGCGATGAACTTGATATCGACCCACGGGCCCGCGACCGCCGGGTCGCCGCTTTGGGTCGTGTTGTCCTCATCCGCATAGACGGTCTGGTTCGTTGCGGTCTCGGTGTAGGACCAGGACTGGAACAGGAAGGTGTAGGTCACAGAGTTCACATCGCCCGTGCCGGTCAGCCAGAAGCGGAACGTGTCGGCATCGAACTGCGCCGGGGCCTGCGTGTTGTCGAGGGTGAAATCGCCACCGGTGATCTCGATTTCAGGCGTCAGGTCGAAGACCGAAGCGGCGTCCACCGTCGCACCGTTCACCGTCGGGAAGGTGATGTCGATATAGGCGCGCTCGTTGAAGTTGCCGACGCCGGTGACGCCACCATCGCTCGGCCCGTCAAGGCGCTGCGTCGGCGTCGCGGCCTGCTCTTCGACCACGGCGAATTGCGTGGCCTCGCCAAGGATGTCCTTGAAGCCGAACTGCAGCGAACCCTTGATCGTCAGCAGATCCAGCTGATCTGGAATCTTCACAAGCAGAAGGATCGTCGCCTCGCCGGACGCGATCTTCGACAGGTTCGCGTAGAGCCGCGCCGAGAGCGACAGGTTGTCGGCGGCGAAGTTGAGTTGGCCGATCACGAGAATCTTGCCGTCGGTCGAGATCTTGATCGTGACCTGGCCGTTGAACACCGCCTGCGAGGTGTAGATCGAATAAAGCTTGGCCGAGCCGGTGATGATCATCGGCGAGGTGAAGGCCGCAGCAAACCCGCCGCCCGCCGCCGAGCCGTTCTGGATCGCGATATACTGGTTCACCACCTGCTGCTGCACCGAGTTCAGCCAGTCATCGACCGAGACGTTCAGCGGGAGCGCGAAATCGGGACCGTTGAGCTCTTCGGGATCGGTGATGTCGGGCAGCGACTTGAAGAAGTCCACCCCGCCGGTGAAGTCGTTGATCGCGAGGCCCGAATTCGGCTCAAGCAGGATACCGCCCGGCACCGAACCCGAGACCAGCACGCCCAGCGGGCCCAGTTCCGACAGCGCGAAGCGGATGGTGAAGCCGCCCAGGCCCGAGAACGAGAAGCCCGCCTCGACCCCGATGAAGAAGATGCGATCTTTCACCGGGCTCGTCAGGTCAAAGGTCGAGAGCACCTGATTGCCGTCGCCGATCCGAATGATGCCGCCGATCAGCGCCCCCTCGATTTCGCCGCCGAACGCGTTGCCGCCGATCTTCACGCCGATCGAGTCTATGCCGATTATCGGGAATTTGCCTTCCAGCAGAAGGCCCACATCGATGCGGATACCCTCGACCGTGCCCTCGAATGTCAGCCCGTCATAGCCCTGCAGCCCAGTGATCGACGCCGACAAGGTCAGGACGAAATCGCTCGGGTCGGCCTGAATGTCGGGCCATTGCACGCCGATCTCGGTGATCTTGATCGGCAACCAGCTTGGCCACTTGAAACTCGCCCCCGAGGCAGCGCCGACGCCGATGAAGACGCCGAAGCCCTGCTTGGTGACGAAGGTGCCGTCGCCGAGGAAGGCGAACTGGCGCGCCTCGCCCGAGAGGTTCAGCGAACCGATCTTCAGTTCCGCGCCGATCGACACGAAGCTGATCAGCTCCTCGTCATCGGCAGCACCGGTGTCGAGCGACAGGCCCACCCCCTTCAGCTTGAGGACCGAGCCGATATTGATCTCGAACGTGTCGAGCTCGAAGATGAAGCCGTCGACCACGCCATCGGTGAAGGTCAGGCCAGCTTTCAGCGCGAGCGTGTCGTTCACGTCCTCGCCCGAGACGCGGTCGGTGACCTTGGCGTTGATCGCCTTGCCCGGCGCGAAGGTCGCCCCGCCAGAGCCGACATAGATCGTGCCGTCGAAAGTCACGTCCTGGCCGAAGATCAGCGAGAAGTCGGTGACGCCGATGCGCAGGTCGTCGAATTCAAGGATCGAGCCGAACTTGATCTTGCCGGTAGCACCATCGGTACGCTCGACCGCGCCCGTGCCGGTACCAGAGCCCGCGCCGGTGCCCGAATAGATGATCTCGCCGCGCCCGATGCGGAAGCCGTTGTCGTAGATCGTGAGGCCGCGCACGCCCTCAAAGGTCGTGATCTGGCCCGCGATGCCGAATTTCGGGAAGGTGACCTTGATCGTGTCGATCTTGATGATCTCCTGACCCGCGCCCTCCGGCGTGCCCGCGACCGGAGTTTCGGGCGCGGTCCAAGAGGGATCGTATTCGACTTTGATGCGGTCGGCCTCGAAGAGGACCACATCAGGGATCGAGCCCGTCAACTTGTCGGCGGTGATCGACCATTTGCCGGTGAGCGAGACGACCGGATCGTCGCCGCCGCCCGAAATCACGCCCATCACGTCGATGCCGATATCGAACTTCACCAGCAGGTTGGTAAGGGTGATCTGGGTGCCGCCGCTATTGGTCTGGGTGCCATCCCCATTCTGGGTCGCGGTGCCACCGAAGGCGAGCGAAGCGCTTTCCGCTCCGACCGAGATCGTCAGGACCAGCAGACCGTCCTTGAAGCCGAGCTTCGCAAGACCGACCTTCGGCGCGAGGATCGAGACCGGACCGACCTTGATCGGGGTCGCAGCCTCGGCCGCCGGCAGTTCCTGCACCTTGAAGATCTGCACATAGGCGGTCGTCTTCGCGGGCGACGCGACCGAGCCGTTCTCGCCGCCGAACCAATAGACGACATCGTCGGAGGTGCTGTCCAGATTGGCGCCGCGATCGGTGTATTTCCAGGTGCCGGTGATGAACTCGACCTGCACATCGCCCACATTGAAGGCCGGGTTCGCCTGCGAGGTCGAGGTCGAAGTCGGCGTGCCGACCACACCCGTGCCGGTGGCGGTCGCAGCGGGCGGCTCGGCGAAGACGTAATAGCGATAGGTCGTCTTGCCGATCTTCTCGACCGTGTAGGTGCCGTTGGTGTTCGTCAGCAGATTGACGTTCGACGCGCCGCCCGTGCGCACGAAGCGGATCTCGTCGCCATTGATCGAGCTTCCATCGAGGATCTCGCCATTGGGCAGCACAAAGGTGACGTCGATATAGCCCTTCGAGTTCAGCATCGACTTGTCGATCACCGCGCCATTGAAGGGCGAGGCCAGCTCGATCGAGGGCGCGGCGGTGATCGTGGTCAGATCCTGCGGATCGGTCGCCGGGTTCGCCGCGGGCGCATTCTGAACCGGCGTCTTGCGGATCGTGAAGCGCTCGTATTCGGCAGTGCTTTGCGCTCCGGCGGCATCGCGCCAGGAGTTGGCGAGGAACTGCACTTCATAGGTGGTGTTCGCGGACAGGCTCACAGGCGTGGTGATCTGGTAGCGATAGGTCGGGCGCGCCGTGCCTTCGACCAGCACCCCTGCCCCATCGACCGTGATCGCCGCCGTCGTGTCGCCGTAGCGTGCGGTGATCGTGAATTCCGGGTCGATATCGGTGATCGAGTCCGGGTCGATGCCCAGCGGATAGGCCGGGTAGGCATCCGCATCCAGACGGTTGGTGTTGTAGAAAGTGACGTCGATATAGGTGAAGCCGTCGAGATTGATGATCTGGCCATTGAGCGGCGAGGCAATATCGGCGGTCAGCGGGCGCAGGTTCGTCGTCGGCGTCACCGAGACGGTCTCGCCAAAGAGCGTGTAGCCCGTCACCCGCATATCGGTGAGTTGGAAGCCGGTCGCGCCGCCGAAGCTGAACTGGGCCGCGCCTTCGATGCCGAAGCTGTCGGCGCCCGGCGGCGTCACCGTGATCGAGGTCTCGGGCGCATCGACCGAGATCCGGCCATCGGGCGTCTTGTTGAACAGAACGTCGTTGGAGCTGATCACCAGCAGATCGCCGGTCTCGGCCACGCCGAAGCTGATCTCGACCGAGCCCTTCACGCGCTCCATCTGCGGGGCGACGAAGGTGATCGCGACCGGAGTGGCCGAGGTGCCGCCTTCGAGCAGCGGGAAGCCGGTCACTGTGGTCGAGAAGGCGGCACCCGACGTGTTGAGCCACACTTCGACCGTGCCCGAGATATTGAGTCCCGGAATGCCCAGCGCCTGAACCTCGCCCTTCGCATAGACCGCGAATTTGCGGTTGGCGGAGGTGCCGAATTCGAAGATCGCGATCGTGGTGTTCGAGATCAGCAGGCCGATATCGTCATTGGGATCGTTCGGATCGCCCGCGTCGCCGAGGAAGATCGAGATGTTGCGCCCAATCTTGCCGCTGGTCGCGCCCGCAGGCAGTTCGGCCGGGAGTATGTCGCTCAGGCTGCCTTCGATGGTGAAGTAAGGCTCGTAGCTCAGCTTCACCTCGGCCAGCGCGATCTGGTTCACATTGGCCTGACCCCGGAAGTCGAGAATGTAGGTCGCATCGCCCACGTCGACCTCTTCGTAGATGTCGGTGCGCGACGTGGTGTTGATGCGGATGATCGCGCTGGCCGAGGC
This sequence comes from Thioclava sp. NG1, assembly GCF_003122275.1. Classification (NCBI taxonomy): domain Bacteria; kingdom Pseudomonadati; phylum Pseudomonadota; class Alphaproteobacteria; order Rhodobacterales; family Paracoccaceae; genus Thioclava; species Thioclava sp. NG1. The sequence continues at coordinate 477,625 of NZ_QFBB01000002.1, read as the reverse complement.
CGAGAAGCCCGCCGCCGAGCCTTGCGCGCTCGCCTCGATCTGCGCGGCAATGCCGTTCAGCGACGGCGTAGCCGAACCCGAATAGATCAGGATAACGCCCTTCGCGTCGTCGATGGTGAAGCCGTCGCCATTCGAGTCCGTATAGCCGCCCGAGACCCCGGTGAAGGCGATGGTCATGCGCTTGGTCTGGGTCGGAGCAACCCCGGTCGTCAGCTGCGAGAACATCAGCGTGCCGCTCAGGCTGATCTCGGGGGCGTTGCCCACGTCGATCGTGCCGTCATCGTCGTTATCAGTCGCGTTGAAGTCGACAGAGAAGGCGGCGTTCTCGACTTCGACCCGCAGGAACTGGCCGCGCGGCAGGTCGAGGATGTCGCCATTCGCGAACTCGACATAAACCGCCTGAATGGAGGTGTTGATCTCGAGCGTCGCCGTCGTGCCATTGCCGATCTGGTAGGCATTGGTGCCGTCGTCGAACGCGATATCGGGAAGCGTAACCGAGAAGCTGCCCGCCATGCCCTGCGGCATCAGGTATAGCAGCGCGTTGCCGGTGAATTCATAATCGCCGAATGTCAGGGTGATGTCGGTCAGCGAGATTTTCGAGTAGACCGCGCCCGTCGCGCTCGTGGTCTTTTCGAAGGACAGATCGCCGGAGAAGGCAAAGTCGGCATCGTCTGCGCTGGTGGGCGTATCGCCCGAGAGGTTCACGAGAAGCTCGATCCCCGATCCCACCGGATCTCCATAAGCCGAGACCGAGAGGAAAGTGCCCTTGTAGCTGAGGTCGTAGAACGCCTGCAGCGGGGTCATATCTGCAAAGGCCGTGGCACCGGGGTCGAGGCCCGTCACCTCCGTAAAGTCGAAGCCCGTGAGGATCGTCTGGGCGCCCGCTCCTGCGGTGCCCGACTTGCCTTGGTTGAGCTTGAGCTCGACGCCGCTCGCACTGATCGCGACGCCCGGAATACCGGCAAGCGCCACCTCTGCGATCGAAGCGTAGAGCGCGGTGTATTTCTCGCCGCCCACCACCGCGACGCCATTGGCATCGACCTGGCTCAGCATGGCAAGACGGAAGGAGAAGTTGGTCAGGACCAGACCCTGCGCGCCCGAGGTATCGGCCATCGGCTGCACGACCGGGGTGGCGCCCGAGGTATCGACCTCGAAATACGGCCCGCCGGTGCCGACAAAGGCGCTGATGCCATTGCCAGAGATTTCGGTGGCGGCAAACTTCTGGTCCGATACCGCGCCCACGGTCAGGGTCGCGCCCTTCTGGAAGGCCACCTGCCCCGCAAGGAAGACGTAATCCTCGAAGCCCAGCACGACGAAGCCGGACGCTGCAAGGATCGCGCCATTGGCATCGAGCGTCACGGTATCGGTGTCGCTCACCTTCACGTCGAAACCGCCGCCATCGAAGCTTGCGAGGTTCAGCGCTTCCTTGGCCTGCGTGCTCAGAAGTTTGCCCTGGTTCAGCTCGACCTCGAGCCCGTAGCCCGAGAGCGTCAACCCGTCGATGCCCACCAACTCGACCGTGCCGCCCGCCTTCAGCGCCATGTACGAAGCCGCCGCCGGATCGGTCGCGGCCAGCGCCACGCCATTTGCGTCGACCGTCTTGAACATGGCGAGCGCGAGATAAGCATCGGTGATTTTCAGGCCGACCGCATCGCCCTGATCGCCGAAGGCCTTGGTCAGGTCGTAGCCGGTGCCGACGAAAATGTTCACATGCTGTGCGCCGACCGTCACCGCCTTGAGATTGCGGCTCGTGCTCGTGCCCGCGACGAGGGCGGAATAAATCTCGCTCGACTGGGTGAAGGCGAACTCGCCCTGGATGAAGACATAGGAGTCGAAGCCGATGGTCAGGGAGCCCGACACTTCCAGCGTCGCCACGGTCAGTTCGTCGAAGGTGATCGTCTCGGCGCCGACCGTGATGTCCCAGGTGCCGCCCACCCCGCCATAGGTGAAGTCGAGCGTATTGTAGGGCGTCGTTTCGTTGCCGCCGCGGTTCATGATCAGCGTGAGCGAGCCATCGACCGTGACATTGTCGACGCCGATCAACGAGGCCCCGCCCGTCGCCTTCACGACCATCCAGCTCTTGAGCGGAGTGGCTGTCGGGTTCGCCGGATCGAGCGGCATTTCCTTGACGATATGCAGGCCCATGCGCTGCAGCGAGAGCGCGACGCCCGTCGCATCGGAGGTGGCATCGACTTCGCCATTGGTGATCGTCGGCGTGCCGACCCCGGCGAAGACCACGGCATCCGAGATACCGATCGACAGCACCGAAGCCTCGAAGGAGGTGGTCGAACCGACCATGCGGGCTGCGACCTTGTCGGTCTTGGTCAGCGTGATCTGGCCTTCGATATGGACGAAGTCCTCGATCACGATCGTCGCACCCGCGAAGAGCGAGAAGCCCGACTGGCTCATATCGAGGACCGTGTCAGTGGTCGCCGGGTCGACGTCATTGCCATTCGTCGCGGCGAGCAGGTCCTGACCGGTGATGCCGGTGTCGCCATCGGTCCATTCGGTCGAGAGAAGATTTATCGACTGGCCCCAGTCGAGCACGCCGATCACGCCGGTCGCATCATTCGCCTTGTTCATCTCGAGCGACAGCGTGTCGAGCGTGATGTCCACCAGATCGACCCCCGTCAGCGAGGCCGAGGCGATATCGGCCTTGAGCGCGGTGAAGGCGCGGGTGTCGGTGAGCGGATTGGCCGCCTTGATCGAGGCGAGCAGGATATCGGCGCTCGCGATGGTGATGCCGGGACCATCGGGAATGCCGATGAAGAACTTGGCCTCGTAATCCGCCGGAGCGTCGCCGCCATTTGCAGCCTCGTCCGCAGGATTAATGCTCAGGCTGATCCGGGTCAGCACCGCATCGTTCATGTCGGTCGCGATATCGAAGGTGCCGTCGTGGTTCACGTCCACATCGACGATATCCTGCGACAGAGTGAACTTCGCGCCCACATCGACGAAACCGAAGGCGTTGACCGTCAGGTAGCCCACGACCTGCGTGCGGTCTGCGCTGGCGTCGAACGTGGCCACCTCGTCGTTCGGGCCATAGGTGAACGTGACAGCGGCGGGCGGATCGTTCGCGGGATCCCCCTGCGCGGGCGTGCCGTCCAGATCGATCGAGTTCCAGTCGAAGAAGGTGGTGATACCGTTCCCGGCAGGCTTCGTTGCGTAATAGTCGAGCGAGAAGGCGTTGACCGTCAGCTCCATTCCCTCGGGCAGACCGGCGAGCGTGCCGCCCTGGATATTGCCCAGCACCGCCGTCGCCGAAGGCGTGACGGTCACGGGCAGCGTGCTGTTCGCAGGCGGGGTCGCTTTGATCAGCGCGAGCGCGATATCGGCGGAAGCCACCGACAGGCCCACACCGCCGGGCTGGCCGACGAAGAGGTCCTGCACATGCAGGCCGATCAGCATGAGGCTCGCGTTTTCGAGACCCGCATTGGTGCTATCCAGCTCTGCCTCGATCTGGTTGCGCATCACGATGTCGAAGGTGGCCGAGCCGGTGACGAAGCCGAAGATATCCAAATCCAGACCGCCCGAGATCACCAGATCCGTGCCGTCTTCGGGCGCAACCGCGTCGACGCCCAGATCCTGAATGATCGGTGCCCAGTCGAGTTGGTCGCTATTGGTGGCGTCGCGCCCGTTCACCGTGAAGTCGAGCGAGGTCACCGTCAGGTCCAGCCCCTGCGGCAGGCCGCGCGGCGAGATCGTGTCGGCATGGGCGGACATCGCGGTCCAGCTGCGCGCGACGGCGCTCGGGTTTGCGACCAGATCGACCACCTCGGTCACCGAGATCAGGTCGAAGGCGAGCCCTTCGGCCGCGAAGCCCGTGCCCGCATTGGCGACCGCGTCGACCCGGTCGAATTCGTCATAGGTGAACTCGCCGCCCGCGCCGACGAAGACATAGGCGCCGTCGATCGAGAAGGAGAAGGCCTTGGCGCTGATCGTGCCGCCCTGCGGATCGTCGACGGTGAGATCGCGGATCACACCCGACAGGCCACCTGCCAGCAGGATCGCGCCCTCGATCTGCACTTCGACATAGGCGCCGAATTCGATGCCGAAGCCCGCGTCGAGATTGGTGATATCGGCCAGCGCGTTGATCTGATCGACGCCGGTCGCGCCCCAGTCGAGCTTGTTTCCGTCCGCATCGGCGCCGTTCATCGCGAAGTAGAGATCCTTCACCGTCGCGGTCAGCGGCAGGCCCTGCAGACCCAGTTGATCGACGCGCAGCGACAGGGCCATCCAGCTGCGGGCCACGGCGGGCGAGGTCACGGTGGCCGGGTCTTCTGCCACCATCACCAGCTCGATCGAGCCGCCCTGCGCCACGAAGCCCATGCCCTGATCGGGATCGATCGTGCCATCGCCCTTGAGCATACCGTCGACACCGGCGAAGAAGTTCAGATCGCTCAGGGTGAAGATCAGAACCTTCGCCCCGCTCAGCGTGCCATCGGCGTCGATTGCGGTGGCGACCGCCACATCGGCGAGCAGGCTCTTGATCGAGAAGGTGCCCGTCGCGATCACGACGCCCGCGACGTTCAGCTCCGACACGGTGCCGGTCACCGACAGGATCGCGGTCGCGTCATAGCCATCCGTGCTGTCGGTGATCGTCAGGCCCAGATCGAGGCCCTTCCAGTTCATCACCGAGTTGTTGGCCGCGTTCAGCGGGTCGGTGTAGCCGAAGTTGGCTTCGACCGCGACATCCGAGATTTTCAGCGTGAAGCCCGTAAGGCCGGTCACGCCGACGCTTTGCGAGGCCACGAGGATTGCCGACCAACTCTTGACCGTGCGGGTCTCGACCACACCTGTCGTCAGCGGGTTGTCGGCGGTCTGGGTCACAGAGGCGAACTCGATGCCCACGTTATTCGCGTAAATCCCGGTGCCTTCGGTGGTGCTGACAGCCGTAATCTTGCCATCGGTGCGGGTGAACACGCCGCCTTGCCCCGCGAAGAAATAACCGCCGGTCAGCGAGAAGGTCATCACCGACGCGCCCTCGACGATCAGCCCGTTCTGGTCGTCGAGCGTCTCGGTCCGAATCTGGCCCGCCATCGTGCCAGCGACGGTGACGAAGCCGTCCACGGTGAACTCGACATAGCCGCCGAAGGCGATGTTGAAGCTTGCGCCCATCTCGGTGACGTCGAACAGATCGACCGAAGCGAGGTTGCCGATCTCGGTGACACCGGTCGCGGCCCAGTCGATCCGCTCGCCATTCACCGCATCAGGGCCGTTGAAGCCGAAATAGAGGTCGAGGCCCTGCACGGTGACCGTGTTCGGCAGCCCCTGCAGACGCACCGTGGCTACGTCGAGCGCAACGGCGGTCCAGCTGCGCGGCACGGCCGGGAGGGTCACGCCTGCCGGATCTTCCTTCACCAGCACCAGTTGCAGCGAGGCGTTCTCGGCCACGAAGCCGGTGCCCTGATCGGGATCGATCGTGCCGTCGGACAGAAGCGCCCCACCGACACCTGCGAAGAGATTCAGATCGGACAAGGTGAAGATCAGGATATTCGCACCCAGCACGGTCTCGGTCGTCATGCCCGAGGGCACTGTGATGTCGCTCGTGAAGCTCTTGATGCCGAAGGTACCCGAGGCCACGATCACGCCCGCCACGTTCAGTTCCGACACGGTGCCTGAGACGGAGAAGCCGTCGTCGCGGGTCAGGCCGTCGGTGGCATCGGCGAGGCTCAGCATGTCGAGCCCGGTGACTGCACCCAGCGACGCCCAGTTCAGGAAGGTGCCGTCGATGGCCGCGAAATTCCCGTCGACCGCGAGGTCCGCGAGGGTGATCTGGAAGGCGTCGATGCCGCGCAGGCCAAGGCTCGCGACGGTGACGCGCAAGGCGGTCCAGCCGATGGTGACGGTCTCATCATCCCATTGCGTGGTCGCGTCGTTGTCGTTGGTCGCCGCATTATCGGTCAGCACGCCGAGGCGGGTCACCTGCGCGAATTCCAAGGCATCGCCCGCCGCCATCGAAGCATAAATGCCGGTGCCCTGATCGAGCAGACCCGTGACCTCGTTCGTGGTCGCATCACGGTCGAATGCGCCGCCCGCACCGACGAATATCTGCGCGCCGGTGATCTTGAAGCTGGTGATATCTGCGGCGGTCAGGGTGATCTCGCCGTCGTTGATATCGGCGGTCGAGATCGAGCCTTTGACCGTGCCATAGACCAGCACGAAGCCGTCGAGCGCCAGATCGAGCGTGCCGCCGAAGGCGATGCCGGTATCGGCATTGATCTGAGCGATCCCGGGGTTCGCGCCCGAGTCGACAATGGCCGACCAATCCAGCTTGGTCGCGCCGACCGAGGCCGTGTTCATGCGGAAGTAGAGCCCGGTGACCCCGAGCGCGAATTCTGTGGGCAGTCCGCGCATCCCGACGTAATCGACCGAGAGCGACAGCGCGCTCCAGCTCTTGGGCGTGGCGGTGCCGACTTGCTCTTTCACGACGATAAGTTCGAGCGTGCCGCCCGAGGCAAGGAAGCCGGTGCCCTGATCGGCAATCGCGGTGGGCGCATTGGCGTCATCGAAGGCACCGCCGACACCGGCGAAGAAATTCACATTCGTCAGGGTCAGCCGCGTGACCTGCGCATCGGTGATCGCTGCCTGGACGGTGTCGTCGATCGTCTCGGTCGAGGCCGAGAAGTTGAAGGTGGCGAGCGCGAAGACCGTCTCGGAAATCTCGACGGACAGCGTGCCGGACACGGCCAGCTGATCGCCCGGACCCAGATCGCCAAGCGCCGTGGTCACGTCTGTATCGCTCACGCTCGACCAGTCGAGGCGCGGGCCGGTCAGCGCCGTGGTCGAGTTCGAGGCCAGTGCCATGCCCGACAGCTTGATCTGAACCGCGTCGATGCCCTTGGCCTCCAGCGCGCTCAACGAGCCGATCACCCCGGTGTATTTCACGCCGGTCGTCGTGTCGGTCAGCAGGCCAAGCGCAAGATTACCACCCGCCGCATAGAGACCCGCAGCATCGCTCGCGAGGGCGAGCGTGGTCGTGCCGGTCGCCTCATCCGTTGTGGTGGACGCGCCCGTGCCCGCGAAGAACTCGACATCGCTGAGCATAACGAAGGTCAGCTTGCCCGCGGTGATATCGAGCAGATCGAGCGTCTCGGTGCTGCCCGCCTGCGCGGTCACGTCGATCGCCTTCAGCCCGAAGCCCGCGCGCAAGTAGACGAAATCGGCCACCGCCAGCGTCAGCTTGCCCGAGACCGCGAGGCTTACCGTGTCGGTCACCTCTTCGAGGCCGGACAGGCTCGACCAGTCGAGAGTGGAGAGGGTGTTATCGCTGACCGAGTTGTAGAGCACTTTCAGGCTCGCAAGGTCCAGCGTCACGCCTTCGACATTCACCAGACCGAGGCTCGCGAGGCTCGCCGACACGCCGGTATAGCTGACCGGGGTCGGGTCGGTGGTGGTCAGGATGCCGATGTAGAAATTGCCACCCATCGCCGAGAAGCCGATGGCATTTGTGGTGTCGAGCCCGCTCGCGCCGATGGTTGCGCCCGAGCCCGCGAAGAGGTCCAGATCGGTAAGCGTGATGTAGAGCAGATCTCCGGTGACGCCGCCGACCGAGGTGCCCGCGGTCTTCTCGACCGAGAAGCCGCCGGTCAGCAGCACGGTATCCGAGATGTTCAGCTCGTCGATGGTGGCGCCGATGAAGAAGCGCTCGGTATTGTCGAAGCCGTCCGTGGCGTCGGTCAGCGCAAGCGTCGTGCCCAGATCGAGCCCCTTCCAGGTCATCACCGTCGGGTTCATCCCGCCCTTGGTATCGGGCGCATTCACTTCGACCACGAAATCGCTGACTGCAAGCGTGAAGCCCGGAATGCCCGCGACTTCCACCGTGCCGACATGGAGCTTGATCGCGCTCCAGGCGTTCAGAACGGCGCCGGTCGTGCCATCGACATTGTTCACCGAGGCGAATTCGAACAGCACGCCTTCCGCGCCGAAGCCGGTGCCGACCAGCTTGCTGTCGCCATCGCGGGTCAGCCCGTTGACCTTGCCGTCGACATCGGTGGTGAAGCTGCCACCGCTGCCCACGAAGATGTAGCCGTCCGCCAGCGCGAAGGTCATCACCTGCGCATCGGTCAGATCGGTACCAAGCGGATTATCCGCCGCGGCGATGGTCTGCTTCGTCACCGTGATCGCGATATCGCCTGCGAGCAGGACGGTGCTCTTGATCGCGAAGACCGCGCGCACATCGATCGTGAAGCCCGAGAAGGTGCTGTCGAAGCTGAAGCTCGGCCCACCGACCTGCGTCCAGTCGAACGCCATGCTGGCATAGGTCACGTCGAGCGCATCGACGGACGCGGTCACGTTGCTGATCCCGTGCAGCGTCGCCGAGGTCGAGAGTTCCAGCGCGGTGACCTTCTGGCCTAGGTTCGCCCCAGCCGAGGTCACGGTGAACATGGCCAGGGTGAGATTGAGCGTCGGGATTTCGAAGCCGGTGGCATTGGTCAGGTCGTAGCTGCCGCCCGAGACTTCGGCGCCGACGCCCGCGAAGAGGCGCCCGCCGATGATCGAGAGGGTGAAGTAATCGCCATCCTCAGATGCACCATTGAAGGTCACGCCGGTCTTGGCGGAGCTTTCCAGGGCGAAGGTGCCGCTGACATAGACCGCGTCATTCACAATCAGCGTCGCGGTGGCTGCGACCTTGGTGAGCGCACCGTTCAGCGTCAGCCCGGCATCGCTCAGCGCGCCTTGATCCCAATTCAGCGGGGTAGCGACGCCCGACGCGGTGTTCACTTGCACCGCGACATTGCTCACCTCGGCGGTCAGCCCGGTAATACCGACCGGGGTCGCGTTGGCAAAGGAGAAGTCGATGCCGGTATAGGTGGTGCCGCCCGCGCTCAGCACCGCGAACGTGCCGGTGAAGCCGGTGACCGAGAAACCGAAGGCGTTGGTGGTGTCGACGGTGACCGGGCCGCTCGTGTCGAAGACCGCACCGGTGCCCGCGAAGAATTTGACCGCGTCGAAGCCGAAGACCATCAGATCGCCTATCGTGTCGGTCGCGCCGGTCAGGCCGCTGACGATGGTCTTCGTAAAGCTGAACCCGCCCGCGATCAGAACCTCGCCGCCGATGGCCAGCGTCACGTTGCCCGACACTTTCGCGAGCGGCGCGGTCGCGCCCGTCGCTACGCTGTCGATCGCGGAGACGACGAGCTTGGCGCTCAGCGCATCGTTGGGGTCGGTCAGTTGCGAGGTCACCAGTTCCAGCGTGCCGTTCGAGAGCGTGGCGGTCACGCCGTCGACATTCACCAGACCCAGCGCATCGACCGCGCCATTGGCGATCACCCACTGGCGGCCCGTCGCGGTCTCGCGGATCATCTTGACCGAGAAGCTGAGGTTGTCGACCGCGAAGCCGACCGAGCTGTTGGGCTGGCCGAGGGTGAAGTAGCCGTTCGCACCGCTGCCCGCGAAGAACGAGCCGCTGGTGAGCGCGATGGTGGTGACCTCGAGACCGCCGGTGACGGCGGTCGTCGTGCCGGTGCCCACTTCGTAGAGCACACCGTCGAGTCCGGTATTGGTGGTATAGCCAATCGGCGCGCCGACGCCGTCACTGGTCGCGAGGCTCACGAAATCGCCGACCGAGATTTCCATCAGCCCGGCATTGCCCGCGAAGCCTGCAGTGACGAAGCCCGGCCCGTCGATCGCGAAGGCATCGGCATCGGTGCCACCCTCGAGACGCTCGACCCCAGTGAAGGTGATGGTGAGGCCGTTCCAGCTCAGCGACCCTTCGTTGATGCCGGTGATCGTCCAGACCGTCGCGGCATCCGGCCCCTCGATCGTGTCGCTGAGGCCGGCCCCTGCCGCGACCGAGGTGATCGGGGCGCCGGACGTGCCATAGGTCGTGCCGTTGACGGTGACGGTGCCGTCGAGGTTCACGGTATAGGTCAGGTTGCTGTCGGCGGTGCCGTCGAGCGCGCCACCCGCTTCCGAGATCGCGCCGGCGACCGGAGCGCCGAGGCTCGGGGCCGCGTCGGGAAGACCGATGCGCTCGCCGGTGCCGAGCGTCGCGCTCATCACCGCAGCGTCCGCATCATGGTCTAGGCCGAGTGCGTGGCCGATCTCGTGAAGCAGAACCGTGTAGAGGTCGACGCCCTCGGAGGCCGCACCGTCCGTCGCCACCAGACGGTCGCCTGCGAGCAGATCGAATTCGGAGCTGTCGGCGGGCGTCGCGTCGATGAACCAACCGGCCCCGGCAGCGTCGGCGTCGATCTCGATCAGCGTGCCGGTGATACGGGCGAGTGCGCCGTCCTCGAGATCGGTGATGGTAAAGGTGAGTTGCGACAGGATCGCCGCGTCGGTGCGGCTGGCCCACTGAGCGAGGGCTTCCTGGAAGATCGGGGCGACCTGAGCCTCGGTGATATCCGCAGCGCCGGTATCGGTGCTGTCCGCGGTGGCGTCGAGAAGCAGATATTGCGGCTCTGCGCCCTCGTCAGCCGGGCTATCCCCTTGATTTTCGCTGGTATCGTCGGAGCCAGCAGTGACAGACCCGGCGTCCGGACTGTCAGTGTTTTCGTTATTTTCCAGTGTATTAGAGGTCGCAGCCGGGGGGCCGGTCGCCTCGTGACCCGTCAGGTCCGCCACGGAACTGCCAATCGGGTCCTGCCCTGCATGGGGCATATCTTCCAGCCACGACAGCGCCGATTCCAGCAGCTGCTGCACCTGAACGGCAGTCAGAAAACCGCCGGAATGAAGCTGGTCCGCTGCCGTTTCCAGCAGCGCTGCAGCCTGTTCGCGTGCCGGTTCGGCGACCGCTTCGAGCGGTGCCACTTCCGGCTCATGCGCCCAATCCTCGGGCCAGGCCACATCGCTTTGCGGGCCTTCCTCGGGATCGTGATCGGCTGCCAATTCGTCCTGCTGATGCAGGTCATCGACGGTCTGAACTAGGGCGGAAAGCCCTTCGATCGGGTCGATTTGATGTGCGGTCGCCGCAACGCGGGCCAATTCGCCGAACACCGGGTCCGCCGAGAGCAAAAGCCGCGGCTCGAGGGCCTCGATGCGGTAATTTTCTTCGCGGTGAAGGGTGTTATCGGCTTCGTGGAGCGCGCCTTCATTGGCCAGACCGACGTCATCCTGCACGTCGGAGCGGGTCCGACGCAGGAATTTGGTCACACTGGTCAAGCCGAACAAAGACAAGACGCGCCTGAAGCTCACCGGTTTCGGCAAGCTCCCTCCCAAAGTTGCGATATGAACGCGGTTCCGCCTTCTGACGAAATTTTGTTCTCTTTTAGGCTGAACCTACGCAGAAATATTGCAACGGAAATAGTATCCACAGGACGCGAAAGCCGATCATTTTGAAATATCTTCAAATGCTTACGAGCATTACCCTGCGTCAACAATCGAACTTATCCACAAGACTTTCCTGACGTAGCGGGAACAATTGCGTTCAAAGCGAGGCGAATCGCCGCAACGGGAAATGTGTCGCGCGGTGGCCGATAGAGACCGGATTTCAGTGGAAATCCCGGCTCGGGAAAAGTCGTTTCGCCTGCTCTCGCGGATGACGTGCGGTGGTCTGCGGACGGGGTCTGGGGGCGTCATCCGCTTGGGGTGCGGTGAGGCCCAGAACGTCGTCGAGCGGGTGCCCCAGATCGGCCAGTCGCGGGGAGAGATCCTCGATCTTTTCGGCGATCAGATGGACCACGGCCCCCTCCCGTTCGAGCCGCCCCGAGACCCGCAGAAGACGCCCGCCCATCACCGCCCGGCGGAACCGTTCGTAGAGCTTCGGCCAGACCACGACATTGCTCACGCCAGTCTCGTCTTCCAGCGTGATGAAGATCACGCCGGAAGCCGTTCCGGGGCGCTGGCGGGTGATCACGAGGCCGCAAACCGTGACCCGCTTTTGCGGCGTGCCGATCAATTCGCAATGCGGCGTGAGGCCGGGAATGGCGGGGCGCAGCAGCTCCATCGGGTGGGCGCGGAGGCTCAATCTGAGGGCCACGTAATCCTCCACGACCTCCTCTCCCAGATGCATCGCGGGCAGCTCCACGGCCGGTTCGCGCCCTCCTTCCCCGTCCATCGGATCTGCGAAAAGCGGCAGCGGCGCGGGGGCTCGGATCGCCTTCACGGCCCAAAGCGCATCGCGCCGCGTGAGGCCGATTCCGGCAAATCCATCGGCCTCGGCGAGCCGTTCGAGCACATGTGGAGGCGTGCCCGCGCGCAGCCACAGGCTCTCCGGATCGGGGTAGCCATTGCCCCTGGCTGCGACGATCCAGCCCGCATCCTCCTCGCGAAATCCCTTGATCTGACGAAAGCCCAGACGCAGCGCCAGGGCCCCGTCCGCGCGGCGTTCCAGCGAGCTGTCCCAGCCCGAATGGTTCACGCAAACGGGCCGTACCTCGATCCCATGTTCGCGCGCATCGCGCACGATCTGGGCAGGCGCATAAAAGCCCATCGGCTGCGAATTCAGCAGCGCGCAGGCGAAGATCGCGGGGTGGTGGCACTTCAGCCAGGAGGAGACATAGGTGAGATGCGCGAAGGCCGCCGCGTGGCTCTCGGGGAAGCCGTATTCGCCGAACCCCTCGATCTGGGAAAAGCAGCGATCGGCGAAATCGGGCGTGTAGCCGCGCGCCAGCATCCCTTCGACAAACCGGTCGCGGAAGGTACCGATCGTGCCCATCTTGCGGAAGGTCGCGAGCGAGCGCCGCAGGCGGTCGGCCTCTTCGGGCGTGAAGCCCGCAGCGACCACCGCGATCTGCATCGCCTGTTCCTGAAACAGCGGCACGCCGAGGGTTTTGCCCAAGACGCCTTCCAGCTCCTTCGAGGGAAAATCGACCTTTTCGCGGCCCTGACGGCGGTTGATATAGGGGTGGACCATGCCGCCCTGAATGGGACCGGGACGGACGATGGCGACCTCGATCACGAGGTCATAGAACGTCTGCGGGCGCATCCTCGGCAGGAAGTTCATCTGCGCCCGGCTCTCCACCTGAAACACCCCCACCGCATCTGCGCGGCACAGCATCTCATAGGTCGGCGCGTCCTCCTGCGGGACGGTGGCGAGCGACATATCGAGCTTCTCGTGCCCCGCCAGCAGCTCGAAGCTCTTACGGATACAGGTGAGCATCCCGAGGCTGAGAATATCGACCTTCAGGATGCCCAGCGTGTCGATGTCATCCTTGTCCCATTCGATGCAGGTACGCCCCTCCATCGCGGCATTCTCGATCGGACAAAGCGCGTCGAGGCGGCCTTTCGTGATGACGAAGCCACCGACATGCTGGCTGAGATGGCGCGGAAACCCGATGATCTCGCCGATCAGTTTCAGCGTCTGCGACAGCCGCCGATCGGTGGGGTCGAGGCCCAGTTCGCCCATCCGCGCGTGGTCCGGCCCCTTGCCCGAAATCCCCCAGATCTGGCCCGCGAGGCTTGCCGTGACATCGGCGCTCAGCCCCATCACCTTGCCCACTTCGCGGATCGCGGCGCGGGTGCGGAAATGGATCACGGTCGCGCAAAGCCCCGCGCGGCCGCGGCCGTAGCGTTGGTAGATCCACTGGATGACTTCCTCGCGGCGCTCATGCTCGAAATCGACGTCGATATCGGGCGGCTCACCGCGATATTTCGAGATGAACCGCTCGAAGACCATGCCGATCTGGTCGGGGCTGACATCGGTGATCCCGAGCGCCCAGCAGATGATCGAATTGGCCGCCGAGCCGCGCCCCTGACACAGGATGCCGCGGCTGCGGGCGAAGCTCACGATGTCATGGACGGTGAGGAAATAGGCGGCGAAGCCCAGTTCGGAGACGAGGCGGAGTTCCTTCTCCAGCAGGCCTGCGTGCCGCTCCGAGATGCCCCCCGGAGAGCGCCGCGCCAACCCCTCGCGGGCGAGCCGGTCGAGCCGGTCCTGCGCGGGCTCGTTCTGAGCGACCTCGTCGGGATATTCGTAGCTGAGTTCGTCGAGATCGAAGCCGCAGCGCGCCGCGATCTCGCAGCTGCGACGCAGGGCTGCGGGGTGGCGGCGATAAAGCCGCGCCATGTCCTCGGCCCCCTTCAGACGCCGTTCGGCATTGGGCAGCGCGCGGGTACCAAGCGCGTCGATCGTGCAGCCCTCGCGCAGGCAGGTCAGCACATCGGCCAGCTGCCGGCGCGACCCGCGATGCATCAGCACATCGCCGGTCGCCACCATCGGCGTCGAGGCCCTCAGCGCGAGCGCTGCGCAAGCGTCGAACCAGCGCTGATCCGAGCCGTCATAACGCGGCGGCGCGCCAAGGAAGACCTGCCCCGGATAGCGCCGCCGCATCTCTTGTAGCGGGCGGTAGGCACGGGCCAGATCGGCGGGCGGCAGGGCGATCAGGATCATCCCCGCGCAGCCCTCCAGCAGATCCGCGCGGGTCAGGTAACACTCCCCCTTCCCCGCCCGGCGCTTGCCGCGGGTAAGAAGCTGGCTCAACCGGTGATAGGCCGCGCGGTCGGTAGGCAGCGCCACCCATTCGACCGGGCAATCGCTCAGCACCAGCCGCGCGCCGACGATCAGCTTCGGCAGTTTTGCGGTTGTCGGCCGGGCCAGATCCTGTGGCGAGCCGATGGGCTGGCGAGAGCTTTCGTCGCGCTGCAGTTCCGAGCGGATACGCAGCGCCTCACCGATCTCGCGCTTGAGTTCCTTGAGCGCCGAAAACGCCCGAACCACGCCCGCGAGCGAGTTGCGGTCGGTAATCGCGATGGCCTCCAGCCCCAGTTCGGCGGCGCGCACCATCAGTTCCTCGGGATGCGAGGCCCCGGTGAGGAAAGTGAAGTTGGAGGTGGTGCAAAGCTCGGCATAGGCGAGCGGAATGGCGGGCGTGTTGGCGGTGGTCACGACCGTGGAGGGGGCGCTGCCCCCGCGCCCGTCGGGCGCCCCCCGGGATATTTCGACCAAGGCGAAGGGAGCGGTCATGCGAAGACCCCCTCGACATACCAGCCGGGATCCTGCGGCGTGTGGAACATCCAGAGCCGCAGCCCCTGCCCGGTCTCGACGCGCCAATAGTCGCGCATCCCGCGCCGCCAGTTCGGATCGTCGAACCACCATTCCGGGGTCAGCCGTTCCGGCCCCTCGATGCGTTCCGCGCTGAGCGACTGGCGGCGCCAGCGGAAGCGGCGCGGCGGATCGGGGGCGTCGGACATGAGCGGCTCCGGCGGGAACAGCCGCAGCGGGCGAGGGTGCGGCTGGTGCCAGTTGCCCTCGGGGTCGGTGAAGGCGGCAGGCGCAATCAGGAAGCTGCGCTCGGGGATATGGCTGTCGGCAGGCAGGTAGCGCTGGACGTTCTCCAGCCCGATGCGCAGCCCGATCCGGGTGATGAGATCGCCCAGCCTGTCGCGCCGCTCGGTGGCGATGGTGCCGATCTGGCGGGCGGGGAGCGCCTCGACCTGCGTGGCCGCGAGGCGCATCTGGTCGATCCCGAAGCCCGCGTCGATATCCTCGATGCCGCGCGCGAAGAGGGCCGCGATCCGGCTGGGGTCGCTGAGCGGGGTGGCCAAGCGCAGCTCGACCTCCTGGCTGGCCTGATCGACGCGGCGCAGGGTAAGGCAGAGCACCCGTGCGCCAACTTCGTTTTCCTTGAGTTTGGCGCAGAGCCGATCGAGCAGCCGTTCGATCCCCGCCATCACATCGGCCTGCTGGCCGATCGGTTCGGGCAGGGTCAGGCGGGTCCCGTAATGGGGCGGATCGGCCACGGGCGAGACCTGTTCGGGCAGATCGCCCAAGGCCTGATCGAGCCGCGCCATCAGCCCCGCGCCAAAACGGCGCACGAGCGGCGCGCGCGGCGTGCGGGTCAGATCGCCGATCTCGCGCAGTCCCAGCCGCTGCAACCCTGTCACCGTCTCATGCGGCAGGCGCAGCGCGGCCACCGGCAGCTTGCCCAGAGCCGAGAGCCGCGCGCCGGGTGCGGCCCGACCGGGCGCGAAATGCGCCAGCGCCCAAGCCGCGCCGCGGGTGTCGGCAAGGCCAAGCCGCGCGGTGATCCGGGCGCGCTCCAGCCGGGCGATCATCTCGGCCATCATCGGCTCTTCACCGCCCCAAAGGTGATCCGAGCCGGTGATGTCGAGCACCAGACCGTCCTCGCCATCCAAGCCCACCCAAGGGCAATAGCGCGTGGCCCAGCGGCGCAGCGTTTCGAGGAATTGCGCCTCGCGGGCGGGATCGGCAGGCGCGGTCTGCAGCGTGGGGCAGAAGGCGCGGGCCTCGGACAGCGCCATGCCGCGCGCCAGCCCCTGCCCCTCGGCCGCGGCGTTCAGGCAGTGCAGCCGGTCGGTATTGCCCTCGCGCAGGACCAGCGCGAAGGGCCCCTCAACGGCTCGTGCCCGAAGAACCCGGTCGCTCGCCAGCCGGGGAAACCAGAGGGTGAGAATACGCCGTGTGCGCCCGTCGAGCATGTCGCTGAGCCTAGAGTTCGAGTCATTTGTTCGCGCTTTGTTCTTTTTAGGTCTCGCGGGATGCGGAGTCGAGTCCGTCTGGTGTCGGCATCGCGATCAGGCGGTGGCGATCGCGCCCTCGACGAAGGCGATCAGGCGCGGCAGGCAATGGGTGCGCAGATCGTAACGCTCGCACATATGGGCGCGGGCTGCCTCTCGCATCGGGGCGAATTTTTGCGGGGTCGCCAGCCCTTCGGCCAGCGCCTTCGACCAACCGGGAATATCGAAGAAATCCACCAGCCGCCCGGTCTGCCCGTCGGTGATCACCTCGCGCACCGGCGCGGTATCCGAGGCTACGATCGCACATCCGGCGGCCATCGATTCCATCAGCGACCAGCTGAGCACGAAGGGATAGGTCAGATAGGCATGGGTGCGGCTGACATGGAGCATGTCGACGTAATCGCCGTAAGGGATGCGGCCCAGAAAATGCACGCGATTCATATCCAGCCGGTCGCGCACCTCGCCCAAGAATTTCTGTTTCCAGCTTCTGGCATCCTTCGGCGGGCCGCCATAGCTTTGCCCCTCCTCGCCCACGATCAGCACATGCGCCTCGGGCCGCGCCGCAAGCACATCGGGCAGCGCGCGCATGAAGGAGTGATAGCCACGATAGGGCTCGAGCGAGCGGTTCACGAAGGTCAGAACCTCGTCGCCGGGGCGGAAGGTAAGCGTGGTGCCGGGCACGGTGAAATGCGTCTGCGGGTTCGGCGCGAGCCGCGCGCAGTCCACCCCGTCATGGCAGATGGTGAGCTTGGCGCGCAGCTCCGGCGGGAAGGTCTCGGCCTGAAACTCGGTCGGGGCAAGCCCCGCATCGGCCTGTACCATCGACTGGACCAGATGGGCCGAGCGCGCGGTGGTGGAGATCCGGGTCTCGAGGCCGGGCTTCTGGAATTCCGCGTCGAAATCGGTGTCCATCCCGGTCGTGCGATACATCAGCTCGGCATAGACCAGCAGTTTCGCCTCGGGCCAGACCTCGCGCAGGAACAGCGTCTCACCCCAGCCGGAATGGCCGAAGATCACGTCCGGCACATAGCCGTGCCTGTCGCGTAGCTGCCGGGCGGCCAGCGCGACCTTTGCCCCGCGCGCGGCGCTTTCGGCGTAAAGGCGCGTGAGCCGCGAGGACATCTCGACCGGCTCGGGCTTGCGGTATTTCACCACCTTCACCGGCGAGGGGCGCTGGTTCGTCTCGACCGTCAGAGCCAGAACGTCATGCCCGCGCGCGGCCAGAGCCGGTGCCAGATGTACGAACTGGCCCGGGAAGTTCTGGTGAACGAAGAGGATCTTCATGCAATCTCGGGGGTCAGCGAACTCTCCCCCAAAGCGGCCACCATCAGCTGGCGCGTATAGGCGGTCTGCGGATTGGCGAAGACCTCCGCCGCGTTGCCCGCCTCGACGACGTCGCCGCGCTTCATCACCATGATCTTGTGGCTGAGCGCGCGCACCACTCGCAGGTCGTGACTGATGAACAGATAGGCAAGCCCGTGGCGTTTCTGCAGGTCGCGCAGCAGGTCCACGATCTGCACCTGCACCGTCATGTCGAGCGCGGAGGTCGGCTCGTCCAGCACCACCACCTTGGGACGCAGGATCATCGCGCGGGCGATGGCGATCCGCTGGCGCTGCCCGCCCGAGAATTCATGCGGGTAGCGCTCCATCATCGATGGATCGAGCCCGGTTTCCTCCATGATCTCGGCGACCATCTCGCGGCGGTTGCGGCCCGGCTCGACGCCGTGGACGGTCAGACCTTCGCCGATGATCTGCTCTACCGTCATACGCGGCGAGAGCGAGCCGAAGGGATCCTGGAACACGATCTGCATGTCGCGGCGCAGCGCGCGCAGCTTGTTCGCCTGCCAGCTGGAGATGTCCTGGTTCTCGTAGATGATCGGCCCTTCGGAGGGAATGAGCCGCATGATCGCGAGCGCGAGCGTGGTCTTGCCCGAGCCGGATTCGCCCACGATGCCCAGCGTCTCCCCTGCCCTCACCGAAAGCGAGGCGTCGTTCACCGCCTTCACGTGACCGATGGTCTTGCGCAGCAAACCGCGCTGGATCGGGAACCAGATTTTCAGATGCTCGGTCCGCACCAGTTCGGGCGCGTTCTCGGGCACCGGTTCGGCGCGGCCGGTGGGTTCGGCCTCCAGCAGTTTCTTCGTATAGGGGTGCTTGGGATTGGCGAAGATGTCTTCGGTCTTCCCCTGCTCCACGATCTCGCCATGCTGCATGACGCAGACCCGGTCCGCGATGCGGCGCACCACACCGAGGTCGTGGCTGATGAACAGAAGGCTCATCCCCATGTCGCGTTTCAGATCGGCCAGCAGTTCGAGGATCTGCGCCTGAATCGTCACGTCGAGCGCGGTCGTGGGTTCGTCAGCGATCAGCAGGTCCGGCCCATTGGCGAGCGCCATCGCGATCATCACGCGCTGGCGCTGCCCGCCCGAAAGCTGGTGCGGATAGTCCTGCAGCCGGTCTGCCGGGTTCTGTATGCCGACCTTGTCGAGCAAGTCGATGATGCGTTTCTTGGCCTGCTCGCCGGTCACGCCCTGGTGTAGCGCGAGGCTTTCGCCGATCTGCTTTTCCAGCGTGTGCAGCGGATTGAGCGAGGTCATCGGCTCCTGAAAGATGAAGCTGATATCGTTGCCGCGCACCCGCATCAGTTCACGTTCCGAGGCGCCGACCATCTCGCGACCCTCGTAGCGGATCGAGCCTTCGACCTTGGAATTGCCGCCGACCAGCGCCACGGTCGAGAGCGCGGTCACGGATTTGCCCGAGCCGGACTCGCCCACCAGCGCGACGGTCTCGCCCGCGTTCACGGTGAAGCTAACGCCTTTCACGGCCGGGGTGAATTTGCCCTCGGAGCTGAAGGCGACCTTCAGGTTTTCGACCTCGAGAACCGGTTTCATCGGAACACCTTTCTGGGATCGAACGCGTCACGGATGCCCTCGAAGACGAAGACCAGAAGCGAGAGCATGATGGCGAAGGTGAAGAAGGCCGAGAAGGCCAGCCACGGCGCTTGCAGGTGCTGCTTGCCTTGCAGCGCAAGCTCCCCAAGCGACGGCGCGGAGGACGGCAGGCCGTAACCCAGATAGTCGAGCGAGGCGAGCGCACCGATCGCGCCGGTGATGACGAAGGGCAGCATGGTCAGCGTGGCCACCATCGCATTGGGCAGGATGTGGCGGAACATGATCACCCGGTCCGACACCCCGAGCGCCCGAGCAGCGCGGACATATTCGAAATTGCGCGCCCGCAGGAACTCGGCCCGGACGACGCCGACCAGCGCGGGCCAGCCGAAGAGGATCGAGACCATGACAAGGAGCCAGAAACTTCGGCCCAGGATCGCGAAGAGGATGATGATGACGTAGAGCGCGGGCGTGGAGGACCAGATCTCCAGAATACGCTGGAAGAACAGGTCCACCTTGCCACCGAAATAGCCCTGCACGGCGCCCGCCGCGATCCCGATGATCGAGCCGATCCCGGTCACGATCAGCGCGAACAGCACCGAGGTGCGGAAGCCGTAGATCACCCGCGCCAGCACGTCGCGCGCGGTGTCATCCGTGCCCAGCCAGTGATCGGCATCGGGGGCCGAGGGCGCGGTGCCCACATCGTTGATCGTGTTGTAGCTGTAGGGGATCGGCGGCCACAGGAGCCAGCCCTTCTCGATCTTCTCACCATCGACCTTGCCCGTCTTCAGCGCCTCGTTGGCGAAAGCCTTCGGGTCGTCCGCGTCGAAGCAACCCTCGGTGCCGCCGGTCTCGATCAGGCATTGCACGGTCGGGTCGCGATAGATCGCCTCGGTGCGGAAATCGCCGCCGAAGGCGGTCTCGGGGTAGAAGTTGTAGATCGGGAAATACAGCTCGCCGCGGTAGCTGACCACGATGGGTTTGTCGTTCGCGATGAACTCCGCGAACATCGAGGCCACGAACAGGATCGCGAAGATGATCGCCGACCAGAAGGCGCGGCGATTGGCCTTGAAGTTGCGCCAGCGGCGTTGGTTGAGAGGAGACAATGCCATCAGCCGGACCTTTTCTCGAAATCGATCCGCGGGTCAACGAACACATACATCATGTCGGAGATGATGTTCACGACGAGCGAGATCAACCCGAACATGTAGAGCGTGCCGAAGATTACCGGGTAGTCGCGCTCCACTGCCGCCTGGAAGCCCAGCAGCCCCAGACCGTCGAGCGAGAAGATCGTCTCCACGATGATCGAGGCACCGAAGAAGATGCCGAGGAACTGCGCCGGGAAGCCTGCGATCACGATCAGCATCGCGTTGCGGAAGACGTGCCCGTAAAGCACCTTCTTCTCGGCCAAGCCCTTGGCGCGGGCGGTCATCACGTATTGCTTGTTGATCTCGTCGAGGAAGGAGTTCTTCGTCAGCAGCGTCATGGTCGCGAAGCTCGCGATCGTCGTCGCCGTCACCGGCAGCGCGATGTGCCACAGGTAATCGAGCGCCTTGCCGATCATCGTCAGCTGATCGAAATTATCCGACGTCAGGCCACGCAGCGGGAATATCTTGAAATAGCTGCCACCCGCGAACAGCACCATCAGCATCACCGCGAACAGGAACCCCGGGATCGCGTAGCCCACGATGATCGCACCGGAGGTCCAAGTATCGAACGGGGTGCCATCGCGCACCGCTTTGCGGATGCCCAGCGGGATCGAAATGATATAGGCGAGGATCGTCGACCACAGGCCCAGCGTGATCGAGACCGGCATCTTGTCGATCACGAGGTTCACGACGCTCTCGTTGCGGAAGAAACTGTTGCCGAAATCGAAGGTCAGGTAGCCCTTCATCATGATCGCGAAGCGCTGCCAGGCCGGGATCTTCTCCTTGTGGCAGGCCGGGTCCGCCAGATCGGGCGTGCCGGTGAACCCGTCATCGCAGACGATCCGCGCGAAGCCCATCTGCACTTCGAGCTGATTGAGCAGCTCCGGAGAGATGCCGCGCGCCCCCTGATAGCCGCTATCCTCGACGCCGCCCTGGTTCTGCGTGCCCGCATCCCCACCGCCCGAGATGTTGCGCATCGAATCCGCCTCGCCCTGAACGCGGGCAATGACCTGTTCGATCGGCCCGCCGGGGACGAATTGCGTCAGCGTGAAGTTGATGATCATGATTCCCAGCAAGGTGGGGATCACCATCAGCAATCGCCGCAGGATATAGGCGCCCATGACCGGCCCTCTGCTCGTTTATCGGCGGTCGCTCAGAGCGCGCCGCTCGCTTTCAGTTTCTTGGCCTTGTCGGCGTCATACCACCAGAAATCCAGTTCTCCCAGAGCGTAGGGCGGCAGTTTTTCCGGGTGATCGTACATGTCGTAATAGGCGACCGTGTAGGTGGGCTTGAACCACTGCGGCACCCAGAAACGCAGGGCGCGCAGGCTGCGGTCCAGCGCATGGACGCGCGGCAACAGCTCCTCCTCGGTGTTCGCCTCTTCGACCATGCGGATCATCTTGTCGATCGCCGGGTTCTTCAGCCCCATCGCGTTGAACACGTCATCGGTCGAGCCCGAGCCGAAATACTGCTGCAGGTTCGAGCCGGGGATTTCGTCCTGCCCCAGATGGGTGGTGATCATGTCGAAGTCGTGGCTGCGACGGCGGTTTTCATACTCGCTGTCGTCGACGCGGTCCATTCTGGCATCGATGCCGAGCGCGCGCAGGTTCTGCACATAAGGGTTGATGACACGATCGAAGGTCTGGCTGTCGTTGAGGATCGCAACGGTCAGCTTCTCGCCCTTGTCGTTGCGGCGCATCCCGTCGTCGCCGACGGTCCAGCCCGCCTCTTCGAGCAGCTTCGCCGCCTTGCGCATGTTCTTGCGGTCGAGTTGGCGCTTGCCCGAGACCGGCTGGATCACCGCGTCGTCGGTCAGGATGCCGTCAGGCAGATCCTTGGCGAGCGGTTCGAGGATTTTCTTCTCCTCCGCCGAGGGCTTGCCCTGCGCCTGCAGCTTGGAGTTTTCCCAGAAGCTCTCGACCCGATCATAGAGCCCGTAGAAAAGCGTGTCGTTCGACCACTCGAAGTTGAAGACGAGACCGAGCGCCTCGCGCACGCGGATATCGTCGAATTTCGGCTCGCGCAGATTGATCGCGAAGCCCTGCCCAGAGGCGATGTTGCCGTTGGGCAGTTCCGCCTTCACGACCTCGCCCGACTGCATCGCCGGGAAGTCGTAGGCGGTGGCCCAGATGATCGAACTCGCTTCGTTGCGGAAGGTGTAGGTGCCCGATTTGAAGCCCTCGAAGGCCGACTGGTAATCGCCGAAATACTCGACGCGGATCTTGTCGAAATTCGAGCGGCCCTTGTTGATCGGAAGGTCCTTGCCCCAATAGTCGGGATTCCGCTTCCAGGTGATCGCGCGATTGCTTTTGACGCTGTCGAACATGTAGGGGCCCGAGCCGATGAAGGGCACCGGCGAGGTCTGCGACAGGTCGATGTTCTCCTTTTCGAACTGCGCCTTGGAGAAGATCGGCAGCGACGCAACCGATTGGATGATATCGCGGCGCGGGTAATCGGGCTGGAAGTCGAAACGGATGTGCTTGTCGTCGATCGCCTTAGCGGATTTGACCTGCTGGGCGATCACCGCACGGAAAGAGCTCAGCCCCTTGTCGCGCAGCTGCTCGTAGGAGAAGACCACATCCTGCGCAGTCAGCGGCGTGCCGTCGGAGAACTTGATCCCGTCGCGCAGGGTGAAGGTGACCCAATCCTTGCTCGGCGGATATTCGAGGCTTTTACAGAGCAGGCAGTAAAGCTCGCCAACCGTGTCGGCGGTACCTTCCATCAACGACTCCAGCGGCACCGAGGACAGTGCGGCCGCTCGGCCCTGGATCGAATAGGGATTGTAGTTGTCGAAGCCGCCCGGCGCCCATTCCGAAATTTCCCCGCCCTTGGGCGCATCCGGATTGACGTAGTCGAGATGGGCGTAATCGGCGGGATACTTCAGATGCCCCAGCGTCGCGATCCCGTAGGAGGTGATCGTGTCGCTGCCCTGGGTGCTATCCTGTGCATGTGCGCCGAAAGCCAGCCCCGCCCAGATCAGACCCGCTGCAACCAGCCCGCTCAGCGCGCGCGGCGCCACCTGCGTCCAATCCAGATCGATCGCTTTACTCGCCACTCGCGCTTTTGCCATGCACTCCTGCTCCCTGCTCCAAAGCGTTTTCGCGTCTGCCTAGCTAAAAGCCTTAGCGCGCAGGGAGCAAGTTACGAATCTGTAAAGCACGGCGGGAAATGCAAAAGGCCGCCCAAAGAGGCGGCCTTGAGAGATTTCTTGAGGACTTGCCTCAGTTCGAATGCTCTTGCAGGTAGGCAATCACGTCGTTGCGGTCTTCGGGCTTCTTGAGACCGGCGAAGGACATCTTGTTGCCTGGGATGAAGTCTTTCGGGTTGGTCAGCCACTCGTTGAGCGCTTCGAGCGTCCATTCGCCGCCATGGCTCTTGAGCGCGTCCGAATAGGAGTAATCCGCGACCGAAGCGATCGGGCGACCGACCACACCGTCGAGATGCGGGCCGACACCGTTCTTGCCTTCGAGCGAATGGCAGGCCTTGCACTTGCCAAAGATCTTCTCGCCCTTGGCGGCATCGCCAGTGCCCAGTTCGACCTGTGCGACTTGCTCTTCCTTCGCGGCGCCATCGCCTTCTTCCGGCGCGGCCAGTAGATCGCCGGGCGCTGCGGACATCATGTCCTTCATCGCGTGCTCGCTCCCGCCCGAAGCGTCGTGGCTTTCGCCGACGGTGTAGAGCGCGCTCGAGGCCCAGGCCGTAAGCAGGAAGAACAGCAACGCGCCCAGAAACGCGCCCGCCGCCTTGGTGAAGGTCATCGTGTTGAACATGTCTCGTCCCTGATATGCGTCGTCGTCCCGCGCATCTATCCGCACAGGGCCCTTTAGATCAAGCGAACTTTACCAGATGTGATCGGATTTCCGAAGAGTGACCGGGGGATGACGCAGCGTGAGCCCTCTGCGCCCCGGCTCTTCCCTTCCGCGCAGGCACGGGCTAGGCAGGGGCGCGAGACGAGATCAGTGCGGGGGGATTGCCCATGAGCAGCCAAGGACAAACGCCGAGAACCGGACGGATCGCTTTTCAGGGCGAGTTGGGCGCGTATTCGCACCAGGCTTGCCGCGACGCGCGTCCGGACCTCGAACCGGTCCCTTGCCGCACCTTCGAGGACGTGATCGCATCGGTGAAGAAAGGCGACGCCGATCTCGCGATGCTGCCGGTGGAAAACTCCACCTACGGGCGGGTGGCCGACATTCACCGCCTGCTGCCGGAATCGGGGCTGCATATCCTCGACGAGGCCTTCGTGCGCGTGCATATCAGCCTGATGGCCCTGCCCGGCGTGGAGATCGAGGAGCTGGAAAAGGTCCGCGCGCATCTGGTGCTTCTGCCGCAGGCGGCAAGCTTCCTCGCGCGCTACGGAATCCGGGGCGAGGCCGCCGCCGACAGTGCGGGCGCGGCCGCCGAACTCGTGCAGGCGCAGACCCGCAGCGTCGGCGTGCTGGCCTCCGACATGGCCGCCGAAACTTATGGCCTCAATATCCTCGCCCGGCATATCGAGGATCACGCGCATAACACCACGCGCTTCCTGATCATGGGCACCGAGCCCGACACCCGCCCGCGCGGCGAGAAGATGATGACCACTTTCGTCTTCCGGGTGCGCAACATCCCGGCAGCCCTCTACAAAGCAATGGGCGGGTTCGCGACCAATGGCGTGAACATGACCAAGCTCGAAAGCTACATGGTCGGCGGGCATTTCACCGCGACACAGTTCTACGCCGATGTCGAAGGCCATCCCGACGATCCGGCGCTGGCGCGCGCGCTCGAGGAACTGGATTACTTCACCAGTTATCTGGAAATTCTGGGCGTCTACCCGGCCGCACCGGAACGCAAAAGCTGAGGGGGCCGGGCGTCAGGCGATCTTCTCGTGCTGACGCTCGATATCCTGCGCGAATTGCTCGATCCGTTCCTTGAAGCGGCGTTCGAGGTTGCCCTTGCCGAGCTTGGCCGACTGGATCATCAGCCGCGCGCCGAGACTGCGCGGCTTCAACTCCAGCCCCACCTGCAACCGCGTCCGGGTTCGCGACAGATCCGTGAGATCGAAATCCATCACCGCCTCGAAACTGTTCGAAACGCCCTCGTAGACGATCAGTTCCGGCACTTCGAAACGCTTCACATCCGTGATCATCTGGCGCTGCTTGCCACGAAAACGGAAACCGATATCCCAAGACATGCCTGCACCCGGTTCGTTCAGCGTATCGAGCCGTTTCAGCGTGATCCCGCGGCGCATCGCCACCCGCTCGAAGCTCCCGAAATCCGCAAGCCGTCCGAAGACGAAACCGGCGGGCGCGGAAATATCGGTGCGGGTCGACAATTTCATGAGACGAATTCCTCGGATCAGCAGTCAGGGCACCGGGGAGCGGCGCGCCGTGCGCGGCAAACTGGCCTCATTCCAGCCGATCTGCAAGCCACTCGCGCATCAGCCAACCGGCGATCGCGCCCTGGCGTGGCGCGGAGATCTCAGGGTCGCGCCCGGCCACAACCTGCAGCAGACGCTCACGGTTGATCCAGCGTGCATCGGCGATCTCGACCGGGTCGA
This sequence comes from Thioclava sp. NG1, assembly GCF_003122275.1. NCBI lineage: Bacteria > Pseudomonadati > Pseudomonadota > Alphaproteobacteria > Rhodobacterales > Paracoccaceae > Thioclava > Thioclava sp. NG1. The sequence goes on along the minus strand of NZ_QFBB01000002.1, from coordinate 451,694 downwards.
TGGTGATCTCGGTCGTCGTCGCCACGCCGCGACACCCCAGCATCAAAGAGGCCGGGAACGGCCACGGCTGCGAAGCGACGAGAGAGACCTCCCCCACCTCGACGCCGCTTTCCTCGAACACCTCGCGGCGCACGGCGGCCTCGACCGTCTCTCCCGGTTCCATGAAGCCCGCGAGGCAGGAATACATCGTCTCGGGCCAATGCGGGCCGCGCCCCAGCAGGAGCCGGTTGCCGTCGGTGATCAGCATGATCACGACCGGGTCGGTCCGCGGAAAATGGTGCCGCTCACAAACCGGGCAGCGCCGATGCCACCCCGCTTGCTCCGGCTCGCTTTCGGCGCCGCAGGTGGAGCAGAAACGATGCGTCCGGTGCCATTCCACGAGCCCGCGCGCGGTGGCGGCGATCTCCGCCTCGACCGGGCTCAGAAACCCCATCCGGCCACGCAGCTCGGCGAAGACGATATCGTCAGGCAGATCGGGATGGCGCTGCTCGGAGGCGTCGAAGAAGGCCGCCCCGTCGGGTCGTTCACCCTCGGGCTCGAAAGCCGAGACATCGCGGGAAAACAGAGCACACCCGTCGTGGCACCCGAGGAAAATCTCCGGTCCCGGCATCGCCTCGAGCGCCGCCTCGCCCGCGCGCAGAAGGTGCAGCCCTTCGGGCGCGAACAGCGGACGCCCGCGCCAAAGCGCAACCACCCGCGCCGCTTCGCCTGCGCGCAGCTCCGCGAGCCGCTCTGCATCGCCCCGCAGATGGGCCGCCCGCTCGAGCGCACCCGGCGCTTCCGCAAAGGCCAAGCCCCGCGAATCGAGCACGCGTCCTTGAGACAGCCGGGCGGGTTGAGAAATCGGCTTTCGCGCGTCGGCGAGGGAATCGGGCGGCATGAAAAACTCCTGCGGATCGCCCTACCCATGCCACGGGGCGCCAGCCGGAGACCAGTGCCGATCAGGTGACGCGCAAGCCAGAGCCGCCACGTGCCCGGACCTCGCAAACGCGTTACGTCAATTTAAAACTTGGCAAACGACCGACCTCTACTCTAGCTTGCGTGTGGGACACACGACCGCCAAGGGGCGGCATTTAAACGATAAAAGGTCAATTACGGGCCAAGGGGATCACATGGGGAAACTGTCTGACCGGGATTGGCCCGGCCAGTTTTCGGATCAGCGCGTCACACTCGCGCTGAGGGTTCTTGAGACGACCGATCTGCATGGTCAAGCGCGGGGCTACGATTACTTCAATGACCGCCCGGCCCCGCGCAGAGGCTTGGCAGCGCTGGCTTCGGAGATTGCGCAAGCGCGCAGCGAAGCCCCTAATTGCCTGCTGTTCGATTGCGGCGACTTCCTTCAAGGCACGCCCCTGACCCAGCTCTGGAGCGAGCCGGAAGAGACGGCGGACAGCCACGACGGCGAAAATCCGATGATCGCGGCAATGAACGCTTTGGGCTACGACGCGGCCGCGCTTGGAAATCACGAATTCGATTTCGGGCTGGCGTCGCTCGAGCGCGCTCTGGAAACCGCGGATTTTCCCACCGTCTGCGCCAATCTGCATGCCTCGTCGGATACGCCGATCCGGCCTTGGGCGATGATCGAACGCCGCTTTGCCGACAGTCACGGTACCGAGCGACATCTGCGGGTCGCGGTGATTGGCGTGCTGCCGCCGCCCAGCCTTGCGTGGCTCGAGACGCGACCCGAGGCCGAGCTTTCGACCTCCTCACTTCTGGAGGCGATGAAGGCGCAGCTGCGTCTGATCCGTGCAGCCGGGGCCGATCTGGTCGTCGCCCTCGCCCATACGGGGATTTCTCCGCTGCCGCTGGATCAGAACGCGCCGCAAGGCTCGGCCGCCGCCGCCGAGCGGGCGGCAGTCACGATCGCGCAGCTCGACGGGATCGACATCGTGCTGGCTGGGCATGACCACCTGCGCTTTCCCGATCCCTCCCGTCCGAGTTTCGCGGGGATCGATCCGGTTTTGGGCACGCTTCACGGCAAGCCCGCGCTCAACGCCGGGGCCGGCGGGACGCATCTGGGAGTGCTCGATCTCGTTCTGGAAAAACGGAAGGAAGGCTGGGCACTCGCGGCGCACCGGGCGGAGTTGCGCCCAGCGCAGGGCGAGAGCGGGCCGGACAGCGCGGCCGTGCTTGCCTCCTCGGCCCGCGCCCATCGCCGCACGCTCGATCACATCCGCCGCCCCATCGGCACCACCGCGGAGCCGCTGCACAGCTATTTCACCCAGATCGCGCCGGACCGGACACTCGCCCTGACCATCGCGGCGAAACGGCGATATGCCCGCGAAAAGCTCGCTGGACGCCCCGAAGCGGACCTGCCCCTACTCGGCGCTGCGTCGAGCTTCAAATCGGGCGGTACGGCAGGCTCTGCGCATTTCATCGACATCCCTGCCGGCCCGCTGCGGATGAGCCATCTCGACGACATCTACCTGTTCAACAACATGGTCGCCGCGGTCGAACTCAGTGGCGCGGAACTGCGCGACTGGCTCGAACAGGCGGTCTCGATCTACAACCAGCAGCGCGCCGACGGGCGGTTGCGGATGCTCTGCGATTTCGCCTTCGCGAGTTACCATTTCGACGTGATCGCGGGGCTTACCTACGAGATTGACCTGTCGCAGCCACCGCGCTTCCGCCCGGATGGCAGCCTGAACACGGCCGCACGGGGACGCATCCGCGACCTGCGCCACGAGGGTGCCCGCGTCAGTGATACAGACCGGTTCATCGTCGTGAGCAACGATTTCCGTCTCTCCGGCGGCGGCGGGTTCAAGCAGCGGGGTCGTCCCGTCTCCCTCGCTCCGGAGCCGATGCGCGTGCGCGACCTGCTGCTGCAGGAAATCGATGCGCAGCAAGGACCGCTCCGCATCGACGCGCCGCCGATCTGGCGGTTCGCTCCCCTGCCCGGCGCGCGCGCCTTGTATCATACGGGCCCCGGCGCATCGGCCTACCTGTCGGAGCTCGCGCAAGTCGGATTGCAAGCCGAACCCGGACCGGTCGATGCGAACGGGTTCCTTCCACTCGAGATCGCCCTCTGAGGGCGCGCCAATGTAGCGCCCAATTTTCTTGCATTTGCGCAGCACCCCGCACAAAACTTAATCACGGAACCGTGAGCGCCTCGCCTGCTCGCATGGCGCGCGCGGTTTGAGTTTACCCCCGCGCACCGCCGGTCAGGATCGGGGCGAAAACGGATTAACGGAGTGAGGGATATCATGCTGCACATCAAACCGGGACTTTTCGCGGCGCTCGCGCTCGGCCTCTCGGCCACGCTGGCACAGGCCGAAACCAAGATGCCTTTCGCGCTGGACTGGAAATTCGAAGGCCCCTCGGCGCCCTATTTCCTCGCTATCGACGAGGGGTTCTACGGCGAGGCCCGGCTGGAGGTCGAAATCTCCGAGGGCAAGGGCTCGCTCGACGCGATCCCGAAAGTGGCAACCGGCGCCTATCCGGTGGGCTTCGCCGATATCAACTCACTGATGAAATTCCTCGACCAGAACCCCGGCGCGCCCGTCACCGCCGTAATGATGGTCTATGACAAGCCGCCCTTCGCGGTGGTCGGCCGCAAGTCGCAGGGCGTGAACGAGCCCAAAGACCTCGAAGGCAAAGTGCTGGGCGCGCCGCCCCCGGATGGCGCCTGGGCACAGTTCCCGATCTTCGCCAAGGAAGCCAGCCTCGACATGGACAAGATCAAGGTCGAACCGGTCGGCTTCCCAACGCGCGAGCCGATGCTAACCGAGGGCAAGGTCGATGCAGTCACCGGCTTCTCCTTCTCCTCGACGCTCAATCTCAAGCGTCTGGGCGTGGGCATGGAGGACCAGTCGGTGCTGCTGATGGCCGATTACGGCGTGGCGCTTTACGGCAACGCGATCATCGTGAACACGGATTACGCGAAGGCGCATCCCGAAGAGATTACCGGCTTCATCAAGGCGACCGCCGAGGGCTGGAAAGCCGCCGTGGCCGATCCGGGCAAGGCCGTGGACGCGCTTCTCAAGCGCAACCCAGCCGCCGACAAGGATCTGGAGACCGAGCGACTTCAAATGGCAATCGATGCCAATGTCCTGACCGATTACGTCAAGGAAAACGGTATGGGCGGGATCGACGCGGACCGGATGGCCACCGCGATCGAGCAGACGAAAACCGTCTACGAGTTCCAGAACGCGCCCGATGCGGCTCTCTATTTCGACAGCGCGTACCTGCCCGACGCGGCAGAGCGGAAGATCGACTGACCCGACATCCTGCAGGGGCGGGCGCCGCGGATGCACCCGCCCCTATTCTCTGCCTTCTCGCGCCGGACCCTCATGGAAAATCTCATCGACATTCGCGGCGTGACCCACGCCTATCAAACCAAGCATGGCCCCCTGCCCGTGCTCGACCAACTGGACATCCGCGTACCGCAGGGCGAGTTCTGCGCCGTGGTCGGCCCCTCGGGCTGCGGCAAATCCACCCTCACTCGTCTGGTGGCGGGGCTGATGAAACCCGACCGCGGCGAGGTCTGGCTTCATGGCGAGAAGGTCACCAGCCCGCGCAAGACCGTCGGCATGGCGTTCCAGAACCCGGTGATGCTGGAATGGCGCTCGATTATCGAGAACGTGATGCTGCCTCTGGAGATCGTGGCTCCGGGCATGGCGAAATCCGAGAAGGCCGCGCGCGCCGAGCACTTGCTGGAGATGGTGGGCCTGAAGGGGTTCGAGACCAAGCGCCCGTCGGAACTGTCCGGTGGGATGCGCCAGCGCGCCTCGCTCTGTCGCGCCATCGTGCACAAGCCGGATGTGCTGATCATGGACGAGCCCTTTGGCGCGCTCGACAATTTCACCCGCGAGGATCTGTGGCAGACGATGCGCGAACTGCGCGCCGCCGAGCCTTTCACCGCCGTACTGATCACCCATGACCTGCGCGAGAGCGTGTTCCTCGGCGATCAGGTCATCGTCCTCTCGGGCCGCCCGGCGCATACGCAATACGTGCTGGATGTGGACCTGCCGAAGGATCGCACGATCGACGTTCTCTACGAGCCGAAAGCCGTCGAGATGCTGCATCTCCTGCGCGACCAAATCCGGATCGCTCAGGGCCGCGACGCGGGGGTACACTGATGGACGCCAAGAAAATCTTCACCCCGATCCTGTCGATCGTCGCTTTCCTCGCGATCTGGGAATTCATCGTCTGGGCGAATGGCTGGCCGAACTACGTCATGGCCTCGCCGTCGGACCTGCCCGCCGCCTATATGCGCTACTGGAACCTGTTCCTGATCGATAGCTGGCAGACGCTATGGCGGACGGTAGCAGGGCTTGCGATCTCGATCGTGTTTGGCACCTTCCTCGGCATGCTCATGGGCTTTTCGCGCACCGCGCGCGATGCACTTTATCCGCTTCTGGTGGGCTTCAATGCGGTGCCGAAGGCGACAGTCGTGCCGGTACTGGCGCTGCTGTTCATCGGCGCGCATGACTTCAACACCGTGCTTATGGCCTTCATGATCTCCTTCTTCCCGATCGCCGTGTCAGTAGGGATCGGCCTGTCCACGCTGGAGCCCGAATATCGCGATATCCTCGGCGCGCTGGGGGCCTCGAAATTCACCATCTTCCGCAAGATCGCCCTGCCCAAAACCCTGCCCGAGTTCTTCGGCGCGTTGAAAGTCTCGGTGACACTGGCCTTCATCGGCACCAACCTCGTCGAGATCATCTCGCCCCACGGCAAGGGCCTCGGCGCGCTGTTCCTGTCGGGCCAGACCAACGGGGATTACCCGCTGATGTTCGCAGTGCTGATCGCCTTGGCCTTCCTCGGAATCCTTCTCTATTACGCCGTCGTCGCCCTGGAGAAAGTCTTCGCAGGTTGGGCCGAACGGCAGCCGGAGTAAGGGGCGCTGCCCCTTCTGGCTTCGCCATTCTTCCCCGGGATATATCTGCGAAGGAAAAGGGGGCGCGTCGACCGCGCAAAGAATACCGCCCGCACGAGAGAAACGTGCGGGCGGTTTTGCGTTTCAGGTCAGTGACCGGATCAGGTCTTGAAGATCCGGTAGATCGCCGGGATCACGAGCACCGTCAGCAGGGTCGAGCTGAGCAGGCCGAACAGCAGCGAGATCGCGAGACCCTGGAAGATCGGGTCGGCCAAAATCACCACCGCACCGATCATCGCCGCGATCGCGGTCAGCAGGATCGGCTTGAAGCGGATGGCGCCCGCCTCGATCAGTACCTCGATCGGCGATTTGCCCTCATGGCTGCCGTGGCGGATGAAGTCCACGAGCAGGATCGAGTTACGCACGATGATCCCTGCCAGCGCGATGAAGCCGATCATCGACGTGGCCGAGAATGGCGCGTGGAAGATCCAGTGGCCCAACATGATACCGAGGAAGGTCAGCGGCACCGGCGTCAGGATCACCAGCGGTAGCCGGAACGAGCCGAACTGCGCGACGACGAGGATGTAGATCCCAAGCAGCGCCACGGCGAAGGCTGCGCCCATGTCGCGGAAGGTCACCCAGGTCACCTCCCATTCGCCGTCCCACAGAAGCGTCACGTGGCTCTCGTCCTGCGGCTGGCCATGCAGCGACACGACAGGCTTCTCGCCTTTCGGCCAATCCATGTTGTTGATCGCGTCATCGACGGCAAGCATCCCGTAGAGCGGAGCCTCGAACTTGCCGGCGAGTTCCGCGGTGACCATCTCGGCCTCGCGCCCGTTATGGCGGAAGATCGGATAGGACGCCTTCTCCTTGTCGACGCTGACCACGTCGCCAAGCTCCACGACGCCGCGCGCGCCGGGCAGGACGTTGGCCGGGATCGGCGTCGAGAGCGTTTCCTCGTTCATCACCTTGTTCGATTTCGAACGCTCCATCACGATCGGGATCGGCTGGCGCTCCTGCCCGCGATGGGAATAGCCCACGGTGGTCGAACCGTTCAGCATCCCGAGCGTGTCCCAGACATCGCCTTCGGAGACCGAATAGAACTCCAGATCGTCGGAATTGACCGTGGCGCGCAGCTTGTCGGGCTGGATGCCGAAGCTGTTATCCACGTCGACGATATAGGGCACCTGCTTGAAGGCGTCCTCGATCCGGCGGGCCGCGTCACGGCGCGCCTCGGGCGTGGGGCCATAGACCTCGGCCAGAAGCGTCGCGATCACCGGCGGACCGGGCGGCGGTTCGACCGTCTTCAGGCTCGCGCCTTCGGGCAGCTTGATCGCCTTGATCTTGTCGCGGATCTCCAGAGCGATCTCGTGGCTGGTGCGATCGCGTTCCCCTTTCGGCGCGAGTTGAAGTTCGACATCGCCCTGATTGGGCTGCGCACGCAGGTAGTAGTGGCGCACCAGCCCGTTGAAGTTGAACGGCGCGGAGGTACCCGCATGGGTTTGCACCGAGAGCACCTCGGGCAGTTTGGTCACGATCTCGGCCACCTGCTGGGCGACCGCATCCGTACCCTCGACCGAGGTGCCCGCAGGCATATCGACCACGACCGAGAGTTCGGACTTGTTGTCGAAGGGCAGCAGCTTCACCGTGACATGCTTGGTGTAGAGAAGCCCCAGCGAGCCGAAGGACAGCACCGACACCACCAGCAGGAACAGCCCCGAGCGCGCTTTCGTTTTCAGGATCGGGCGCGCCACGACGCTGTACATCCGGCCGAGCCTGCCGCCGGCATGTTCACCGCCATAGGTGTCGTCATCGCCGTGATGGCCATGCAGCTGCGCCTTGCCCGCGACCTTCACCATCAGCCACGGGGTGATGATCACCGCCACGAAGAAGGAGAAGATCATCGCCGCCGAGGCCACCGCCGGGATGGGCGACATGTAAGGCCCCATCAGTCCCGACACGAACAGCATCGGCAGCAGCGCGGCCACAACGGTCAGGGTTGCGACAATGGTGGGGTTGCCTACTTCGGCAACGGCCTCGATCGCCTTGGTCACGCGCGAGCCGGGCGTTTTCATCGCCCAATGTCGCGCGATATTCTCGATCACCACGATGGCGTCATCGACGAGGATACCGATCGCGAAGATCAGCGCGAAAAGCGACACGCGGTTGAGGGTGAAGCCCATGATATAGGCGGCAAACAGCGTCAGCAGGATCGTCACCGGGATCACCACCGCCACCACGATGGATTCGCGCCAGCCGATCGCCAGCAGCACCAGACCCACGATAGAGATCGTCGCGAGGCCAAGGTGGAACAGCAGCTCGTTTGCCTTCTCGTTCGCTGTCTCGCCATAGTCGCGGGTGACCTTCACCTCGACATTATCGGGGATCAGCTGGCCATGCAGCTCGTGGATGCGGTCGAGGATATGCTCGGCCACGACCACGGCGTTGGATCCCGCCCGCTTGGCGATGGCGAGGGTGACGGCCGGCGTGCGCTCGATCTTGCCGTCCGCGTCGCGCTGGACGTTCGAGACGATATGATCCGAGGCATCGGGCACGTAGGAGACCTTCGCGACATCGGCGACATAGACGGGGCGATTGTCGCGGGTGGTTAGCAGGAGCCCCGCGATCTCGGAAGGCGCGGTCAGCGTCTCGCCAGCCGAGAGGCTGATCTGCTTGCCCTCATGGCGGATATTGCCGGTGTTGAAAGCGCGGTTCGCCTGCGTGACCTTGTTCGACAGCTGCTGCAGCGTGACCCCGTAGAGCGCGAGCTTGTCGGGCTCGGGCTCGATACGGATCTCGCTCGTTGCGTCGCCCACCAGATAGGTCAGGCCGACATTCTCGATTTTCGTGACCTCGGTCTGCAATTCGCGCGCGACGCGGGTGAGTTCATCGCTGTCGACCTGCGCGCCGTCCTTGCCGGTCAGCGTCAGCGAGACGATCGCCACATCGTCGATCCCGCGACCCACGATCACCGGATCGGGGATACCCTTTGGGATCCTGTCCATGTTGGCGCGGACTTTTTCATGCACGCGCAGGATGGCGGCATCCGACGAGGTGCCGACCTTGAAGCGCGCCATCACCAGCGAATAATCGTCCTGAGTGCGCGAATAGACGTGTTCGACCTCGTTGATTCCCTGCACGATGGTTTCCATCGGCTCGGTCACCAGCTTCATCGCGTCCTGCGCCTTCAGACCCGGGGCCTGCAGGTGGATATCCACCATCGGCACGGAGATCTGCGGCTCTTCCTCGCGCGGCAGAGAGATCAGCGCGACCAGACCGACCGCCACGGCGGCGAGGATCATCAGCGGCGTCAGCGCCGAGCGGATGAAGGATTTCGTCAGACCGCCCGCGATACCCAGCTTGCCGTGGATTTCGTCGTCCTCGGGCATCTCCGGCCCGGTGCCTTGGTTATTGCTCATCGTTCGGCACCACCGTGTCGCCGGCGTTCAGACCGGTAAGAACTTCGACCATGTCCTTGCCATCGCTCGTGACATGCACCCCCGGCACGACCGTACGCAGATAGGTGCCCCCCTCTTCCTTCACGCGGACAAAATCGAGCCCCGTGCGGTTGAAGACGTATCCCTGCGGCACGAGAAGCGCCTCTCGCTCGCCCATCGGCAGCTTCACCAGAAGCCGCGCGCCGACGAAGCGCGAATCCAGATCGGGCACTTCCACATCGGCCTGCACCCGGCCACCCTCGATCTCGGGGTAAATCTTGGCGAGCTTGCCCTCGATCTCCTTCCCGTCGGGATCGGTGATCAGGATCGTGTCGCCGGTGTGCAGCGTGTCGGCGTGGCGCTCGGGGATCGACAGACGCAGGAAAAACCCGCCGCCGCCGATCGTCGCGATCGTCTCGCCGCCCATGATGACGGCATCCTTGGTGACCGGAACGGTCACGACCTTGCCGTCGATCGGCGCCGTAACGGTGCCGAATTCCTGCTGCTGCTCATAGACCTTGCGCTGCGCTTTCTGCGCCGCGATCTGGCCTTCGTAGACATTCACCTGCGTCTGCAACTGATCGACATTCTGCGAAGTCGACACGCCGCGGGCCTGCAATTCCTGCCCGCGCTTGAGCTCGGTCTTGGCATTCTCCAGCTGCGCTTCGAGCGCATTGATCTGCGCATCAACCGCGCCGATCTGATAATCGAGCGTCTGGTCGGTGATCTTGCCGATCTCCTGACCGGCTTTCACCTCGTCGCCCTCGGTCACGTCCAGCGCGGTGATCGTGCCGGAAATCCGTGCACGTGCCGCGATCGTGTTCTTCGCCTCGACCTGCCCATAGACAGATTTCCAATCGGTCACGACCTGCGGTTCGACCGTGATCGCCCCGTCCTGCGCCAGCGCGATTCCCGGCAGGATCAACGCGGCGAATGCCAATGGCAGAAGCTTCAACGTCATCTCGGGTTCCCTTCCCTTACCGGCGCGCCCCTGCGCCTGCGGATTTATATTCCGGTTATTGAATATGTATTCACCCGACAGAATACAAGCACCGCACAGTTTCTATTGCCTTGACCTGTGTCATGGCCGCATCGCCGGGGGTTTTCGCTTTCACTTTCATGCGCTAAAGCCGTTCCCGCAACAGTCTTGGAGATGGTGAGATGCACGATATCCGCGCAATCCGCGAAAACCCCGAAGAATTCGACGCGCAACTGGCGCGGCGCGGGCTCTCGCCGCTCTCGCGCGAGATTCTCGCAATGGACGAAGCACGCCGCACGGCGATCCACGCAGCCGAGACCGCGAAAGCCGATCAGAACGCCGCGTCGAAGCAGGTCGGCGCCGCGAAAGCGAAGGGCGACGAAGCCGAGTTCGAGCGCCTGCGCGCGCTGGTGGCCGAGAAGAAGGCCGAAGTGGCGCAGATGCAGACCGAGGCGGGCGAGCTTGACGCGAAGGTCCGCGATTTGCTGATGACGATCCCGAACCTGCCGCTGGCCGACGTGCCCACCGGCGCGGACGAAGACGAGAATGTCGAGGTCAGCCGCTGGGGCACGCCGCGCGCGTTCGCCTTCGACCCGAAAGAGCATTTCGAGCTGTCCGCCGTGGGTGGCGAGATGGATTTCGAGACGGCGGCGAAGCTGTCGGGCTCGCGCTTCGTTGTACTCAAGGGCGGAGTCGCCCGCGTCCACCGGGCGCTCGCGCAATTCATGCTCGACCTGCATGTCGACAAACACGGGCTGTCCGAGAACATCACCCCCGTGCTGGTGCGCGACGAGGCGATGATGGGCACCGGCCAACTCCCGAAATTCGCCGAGGACAGCTATCAGACCACCAACGGCTGGTGGCTGATCCCCACCGCCGAGGTCACTCTGACGAACTACGCCAATGGCGAGGTGATGGAGGCCTCCGCCCTGCCCCAGCGCATGTGCGCCCATACCAACTGCTTCCGTTCGGAGGCCGGCTCCGCAGGCAAGGATACCTCGGGCATGCTGCGTCAGCACCAGTTCGAGAAAGTCGAGATGGTCACGCTCTGCACCCCCGAGACCGCCATCGACGAGCACGAGCGCATGACCAAATGCGCCGAGGCGGTGCTGGAGGCGCTGGAACTGCCCTATCGCCGCATCGTGCTCTGCACCGGCGACATGGGGTTCGGCGCGCAGAAAACTTACGATCTCGAGGTCTGGCTTCCGGGGCAGAACACCTATCGCGAAATCTCCTCGGTCTCCACCTGCGGCACCTTCCAGGCGCGGCGGATGAACGGGCGCTACAAGCCCGAAGGCGGCGGCAAGCCCGAGTTCATCGCGACGCTCAACGGCTCGGGCCTCGCGGTCGGGCGCTGCCTGATCGCGGTGCTGGAGAACGGTCAGGAAGAGGACGGCTCGGTCACCCTGCCCGCCTGCCTGCACCCTTATCTGGGCGGCAAGACGCGGCTGGTGGACGGGAAACTGGTCTGACGCTGCGACGCGGCGACGCGAGACTCGGGGCGGGAACGTTGTTAACGTTTCCGTGTACGAAGTGAGTCGCAGGGGAAACTGCATATGTCGGTAACGATCACGCGTAAGCGGGACAGCGTCTTGATGACCCGCATCCTTGAGATCGGCGAGGACCAGATCCCCGAGCAGATCATTGCGATGCGTCGGGAAAAGACGCTCTCGAAACTGATGGCGGAGATCAATGCGGGTGCGCTCTCGGGCTCGACCGAAGAGCGCGCGCGGGCCCAAGCGGCACTCGATCGGCTGGGCTTTCTCTAAGCCGCGTCCACATCTCCCGAATTAGAAACGCCCGCCGGAGTCTCGATATCCTCCGGCGGGCGTTTTCATTCCAGCTCAGTCGCTCACTCGCCCTTCTTCGCCTCGCGCGCTTTACGCGCCGATTCTTTGTGGGCGGAGCGCTTCTTCGCATCGACGTGCTTTTTCAGACGCGACGGGATCGACTTCTTGCGATCCTTGTAAGGGTTCGTCTTGCCCTGATCGCGCATGTAGAGGCGGATCGGCGTGCCCGGCATGTCGAAGCTCTCGCGCAGGCCGTTGATCAGGTAACGCTCGTAGCTCTCCGGGATCTTGTCGGTATGGGTCGATTTCACCACGAAGCCCGGCGGACGGGTCTTCGCCTGGGTTATGTAGCGCAGCTTGATCCGGCGACCGCCGGGCGCGGGTGGCGGGTGCGCCTCGGTCATCGCGGTCAGCCAGTTGTTCAGCTTCGCGGTCGGCACGCGGCGGTTCCAGACCTCATGGGCCTTCAGGATCGCATTGTGCAGCCGGTCGAGTCCCTTGCCGGTCTTGGCCGAGACGGTCACCAGCGGCGCGCCCTTGAGCTGCGGCAGCAGGCGTTCGAACGCTTCGCGCAGTTCCTTCAGCTTCTCGGGCTTGTCTTCTTCGAGATCCCACTTGTTCGCGGCGACCACGACCGCACGGCCCTCGGTCTCGGCGAAATCGGCGATCCGGAGATCCTGCGTCTCGAACGGAATATTGACGTCGAGCAGCACCACGACCACCTCGGCGAAGCGCACGGCGCGCAACCCATCGGCCACGCTCAGCTTCTCGACCTTGTCGGTGACGCGCGCCTTCTTGCGCATCCCCGCCGTGTCCCAGATCCGCATCGGCGTGCCCATGAAATCGGCGGTGACCGAGATCGCATCACGGGTGATGCCTGCCTCGGGGCCGGTCAGCAGGCGGTCTTCGTTCAGAATCTTGTTGATCAGTGTAGACTTGCCCGCATTGGGGCGTCCGATCACGGCAAGCTGCAGCGGTTTCGTGGCGGAGGGCGGCTGGTAGGCAGGAATGTCGCCTTCCTCAAGCTCCTCGTCGATGACCACATCCGTGACCGGCGCGTTGGCGGCATTGCGCTCGGCGAATTCGTCCGCCAGCGGCACCAGCGCGGTGTAAAGATCGTCCAAACCTTCGCCATGCTCGGCCGAGATCCGCAGCGGCTCGCCGAGACCAAGGCTCCATGCCTCCATCGCGCCGGCATCGCCTGCCGCCCCTTCGGCCTTGTTGGCCGCGAGGATCACGTTGGCGTTCTTCTTGCGCAGGATATCGGCGAAAATCTCGTCGGCCGGCGTCACGCCCACGCGTGCGTCGACCATGAACAGGCAGATATCGGCCTCTTCGACGGCGCGTTCAGTCAGGCGCCGCATACGGCCCTGAAGGCTGTCGTCTTCGGCCAGTTCCAGACCGGCCGAGTCGATCACGATGAAACGCAGATCTCCCAGACGCGCATCGCCCTCGCGAAGGTCACGCGTGACGCCGGGCATGTTGTCGACAAGCGCCAGTCGCTTGCCGACAAGCCGGTTGAACAGCGTCGATTTTCCGACATTTGGGCGGCCCACGATGGCCAGGGTAAAGCTCATGATGCCCTCCTTGGGCGGTCGTAAGCGGCCCCCTTACACCCTAAAGGGCTCACTGAAAAGCGTGCAGTTTCCCATCGCCGCCGACGACGTAGAGGGTGCGCCCCGCCACGACCGGATCGGTCGCAGCCCCGCCCGGGATCTTCGCCTGGCCGATGAGGCTGCCGTCGATCGGGCTGAACACGCGCAGAACGCCGTCGGAAGACGCGACGAACAGCTTGTTGCCGGCAAGAACGGGCCCGTAGCTCGCGACGATGTCGCGCTGACGCTTCGGCTTGTCCTTGGTGTAGTACGGCAGATCCTTCGACCAGATCTGATCGCCGGTCTTGGCATCAAGCCGCACGATCTTGCCCTGATCCGAAACGAGGAAGATCGAGCCGCCCGCAACCTGCACGGGGCTGTTGGCCCCTTCGGTCGCGGTCCAGATACGATCGCCGGAATTCACGTCGAAGGCCGCCAGCTTGCCCGCCGAGGAGCCCGCGTAGACGGTATCGCCCACCACGACCGGATCGCCCGTCAGATCGACGATATTGGCATAGCCCACGCCCGGACGTGCGCCCGGCACTTTGGAGTTCCACATCTGCATCCCGCTTTGCGGCAGAACGCCGCTCAGGAAGCCCGAGGAGAACGGGAAAATCACCATGCGGTCGGTCACCGCGGGCGAGGAGACGCCGGTCATGCCCGAAGCGGACGGCGCACCCGGCACCTGCCAGATTTCCTTGCCGTCGCTGGCGCGGATCGCCCAGGCCGAGGAGTCGCGGGCGACCACGTAGACCACGCCATTCTTCACGGTCGGCGCACCGCCGATGCCTGCGTCGAAATATTGCCGCCACTTGATGCCGCCGGTGGCCGCGTCGATCGCGACGAGCTCGGCGAAATCGGACGTCACGTAGACCGTGCCGTTGGCATAGGCGATCCCGCCGCCCGAGGCGTCGCCCTCGCGGTCGCCGGGCGGCGTGATGTCGGCCTGCCAGACGCGCCCGCCATTCGTCGCGGTTGCGGTGACGCGGGCCTGGCTGTCTAGGGTGTAAATCTTGCCACCGCCCACGATCGGATCGGCGGTGATGCGGTAGCGGCGCGCATTGCCCGCACCAATATCGGCGGACCAGACCGGCGTCGTGCCGTTTCCGATCGCCGCGTTGAACAGGCTATGGGTCGCCGAACCCGCACGTTGCGGCCATTCTGCATTGCTCACCTGACGTGGAAGCGAGATCGGCAGCGACTGCTGGGCGGGCGCATCAGCCAGCGGCAGCCCTTCTTCGGCGCGCAGCGCGTCGCGGGGCGAGAGACGCTCGCCGGGGAGGATGGTTTCCTTGGTACAGCCTGCCACGAAAGCCGCCACACTCAGCACGCAGATCGTCTTGCTCAGCTTCACGCCTGTTCCCCCTGCCTGTCTCGGCTCTCTTGCAGCTCCTGCGCATCCGAAAGGCGCGCCGGTTCAACCCTTTACTCTTGCAGTGCCGGAGCGCCCTGCCCCGGCTGGGTCGGCACTTCGCCACCCAGCGCCACAATCAACTCTGTCGCGCGTTGTTGCAAGCCCGGCGTGAGGCCGGCGTCCTCAAGAATCTGCTGAGCGATCGAGATTGCGCCCTCCTTGTCGCCCGAGGACAGGGCCGCCGCCGCCTGCTGCTCCATCGCCAGAAGGCGGTAAGGCGCTCCGGGGGTGGCCAGTTCCTGCAGCGTCGCGTCGCGTTTGGCGGCGTCCATCTTGTTGCCCGCCGCGATCACCGCCTTGAGCTTGGCGAGATCGCTGATCGAAGCCGGCAGCCCCGGCTCGGCGCTGACCGCATCGAAGAACTTGATCGCCTCGTCGGGCTTGCCCGCCTCGATAGCGGCGTCGCCCTGCATGATCTTGAGAACTGCTGCGCGGCCCGGACCGTCGGGGGTAATCTTCGCGAGGTCCGCGCCCGTGGTGTCGCCGTTGACGGCAGCCATCACCTTATCGCCGAAGGCGCGCGCCTCGGCTTGCGTTTTTTCCTTCTGCCACGCGTTCCAGGCGGTGCCGCCGACGATCGCGATGATGATCACCGCGCCGATCCAGCCCCATTTCTTGAACGCCGCCCAGAGCTTGTCCTGACGCACCGCCTCGGTGACTTCGTCGATGAAACTGTCGGTATCACTCACGCGCGGGTCTCCTCGTAGCTTTGGCGCCCCTCTTACACGGCTCCCCGGGCGCTGCCAAGGGCCGCACGGACCGCTCCGGTCCGCGCATCGCTGAGGAATGCAAGCCTTGAGATCACGCCTCGCTCTCGGTAAGTTGAACTCTGCGGTTCAGTCCCCAATTAAGGCGGAACGCCGCGCCCATTTACAGGAGCCCGCCGATGCGTCCGGTCCCGATCCTCAACGCGATCCTCGTTCTTGTCGCGCTCTACCTTCTGGTGTTCGAGCGCGACCGCCTGATGGGCTATCTCGGCGATGCCGCGACGCCTGCCGAGCAAGCGCAGCAGGTAGAGGAGACCGGCCCCCAAGCCGTGCCGGTGCAGGCGATGGTCTCGACCGCGCAGCCGCTCGACCAAGGCGTTCTGACTCGCGGGCAGACCGAGGCTGCGCGCCGCGTCGAAGTGCGCGCCGAGACGACGGGCAAGGTGATTTCCGAACCGCTGGGCAAAGGCGCGCAGGTCGAAAAGGGACAACTGCTGTGCAAGCTCGATCCTGGCACGCGCCCGGCCGCACTGGCCGAGGCGCAGGCACGGCTGACCGAGGCCCGGCTGAACGCCACCGCCGCCGAGAGGCTGAAGGAAGGCGGCTACCGCTCTGAAACCGCAACCGCTTCCGCGCAATCGGCGCTCGAAGCGGCTACCGCCGCCGTCGAGGCCGCGCAGACCGAATTGGCGCGGCTCGAAATCACGGCGCCCTTCGCAGGGCTGATCGAGGAAGATACCGCCGAACTTGGCTCGCTACTCTCGGCGGGCGGGCTTTGCGCCACCGTGATCCAGCTCGATCCGATCAAGCTGGTCGGCTACGTCCCTGAGACAGAGATCGACCGGGTCAAGGCCGGCGCGATGGTCGGCGCACGGCTTGCGACCGGGCGCGAGGTGATGGGCAAGGTCACCTTTGTCTCGCAATCGGCGGATGCCGCCACGCGCACCTTCCGGATCGAAGCCGAGGCGCCCAATGGCGACCAATCGATCCGCGAGGGCCAGACGGTCGAGATGATCATTGCCGCCGACGGGACCAAGGCTCATTTCCTGCCCGCCTCCGCGATGACGCTGAACGATCAGGGCAAGCTGGGCGTGCGGCTGGCGGTGGACGGCGTGGCCCGTTTCGCCCCGGTCGACTTCCTGCGCGACACGCCCGAGGGCGTCTGGCTGGAGGGCCTGCCGGAAAGCGCCACGGTGATCGTGGTCGGGCAGGACTACGTCACCGAGGGCTCGCCCGTGGCCGTGACCCTCGTCGATCACGCGCCGGGCGATGCGGCGCGCGATAAGCCGATGTCCTTGACGCCCACCGAGCAAGGCGAAGGCTCCACCGACGGGGCCGCGCAATGACCGGCATCGTCGATTGGGCCGCAGCGCGCGCGCGGATGGTGATCGCCTTCGTGGCGATCTCGATCCTCGCGGGACTGACAGCCTATCTGAGCCTGCCCAAGGAGGGCGAGCCGGATATCGAGATCCCGATGCTGTTCATCTCGGTCCCCTTCCCCGGCATCTCGGCCACAGATTCCGAGAAGCTGCTGGTCAAGCCGATGGAGACCGAACTGGCCGGGCTCGACGGTCTGGACAAGATGACCGGCATCGCGAAGGAGAATTACGCGGGGCTCATGCTCGAATTCGACTTCGGCTGGGACAAGACCAAAATCCTCGCCGATGTCCGCGACGCGATGAACACCGCCGAAGCGAAATTCCCCGACGGCGCGGAGAAATATTCGATCAACGAGATCAACTTCTCGGAGTTTCCGATCGTCGTGGTCACGCTGTCGGGCAATGCGCCCGAACGCACCCTGCAAAAGCTCGCCCGCGAGTTGCAGGACGAGGTCGAGGGGCTGGAGCCAGTGCTGGAAGCCCAGATCGCAGGCCAGCGCGACGAGATGCTGGAAGTGGTGATCGATCCGCTGAAGCTAGAGGCCTATAACGTCACTGCGCCCGAGTTGATCAATGTCGTCCAGGCCAACAACCAGCTGATCGCGGCGGGCGAGGTCGAGACCGATGGCGGCGCGTTTTCGGTGAAGATCCCTGCGACCTTCGAGACCGCGCAGGATGTCTACGCCCTGCCGGTGAAGAAGAACGGCGAAAGCGTCGTGACACTCGGCGATCTGGCCGATATCCGCCTGACATTCGAGGATCGCACCGGCACCGCGCGCTTCAACGGCGAGCCGACGGTGGCGCTGCAGATCGTCAAGCGCAAGGGCTACAACGTCATCGACACGGTGGACCTGCTGCGAAAGACCGTGGCCGAGGCGGAGAGCCAGTGGCCCGAGCCACTGCAACGCGCGGTCGATGTCGGCATCTCGCTCGATCAGTCGAAAACCGTGGGCGCAATGGTCAGCCAGCTCGAAGGCTCAGTGCTGACCGCGATCGCGCTGGTGATGATCGTGGTGCTTGCGACGCTGGGCACGCGCTCTGCGCTCTTGGTGGGCTTCGCGATCCCGACGTCGTTTTTGCTGACTTTCCTGCTGCTGGGCGCGATGGGCGTGCCGATCTCGAATATCGTGATGTTCGGCCTGATCCTCGCCGTGGGGATGCTGGTCGATGGTGCGATCGTGGTGGTGGAATATGCCGACAAGCGTATTTCCGAGGGCTCCGGCCCGATGGCCGCCTATACGGAAGCCGCGAAACGCATGTTCTGGCCGGTCGTTTCCTCCACCGCGACGACGCTCTGCGCCTTCCTGCCAATGCTGTTCTGGCCGGGCGTGCCAGGCGAGTTCATGGGCATGCTGCCGGTCACGATCATCTTCGTGCTCTCGGCGTCGCTGGTCGTGGCGCTGATCTATCTTCCTGTCGTGGGCGGCGTCGCGGGCCGCGTGAGCCGACGACTGGATAACGGGGCCGCGCACCTCAAAGGGCGCCCCTATTGGCTGCGCCTGCTTCTGGCCGTGGTCTCCGCCGCACTCGTGTTCCTCGGCGCGCTGCTGACGCTCAACCCGGCCTTCTTCACGGGCACGCATACCGCCTCGGGCGATCTGCTGGCTTCGCTGCCCGGCGTGATCCTCTTCGTGCTCGCGGCGATGCTCAGCTCGATCACCTTCACGGCGGCCAAGCCCCAAGGCAAACCGAAGCCCATCGATGCGGGGTATCGCCGCCGCCCCTTCGGGCATTTCACCGCCGCCATCGCAGGAAATCCGGTGATGCCGCTGATCGTGGTCGCGGTGATCGTGGCGGGCGTATTCCTGACCTTCGGCTATTACGGCAAGAACAATAACGGCACCCAATTCTTCACCGATAGCGAGGTGGAACAGGCGATCGTCTATATCCGCGGTCGCGGCAACCTCTCGCTGACAGAGAAGGACGCGCTCCTTCAGCAAGCCGAGAACATGGTGATCGGCACGCCCGGCGTCGGCGCGGTCTTCTCCTTCGCGGGCGAAGGCGGGCTGAACCAGAACACCGGCGGCGCACAGACCCCGCGCGATACGATCGGCCAGATACAGATCGAGATGATCCCCTGGGAAGAGCGCAAGAACGATCCTTCGCTCGATGGCGATGTGGTGATGGAGAAGATCATGGCAAAGATCGCCACCATCCCGGGGATCCAGTCCGAATATCTCGCGCAGGATCGCGGGCCGTCCTCGGGCAAGCCGATCCAGCTGCGGCTCGAGGGCGATGATTTCGCCGCGCTCGATCAAGCGGTGCGGAAGGTCGAGGCGCATATGGCGCAGATGAAAGGCGTGACCGACATCGAAGACACGCGCCCCCTGCCCGGTATGGACTGGGTGATCGACGTGGACGTCACTCGCGCGGGCCGCTTCGGCGCGGATGTGGCGACCGTCGGCGGCATGGTGCAGCTGGTCACGCGCGGCATCCTGCTCGACACGATGCGCGTACCATCGTCGGACGAAGAGATCGAGATTCGCGTGCGCCTGCCCGAGGAAGACCGGGTGCTGTCGACACTTGATACGCTAAAGCTGCGCACCTCCGAGGGGCTGGTACCGCTTGCGAATTTCATCACTCGCACGCCGCAGCCGAAGATCGGGCAGATCGATCGGATCGACCAGACCCGCTTCTACGACATCAAGGCCGGCGTTCAGGAAGGGCTCACCAACGAAGACGGGCAGCCGATCACAAGCAACGAGCGGATCGCGGCGCTTGGGAAGTGGCTCGAGACGGAGGCCGCGCTGCCGCCGGGCGTCAGCTACGAATGGTCAGGCGATCTGGTCGAGCAAAACGAGAGTCAGGATTTCCTGATGACCGCCTTCGGCGGCGCGCTGGCGCTGATGTTCGTGATCCTGCTCGCGCAGTTCAACAGCTTCTACAATTCGGTGCTGGTGTTGCTGGCGGTGATCCTGTCGACTGCGGGCGTGCTGATCGGGATGCTTGTGATGGGCCAGCAATTCTCGATCATCATGACCGGCGTGGGCATCGTCGCGCTGGCCGGGATCGTGGTGAACAACAACATCATCCTGATCGACACCTATCAGGAATTCTCGCGCTACATGCCCGAGATCGAGGCGATCATCCGCACCGCTGAGGCGCGTCTTCGGCCCGTGCTGCTGACCACGATCACCACGATGGCGGGGCTCGCGCCGATGATGTTCGGCCTGTCGCTCGACTTCTTCAATGGCGGCTATTCGATCGACAGCCCGACGGCGCTTTGGTGGAAGCAACTGGCGACGGCGGTGGTGTTCGGGCTCGGCACCGCGACTGTCCTGACGCTGGTTCTGACGCCTGCGCTGCTTGCGCTTCGCGTCTGGTTCAAGACCGGTGCCTACCGCTCGACCCGCGCGCTTTCGGCGCTGATGCAAGGGGCTGACAGCCGGGCTGCGCGCGATCTGGCGCTGGAACGCGCGATGCGCAAGATGCGTGGCCGCGAGATCATCTGGGATGACGATGCGCCCGAAGGCGGCGTGAAGCCGCATCTGGTGACACGGCCCGACGCGGCGGAGTGAAGCTGCGAAAATGCCGGGGCCGCGCCCGACCCTCCCCCGAGAGGGCGCATTGGCAATGTCATCGCAGGCACGACCGACCTACGGACTTTCGCGATAAAGCGCCACGCCTTGCAGGGATGGCCGCGCCCACCCAAGGGTAAGGCGCCGCCCTTCACGCGTTACGCCGCCCCCTGCTCCGCCTCGTCTTCCTCTTCCGCCGATTGCCGCGCCCACATCGAGGCATAACGCCCGCGCTGCGCCAGCAACTCCTCGTGGCGGCCGCGTTCGACGATTTCGCCCTTGTCGAGCACGAGGATCTGATCGGCATCAGCCACCGTCGACAAACGGTGCGCAATGGTGATCACCGAGCGCCCCTCGCCCATCGCCTTCAGGCTCATCTGGATGTCGCGCTCGGTCTGGGTATCGAGCGCCGAGGTCGCCTCATCGAGCAACAAGATCGGCGGGTTCTTCAGAATCGTGCGCGCGATGCCAACCCGCTGTTTCTCGCCGCCCGAAAGCTTCAGACCGCGCTCGCCCACCGCGGTGTCATAGCCTTCCGGCAGGCTGGTCACGAAGTCATGGATCCGTGCCGCTTTCGCAGCCGCGACGATCTCCTCGTCCGTTGCATCGGCGCGACCGTAAGCGATGTTGTAGCGGATCGTGTCATTGAACAGCACGGTATCCTGCGGCACCACGCCGATCGATTGCTGCAGGCTCTCCTGCGTCACGTCGCGCAGGTCCTGACCGTCAATGCGGATCGCACCGCCAGTCACCTCGTAGAACCGGAACAGCAAACGCCCGATCGTCGATTTGCCCGAGCCCGAGGGCCCGACCAGCGCCACGGTCTGCCCCGCAGGCACGTCGAAGGAAATCCCCTTCAGGATCGGCCGCGTCGGGTCATAGGCGAATTCGACCCGGTCGAAACTGATATGCCCGCCTTTCACTTTCAGAACATCGGCGCCCTCTTTGTCCTGAATTTCGGCCGGTTGCTGCAACAAATCGAACATTTCGCCCATATCGACGAGTGCCTGCCGGATCTCGCGATAGACCGTGCCGAGGAAGCCCAGCGGCATGGTGATCTGGATCATATAGGCCTGCACCATGACGAAATCGCCGACCGTCAGGGTACCCGCCTGCACCTGCATCGCGGCCATGACCATCACCGTAACCAGCCCGATCGTAATGATCAGCGTCTGGCCGGCATTGAGCGCCGCGAGCGACTGGCCGGTCTTCACCGCCATCGTCTCGTAGCCCTTCATCGACTCGTCGTAGCGGTCCGCCTCGCGCTTGGCCGCACCGAAATACTTGACCGTCTCGAAGTTCAACAGGCTGTCGATCGCCTTCTGGTTCGCCGCCGTGTCGGCCTTGTTCATCTCGCGCCGGATGTTCACGCGCCACTCGGTGACCTTGAAGGTGAACTTGATATAGGCCGCGATGGTGACCAGCACGACCGCCGCGTAGCGCCAGTCGAACACGACCGCGAAGATGATCGCCACCAGCGTCAGTTCGACGATCAGCGGGCCGACCGAGAACAGCATGAAGCGCAGCAGGAACTCGACGCCTTTCACGCCGCGCTCGATGATCCGGCTGAGGCCGCCGGTCTTACGGGTGATGTGATAGCGTAAGGAGAGCTGATGCATATGGGTGAAGGTCTGCAGCGCCAGATGGCGCAGCGCGCGTTGCGCCACCTTCACGAAGATCGCATCGCGCAGCTCGCCGAAGGCTACCGTCATCAGCCGTGCGACGCCATAGGCCACGGTGATCGCCACCGCCCCCATGCCCAGTGCCCAGGCCGCCGAGGTTCCCTCGCCCGAGAGCGCATTGACCGCCTCGCGATAGACGAAGGGCGTTGCGACCGAGATGATCTTGGCGAAGACCAGCATCACCATCGCGAAGACGACACGCCGCTTCACCCACGGGGCTTCATGCGCCCAGAGATAGGGCAGCACCGCGCGGATCGTGCGCCAACCGCGGGCGCGCTCCTCGGCATTCATCTTGCCCTTGGTCGTGATCTGTGCCGGAGGCATCGCGCCCTCCTCTTCCTCTTGACGAAAATATCCCGGGGGCTCCCGTCAGGGAGCGGGGCAGCGCCCCTCACGGGTGGAACCTGCGCGCAACCTACTCGGCGGCGCGCAGGAGTCCAGCCATGCAAGCGGTGTGTGCGCTACTGCGCAGCCCCCGAGACGTCCGTCTCGGGCGACGGGATATTGAAGACCTGCCCCGGATAGATCAGGTCGGGGTCGCGGATCTGGTCGCGATTGGCGTCGAAGACCCGGACATAGAGGAACCCGTCGCCATAGACCTCGCGCGCGATCGCCCAAAGCGTATTGCCCTTCACGATCTGCACGACCTTCACCGCGTCGCCGACCTCGCCGGTCGCGCGCACGGAGGCTGCCTGCGCACCGGTCGGATCGGCGGCATTCGCCACGAGGATTTCGTCGGGCTGGTCGAAGCCGGTCTCGGCCCGCGCGACGACCTTGCCCGTGGCGTCCTGCGCATCGATCCGCAATTTATGCTCGCCCGTGCCCAAGCCCGGCAGGTCGAGCGACCAGCGCCCATCCGCGCCCGGCTGCGCCTCGGCGACGAGCGTGTCGTCGAGATAGGCGCTGAGCGTCGTGCCCTCGGGTGCGCCACGGCCTTCGCTGCGTGCGATCTCGCCCGAGCCGAAGGAGATCGTGTCGATCACCAGGTCATCGCTTTTCGGGGCGAGCAGCCGCGCACCGTCTGCATCGGCGATGAGCGGCGCTGCGGGCGGCGTGGGCGTCGATTGTGTCGCCTCGGTCGCCGTAGCGGGCGTCGTGGTCGTCGTGGTCGCAGTTCCGGCGGACGTGCCAACATCGGTCCCGGTCGCGGCGCTTCCGCTCATCGCCGTACCATCTGCCGCCGAGGCCGTCGCATCGGCGCTACTATCTGTCGCACCGTCCGCAGCCGGCCCAACGGGCGTCTGGGAGGGTACGCTCTCCCCTGCAGAGGCAATCCTCTCGGTTTTCGGCTGTCCGCGCAGCACGAGCGTCTCGGCGCTGTCGCGCGCGGAGCCATCCGCGCCGGTGACCCGCAGCGAGAGCGCGCGCGGGCCGTCGGCGGGCGGCAGATCGAAGAGCGAGGCGAAGCTGCCGCCGCCATCGGCCTGCGTGCTCGCCACGACCTTGCCGTCGACGAGAATATCGAGCTTCGCGCCCGGCTCCGCCCGCCCGGCGAGCGTCACCGAGCCGTCGGGTGCGGCCCGCAGCGCGTCGAATTGCACCTGGGCGAGCGGCTTGCCGTCACGTGCCGCCTTCGCGGTGGTGCCGTCAGTCGCCATATCCGCGCCCGTGGCAGAGCTTCCCGATGCGGCCTCCGCACCCGGATCCTTGACCGTTTCAACCAGCTTGTCGGTGGGTTCCTGGGCCAGCGGCGCCGCGGCGCTCGCCGCTTCTTCAGCCTCCTGCGCCACCGTCTCCGCGCTTCGCGTCTGCGGCGCAGCGGTCCCGGAGGTCGCATCGGCGCTCCCCGTTTGCGCGGTTTGCGCTGCGTTGTTCGCCGCCGCATTCACACCGCCGGCCTCCTTGTCAGCCTCGGCCGAACCGGTCGCGGCAGTCGTCTCCGTGCCCGACGGTTGCGCCCCTTCGCGCTCCACCGGGCGCAGGACGCCCCAAAGCACCAGCCCCAAGATCACGAGGAGCAGCGCCGCCGCCCCCCCTTTCACCACACCGAGCCCGGTGCCCCCGGCCGGTTGATCCGTTACGTTTTCATTCATCTAAGTCCCGCCTTAACGTCATCCCCAGGGCCCTGCCGCCTGTTGTTATCTGCGGCTAGGTGACCCGATCCCTTGAGGGAACTTAGCAACCCCGGTATCACCGCTCAATAACAATGCATTTCCGGAGACACCGTCATGACCATTCCCCGTTCCGTCTGTGTCTATTGCGGCTCGCGTGCGGGCGCGAAGCCTGCTTATGCGGCAGCGGCGCGAGACACCGGCGAGATGCTGGCCACGCGCGACTGGCAGCTGGTCTATGGGGCGGGCGATGTCGGGCTGATGGGAGAGGTCGCCCGCGCGGCGCAAACCGCGGGCGGGCGCACCTTCGGCGTGATCCCCGAGCATCTCTTCCCCCGCGAGGTCGGCAAGCGCGACCTGACCACATTCGTCGTCACCGAGACGATGCACGAGCGCAAGAAGGTAATGTTCATGAATGCCGATGCGGTGGTGGTACTGCCGGGCGGAGCGGGCTCGCTCGACGAGCTGTTCGAAGTGCTGACATGGCGTCAGATCGGCCTGCACGAGAAGCCGATCTTCCTGCTCAACACCGAGGGCTACTGGGCGCCGCTCGGGTCCCTGATCGACCATATCATCGAGCAGGGCTTCGCGGATCCGTCGCTGCGCGAGCTGGTGGTGACGGTCGATAGCGTGGCGGAGCTGGAAACCGCGCTCGTCTCAGCTTTCGCCTAAACCGCGCTGCGTCGCGGGCTGTGCCGCCGGCTGCGGTCGGCGCATCTTCAGATTGGCGCTCGAATAGAGCGCGAGCGCCGTCCAGATCAGCGCCAGCGCGATCGCGTGCCAGATGGTGACCGTCTCGCCGAAGGCCAGCGTCGCCACCGCGAATTGCAGCGTCGGGTTGAGATATTGCACCAGACCCACGGTTGCCATCCGCACCCGCTGCGCCGCGTAGGCGAACAGCAGCAAGGGTGTGCCGGTGAGCGGGCCGGAGAAGATCAAAAGAACCGTGGTCTTCCAATCGCCGCCGAAATGGCCCGCGCCGGGCGCGCTGCCCCACCATCCCGCGTGATAGCCCCAGAGCACGATCAGCGCGACTGGCGAGAGCAGCAGCACCTCGGCGCAGACCGAGACCATCGCGCCCGCGCGCAACCCCTTCTTGATCAGCCCATAGGTGCCGAAGGTCGCGGCAAGGATCAGCGAAACCCAGGGCGCGACACCCAGCCCGATCGTCAGGACGATGACCGCCGTGGCGGCCAGCGCGACCGCCATCCATTGCCGCGTGCTCAGCGCCTCGCGATAGACGATCAGCCCGAGAACGACGGCGACGAGCGGGAAGATGTAATAGCCGAGCGACGCCTGAACCGCGTGGCCGAAATGGACCGACCAGATGAAGGTGAACCAGTTGGCCGATATCATAAACGCCGCGGTCGCGATCACTAACGCCCCGCGCCCGCGACGTTCGGCCAGCGCGGCCCAAAGCTCGCCGAGGCGGCCTTTCAACCCGAGGATCACGGCGAAGAACAGGAAGGACCATAAGGTGCGATGGGCGAGCACTTCGATCGGCGGCATCCCGTCGAGCATCTTGTAATAGAGACCCGAGAGCCCCCAGATGACGCAGGTCGTCACCATCGCCCAGAAGCCTTTGACCGCCTCGTTCATCGAAATTCCCTTCTCTCAACCGCGTGACCCTGACCGATCGGCGGGCGAAAGGAAAGACCACGGCGCGGCGGAACCTGTGCGCTTGTCCACGCATTGGGTCTGCGTCAATTCACAACGCCGAGAGAGACCGCCAATGTCCGCCACCAACAGCCACGATCCCGACGATTTCGCTTGGGCAGTGCCCGTAATGCGCACAGGCTACGGCGGGCGCGGTCTGGTCTATCTCGTCGTCGCGGGTGTCTCGCTCTGGTCGCTTTTTCATGGCGGCAGCGCCGAGGGCACCAAACAGGTGATGGAGAAGCTCTCAAGCGGCTGGGGCGCCGTGGTGCTCGTCGGCATTGCCCTTGGCATGGCGGCTTACGCAATCTGGCGCGTGGTGGACGCGGTCTGGGATCTCGAGGCCTATGGCTCCGAGATGAAGGGGTGGATCGCCCGTATCGGCCTCGTGGTCAGCGGTCTCGTCCATCTCGGCATCGGCGGCATTGCGGTCACGGCGCTCGTCGCGCGGGCGAGCAGCGATGGCGGGACGAACAAGCTGGTCTCGACGATCCTGAGCGCGCCGATGGGTCGTATCGCGCTCGGCGTGATCGGCCTGATCGTGATCGGGGCTGGCGGTTACTATCTCTACAAGGGGCTCACCAAGGCCTATCTGAAGCATCTGATGGCCAACGAAGTCACCCGCCGCGCCAATTTCGTCCTGCAGGCGGGGCTTGCGGCGCAGGGCGTGGTGGTCGCGATCATCGGCGCGCTTATCGTTTATGCCGCCTACCGCTACGATCCGTCGAGCGCGGGTGGTCTGGGCAAGGTCTTTGACTGGGTGCGGGGCCACCCGTTCGGGCAATTCCTGACCGGGGCGATCTGCGTCGGATTGCTGGGCTTCGCCGTATTCTGCTTCGTCAACGCGGTCTACCGGATCGTGCCGCGTGCCAGCGACCCGGACATCGAAACGCTCAAGCAGAGCCTCGAGAGCGACGACTGAGGCGCGCCCTGCCCCGTCGACGGAACGCCGCGCCCATCTCGCGCGGCGTTTTCTTGCGCTCTGCCGATGCGCGCGCGATGTGCCCGCATTACAGGTGCGGTCACTGACCTCCCGCGGGTCTCGCCGCTTCCCCGCAGCGCTCCTTCGGGAAAGCCCCATCAAAAAAGCGCCGCGCGGACAACCGCGCGGCGCTTTGTCTGTCAATCGCAGCGAGGCGCGATCAGACGGTCGCAAGCTCTTCTTTCACCAGCTTCTCGATTTCGTCGCGGGGGTGATTGGTCAGCGTCTTGTCGATCTCGGCCACCACGACGTCGGCGACTTCCTTGTGCAGCGCGTGACGGATTTCCCCCAGAACACGGGGTGCCGCGACGATCACCAGCCGCTCGATCCGACCCTTATGGACCAT
The DNA here is from genome assembly GCF_003122275.1 of Thioclava sp. NG1. Taxonomy (NCBI): domain Bacteria; kingdom Pseudomonadati; phylum Pseudomonadota; class Alphaproteobacteria; order Rhodobacterales; family Paracoccaceae; genus Thioclava; species Thioclava sp. NG1. The sequence goes on along the minus strand of NZ_QFBB01000002.1, from coordinate 424,340 downwards.
CTTGTAAAGATGTTCGGCCAGATCGTCAGCGAAGCGCATCTTCGCCAGTTCGTGCCAGTCCGTCTCCTGAAAAGCCGAGCGCTGGCCGGGGCCGTCATCGGCCATCCGACCCGGGCTGTCGGTGCCCTGCTCGTGATCGGGCGGGTTGTCCTGCTCGTCGACGCGCCGCACGACGAGGTTCGGATCCTCGTCATCCATCATGTTTTCCAGAAACAGCGCCTTCTCGCCATCCGCGATGACGACCCAAGTACCCTTGGAGAGTTTCTTCATCACATCTTCTCCTTTTCGCCGCTATCTCGCTCGTCGCCACCGAGCGGGCGCGTCGTGCCTGCGGAGGTTTCGTCGAGCTGCTTCTTCTCGTCGCGGGTGCCGACCTTGCGGTTCAGGTTCCCGCCCGAGCTGCCTTGCCCTTCCGGCGTCTCGATATTCTCGGGCTTCTCGCCGAGGACCTCTTCGGTTTCGCGCTTGCCGTCATTGGAGCGAATGCGTTCAGCCATCGTATCCTCCTCTTGGTTACGGGTTTCTGTCAAGAAAACCGATCCGGCGGCGTCGCGGTTCCTGCTTAGCGGTCTTTCCGTTCCGGCAATCGCCCCGGCACACAAACGTGCTCACAAACGGGCGTCCTGAAGCGCGCAAAGAAAAAGGGCGCCCCACGGGACGCCCTTCCAATTCGCTCGTTTCGCGGAGATTACATGCGCGAAGCGACGTTTTCCCAGTTCACCAGCTTGTCGAGGAAGTTCGACAGATAGGCCGGGCGCTTGTTGCGGAAGTCGATGTAATAGGAGTGCTCCCACACGTCGCAGCCCAGAAGCGCGGTCTGGCCGAAGCACAGCGGGTTCACGCCGTTCTCGGTCTTGGTCACTTTCAGCGAACCGTCGCTGTCCTTCACGAGCCATGCCCAGCCCGAGCCGAACTGGCCAGCGCCCGCGGCAGCGAAGTCTTCCTTGAACTTGTCGACCGAGCCGAAGCTTTCGGTCAGCGCCTTTTCCAGCTCGCTCGGCATGGCCGAGTTGCCCGGACCCATCATTTCCCAGAACTGGGTGTGGTTCCAATGCTGCGAGGCGTTGTTGAAGATGCCGTTCTGCGCGACGGCGTTCGGCTGATAGGTGCCTTTCACGATCTCTTCGACCGACTTGCCTTCCCATTCGGTACCGGCAATCGCCTTGTTGCCGTTATCGACATAGGCCTTGTGGTGAATGTCGTGGTGATATTCGAGGGTCTCCTTCGACATGCCGAGATCCGCGAGTGCGTCGTGGGCATAGGGAAGATCGGGAAGTTCAAAAGCCATGATGTCCTCTCTTGAGTTCGAAGGTTCGTACGTCAAACACTAAAGAAGCGCTGGAGGTTCCGAGGTCAAGACGTTTCCGCGGCGAACATCCGACGGTTGTGCTCAGGTTTTCCGCCGCAGCGAGAGCGCGATGCCGCCGATCACCAGCGCCGCGGCCAGCCAGAAGCGCGCCGACGGGATTTCGGCCAGAAGCACCGCCCCGCCCAGCGCCGCGATCAGAGGCACGGAAAGTTGTGCGATCGCGGCGAGGCTCGCAGGGATTTGCGGCAGCACGCGATACCACAGCGCATAGCCCAGCCCCGAGGTCACAGCACCCGAGAGGATCGCGGGCGCCCAGCCCCAGCTTGCGCCCTGCCCCCAGTCGCCCGCGCCGAGCATCCAGATCAGCGCCAGCGGTGTGGCCAGCGCGAAGTTAAGCGCGGTCGCGACCAGCGGATCGCGCGTGCGCCGCCCGTTGAGCGAATAGAGCCCCCATCCGATCCCGGCGAGCGCCATCATCGCGAAACCGCGCGGATCGATATGGGCGTCGCCCGAGGCGGGCAGGAGCAGGACCATAAGCCCTGCGAAGGCCAGCCCCGCCCCGATCCAGCGCCAGAGCGAGATCGCCTCGCGCAGCCACAGCGCCCCCGCGAACATGGTGATCTGCACCATCCCGAACAGCGTCAGCGCGCCGACGCCAGCGTCGATCAGCCCGCTCGCGATGGAAAACCCGAAGATATAGAGCGCGAGCGTCGCGACCCCGGCGCTCAGAACCGCCCTTGGCAGACGCAGGCCCCGCACTCCTTTCGCCCGCATCGCGAGAAGCAGCAGAACAAGCGCCCCCGAGGCGAGCCGCACGAAGCCCGTCGCAGCGGGCCCCCAGCCAGCATCATGCACCGCCATCCGGTTGAGCACCGAATTGGCCGCGAAAGCGATCATGACGAGAGCGGTGAGAGCGAAAAGGCGCATGCCGCCAGAATGGCGCGGAATGCGCCGATGTCCATCGGGCTTTCCGACGAAATGAAATGACCCGGAGCATGTACCCCGGGTCGATCCAAACAAGCGAGCGCGGCGCGTCCAGCGGCGCGACCGCTCAGTCGCGAGTGTACATGCCCTCGTAGATCGGGACGAGCGTGTCTGTCTCGAAGAGCGAGGACACCGAGGTGCCCGACCAGGTGTTCAGGATCGCTTGTGCGAACATCGGCGCGGTCGGCACGATGCGGATATTCGGGCAGGCTTTCACGGCCTCGGTCGGCTCGATCGAGTCGGTGATGACCAGCGTCTTCAGTGCCGAATTGGTCACCCGCTCGACCGCCGGGCCCGACAGCACGCCGTGCGAGATATAGGCGTGAACCTCTGTCGCGCCGTGCTCGATCAGCAGGTCGGCGGCCTTGCACAGCGTGCCTGCTGTGTCGACCATGTCGTCGACGATGATGCATTTCTGGCCCTTCACGTCGCCGATCACGGTCATTCCCGCGACCTCGCCCGCCTTTTCGCGGCGCTTGTCGACGATGGAGAGCGGCGCGTCGATCCGCTTGGCCAGCTCACGGGCGCGGGCCACGCCGCCCACGTCGGGCGAGACGACCATGATATCGTCGGTCTGGCCCTTGAAGTTGTGCAGGATATCGAGCGCGAAGACCGGCGAGGCGTAGAGGTTGTCCACCGGAATATCGAAGAAGCCCTGAATCTGGGCTGCGTGCAGGTCGAGCGTCAGGATGCGGTCAACGCCCGCTTCGGTCAGCAGGTTCGCGACCAACTTGGCCGAGATCGGAGTGCGGGCCTTGGTGCGGCGGTCCTGACGTGCATAGCCGAAATAGGGGATCACGGCGGTGATGCGATCTGCCGAGGAGCGTTTGAGCGCGTCGGTGATGATCAGCAGCTCCATCAGGTTGTCATTGGCCGGGTTCGAGGTCGGCTGAATGATGAACATATCCTCGCCGCGCACGTTCTCGAAAACCTCGACGAAAATCTCGCCGTCGTTGAAACGCTCGACCCGCGCATCCACCAAACCGACGGACATGCCGCGATGCATCGACATGCGGCGCGCGATCGATTGCGCGAGCGGTTTGTTGGAATTTCCGGAGATGAGCTTCGGTTCGGTGACGACGGACATGGGCCAGTTCCTTCGTGACGCCGGGCAGCCCCGGCGGGATTCGCTTGATTGCGCCTGCCTTAGCACCGGGGTAGCGTGGCGGCAATTTCGACTGTCAAGAAAGTGTTATGAATGGCACGGATCGACTACTATTTCGGCACGTTCAGCCCGTGGGCCTATCTCGGCGGCCCGCGATTCGAAGAGATCGCGGCGCGTCACGGCGCTGACGTGACTTACAAACCGCTCGACCTTCTGGGCCTGTTCGACCGCACCGGCGGCGTGCGCCCGGCGCAGCGTCACCAGAGCCGGATGGAATACCGGATGCAGGAGCTCAAGCGCTGGTCGAAGCGGCTCGGGATGGAGATGAACTACACGCCTCCCGGCTATCCGCCGAACCCCGCACCGTCGTCTTATGCGATCATCGCGGCGCAGAAAGCGGGCGGCGGCGACGTCGGCGGGCTGGTCAACGCGATCCTGCGCGCCTGCTGGGCGGAGGACAAGGACATCGCCTCGGACGAGGTGATCCGCGAGGCGCTGGAAGCCAACGGTTTCGACGGCAATCTGGCGACCGCCGGCCTCTTCGACGGCGCGGTCACCTATGAGAAGAACCTCGAGGACGCGGTCGAGGCCGGCGTGTTCGGCTCGCCCTTCTATATCGTGACCGACACCGATGAGCGGTTCTGGGGGCAGGATCACCTGGAGTTGCTCGACGACTACCTGGGGACGCTCTGAATGCCGCGCGACCAACGACAAGGGGCCGAAGTCTTCTGGCAGAGCTTCGGTCAGGGCGAACGTCCGGCTATCGCGATCCATTGCACGCTCGGCAGTTCGAACCTCTGGGCGAAGGCGCTGATGCCGTTGGGCCAGCAGATCACGGCGACCGCCTTCGATCAGCCGAGCCACGGGCAATCCGCACCCTGGCGCGGCGATGCGAGCGAGCCCGGGAGCTTCCAGACGCAGGTGACACGGATCGCTGCAAGCTTCATTGAGCGCCCTGTCGATCTGATCGGGCATAGTTTCGGCGCCTCGGTCGCGCTGCGCATCGCGGTCGGCGCGCCCGAGGCCGTGCGCTCGCTGACGCTGATCGAGCCGGTGCTGTTCGCGGCGCTGCCCGAGGACGACCCGGATTGGCAGGACCTGCGCGCCAAGCAGGATCACTTCGAGCAATTGATGGAAGCGGGCGATTACGAGCCGGCCGCACGCGGCTTCATGCGTGACTGGGGCACCGGCCAGCCGTGGGACAGCTATACCGAAACGCAGCGCGAACGTTTCACCGCGTGCATGCCGATGGTCGAGAATATCTCTCGCGCCAATTTCGCGGATCCGGCGCAGATAGCACGGCCCGACGGGATCGAGCAGATCGACGCGCCCGCAATAATCATCCATGGCGACCGCTCGCCGCCGACGATGCCGAAAGTGGCCGAGGCGATTGCCGCGCGCCTGCCCGATGTGGGCGTCGCCTGCGTCGAGGGCGCGGGCCATATGCTGCCAGCCACTCATCCCGAACAATGCGCGAGCCTCATCGCCGCCAATCTGGAACGTAGCTGACCTCATGGCCAAGCAATCCGCGATCTTCCGCTGCGCCGAGTGCGGCGCGACGCATGCCAAATGGTCCGGGCGTTGTGACGCCTGTGGCGCATGGAACTCCATCCACGAGGAAGCCCCGATCTCGACCACGCCCGGCTCCGGGATGAAAGGCGCTAAGGGCAAGGTGATCCCGCTCACCGCGCTCGACACCAAGGAAACCCCGCCCGCCCGCGTGAAATCGGGCATGGAGGAGTTGGACAGGGTTCTGGGCGGCGGTCTCGTGGCGGCTTCGGCGGTGCTCGTGGGTGGCGATCCGGGCATCGGGAAATCGACGCTTCTGCTGCAGGCGACCGCCAGCTTCGCCCGCAAGGGAGTGAAGGCACTCTATATCTCGGGAGAGGAAGCGGCGAGCCAGGTGCGGATGCGCGCGCAACGGCTGGGCCTTGCGGACGCGCCGGTCGGGCTGGGCGCTGAAACCTCGCTTCGCGACATCCTGACGACGCTGGAAGTCGAGCGCCCCGACCTCGTCATCATCGATTCGATCCAGACCATGTGGTCGGACAATGTCGACAGCGCACCGGGTTCGGTAAGCCAGCTGCGCGCCGCCGCACACGAATTGGTGAGCTTCGCAAAAAAGCGCGGCACCGCCGTCATCCTCGTGGGTCACGTCACCAAGGAAGGCCAGATCGCGGGCCCGCGCGTGATCGAGCACATGGTCGACACGGTGCTCTATTTCGAGGGCGAGCGCGGCCACCAGTTCCGCATCCTGCGCGCGGTGAAGAACCGCTTCGGCCCGGCCTCCGAGATCGGTGTCTTCGAGATGACCGGGGCGGGTCTGGCCGAGGTCGCCAACCCCTCGGCGCTGTTCCTGTCCGAGCGCGGCCAACCCGCGCCGGGATCGGCGGTTTTCGCAGGAATTGAAGGCACGCGACCGGTGCTGACGGAGATTCAAGCGCTGGTTGCACCCTCAACGCTTGCTTCGCCACGTCGTACCGTAGTCGGGCTCGACAGCGGGCGGATCTCGACCATTCTCGCGGTGCTGGAATCGCGATGCGGCATCCCCTTCGCGGGGCTCGACGTGTTCCTGAATGTCGCGGGCGGGATGAGGGTGGTTGAGCCCGCAGCCGACCTCGCCGCGGCCGCCGCGCTTCTCAGTGCGCGCGAAGATGTGGCGCTTCCAGCGGACATGGTGATTTTCGGGGAAATCAGCCTGTCGGGCGCGCTGCGTCCCGTGGGTCAAGCGGAAAACAGGTTGAAAGAAGCGGCGAAACTTGGTTTTTCACAAGCGATCGCACCCTCGGGAACGAAAGCCGAAGGGTCGAGCGGGATGTCCCTGCGCAAGCTGGGCGATCTCGTGACTTTTACCGGGGAGATGTTCGGCGCCGGATAACGCCGAGAACACAGGAGCGAAAATGGACGGGTTCACCATTGTCGATGCCATCGTGGCGGTCGTCATCATTCTTTCGGCGATCCTCGCCTATTCGCGGGGCTTCGTGCGTGAGGCGCTGGCCATCGTCGGCTGGATCGCGGCGGCGATCGTCGCTTACATTTTCGCCAACGAGGCGCGCCCTCTGGTGCAGCAGATCCCCGGCCTCGACAAGTTCATCGGCCAAAGCTGCGAGCTGGGCATGATCGGCGGCTTCGCGGTGGTCTTCGCCGTGGCGCTCGTCGTGTTCTCGATCCTGACGCCCTTGTTCGCCTCCGCCGTGCAACGCTCGGCCCTTGGCGGGATCGACCAGGGGCTTGGCTTCCTGTTCGGCGTGGTGCGCGGCGTGATCCTCGTCGCGGTGGCCTTCGTGGTCTACGACCGCGTGATGAGCAACGACCCCGTGCCAGTGGTCGACGACTCGCGCTCGGCCAAGGTGTTCTCGCGCGCCTCCGGACAGCTCGACGAATCGATGCCCGCCGATGCGCCCGGCTGGATCGTGCAACGCTACGAGCAACTCGTAGCCGCCTGCCCCGCGCCTCCGGGTGCCGATGCCCCGGCCCGGACGGACGAATTGCCCCCGGCAACGGCGAATTGATGACAGCCACATGACGGTTTTTGCAGGCGCGAGGGGTTAACACCTCTCGCGTTTGCATATAAATGAGCGCAAGCGCCCTCCCCTTGCGTCATACGGAGCTGATGCCATGTCCTGCCCCGCCGCCCAGAAGACCCACTTCGCCCATCCTTTCGACGACGACAAGCTCAAGGAAGAATGCGGCGTCTTTGGTGTGGTCGGCATTTCCGACGCCGCGAATTTCGTGGCTCTTGGTCTGCACGCCCTGCAACACCGCGGTCAGGAAGCGGGCGGTATCGTCGCGCATGATGCCGCAACCGGCTTCAATTCTGCTCACCGCTTCGGCTACGTCCGGGACAATTTCACCAAGTCGAGCCTGATGGAAACGCTGCCGGGCGATATCGCCATCGGCCATGTGCGCTACTCCACCGCAGGCTCCAAGGGGGCGGTGATCCGCGATATCCAACCCTTCTTCGGCGAGTTCTCGATGGGCGGCTGCGCGGTCGCGCATAACGGCAACCTCACCAATGCCGACGCGCTGCGCCGCGAACTGATCGAGCGCGGCGCGATCTTCCAGTCGTCGTCCGACAGCGAATGCATCATCCACTTGATGGCGCGCTCGATCCAGCGCAAGCACGCCGACCGGATCGCCGACGCGCTGCGCCGCGTGGAAGGCGCGTTCTCCATCGTCGCGATGACGCGCACCAAGCTGATCGGTGTGCGCGACCCGCTGGGCGTGCGCCCGTTGGTGCTGGGGAAGCTCGGCGAACATGGCTATGTGCTCAGTTCCGAGACCTGTGCGCTCGACATCATCGGCGCGGAATTCGTCCGCGAGATCGATCCGGGCGAGATGGTGGTCATTCAGGACGGCCATATCGAAAGCTCGCGTCCCTTCGGCCCCTCGACCGGGCGCTTCTGCATCTTCGAGCATGTCTATTTCTCGCGCCCCGACAGCATGATCGGCGGCCGTTCGGTCTACGAGACCCGTCGCGCCATCGGCGTCGAGCTGGCCCGCGAAGCCCCGGTCGAGGCCGATCTGGTCTGCCCCGTGCCCGACAGCGGCACCCCCGCCGCGATCGGCTACAGTCAGGAAAGCGGCATCCCCTTCGCGCTCGGGATTACGCGCAACCAGTATATGGGCCGCACATTCATCGAACCGACCGAGCAGATCCGCAACATGGGTGTGCGCCTCAAGTTGAACGTCAACAAGTCGCTCATTCGCGGCAAACGGGTGGTCCTTGTCGACGACTCGGTCGTGCGCGGCACCACCTCGCGCAAGATCAAGGACATGATCCTCGATGCGGGCGCGAAATCGGTGCATTTCCGGATCGCCTCGCCGCCGACCGCATGGCCGTGCTTCTACGGCGTCGACACGCCGAACCGCGACAAGCTGCTGGCGGCGCAGATGACCGAGGAAGAGATGCGCGAATGGGTCGGCGTGGACAGCCTCAAGTTCATCTCGCTCGACGGGCTGTATCGCGCGGTGGGCGAGGCCAAGGGCCGCGACAATTCCTGCCCGCAATATTGCGATGCCTGCTTCTCCGGCGAATATCCGATCACGCCTTCGGATCAGCTGGAAAAGGGTTTCGAGATGAAGGCGGCCGAGTAAGCGCGCGGCGCTTTCCGTTCGTCTGATACGATTTCTTCAGGGCCGCCGCGCGTATCGCGTTGCGGCCCTCAGTCTTCCTGACAGGCGCGGAACAGCGGTTGCGCCTCGCCATCCTCGGCGATCCAGTCGAGCATCGCGCCGTGGCCCTTTGTCCACCACACATAACCCGCCTCGCCCTCGCCATCCTCGGCGTATCTCGCGCCGTCGGCAGAGCGGATACGGCTCATCACGACGAGCCGTCCCTGCAGGAACAGGGCGACGCGCTGGGGATCGGTGTCGTTAATGTAGGCCGCGTGCACTTCCGCGCCGCGCTCGCAATGATAGGTGACGGTCACCACCGGCTCTACCGTATCGCCGGTCGTCGGGTTGAGCGGCTCAAGCCGCTCGACGGGCGTGTCGTGTTGCCCCGATGGCGCCGCCGCATCCTGCGCCTCCACCGGCCCCGTCAGCGCGACGCCCGCGAGCAACACGCCAAATAGCGTCCGTCTCACGCGTCGTCCTCGACCCGGTCGGCGAGCGACTCCGCGCGTGCGGCGATCTCGGCCAGCGTCTCGGTCACTTCGGGCGGCAGGATCGGCACTTCGACATGGGCCGGGTTCGACTGCAATTCGTCGATCTTCGCCTGCAATTCGCCAAGACGGTTCATCGCGTCGCGCAGCTGATCCTCGATGCCCGCGGCCTTGTCGGCCAGCATCAGCCCCGACATCAAGAGCATCCGGTTCTCGGGCACGCGCCCGATCTGGCCCAGAAGCACCTGCGCCTCGCTGTCGAGCATCCCGGCAGCCGAGCGCAGGAAATGTTCTTCACCCTCTTGGCAGGCGACCTGAAAATCGCGGCCGCCGACGGAAATCGTCACCTCAGGCATCGGTCCCCTCCTCGCGGTTCGCCGCTTCGATGATCGGGTCGAGACCCGCGATGATCTGCTCAAGCTCGGCGCTTTCGCCGTCGCGCGCGGCGCGCAGGCTTTGCAGCTCGGCCATCAGCGCCTCGTCGGAGAAGGCCACGCCCTCGTCCATCAGCTTGCGATTGGCCGCGACCAGCGCCGCGTTGGCTTGCTTGAGGGCAGCGACCTCCTTGAAGGCAGATTCCTGCGCCCGGACGGCGGCTCCGTATTTGCGCTCCATCGCGCCCAGCGTGGTGTCCTGTTTCTCGCGGATCGCTCGGACGCGTTCGGAGAGTTGTGCGTTCGCTTCCTGCTCCGCGGCGAGCGCGGCTTTCAGTTCGGCCACCTCCGCCGGATCTGCGACAACTTCGGGCGGCGGCTCCGGTACCGGGGGCAGTTCCGCCTCGGCGGCCTCCGGCTCGGTTTGCTGCGCTGCGGATTGCGCTGCCTTGGCCTGCATTGCCTCGCGCTGCTTGAGCGCTTCGACCCCGCGCCCGATCCGTTCGAGCGCGAAAGCGATGCGGCGTTCGTATTCGGCGATATCACTCATGCACGCCTCCTCGTCCTCATGTTTTTCGCTTGCCATGGCCGAATCGCGGCCCGGCTGCGGATTTCGATCAGTCTAACCCTTTGCGACAGGGCAAGCCCACCCTTTTGCCCCAAGCACTTGTGGGCCACGCTTGATCTTGGGCCGATCCCTGCTATCAGGGGCGCGGACCCATCCAACTGCTGCCCCGCGAAAGGACGTTTCATGGAAATCGAAGAGCTGCGCGCCGCCCATCCTGAGCATTGGAAACTTGCCTCCGCGATCCGCGCATTGGCGATGGATGCGGTGCAGGCCGCCAATTCCGGTCACCCCGGCATGCCGATGGGTATGGCCGACGTGGCGACCGTTCTGTTCCAGAACCACCTGAAATTCGACGTGAAGAACCCGAAATGGGCTGACCGCGACCGCTTCATCCTTTCGGCCGGCCACGGCTCGATGCTGATCTATTCGCTGCTCTATCTCTGCGGCGATGAGAAGGTCACGCTCGACCAGATCAAGAACTTCCGCCAGTCGGGCGCGCTGACCGCGGGCCACCCCGAGAATTTCCTGCTCGACGCGGTGGAAACCACCACAGGGCCGCTCGGCCAGGGCCTCGCGACCTCGGTCGGCATGGCCATCGCCGAAGAGGCGCTGCGCGCGCAATGGGGCAAGAAGCTCGTCGATCACCGGACCTGGGTCATCGCAGGCGACGGCTGCCTGATGGAAGGCATCAGCCAGGAGGCCATCGGCCTTGCCGGGATGCAGGAACTGTCGAACCTGATCGTGCTGTGGGACAACAACGACATCACCATCGACGGCCGCGTGTCGATGTCGGACAAGACCGACCAGCGCAAGCGCTTCGAGGCGTCGGGCTGGACTGTCTTCGCCTGTGACGGCCACGATCCGGTTGCCATCGATGAGGCGCTGACCAAGGCGAAGCAAGCCAAGGGTCCGGTTCTGGTCGACTGCAAGACCATCATCGGCTTCGGCGCCCCCACCAAGGCCGACAGCTACTCCGCCCACGGCTCGCCGCTGGGCGACGAGGAGATCGCGCGCACCAAGGCGATCTACGGTTGGGATCACGGCCCGTTCGAAATCCCCGCCGACGTGAAGTCGCAATGGGAAGCGATCGGCACCCGCGGCGCAGCAGAGCGCGCCGAATGGGAGGAGCGCTTCGGCAAGCTCTCGGCGGCCAAGCAGGCCGAGTTCACGCGCATCATGGAAGGCGGCGTCTCGAAGAAGCTGACCGGCGCGATCCGCAAGTTCAAGAAGGAACAGGCCGAGGCCAAACCGAAGGTCGCGACCCGCAAGGCGTCCGAAATGGTTCTTGGCGTGATCAACGCCGCCTGCCCCGAGACCATCGGCGGCTCGGCCGACCTCACCGGCTCGAACCTCACGAAGTCAAAGGACATGACGGTCTTCAACGCGGAGAACCGCAAGGGTCGCTACATCCACTACGGCATCCGCGAGCATGGCATGGCCGCCGCGATGAACGGTCAGTGGCTGCATGGCGGCGTGCGCCCTTATGGCGGCACGTTCTTCTGCTTCACCGACTACGCGCGCGGCGCGATGCGTCTCTCGGCTCTGATGAAAGTGCCGACCGTCTATGTCATGACCCATGACTCGATCGGTCTGGGCGAAGATGGCCCGACGCACCAGCCGGTCGAGCATCTCGCGATTTGCCGCGCGACGCCGAACACGCTGACCTTCCGCCCCGCCGATGTCATCGAGACCGCCGAGGCGTGGGAAATCGCGATGAACCAGGAGGGCACGCCCTCGGTTCTGGCGCTGTCGCGTCAGGGTCTGCCGACGCTGCGCACCGAGTACAAGCCGCAGAACCTCACCGCGCGCGGCGCCTATGTTCTGGCCGAAGCCGATGGCAAGCGTCAGGTGATCCTGATGGCGACCGGCTCGGAAGTGGAAATCGCGCTGAAAGCTCGCGAGATGCTGCAGAAGGAAGCGATCGGTACCCGTGTCGTCTCGATGCCCTGCATGGAACTGTTCGCCGAGCAGGACGAGGCCTACCGCAAGCGCGTGCTGCCGCCGAACTCGGTCCGCGTGGCGGTCGAGGCCGCCGTGCGCCAGCCGTGGGACCGCTGGCTTCTGGGCGAGCGTGGCCGCGAGGCGAAAGCCGGCTTCGTGGGCATGGAGGGCTTCGGCGCCTCCGCCCCGGCAGGCGAGCTTTACGAGAAGTTCGGGATCACCCCCGAGGCCGTGGCCGAGAAGGTCAAGAGCCTCCTCTGATGGCTCTGCCCGGGTTGAAAGCGACAGCGAGGGGGCCCGGCGTGGCCCCCTCTTTACTTCCCGAGGGCGATCGCCCCGGGATGGGGATCGCGCTGATGCTCGGCGCGTTCTCGATGCTGACTCTGATGGACGCTTTCGCGAAACTTCTCGGGCAAGGTTACCACCCGCTTCTGATCGTCTGGGCGCGCTTCGCGGTGAATGCCGCCGTGCTGGCGGTCATCTATCGCGGCAGCCTGCCGCGCAGGCTTCGCAGTGCACAGCCGAAGTTCCAACTGGGCCGGGCCTTGTTCCAGATGGGTGCGATCGTTTCGTTCTTCTACGCGCTGAAACATGTCCCGCTGGCCACCGCGACCGCGCTTGGCGATCTGAACCCCGTGATCGTGACGCTCGGCGCCGCCCTGTTTCTGGGCGAGCGGCTGGGCCCACACCGCATCTTCGGCATCGCGGCCGCGTTCATCGGCGCGATGATCATCCTGCGCCCGGGTTTCGCGGGCTTTCATCCGGCAGCACTGTTGGCGCTACTCGCCGCCTTCAGCTTCGCGGGCGCGGTGCTGCTGACGCGCTACCTGCGCGGCGATAGCGCGGCCACCTCGCAGCTCTGGTCCGCCTATACCGGGCTTGCGCTTTCCTCGCTCGCCCTGCCCTTCATATGGCAGCCGATCGCGCTCTCCGATCTGTGGGTTTTCCTCGGCCTCGGGCTTGCGGGTAGCCTCTCGCAATTTCTGCTGATCCGCGCCTTCGCGCTGGCCGAGGCCTCGACGCTGGCACCGTTCGGCTATTCGGGTCTGCTGTTCGCGTCCTTCTGGGGCTGGTTGATGTTCGGACAGTTTCCCGATGGGTTCACGATCGCCGGGGCGCTTGTGATCGTAGGGGCTGGCCTCTATGTCTGGTCGCGTGAGCGCCGAGCTGCGCGCCAAGCCAGAGCCTGACACCCGAAACGATGAAGTACCGCGAACCCACCTTGTCCGACCGCGTCTCGAATGCCCTTTTCGTGGCGGTGATGCGGCTGGTCCAGCGGCTACCCTACGAGCGGCGCATCCCGGCGGCGGGGCGGATGGTGGCGCGGCTCGCGCCGGTCCTTGGCTTCACCCGCAAAATCCGCGAGAACCTTGCGATCGCCTGTCCTGATCTGTCCGAGGACGAGATCAAGCGGCTGCAGCGCGAGATGCCCGACAATCTGGGCCGCATGTTGGCGGAGATCTATTCCGGCGAGGAATTCGTGGCCCGCGTGCGCGATCTGCCGATCGAAGGCCCCGGGGCCGAGACGCTGGAAGCCGCCCATCGCGAGGGGCGTCCGGTCGTTCTGGCTGCGGGCCATTTCGGCAATTACGACGCGTGGCGCGCGGCGCTTGCAGGGCGCGGCTACCGGGTCGGCGCGATCTACCGCCCGATGAACAACCCGCTCTTCAACGAACAATATGTCTCGACCATTTCCGCCATCGCCGAGCCGCTGTTCTCGCGCTCGCGCCGGGGTTTGGGCGACATGATAAAGTTCCTGCGCGATGGCGGGATGGTCGCCTTCGGCTTCGATCAGCATTTCAGCAAGGGCGCGGAATTGAGCTTCTTCGGCCTGCCCGCCTTCACACCTCTGTCTGCGGCGGAAATGGCGCTGAAGATGAAGGCCGATCTGGTGCCGATCTACGCGATCCGCCAGCCCGACGGGCTCAGCTTCAGGATCTACGCTGACAAGCCCGTGCCCCATACCGACCCCGAAACGATGACCCAGACCCTCAATGACGGGCTGGAGGAGATGATCCTCAAGCACATGGAGCAATGGCTCTGGATTCATCGCCGCTGGAAGGGGAAACGCAAATAAGAAAAGGCGCGCGAGATTTTCTCGCGCGCCTTTTTGGCCTCTCGGACCGGCTCAGTTGCCGCGCTGGATCCGCTCCATCAGCGCGCCGGTTTCTTCCGCCGGAAGTGCCGCGCGCAGCGCGAACCAGATCACGACCAGCGACCACACCGCGACGAGGGCCATCCCACCCCAGAAGTTCAGCACCCCCAGCGCGTGATCCGAAGTGCCGAGCGCGGTGATGATCCAGAGCCCGCCGAACCACAGCGCGAGCCAGCCGATATGGCGCCAGCCGAACTCGGAGGCGGATTTCTTCTGCACGACGTGGAAGACGAGCGCGTAGATGGCGAAGCCCACGAGCAGCATCCCGAACAGGATCGAGTCGGTGTAGAACCCGGTCCAGTAGATCACGAGGTTCGAGGCAATGAAGGCCAGTGGTGCAAGGAACTCCGCCCCTTTCAGACGGAACGCACGCTCGGCATCGGGCTGCGACCGGCGCAGCACCATCAGCACGATCGGACCAAGGCCATAAGTCAGAACCGTGATCGAGCTGATATAGCCCACCAGCAATTGCCACGCCGGGAAGGGCAGCAGGAAGAAAACGCCCACGGCCCACATCACCGCAACCGCCAGCCACGGCACGCCGTGACGGGTGGTATGCGTCAGCGCGCTCGGCCCGCTATCGGTATCGCCCACGGCATAGAGGATGCGCGAGCCGCCAGTGACGTAGATCAGCCCCGTCCCGCCGGGCGAGATATAGGCGTCCACGTAGAGGAGCAGCGCCAGCCAGCCCATGCCGAGCGTCGCGGCGAGACCGGCGAAGGGACCCGCGGAACCTTTGAAGCTCAGGGACGACCAGCCATTCGCCAGATCGCCCTTCGAGAGGGCCATGATGAAGGCCACTTGCAGCAGGATATAGACGATCGCGGCAAGAATGACCGAGCCGATCACCGCCATCGGGATATTGCGGCCGGGATTGGCGCTCTCGCCGCCCAAGTCGATCGCCGTGCGGAAGCCGAGGAACGAGAACACGATCCCTGCGGCCGGAATCGCGGTGAACATGCCTTGCGCCTTGTAGGTGCCCGGAGCCGCATGCCAGACGCCCCAATGGGACGAAGCCGCGATCAGGCCGACCACGGTGATCAGAGGCACCGCGATCTTCCACCACGTCACCGTATTGTTAACCTTCAGCAGCGCCTTGATCGCCAGCAGGTTCAGCAACGCCAGAACGCTCAGGAGAAGCGCGGAGGTGATGAAGCCCACCAGCGTCAGCGTGCCCGTCCCGTCTCCGCGCAGAAAATAGGGCAGGTAATTGTTCGCATAGGTCACGATCCCCTCGGCCTCGACCGCAGGCACCGGCGCATAGCTGAGAAACAGCATCCAGCCCCAGAGCCTACCCAAGGTCGCACCGTGGCTCGCGTGGCTCATATGGACCAGCGCGCCGGATTTGGAGAACATCGTGGAGAGTTCGGCGAAGCACAGCGCGATCAGCATGATGATCGCCGCCCCGACCACCCAGGACCAGACCGAGAGCGGCCCAGCGATTTTCGAGGCGTGATAGGCCCCGAAGAGCCAGCCCGAGCCGATCATCGACGTCGTGGAGGCGAAGAGCAGCCCGATGACCCCGGCGTCCCGCCGCAGCTTGCCTCCTCCCGCCATCGTTTCGGTTGATGCCATTGGTGAATCCCCTGTTTCTTATTGATCACAGGAGTTCAACTAGGGCGCGATCTCGCCAACCGGAGCGATTACACGGGCTTGTGGCGGAACGCGATCACGCGTGAAATCCGCAGTCAGCCTTAGCGCAGAAATTTCTGGGCGAGCTTCGCCATGCGTCCGCTGCGATAGGGCGGCATCAGCATCGCAAGCGGCGCGAAACGGTTCTCGAGCACGGGTTTGAGATGAGTAAATGCCTCGAAGCCCCAATGGCCATGCGCCGCACCCACGCCCGAATTGCCGATCCCGCCGAAGGGCAGGTTCTGGTGCAGGTAATGAACCAGCGCGACATTGATGCCCACCGCGCCGGAACTGGTTGCGCGGCGCAATCGGTCGATCAAGCCGCGGTCGCGCTCGAAGATGTAAAGGGCGAGCGGCTTCGGCCCGGCCTCGATCCGCGTCACCACATCCACCGCATCGTCGAAGGGAATGACCGGCAGGACGGGACCGAAAATCTCCTCCTGCTCGACCGTCATCGACGGATCGGTGCCCATCAGGACGGTCGGCGCGATATAGCGGCTCTGCGCCTCACCGGTTGCGCCGGTCAGCGCCTTTGCGCCCGCTGACTGCGCGCTCTCGATCATGCCCATGAGCCGGGCGAAATGATCCGGGTTGATGATCCGCGCGAGATCGCGCGAGGCCGCCTGCGCCTCTTCCGTCTTGCCATACATCCGCGCAATCGCGGCTTTCAGCTCGGCCAGGAACGGGGCCTCGACCTGCTTGGCGACATAGACGTGATCGGGGGCGATGCAGGTCTGACCGGCATTCGCGAACTTGCCCCAGGCGATCATGCGCGCGGCCTTTTTCAGGTCGGCGCCGGGGCCGACGATGACCGGGGATTTGCCGCCCAGCTCCAACGTCACGGAGGTGAGATGCTTCGCCGCCGCCGCCATCACGATCTTGCCCACCCGCGGCGAGCCGGTGAAGAAAATGTGATCGAAAGGTTGCTCTAGCAGTTCCTGACTGACCTCGACCCCGCCCTGCACCACACGCACGAGATCGGCAGGTAGCGCCTCGTCGACGATCTGCGCGATCACGGCGGCGCTGGCCGGGGCCAGCTCTGAGGGTTTGACGATCGCGGCACAGCCCGCCGCGATGGCCGAAACCAGCGGCCCGAGCGACAGCGCCAGCGGGTAGTTCCACGGCGCGATGATCAGCGCGGTGCCCTTCGGCTCCGGCACGATCCGCGCGCGGGTGCCCAACATCGCACGGGTCGGGCGCACCCGACGCACTTTCGTCCACGTTTTCAGATTGCGCAACGCGTGCGAAATCTCCGCCTGAACGGGCAGGATCTCGGTCAGGCGAATTTCGGCCTCGGGCTTGGCGAAATCCTCCGCCAGCGCTGCGAGGATCTCCGCCTCGCAATCATGGATCGCGCGCGAGAGCGCCTGCAGCGCCGCGCGCCGTTGCGCCGGATCGAAAGCCATGCGGCGCTGCGGGTTGCCCGCCGCTAGGTCGACGAAAATCTGCGCCGGGGTCTTGAAACTGCGATGATCCATCGAGGCTCCTTTGTCGCGCATCTCACCGCGCGGGACGGGAATTGGCAAGCGGCAGCGCGGCTTAGCGCGCGCGACGCAGCGGCAGGGACAGCACGAAGAGCACAGCGGAGGCCGCCACGATCGTCGGACCCGCAGGCGTGTCGAACTGCAACGAGCCCCATAGCCCGAGCAGCACCGAGGCGATCCCCACTCCGGTCGCGCCCGCCGCCATCGCCTCCGGCCCGCGCGCAAATTGCCGCGCCGTAGCCGCCGGGACGATCAGCAACGCCGCGATCAGAAGCGCACCGACGATCTTGATCGCCACCGCCACGGTCAGCGCCAGCGCGATGGTCAATGCCATCTGCTCGCGTCGCGGGTCGAGCCCGGAAGACATCGCCAGCTCGTCATTGATCGTCGCGGTCAGCAGCCCCTGCCAGCGCCATGCCAGAAGCGCTGCGACGACTGCGGCCCCACCCCAGACTACGGCCAGATCGCTGCGCGACACGGCGAGGATATCACCGAACAGCCAAGCCGACAGGTCGACCCGCAGCCCCGATTGCAGCGACGCCGCGACGAGGCCGAAGGCCAGCGCGGAATGGGCGAGCACCCCCAAGAGCGTGTCCATCGCATGGCCGCGCCCCGAGAGCCGCGCGACGGTGAGCGCCATCGCCAGCGCCACGCCAAGCGTGCCGAGATAGACCGAGATGCCGAAGGCGAAGCTAAGTGCCACGCCGAGGATCGCCGCATGGGCGGTCGCATCGCCGAAATAGGCCATGCGCCGCCACACAACGAAAGAGCCCAGAGGCCCGGTCGCGAAAGTCAGGCCGATCCCGGCCAACGCCGCGCGGAAAAGAAAATCGTCAAACATGCGCCTGCCCGTGCGTTTGAGTGCCGTCCTTCGCCGCGTCGTCGGCGTGATCGTGATCGTGGCTGCAGGTTGCGTGATCCGCATGTTCGCCATGATCGTGGCTGTGCTGATAGAGCGCGAAGGCCCCTTGCGTGCCCATCCCGAATAGCGCGCGATATTCCGGCGCCTCGGCCACCACCTTCGGCGTCCCCTGACAGCAGACATGGCCGTTGAGGCAGATCACCCTGTCCGAGGCCGACATCACGACGTGCAGATCGTGACTGACCATCAGCACCGCGCAGCCGGTTTCCTGACGGACCTCCTCGATCAGCTTGTAGAACCCCGCCGTGCCGGGCTGGTCGAGCCCCTGCGTCGGCTCGTCGAGGATCAGGATCTGCGGCTCGGACAGCAGGGCGCGCGCCAGAAGCACACGTTGAAACTGCCCGCCCGAGAGCCGCGAAATCTGCCGCCCGCCCAAATGCGGAACGCCGGTGCGCTCCAAAGCGGCCTCGGCGCGGGCGTTCGAGACGCGCTTGGGTAGCGACAGGAACCGGCGCACGGTCAGCGGCAGGCTCGCATCGACATGCAGCTTTTGCGGGACGTAACCGATCCGCAGCCCGGCCTCACGGCTCACTTTGCCCCGCGCCGCACGCTCTAACCCAATCAGGGCGCGGATCAGCGTCGATTTCCCCGACCCGTTGGGCCCGACGATGGTAACGATCTCGCCGGAGGAAATCGTGAAGTCGACGCCGTGAAGCACCTCGACCTCGCCATGGCGCACGCTCAGACCCTGCGCCGTGATCAACTCGCTCATTGCGCCTCCTCGGCGGCGCAGTTGGGGCAGAGCCCCAGCGCCTCTACGGTGGCCCGCTCGACATGGAAATTCAACCGCTCGGCCGCGCCCTGCAACGCGTGACGCACCTCGTCGGCCCCTTCTTCGGGGCCGGCCTCGGCGACTTCGCCACAGTTGCGGCAGATCAGGAAAACCGGCGCATGTTTTTCGCCCGGGCTCATGCAGGCGGCGAAGGCGTTGAGGCGACGCACGCGATGCGCGAGACCGTGCTCGACAAGGAATTCCAGCGCGCGATAGGCGACGGGCGGCTGCTTGCCGTACCCATCCGCCGCGAGCCGGTCGAGCACTTCGTAGGCCCCCATAGCCCGATGTTCTTCCAGCAGTATTTCCAGTGCACGCTTACGCACAGGAGTCAGCCGCGCGCCCTTTTCGGCGGCGACAGCCTCGGCGCGCGCCAGCGTCGCGCCGGCGCATCGGCTGTGGTCATGCGGCGTGAAAGCCTTTGCGGAAGAGGTCGAAGAACCCACGAGCATGTTACCTTATCACATTTTTTCTTGACGAGTGATTTTATAACATACATTTTCCGCTCCTCAGATCAAGCTGGACAGGAGACATCAGATGCGCCCCACCCTTCCCGTTCTCGTGAGCGCCCTTGCCGCACTGCCCGCCCTCGCCCAAGCCGAGGTGCCCAGTGTCGTGACCGATGTTCCGCCGGTGCAGTCACTCGTCGCGCAGGTGATGGGCGATCTGGGGCAGCCGGAGGTTCTGCTCGGCCAGAATTCCGACGCGCATCACTATCAACTGAAGCCCAGCCAGGCACGCGATCTGCAAGACGCGGACCTCGTCTTCTGGGTCGGCCCGCGGCTGACGCCGTGGCTCGAACGCGCGATCGACGGCGTCGGGGTGAAAGGCCAGTCGGTCGAATTGCTTCACGCGCCCGGCACGACCCTGCGAAGCTTCTCGGTGCCGGACCCGCATGATCACAGCGTCGACGCCGACGCGGATCACGCCGAGGCCGGGAATGGGGACCACGCCGAAGTCGACCAGATGACCGATCCGCATGCGTGGCTCGACCCCGACAATGCGAAGCTCTGGCTCGGTCTGATCGCCGAAGACCTCTCCAAGGCCGATCCCGAACATGCCGAGACCTACGCGGCCAACTCCGAAGCCGCGCAAGCGCGGATCGAGACGCTCGACGCCAAGCTCAAGGCCGAGTTCGCGCCGGTCGCGGACAAGCCTTTCCTCGTCTATCACGCGGCGTACGGCTATCTCGCCGATCATTACGGCCTGACCATCATGGGCGCGCTTTCCCCAAGCGATGCCTCCACCCCGGGGGCCGCCCATCTGGTGAGCCTGCGCGAAGAGGCGTCGGCCAAGGAAGCCGTCTGCGCCTTCCCGGAAGCGAACCACGACCCGAAAATGGTCGAAATCCTCGTCGATGGGACGCCGGTGAGGCTCGGCAAATCGCTCGATCCTTCCGGCACCGCGCTGACCTATGGCCCCGGTCTCTATGAGGACCTGATGCAAGGAATGGCGGACACGATCACCGCCTGCCTGTCGCAGGGTTGATCCCGCACCACCTCCATGCGATCTGATGCGCCATGGCTGGTTGGATCGCACTCACGGAAGAATTCGGGCGCTGGCGCGCCGCACATGTGTCGGACGGGGCGGTGACCGACCGCAAAACCGGGCCCGCCGCGCGCCCGCTCTTGCCTGAAGGGGCTGCTGCCGTCGTGGCGGCCTCCACTGCAGGCCCTGACCTTCGCGCGCTTCCCTGCACGCCTCGCCCCGACGGAGCGCTGCCGCTAACCGAGATCGGCGGGCAAAGCTACCCCGCCCTGCCCGGCCTCATCCAAGACAGCGACGGCACCGAGATCACGGCCCCCGAGGCCGCCCGAATCGCCGGTATCCTCGCAGGCATCCCGCAATTCGATGGCGTGATCTGGATTTGCGGCGCAAGCGCGATCTGGGCGCATATCTCGGCGGGCGAAGTCGTCAGCGCGATGCGCGCAGGCTCCGCCGCGATGCTGGCCGCGCTCGGCGCACCGCTCGAAGCCGGCGACGGGTTCGACGCAGCTCTCGCCGATACGCTTTCGCGCCCCGAACGCCTCGCCCGCGAATTGGCCCCGCTCAGCCTTGGACGCCACACCCCGCGCGCCGCCGGCGCCGTGCTGGGCGCGGAACTCGCCGCGGCGAAACCGTGGTGGCTGGGCCAGACCGTGCTGGCGCTGTCCTCCGCCTCCGCCCCCGGCTGGTCGGAAATTTGCGCCCGTGGCTTGCAAGCGCAGGGCGCGCAGGTCACTTTGGGCGACGGAGAGGCCGCGCTGATCGCGGGACTGTCCGCGGCGCGCCGGCCCGGCGCGTAACCCGGCGGCAGAGACAGGCGGCAGAGGATGAATGCATGAGTGATACCGAACTGCCCGAAGCCTTCGCCGAACTCGCCCCCCGTTTCGGATTTTCCCGCCCCGCCGGCCGCTGCCTCGGCGCGATCTGGCGCGCGGCTCAAGCGCCCTCGGCCGACGATTTGGTCGCGCAGCTTGGGTTGTCGCGCTCCAACGTCTCGACCGCGTTGAAGGAATTGCGCGATGCGGGCCTCGTGCAGGCGGCCCGGTCCCCTGGCTCGCGCAAGGATTACTTCGTCGCCCCGACCGAGCCGTGGGAACTGGCGCGGCTGATGCTGGCCGAGCGCGAACGTCGCGTGATCGGCCCCGCACGTGATCACCTATCCGCCCTGGAGGCCCGCAGCGCCGATCCGCGGGCGGCGGCCTTGTGTGAACTCCTCGACGCGGCCTCGGGCTATATACAGGCGCTGATCCGCCTCGATCCGACCGAACTGGCCCGGCATATCGACCCCGCACGCGGCGGCGGTCAGACCGGGAAACCCGCACCGAAAACCTCCAAGAAGAAAAAGAAAAAAGCCGCGCAGGGATAGGCGCGGCTTTCTCGATTTCAGAGGGAAGCCGGGATCACACCAACCGGCTCTGATCCAACGCGGCCTTGATGAAGCCCGCGAACAGCGGATGCGGAGCGAAGGGCTTCGATTTCAGCTCGGGATGGAACTGCACGCCGATGAACCACGGGTGATCCTTGTGCTCGACGATCTCGGGAAGGCGGCCATCGGGCGACATGCCGGAGAAGGTCATCCCGCATTTCTCCAACGGCTCGCGATACTTGATGTCGACCTCATAGCGGTGGCGGTGACGCTCCTCGATATCGGTCGCGCCATAGACCTCGGCGACCTTCGAGCCCTCCTTCAGCGCCGCCGTGTAGGCGCCCAGGCGCATGGTGCCGCCCTTGTCGTCGGTGACCTTGCGCTCGACCCTGTGGTTGCCCTGCACCCATTCCTTGAGGTGATAGACGACCGGGGTGAAGCGCTTCTTGCCCGCCTCGTGATCGAACTCTTCCGAGCCCGCATCATTGACGCCCGCGAGGTTCCGCGCGGCCTCGATGACGGCCATCTGCATACCCAGACAGATGCCCAGGTAAGGAACGCCCTTTTCGCGCGCGAATTGGGCGGCGCGGATCTTGCCCTCGGTGCCGCGCTCACCGAAGCCACCGGGCACAAGGATCGCGTGGTAGTTTTCCAGATAAGGTGCCGGATCTTCGTTCTCGAAAATCTCGGCGTCGATCCATTCGGCCTTCACGCGCACCCGGTTCGCCATCCCGCCATGGGTCAGCGCCTCGGCGATCGACTTGTAGGCGTCTTCGAGCTGAACGTATTTGCCCACGATCGCGACGCGCACCTCGCCCTCGGCATGATCGAGACGGTCCATCACGTCTTCCCAGCGGCTCAGCTCCGGCTTCGGCGCGGGAGAGATGCCGAACGCATCCAGCACCGCCTGATCGAGACCGACGCGGTGATAGGCCAGCGGCGCCTCGTAGATCGACTTGAGATCGTAGGCGGGGATCACCGCCTCGGGGCGCACGTTACAGAACAGCGCGATCTTGCCGCGCTCCTTGTCGGGGATCGGCTGCTCCGAGCGGCAGACCAGCACGTCGGGCTGGAGGCCGATAGAGCGCAGTTCCTTGACCGAGTGCTGCGTCGGCTTGGTCTTCAGCTCGCCGGACGCCGCCAGATAGGGCAGCAGCGTGAGATGCATGAAGATCACCTGACCGCGCGGTCGGTCCTGGCTGAACTGACGGATCGCTTCGAAGAAGGGTAGACCTTCGATATCGCCCACCGTGCCGCCGATCTCGCACAGCATGAAATCGACCTCGTCATCGCCGACATCGAGGAAATCCTTGATCTCGTTGGTCACGTGCGGGATCACCTGGATCGTCTTGCCCAGATACTCCCCGCGGCGCTCCTTCTCGAGCACGTTGGTGTAGATCCGCCCCGAGGAGATCGAGTCGGTCTTGCGGGCCGAAACCCCGGTGAATCGTTCGTAGTGACCAAGGTCGAGATCGGTCTCCGCCCCGTCATCGGTGACGAAAACCTCGCCATGCTCGAACGGGCTCATCGTGCCCGGATCAACGTTCAGATAGGGATCGAGCTTGCGCAGCCGAACCGAAAAGCCGCGTGCTTGCAGCAATGCCCCCAGGGCGGCGGATGCCAAACCCTTTCCGAGCGACGAGACGACGCCGCCGGTAATGAAGACATAACGTGCCATGAAGACCCCCGTGATCTGCGAAATTCGAATGGTTTCCCTGCCCCAAGAGGGTCAGGATCACGGGATTTAATGCTTACACGATTCGCGGCCTGCCCGCAACCAGACCGCAAGCTATTGAGTTTGGATAGGACGCACCCGCAAGTTTTTGTGGGTGCGAACCGATGGTTGACTGAAGTGACGGCTTAGTTGGCGGCGGGCGGCGTGACCGGACCGCTTTGCGTATCCGTCGTGGTTTCGCCCGCGTTTCCGCCGGTCGAGGCATCCGAACCGCTGGCAGGCGGCGGCATCACCACGTCGAGCGAGGGCGTCGAACCGGTCGTGTCATTGGCCGGCGCGGTATCCGCCGGCGCGCTTTGCTGGGGCGCAGCGGTGTCGACCACCGAGCCGGTGCCCGCTTTCTGCGCGGCCAGAACCGTCAGCGTCACCGAGGTCGCGAAGAAGCCGGCGGCCAGAACCCAGGTCACGCGGGTCAGCGCATTGGCGGCCTGCCGACCGGTCATCAACCCGCCTACGCCACCGCCGGAGCTGTTGGACGACCCCATGCCGAGACCACCCCCTTCGGAGCGTTGCAGGAGCACCACGCCAATCAGCAGCAGCGCGAGGATCAGGTGGATCGAGAGAACGACGTTTTCCATGAACGGGTCCGGGCCTTCTTTCTTGCGACGCGCCTATCTAGGCGGATGAGGCTGAGGGCGCAAGGCCGCATAGGCGGATTTTCGGCTTTCGCGGGGTCAAATCGGCCCACGCCCGGCCTACACGCGCGCTTTGACTTTCGTATTGGCCCAAATATCCCCGCCGGAGGCTCCTGCGCTGCCCGCCTGCGCGCGGCGTATGGATAGAGCGATCGCCTCTCGCAAATGCGGTCTTTCGCCCCGCGCGCTCAGCCGCTATACCTCGCGCGGTTTTACACCTGCCAAGGAGAGAGCAATGGCCAATGTCGTCGTCGTCGGCGCCCAATGGGGTGACGAGGGGAAAGGCAAGATCGTGGACTGGCTCAGCGAGCGCGCGGACGTGATCGCGCGGTTTCAGGGCGGTCATAACGCGGGCCATACGCTCGTGATCGACGGCAAGGTATACAAGCTCAACGCACTGCCTTCGGGCGTGGTGCGGGGCGGCAAACTCTCGGTGATCGGCAACGGCGTCGTGCTCGACCCGTTCCACCTGCTCGCCGAGATCGAGAAGATCCGCGACCAGGGGGTGGAGATCACCCCCGAGACGCTGATGATCGCGGAGAACACCCCGCTGATCCTGCCGATTCACGGCGAGCTCGACCGCGCCCGCGAGGAAGCGGCCTCGAAAGGCACCAAGATCGGCACCACCGGCCGCGGTATCGGCCCGGCCTACGAAGACAAGGTGGGTCGCCGTTCGGTCCGCGTGGCCGATCTCGCCGATGACGCGACGCTGGAGGCCCGCGTCGACCGCGCGCTGCAGCACCACGATCCGTTGCGCAAGGGGCTCGGTATCGAAGCGATCGACCGCGACGCGCTGATCGCCAAGCTCAAGGAAGTCGCCCCCGAGATCCTTAAATACGCGGCCCCCGTCTGGAAAGTGCTCAACGAGCAGCGCAAGCAGGGCAAGCGTATCCTCTTCGAAGGCGCCCAGGGCTCGCTGCTGGATATCGACTTCGGCACTTACCCCTTCGTGACTTCGTCGAACGTGGTCGCAGGTCAGGCTGCGGCCGGCACCGGCATGGGTCCGGGCGCGATCGATTTCGTGCTCGGGATCGTCAAGGCCTACACCACCCGTGTAGGCGAAGGCCCCTTCCCGACCGAGCTGGACGACGAGGACGGCAACCGCCTCGGCACGCGCGGCCATGAATTCGGCACCGTCACGGGCCGCAAGCGTCGCTGCGGCTGGTTCGACGCGGCCCTGGTGCGTCAGACCTGCGCGATCTCGGGCGTGAACGGCATCGCGCTGACCAAGCTCGACGTGCTCGACGGGTTCGAAACGATCAAAATCTGCACCGGCTACGAACTCGATGGCGAGAAGCTCGACTATCTGCCAACCGCCGCGGAAGAGCAAAAGCGCTGCATCCCCGTCTATGAAGAGATCGAAGGCTGGGCCGAATCGACCGAAGGCGCGCGCAGCTGGGCCGATCTTCCGGCCGCCGCGATCAAATATGTTCGCCGGATCGAGGAACTGATCGACTGCCCGGTCGCGATGCTTTCGACCTCGCCCGAGCGCGACGACACGATCCTCGTGACCGACCCCTTCGCGGATTGATCCGATGGCGCTGAGCTACAAGGCCCGTCGCCGCCTCTCGCTTCTGGCCCTCGTCGTGGGGTTGCCCGCCTATGTCGTCGTCGCCGTCACGGTGGTGAACTGGGCGGGCGCGCGCTGGGGGCGGCTGCCGATCTGGGCGGAGTTCTGCGTCTATGTCGTGCTCGGCGTGCTTTGGATCGCGCCGCTCAAGCCGATCTTCAAAGGTGTCGGCAAGGACGATCCGGATGATCCACCGCGCGAGTGACACCCTCTGGCGGGCGCGCCGGAAAACGGGCAGGTTAGTCTCATGACCAGCGCGCCTTTCCCCCTCCCGCCCGACAGCCTAACCAATTCCGACATCACGGAATTGACCGCGTGGCGGCACCGTCTGCATCAGGATCCCGAGCTTTCGGGCGAGGAACGCGACACCGCCGCGCGGGTCGTCGCGATGCTGCTGCCAACCGCACCCGACCGGACGCTGACCGAGCTTGGCGGGCACGGGGTCGCCGCAATCTACGACGGCGCGGAGCCCGGACCCACAATCCTGTTGCGCTGCGAACTGGACGCGCTGCCGATCCATGAGACCGGCGCCCCGCCCTACCGCTCCAACTTTCCCGGCAAAGGGCATCTGTGCGGCCATGACGGGCATATGGCGATTCTCGCGGGAGTCGCACGCTGGCTGTCGCGCAACCGTCCCGCCCGTGGCCGCGCGGTCTTGCTGTTCCAACCGGCCGAAGAGACCGGCGCAGGGGCTGCAGCCGTGATTGCCGATCCGCGCTTTGTCGAGATAGCGCCCGACCTGTCCTTCGCCTTGCACAACATGCCGGGCGTCCCTCTCGGAACGGCGGCGCTGCAGGACGGGGTAATGAACTGCGCCTCGCGCGGCATGAAGATCACGCTCACCGGCTGGACCGCTCATGCTTCGTTACCAGAAAGCGGTCGCTCCCCTGCCCCGGCGCTGGCCAGGCTGCTGACCGATCTAACGGCGCTCGGCAACGCGTTGCACCAAAGCGATCCCGATTTCGCGCGCGTCAGCGTCACCCATGCGCGGCTCGGTGAGCCTGCCTTCGGCGTCGCCCCCGGCGCAGCAGAGCTTTGGGCGACCCTGCGCACCCAGCGCGATGCGGGGATGGCGGGGCTCGTCGACAAGGCCGAGGCGATGGTGCGTGACGCCGCCGATGCGCTCGGGCTGGAGCGCGAGATCACCTATCATGATATCTTTCGCCATTGCGAAAACGCCCCCGAAGCGAATGGCATCCTGCGGGGGGCGCTTCAGGCCGAGGGGATCGAGACCACCGAGACCGATCTACCGATGCGCGCCTCCGAGGATTTCGGTCGTTTTGCCGATCACGGACCCGCGGCGATGGCGCTTCTGGGCGCAGGCGACCGCCCGGCCCTGCACAATCCCGATTACGACTTTCCCGACGAGCTGATCGCCCCCGGCGCGCGCGTGCTGATACAATGCCTGCGCGCACGGCTCTATTGATCCAATAAGAAAGGGCGGCCCCGAAGGACCGCCCTTTTCTGATCTTTCGCCGGGGTTACTGCCCCGAGGCCATCTTCGCCTCGTCCCAGTAGCGCGAGGCTTCGGTAATCGCGTATTGGCCGCGCTTCACCTTGGTGATCTTGCCCTGACGCAGCAGACGCCCGAAGACACGCATCCGCTCCTCGCGCGGCACATCAACTGCATCGTCCATGAATGACAGCTTGCGCATGATCTGCGGCGGCGAGAAATGCGGACGCCCTTCGACGGCCGAGGTATAGGCCGCAGCGGCTTCCAGCAGGTCGGAGAGACCCTGCGTACCAAGGCTTTCGGCGAATTCGGCGAAGCTCGTCGCCTGCTCGGGGTTCATCGGCATGGCTTCGGCCTCGTCCGCTCCGCCAGCGGCGAACTGACTTGCCGAGACACGGCGCGGGCGGATCGCGGCGGCGGGCTGAGGCGCGGGCTGCTCATCGGCGGTTTCTTCTTCCGCATCGACGCGCTGTTCCGAGACCAGTACCAGCGGCGCCGGTCGCATCGGTTCGGGGCGACGCGAGCCCGTCTCGCCCGAGCTGACCGGGCGACGCGGGCGCACGGCTTGGGTCAGGTCGGCACGATATGGCTCGGACCCGTCCTCGTCCTCGACGCCGCCTTTCGCGGTGTCCTGCCCCTTGGCCAGACGATCCGCGACGGTCGCAGCCACGGCGGCCTTGAGATGCGCGATCGCGGAGAAGCGGCGGCGCGTCTCGACACCTTCGGCCTGCTTGTCGGCCTCGGCGAGGAGGCGATCCATCTCCGCCTCGCGGTCGGTCTCTCTTTCGGAAAGCGACGCGACCTCGCGCGCGGCGAGCTCGGTCGGGGCCTGCGCCTCTTCCGTGTCTTCCGCGTCTGCGGCCCCGGTGGCTTCGGTTTCTTCCGATGCCTCGGCAGCGAACGTGTCGGCGCGGGTATCTTCCTCCGCTTCCGCCATGGCGTCATCTTCCGACATCGCCTCGACCTCGGCTTCCTCGGCCTCGATGATCGTGTTGCCCAGAACCAGCACGTCCTGCGCGTCGAGCGACGCGGTCTCCATGTGTGCCTCAGGCGTTTCCGCCTCGGGCGCCTCGGCATCGTCCTGCGTCAGAACCAGCGGGGCGTCGACCGACTCGTCTTCCAGTTCGGACAGGTCGATTTCCGGCATCGCGTCGTCTTCGGCCACTTCGCCCTGCGCGACGGCCTCTTGCGGAGCCTCGTCGTCGGTCTCGATCTCGGACCCGGTGAAGAGGTTCTCCATCTGCAGTGCCGCGAGCTCGCGCATGAGATCAGCTTCGGCTTCCGGCGACAGGCCGCCAGGCACACGGCTGCCGTGATCGGCATCGTCCCGGGCGCGTGGCTGCTCTGCCTTCGGCGCCGGGCCTGCCTCCGACGAGGCGTCGCCCAGTTCCGCAGCCAGTCGCGCGGCGAGGTCGTCATCCTCCGCTTCTGCTTCCAGCTCTGCCTCGGTTTCCACCTCCTGCTCGGCCTCTGCGGCGACTTCAGGCTGTTCTTGCGCCGCATCGGCCTCGGCTTCGACCTGCGCCTCGGCCGGGGTCGCCTGATCTTCCTGGACTTCGGTGGTGGCAACTTCGGCGGTGGCACCGTCTTCGGTCTGCTCCGAACCCTCGTCAGTAGCGGCCGATGCTGCTTCCGCAGACTCGATGGTTTCGCGGCGGCGCACCTTGATCACGCGGGCACGCAAGCGCGGCGTGGCGGGTGCGTCGACCGGCGTTTCGGTGTCGAGGGTGACATCTGCCGAGGCCGCCTCGGCGCTGTCCTCGGATTGATCGGCGTCGGTCTCTTCGGTCGCGCCGAGTTCGTCTGCAGCGGCCTTGAGCGCCGCGATGCGTTTGGCACGCTTGGCCGAACGGCGCGCGCGGCGGGTCGCCTGACGGCGCTGCATCTGATCGTCGCTCGTGTTGAAGTCGGTGTCGGCTTCCTCGTCCTCGTCTTCGTCCGCGTCAGCCTCATCCTTCTCGGCGACGGGCTCTTCGGCTTCAGCCGCTTCGATGTCTTCCGCTGCCTGTTCGAGCGCGACCTCTGCCGCTTCTTCTGCCACGTCTTCTTCGGGCATCTCGGCGTCGGGCTGTGAAGGCTCGGAGGCTTCGGGTTCTATTTCCTCGGCGCTCAGCGGGCCGGAGATGTCCAGGTCGTAGCCGAAATCCTCGGCTTCGCTCGACGGTTCAGCCTCGAAGCGCCCCAGAAGCGCCTCGGGGGCGGAAACGGGTTCGTCTTCCTCGGAGAAGCTGTCGGCCTGAACCTCGCGAGCACGGGCGACGGCTTCGCGGATACGCTGCAGCTTGGCGGCAACGGTTTCCGGCTGCGCGAAGCCTGCTTCGGGCTCGGCGTGCTGCGCCGCAACCTCGGCTTCGGGCTGCTCTGCGACCGGTTCGGGCGCTGCCACCGGCTCGGGCGTCTCGGCGACCTCCGGCTGCGCGGGCGTTTCGGCGGCAGGCGCGGCTTCTTGCGGCGCTTCCGACGTCACAAGCGGCTCTTCCTGAGCGGGCGCGGGCGCCTCGTCGGCTGCAGCCTCGCCACCCAAGAGCGTGTCTTGCTGGCGCAGCACGACGCCGTTTTCCTGAATTTTTGCCTCGACCCGGCGCTGAATCTCCCGCTCCGCGATACGGTGAAGCATCTCCGCATCGGGTTGGGGCGGCTCTGCGCCGAAATACCGGTCGTCGGCGGCCAGATCGCGGAAATACTCCGCAATCGCCTTCATCGTGTTGAAAGGCTCGTCAAATCCTTCCAAGGTGCACGAAAAGGTGCCGTAGGATACGGTCAGGATCTTGCTCGCACCAACCATGGACCACTCGCTTTCTATTGGACCTCAATGCGTCGACATTCCTGTCCAACTGGTTCTTTCGCGTGGACGAAAGAAGGCATTTGAAAGGTTTTTTACCGGTCTCGATTGTCTTTCTTTGCCACAATCGTCATCAATCAATCCATGATTAGCAGTATTGTCCATTCGTCAACCGGGGTTTCGCTTCTCGGCGCCGGCGCGATCAAACAGGCGGATGTTGACGAAGCGTTGACAATCGCCCCCTGCCTCGTGGCCGCCGATGGTGGCGGAGATCGCGCGCTGGCGATGGGCCTGACCCCGAAAGCGGTGATCGGCGATCTGGATTCTCTGTCGGATGCGGCACGGGCATCGCTGGGCCCACGCGTCCATCAGGTGGCCGAGCAGGACAGCACCGATTTCGCGAAATCCCTGCAACGGATCGAGGCACCGTTCATCCTCGCGCTCGGTTTCACGGGGATGCGGCTGGATCACACGCTGGCCGCGATGACCGACCTGATCCGCACGCCGCATCGGGTGGTGATGCTTGCTGAGGAGGAGGTGATCTTCCGCTGCCCTCCGTCGCTCTCGCTCGATCTGGCGGAAGGCACGCGCGTGTCACTGTTTCCTTTCGGCGAGGTAAAGGCGCGCTCGGAAGGGCTCCATTGGCCGCTCGACGGGATCGGCTTTACCCCCGCCGAGCGGGTCGGCACCTCGAACCGCGCGACGGGCTCCGTGAGGATCGTGATGGACGGCCCGGCACTGATGATGCTGCCGCGCGAGGAATTCGGCGCCGCGCTGGCCGGTTTGGGGATCGGCTGAGCCGCCCTAGCCCGCCTCGACCCGCAACGTCTCCTCCAGCCACGGCGCTTCCGCCAGAGCCGGTTCGACCACGCGTTCTTGCAGCAGCGTCCGCAGTCGGCCCGCCACTTTCGCAGGCCAATCCGCCATCATCCCGTCGCGCGCCGCCAGCACGATCCGCCGGGTCAAAGGCGGCCCGTCGAGCGGCGAGAGCGCCAGCCCCGCGCGCGGCGCATGGCGCACCGCCGAAGGCGTGAGGATCGTCCAACCCCGCCCCGCCGCGACCAGCGCAAGGATCGCTGGGTAGCTGTCGAGTTCCAGTTGATGCGGCGGAGCCTTGCCCGTTTGCGCGAGATGCGTGGCGATCTGTCGGCCCATCAGCGTGCGCTGGGAATAGTGGATCAGCGGCAGCGGCGGATCGCTCTGCGCAGGCGCATCGGCGGGATGGATGGCGAGGAACGGTTCCGTCAGAAGCGGATGCAGCTCGATCCCGTCGAGCGCGGCGCCCTGCGGCTCGGCGGCGACGGCGACATCCAGACCGCGCGCTTCGAGCTTCGACAGCAGGCGGTGGCTCGGCCCGGTTTCCAGCTCGAACCGGCAGGTGCTGAGCTCATCCGCCATCCCCGCCAGCAGGAGCGGCGTCACCTCGGCCTCGAAATCCTCGATCATGCCCAGCCGGAAACTCGTGAGCCCCGCCGGATCGGCTTGGCCCACCCCGGCGCGGCCCCGCGCCAATTCGTCCAACATCGCCTCGGCATGAGGCAGGAAGGCCCGCCCGGCAGCCGTCAGCGCGAACGGCCGGGCCGAACGGTCCACAAGCTCCGCGCCCAAAGCGCTTTCCAGACCTGCGAGTTGCTGGCTGACCGCCGAGGCCGAAACGCCGAGGCGGCGCGCGGCGGCGGTAGTCACGCCTTCCTCTGCCGTGGCCACGAAGACTTCGACCGCCCAGAGGCTGATGCGGGGATGGGCGGCGGGCATGGGAGGCTCCGTGGTCGGGGAGGCGATAAGTCTTGCCGCGCAGACTGCCCTGCCCCGCCCCGGTACGCAAGCCGCGCGCAACCATGGGACATCGTAGAGCATTGACGCCGACCGCGCCGCGGATAGCCTCGCTTCCATCCATCGCCCATCCCGAAGGAGTCGCGAGATGAAAGACCAAAGCTGGCAGGCCCGCGCCGATGCGCATAGCTTCTACGGTTTCACTGATCTGCCCACGATCCACGATCGCGGCGCGGTCGTCGTGACCCATGGCGAGGGGCCGTACATCTTCGACACCGAGGGGCGGAAATATCTCGATGCGAATTCCGGGCTCTGGAACATGGTCGCCGGGTTCGACCATCCCGGGCTGGTCGCGGCGGCGCAGGCGCAATATGCGCGCTTCCCGGGCTATCACGCGTTCTTCGGGCGGATGTCGGACCAGACGGTGATGCTGTCCGAGAAGCTGATCGAGGTCTCGCCTTTCGGCGACGGCAAGGTGTTCTACACCAATTCCGGCTCCGAGGCGAATGACACGATGGTCAAGATGCTGTGGTTCCTGCACGCCGCCGAGGGCAAGCCGCAGAAGCGCAAGATCCTGACCCGCAAGAACGCCTATCACGGGGTCACGGCGGTCTCGGCCTCGATGACGGGCAAGCCCTATAATTCGGTCTTCGGCCTGCCGCTGCCGGGGTTTCTGCATCTCACCTGCCCGCATTACTGGCGCGAAGGGCAACCCGGCGAGACGGAGGAGCAATTCACCCAGCGCCTCGCGAACGAGCTGGAAGCGACGATCATCAAGGAAGGCGCGGACACGATCGCGGGCTTCTTCGCGGAGCCGGTGATGGGCGCGGGCGGGGTGATCACGCCGCCGAAGGGCTATTTCCAGGCGGTCGCGAAGATTCTCAAGAAATACGACATCCCGCTGATCTCGGACGAGGTGATCTGCGGCTTCGGGCGCACCGGCAACACATGGGGCTGCGAAACCTATGACTTCCAGCCCGACGCGATAATCTCGTCGAAAAACCTCACCGCCGGGTTCTTCCCGATGGGTGCGGTGATCCTCGGCCCGGAACTGTCAGCCCGCCTGCAAGCCGCCTCCGAGGCGATCGAGGAATTCCCCCACGGATTCACCGCCTCGGGCCACCCGGTCGGTTGCGCGATCGCATTAAAAGCGATCGACGTGGTGATGAACGAGGGGCTGGCCGAGAATGTCCGCCGCCTGAGCCCGCGACTGGAGGCGGGCCTCGCCCAGATCGCGCAAAACCCCAATATCGGAGAATTGCGCGGCGTGGGCTATATGTGGGCGCTGGAGGCCGTGAAGGACCGCGAGAGCAAGACGCCTTTCGACGGGTCGCTCTCGGTTTCGGAACGCATCGCCAATGCCTGCACCGATCAGGGGCTGATCTGCCGACCGCTCGGGCAATCGGTGGTGCTGTGTCCGCCTTTCGTCCTGACCGAGCCGCAGATGGACGAGATGTTCGAGAAGCTGGAGAGGGCGCTGAAGAAGGTGTTTGCGGAGGTGGGGTGAGCCTCCAAGCCGCGAGAACACCAGTTCTCCCGTTAGCCGCCCCGGCACATAACTCGGCCCAACTAACGAAAATTATGCTATCATTACCTTGCCCTTATGGGGCGAGGTAGATTGCGTTGGTCGGAGGAACGCGCATGAGCCGTCTTCTCAGAGTACTTTCCTGCGCCGCCCTGATTGCTCTCGGTGCGCTCTCGCCATCCCACGCCGCCGATAGCATCGGCAATGTCGGGAAGTGGAGCGTTTTCGAAGAGAGAAACGGAACCATCAAGACCTGCTGGGTCGCGACCGCGAATGATCGGCGCATTCTGCTGAATGGCTCGCTTCTCTACGTCGCGGTTACGAAGCATTCGGGGAGGCAACCGGAGGTGTCCGTTTATGCCGACCGACGGCTGCCGCGCTCTGGCGGAATGACCATCACCATCGGGCAGAACAAATTCCGTCTGCGTTCGACCGGACAATATGCCTGGGTGGATGAACGGACCGACAAGCTTGCGATCAACGCGCTAAAACGAGTCGAGGCGGCAGGCGGGAAGGCGAATTTCTACGTTTCCATTCCGAAAGTGGGCGTTTTCGATTTTTCTGCAAACGGCTTCGCCGCGGCGTTAGACATCACATTGAAGCGATGCAGGTGAAGGCAGTGGATGCGTTTCGGTTGGATCGTTCGGACGCGCCTCACATAGACCGGACGGTCGAACTGAAACGGGCCGCATCTTGCGATGCGGCCCGGTGTCAATTTCATGCGGCTCCTGCGTTGCGCCGACGCGGGCGACGCCGCTTCGGCGTAGCGTTGCCGCCGGCGTCGACCTTGGGCTTGGCTTCCGCGCGCGGTTTCGAGCGCGCTTGGGCCTGAGCTTGACCCTGGCCTTGCCCCTGCGGTTTGCCCTGGGGCTTGCCGCCGCGACCCTTGTTGCCGCCGGAGCGCGGACCGCCGCGACCGCGGCCACGACCTGCGCGCGCGGAGGGGCGCACGGCCTCGGACGGGCGTTCGCCGCTCGCGGTCGGGATCTCGATCTTCATCAGCTTTTCGATCTGCAGGAAGTTATCCGCCTCGTCCGGCGAGCAGAAGGCAATCGCCTCGCCCTCGCGACCGGCGCGCGCGGTGCGCCCGATACGGTGGACATAGGCATCCGGCACGTCCGGCAGGTCGAAGTTCACGACATAGGACACGCCCGGAATGTCGATCCCGCGCGCGGCCACATCGGTCGCGACCAGCACGTTGACCTTGCCATCGCGGAAGCCCTTGATCGCGCGGTCACGCTGGCCTTGCGATTTGTTGCCGTGGATCGATTCCGCGTTGTAGCCGTCTGCGCGGAGGCTCTTCATCAGCTTTTCCGCGCCATGCTTGGTGCGGGCGAAGACGAGCGTCAGCGCGCCCATGTCGGCCGAGAGAATATCGCGCAGCTTGCGGGCCTTCTCGGCCTTGCTGTCGAGGAAGTGCACCGATTGGGTGATCTTGTCGGCGGCCTTGCCGGGGGGCGAGACCTGCACACGCTTCGGATCGGTGAGGTAGGCCTGCGAGATCTCCTCCATCTGCTTCGGCATCGTGGCCGAGAACAGCAGCGTCTGGCGCGGGGCGCCAAGGCGCGATGCGATCTTGCGAAGCGCGTGGATGAAACCGAGGTCGAGCATCTGGTCGGCCTCGTCGAGCACCAGATGGCGGGTGTAGCGCAGGTCGACCGCGCCGCGATCCATAAGGTCGATCAGACGGCCCGGGGTCGCGACGAGAATGTCGTTGCCGCGATGCATCATGGTGATCTGACGGTTGATCGACTGGCCGCCGACGACGGTGGCGACATTCATCTTGGTACCCTGAACGAGCCCCGAGAGGTTGTCGGCGATCTGGTTCACCAGTTCGCGGGTCGGCGCGAGGATCAGCGCCTTGCAGGTCTTGGGCGAAGGTTTGCCCGGCTGCGCCATCAGTTTGTCGATGAGCGGCAGGCCGAATGCCAGCGTCTTGCCGGTGCCGGTCTGGGCGAGGCCCAGCACGTCATGGCCCGCAAGAACCAGCGGAATCGCCTTTTCCTGAATCGGGGTCGGCTGGGTGAATTTTGCGCGTGCGAGCGACTTGAGAATGGCCGGGGAGAGCCCCAGCGAAGAGAAATCGGACAATGCCTATCCTTTATGGCCGAGGCTCCCACGCGGGGATGCGCACGGCGATCAGCCCGGACGGGAGTGTCCGGAGCGCAGGTTGACGCAGACCTCGGGACAGGCGGGCTAGTCCCGCGTGGTCCGGTCTCGCGTGTCAGAACCCTGCGTGAATGGGAACTCGGGAGGTATCGCCGGTGCGCCTCTCTCGGGCGCGGCTTGCTCACGCGGCAGCGCGGCGATGTGGGCTAAATGCGCGTGATGGCGCTAAAAGTCAAGGGGGAGCGTGTTTTGGTGGCTTCCCTCGAAGTGATGGCCCGCCCGGGCGACCACCCCGGGCCGCGCCCGACCGCCCCCCAGGGCGCTTTCGCGCAACCTGCGCGCGCTCGGTCTTGGGGAGAAATGGCACGATTAAGTACCCGCCACCTATCGCGTGAGCGCCCACCCGCGATCGGGCGAGGCCCTCAGCACGGATAATGCATCCTCAGCAGTTCGGCACGTTCACCGCTAGCCCACCCAGGCTCGTTTCCTTGTAATGCTCGTGCATGTCGCGGCCCGTCTGGCGCATCGTTTCGATCGCCGCGTCCAGCGGCACGAAATGCGTGCCGTCCCCGCGCAGCGCCAGCGAAGCCGCCGACACCGCTTTGATCGCGCCCAGACCGTTGCGCTCGATACAGGGCACCTGCACCAGCCCCTTTACCGGATCGCAGGTCATCCCGAGGTGATGCTCCAGCGCGATTTCGGCCGCGTTCTCGATCTGCTCAGGCGTGCCTCCCAGCACGGCGGCCAGTCCCGCCGCCGCCATCGCCGCCGCCGATCCGACTTCGGCCTGACAGCCGCATTCGGCGCCCGAGATCGACGCGTTGGTCTTGATCAGCCCGCCGACCGCCGCCGCGGTCAGCAGGAAATCGGGGATTTTCGCGGAGGATGCGGAAGGCACATGATCGAGCCAGTAGCGGATCACCGAAGGCAGCACACCCGCCGCTCCGTTCGTAGGTGCAGTGACGACCTGCCCGCCGGCGGCATTTTCCTCGTTCACCGCCATCGCATAGGCCGAGATCCAGTCGTTGATCTGATGCGGCGGAGCGAGGTTCTGGCCCCAATCCGCCTTCAGGCTCTCATGGATCGCCTTGGCACGGCGCTTGACCCGCAACCCGCCTGGCAATTCGCCCTCGCTCGTCAATCCGCGCTCCATGCAATCGCGCATCGTGACCCAGATTTTCGAGAGACCCTCGTCGATCTCCTTCGGACCACGGAAGCGCGCCTCGTTGCGCCGCTTCATCTGCGCGATGCTCAGCCCGGAGGCATGGGCCATCGCCAGCATTTCCTCGGCGGTCTTGAAGGGAAACGGCACCGGGCTCGGCGCGTCGCGGGCCGCATCGTCGACCGCGGCCAGTTCGGCTTCTGTGCGCACGAAGCCACCGCCGATCGAGTAATAGACCTCGTGCATCAACACGTCGCCCTGCGCGTCGCGCGCCTCGATCACCATGCCGTTGGCGTGGCCGGGCAGCGACGTGTCGTAGTCGAAGATCAGATCGGCCTCGGGGTCGAAGGCCAAAGGCGGCAGCCCATCAGGCTTCAACAGGTGATCGCGCGCATTCGCGGCCAGCAATTTCTCGGCCAGATCGTTATCGTAGCTCTCGGGCACAACGCCCGCGAGCCCGAGGATCGCCGCGCGGTCCGTCGCATGGCCCTTGCCGGTAAAGGCGAGCGAGCCGTGCAGCCGTACCCGCACCCCATGCGCGGTGAAGGGCGAGGCCCGGAGCGCGTCGAGAAACCGCGCTCCCGCCACCATCGGCCCCATCGTATGCGACGAGGACGGCCCGACGCCGATCTTGAAGATGTCGAATACGCTCAGAAACATGCGACCTCCCTGCCCTGATTTGGGCCCAGACTGCCGGTTTCGCCCGCCGACCAACAGCCCCAAAACGACCCCGTCACGCGCAAAAGCAACATCGTTGACGCGACATTGAGGAGTTTCGCGCAACCTGACGGGCGAAAGGACGCTCGGCAATGACCACGCCTTCGCGGTTCAGGCACGGCACCGACTCCCGATCCGATGCCGCGCGGCTGATGGCGGGCGGGATGCGACAATTCCTCCTGCGCTTAGCACGGATCGACAAAGCCCTCGCCTGAACGCCCCGGATTGCCTATAAGCGTCGGCAACTCAGACTGCCCATGAATGGAGTGCCAAATGGCTGCCGACCTCTCTCCGATCGACAAGGCGAAATTCGCCGCCGCCCGCCGTGCCGTTGACTTCGTCGAAGACGGGATGCGCGTGGGCCTCGGCACCGGCTCGACCGCCGCTTGGATGGTGCGCTGCCTTGGCGAGCGTATTCGCGATGAAGGCCTGCAACTGATCGGGGTTCCGACCTCGACCCGCACCGCCGATCTCGCGCGTCAGGTCGGCATCAAGGTCGTGGCCCTCGACGAGGCGAAATGGCTCGACATCACGATCGACGGGGCAGACGAATTCGACCCCGACCTGAACCTCGTGAAGGGCGGCGGCGGCGCGCTGCTGCAGGAAAAGATCGTGGCCACCGCGTCGGACCAGATGATCGTCATCACCGACGCCTCCAAGGAAGTGAACCATCTGGGCGCCTTCCCCCTGCCCGTCGAGGTCGTCCCCTTCGGCTGGCAGGTCACCCGCGCGCTGATCGAGGAACTGCTGGACTCGATGGATGTAATGGGCCGCCAGACTTCACTGCGCCTGAACGGTCAGCAGCCCTTCGTGACCGACGAGGGCAATTATATCGTCGATCTGCATCTCAACCGCATCGGCAACCCGCGTCAGCTGGCGCTGGTGCTGAACCAGATTCCCGGCGTCGTCGAGAACGGCCTCTTCATCGACATCTGCGACAAGGTCATCATCGGCGGCACCGACGGCAAGGTCGAGATCCGCGACATCAATGAGGGCACGGTCGCCAACGAGACCATCGAGTTCGCCGAGGACGAGAATATCTTCCGCGACATGGATTGATCCGCGCGGCGCGCGCCCGGGGATGCAAAGCTGCGCCGCATCCCCGTTCCGCGCGCCTCACCCTCCCTCCCCCGCCTTGCTCCTGAGCGCATGGACCGCTAAGCCAATGCGCAAGGACCACAAGGAAGGAAGGCCTCCCATGAGCTTCGACTATGATCTCTTCGTCATCGGCGGCGGCTCGGGCGGGGTGCGAGCGGCCCGGATTTCCGCCGGTCACGGTGCGCGCGTCGCGCTGGCCGAGGAATACCGGATGGGCGGCACCTGCGTCATTCGCGGCTGCGTCCCGAAGAAACTGATGGTCTTCGCCTCCACCGCGCCGGCGGCCATCGAGGAGGCGCGCGCCTATGGCTGGAGCGCCGATGCAGGTCAATTCGACTGGCCCGGGTTCCGCGGCAAGCTGGATGCGGAGCTCGACCGGCTCGAAGCGATCTACCGCCGGGGACAGGAAAACGCGGGCGTGAAGGTCTTTGACCAGCGCGCGACGGTTTCGGGCCCGCATGAGGTCACGCTGGCCGATGGCACGAAGATCACCACCAAGCACATCCTCGTCGCGGTCGGCGGACGGCCCTTCGTACCCGAGTTCCCGGGCTGCGACCTGGTGATGACTTCGAACGACATCTTCAAGCTCGACACCTTGCCTGAGCGCATCCTGATCGTCGGCGGCGGTTATATCGCCTGCGAATTCGCCTGCATCCTCAATGGATTGGGCGTGCACGTCACGCAATACAACCGCTCGCCGTTGCTGCGCGGCTTCGACGGCGAGGCACGCGACCTGATCGTCGACCAGATGCAGGCGAGCGGCATCGAAATTCACACCCATGTCGTCATAACCGAGATCGAGAAGACCGAGAACTGCCTGAAAGTGACCTGCGGCGACGGGCGCGAGGACGAGTTCGACGCGGTGCTCTACGCGACGGGTCGCACGCCGAACACCGAGGGGCTCGGCCTCGAAGCAGCAGGCGTGGAACTGGGCGAGCGCGGCGAGGTCATGGTCGACCAATGGTCGCAGACCAACGTGCCCTCGATCTTCGCCGTGGGCGATGTGACCGACCGCATCAACCTGACCCCGGTCGCGATCCGCGAGGGCCACGCTTTCGCCGACACCGTCTTCGGCGCGAACGCCCGGCCCTCGGACCACGAACTGGTCGCCTCCGCCGTCTTCACCCAGCCCGAATTCGGCACCGTCGGCATCACCGAGGAAGAGGCCGAGGAGCGCGGCAATGCCGAGGTCTACGTCTCCAGCTTCAGGCCGATGCGCTCGAGCTTTGCGGGCTCCGACGCGCGTGTGTTGATGAAACTGATCGTGTGTCGCGAAACGCGCCGCGTGCTGGGTTGCCATATCGTCGCGCCCGAAGCGGGCGAATTGATCCAGATGGTCGGCATCGCCGTCAAGATGGGGGCGACCAAGGAACAGTTCGACGCGACCTGCGCGGTCCACCCGACGATGGGCGAAGAGCTCGTGACCATGCGGAACCCGGTAAGACATTATTGAAATCACGGAAAAGATACCCAACTGTCCGAGAAGATAACGGAAAGGTGAGGAGCATATGAGCAACGGAGGCCCCTGGGGCGGCGGAGGCGGTGGCGGCGACGACCGCGATGACGACCGCGAAGACAAACGCCCCGGTCAGCGACGTCCCGGTGAGGGCGGCCAGATCCCCGAAATCGAGGAATTCATGCGCAAGGGCTCCGAGCAGCTCCGCGTGCTGATGGGCGGCAAGGGCGGCGGCAATCGCCCCAACCGTCCCAATGGCGGTGGAGGCGGCAAGCCCCCCTTCCCGACCAAGATCGCCGTGATCATAGGCCTCGTGGCCGTGGTGGCGATTTGGCTCGGCTCCTCGCTCTACAAGGTAAACCCTGAAGAACGCTCGGTAGAGCTCATGTTCGGGCGCTACCACGCGACCAAGGGCCCCGGCCTGAATCTCGCGCCGTGGCCCTTCCTCACCTACACCAAGGTTCCGGTGACCCGCGAACAGACCGTTGATATCGGCTCCGGCCGCGCTGGCACGAACGATACCGGCCTCATGCTGACCGGCGACCAGAACATCGTCGATCTGGAGTTCCAGGTGGTCTGGAACATCAGCGATCCGGCGAAATACCTGTTCAACCTCGGCGATCCGCAGGACACGATCCGCGCGGTCTCCGAATCCGCGATGCGCGACATCATCGCGCGCTCGAACCTCGCGCCGATCCTGTCGACCGCGCGTGGCGAGATCGCGGCCGATCTGCGCACGGCGGTGCAAAAGACGCTCGACAGCTACGATGCGGGCATCAACATCGTCCGCGTGAACTTCAACCGCGCCGATCCGCCGCGCGAGGTGATCGACAGCTTCCGCGAAGTGCAGGCCGCGCAGCAGGAGCGGGACCGTCTCGAGAAAGAGGCCGACGCCTATGCCAACAAGGTGACGGCAGGTGCTCGTGGTGAGGCCGCTCAAGTCAAGGAAGAGGCCGAAGGCTACCGCGCGCAGATCGTGAACGCAGCCGAAGGTGACGCCGCGCGCTTCAATTCGATCCTGACGGAATACGAGAAAGCGCCCGAAGTTACCAAGCGCCGGATGTTCTACGAGACCATGGGCAAGCTGTTGCAAAATGTGGACAAGGTTGTCGTGGACACCAAGGACGGTGCCGGTGGGGTCGTGCCCTACCTGCCGCTCGACCAGTTGCGCAAGAACTCCAGCTCGACGTCGAACAGCTCGGCGCCCAGCACCACCAAATCGACCGCCAACAATGGAGGAAGCAACTGATGCGCGGACCTATCGCAATTGCCGTTCTCGTTGTTCTGATCTTCCTCGGGCTGAACTCGGTCTTCGTGGTGGACGAGCGTGAAAAAGCACTCGTGCTGCGCTTCGGTGAGGTGCAGCAGGTGAAGACGGAGCCGGGTCTCGGTTACAAGATCCCGATCGTGGATACGATCGTCAAATATGACGACCGCATCCTGAGCCTCACCACGCAGCCGCTCGAAGTCACACCCGAGGACGACCGCCGTCTCGTTGTCGACGCCTTCGCGCGCTGGCGCATTGTCGATGCGGTGAAATTCCGCGAAGCCGTGGGCGGGGGCGGCGAGCAGATCGCCAAGAGCCGCATCGATGGCATCCTGAACAACGCGATCCGCGAAGTTCTGGGCTCGGTCCCCTCGACGGCGGTGCTGTCGGACGACCGGACGCCGCTGATGAACCGGATCCGCGATCTGGCACGGCGCGAGGCGCTCTCGCTGGGCGTCGACGTGATCGACGTGCGTCTGACCCGCACCGACCTGCCCGAGCAGAACCTGGCCTCCACCTATGGCCGGATGCGGGCAGAGCGTGAGCGCGAGGCCGCCGACGAGCGCGCCCGCGGCGCCGAGGCCGCACAGCGCATCCGCGCAACCGCCGACCGTACCGCGGTGGAGGTCACGTCCGAGGCCAAGAAGCAGGCCGAGATCGTGCGCGGCGAAGCCGATGCGCAGGCCAACAAGGTCTATGCGGATGCGTATGGCAAGGATCGCCAGTTCTTCGCATTCGTCCGCGCGCTGCAATTCTACGCGCAGTCGATGAAGACGCAGAGTTCGTCGCTGGTGACGCAGCCCGACAGCCTCTACTTCGATTACGGGCGCTTCCTGCGCTCGATCGGGGAGAACCCGGGGCCCGAAACCGGTGCAAGCCGGGGCAACGAATCTGCGAGCCAGGTCGGCCAGTGATGGCGATGCTTTTGACCGGTCTGGGACTGGTCCTTGTGATCGAGGGGCTGGCGCTTGCGCTGGCCCCTTCACGTATCGAGCAGGCGCTGGACGCGCTGCGCGCCATGTCGGCGGGGCAGCGGCGCACGCTTGGCCTTGCGACTCTGGCAGCGGGCGTGGCGATCCTCTGGGCGCTGCGCGTCTTCGGATAACCGCTCAGTTCCCCGCATCTTAGGCGCAAGAGAGCGCCCGCTTCGCCCCCCTGCGACGCAATTTCCTGTCGTGAATTTTGGC
Organism: Thioclava sp. NG1; assembly: GCF_003122275.1. NCBI lineage: Bacteria > Pseudomonadati > Pseudomonadota > Alphaproteobacteria > Rhodobacterales > Paracoccaceae > Thioclava > Thioclava sp. NG1. The sequence goes on along the minus strand of NZ_QFBB01000002.1, from coordinate 382,168 downwards.
GAATAACTTCCCTTCGTCCCTCGCTGCTCCTACATTTCAACTCAAAGAGAGCATCGCGCCGGCCTCCGGACCGGCGAAGCAAGGGAGAGCTACATGAATTTCCTCACCGGACCCGGATCGACTCTGCGCGCCGGATTCAGCGCCGCGACGCTTGCCGTCGCGCTCGCCTTCGCACCGCTGGCCGCGCCGGCCTATGCCCGCGCCGCCCCCGAAAGCTTTGCAGAACTTGTCGATCAGGTGTCCAATTCGGTGGTAAACATCACCACCTCGACCACGGTGGCCGCACCGACCGGCAACATGCCGAATTTTCCGCCCGGCTCGCCTTTCGAGGATCTGTTCCGCGATTTCGGCCTGCCGAACCCGAACGGGCCAAATGGCCCGAACGGGCGGGGCGCACCGCGCCGCTCGAACGCGCTCGGCTCGGGCTTCGTGATCTCGGAAGACGGCTACATCGTCACCAACAACCACGTCATCGAAGATGCAGACGAGATCGAGATCGAGTTCTTTTCGGGCAAGCGGCTCGATGCGAAACTCGTAGGCACCGACCCGAAAACCGACATCGCTCTGCTGAAGGTCGAGAGCGACTCCCCCCTGCCCTTCGTGGCCTTCGGCGACAGCGACGCCGTGCGGGTGGGCGACTGGGTGATGGCGATGGGCAACCCGCTGGGCCAGGGCTTCTCCGCTTCGGCCGGGATCATCTCCGCACGCAACCGCGAGCTCTCGGGCAGCTATGACGACTACCTGCAGACCGATGCGGCGATCAACCGCGGCAACTCCGGCGGCCCGCTCTTCGACATGGAAGGTGAGGTCGTCGGCGTGAACACCGCGATCCTGTCGCCCAATGGCGGCTCGATCGGGATCGGCTTTTCGATGGCGTCGAACGTGGTCCAGAAGGTTGTCGAACAGCTCAAGGAATACGGCGAGACTCGGCGCGGCTGGCTAGGCGTGAAGATCCAGGACGTCACCGCCGACATGGCCGAGGCGATGGGCCTGCCCAAGCCGGAAGGCGCGATGGTCTCGGAAGTGCCGGACGGCCCCGCCAAGGAAGCCGGTATCCAGTCGGGCGACGTGATCACCTCGTTTGATGGCGGCGAGGTCAAGAACACCCGCGATCTGGTGCGCCGCGTGGCCGATGCTCCGGTGGGCGAGAAAGTCCGCGTGACCGTGCTTCGCGATGGAGAGACCAAGACGCTTCTGGTGACGCTGGGCCGCCGTGAGGCCGCCGAGGGCGAGCAGCCCCCGAAAGCCGTTCAGGCCCCGCAGGAGGTCGAGAAAGACATGCTCGGCCTGACCGTGACGCCGCTCACCGATGACCTGCGCACCGAGATGGGCCTGACCAAAGAAGCGAACGGCCTCGTCATCAAGCAGATCGACGAGACTTCCTCGGCCTTCGAGAAGGGCCTGCGTGTCGGTGACCTGATCACCGAGGTCGGACAGAAACCTGTCTCCGCGGTCGGCGATTTCGAAGAGCGCGTGCAGGCAGCGAAAGAGGCCGGTCGCAAGTCGATCCTGCTCTTGATCCGCCGCGCCGGCGAGCCGCGTTTCGTGGCACTCCCCGTGGAGTGATCCGCACCGTTCAAGACGAATGAGAAGGCGCCCCGCAGGGCGCCTTTTTCATTGCGCTTCGCGCGCCTGCACCCGGCGGGCGGCAATGGTCAGGCTTCCGGCGGCGATCACGCACCACAGGGCCATGCCCAGCATCTGGGTCGGAAGCTCCACCCCCATATCGATCAGCACGCCGGTGATCCCGGGCCCCACTGCGGTCGAGAGCACCATCGAAGCCACGATGATCGCGCGGATGCCGCCCAGGTTTTTCACGCCGTAGACCTCGGGCCAGAGCGCGCCCATCAGCGTCCCTGTGAACCCGTTCGACATGCCCAGAAGGCCCATGAAGACATAGACGCCCCAGACCGGCGTCACGAGCGCGACCGTCAGCGAGGCCAGCGCCAGCGGCGCCAGTACAAATGGAAGCAGGCGCAGCGCGCCGAACCGGTCAATCAGCCCGCCGCAGACAAAGCCGAAGCCCACAGTGGCCGCCGACATCACCGGAAAGGCCGCGGCGAAGGCGAGCGGGGAGTAGCCGCGCAACTCCGTCAGGTAGCCCTGATGGAAGAAAATCACCGTACCGATGAAGGGCGGTGCGAGCAGCCCTGCCAACAGCATGTAGAGGACCGGATCGCGGATCACCTCGGCGCGGGTCCAGTCGCGCGCTGTGCCCGATGCGCTCGATTGCACCTCGGTGGCGTTGGGCACCCGCTCGACCTGCATCAGGCGCATCAGGAGCGGCCATGCGATCATCACCAGCAGCGCCGCCGAGAGCCACCATGCGAGGTGCCAGTTGCCGCTCGCCTGCGCGACCAACACCACGAGAACCGGCAACACCGCGGAGCCGAAGGGTTGCCCCGGAACGACCAGCGACATCGCCTTGCCGCGGCTCGCGACGAACCAGCGACCGATCTCGGTGAAAGCGATCTCGGTCATCATGCCCTGCCCGAAGAGCCGCAGCATGTAGATCGCGAGCGTCAGGAAGATCAGGTTCGGCGCGAGCGTGATCCCGACACAAGCCAGCGCGAGAAGCGGGATGGTGAAGCGCACCACCTTCCAGCCGGGCATCAGATCGAGCGTGCGCCCGAGGAAGGGCAACGTTGAGGCCGAGGCCAGCGTCGCCACCATGTAGAGCGCGCCGAAGGTGCCGCCCGACAGGCCGAATGTCGCCCGGATATCATTGCCCGACAGGCCGATGAAGAAGGTCTGCCCGAAAGACGAGAACAGCGTCAGCAGGAAACCCGCGCCGAGCCAGCGGGCGTTGTCGCGCATGAAGCGCAGGTTACTGCCGAATAACTTTCGCATGGTGCCTCCTGATCCCTTGGTCCCCGGTTAGAGACGGTTCCGCCGACCGGCACAACCCCGCCGCCTGCGCAGAGGGCTGTGCGGCGCCGCGATGGCGGCGTGAGAGGGCTCAGTCCGACCAGATATAGAGGCCGAGTTCCTGTGCTGCGCGCACCGAGAGCGTCGGGCTGTCGAGGCCGCGCGGCGCCTGATAGGCCGCGATCGCGCGGCCCGTCGCCGGGTCCAGCTTGCCGTCGGCGGGGCCGGAATAGAGCCCGCGCAGCGCCAGCGCACGCTGGGTCATCGCAACGAAAGCGGGCGTCAGATCCTCCGAGCAAACGGATTCGAAATAGCGCGGCTTGCCGCTATCGACGAGCTTCTGGCCGCTCAATTCGCGGTAGATCGCGGGCTGCGTGACCTTGCCGGTCTTCGGATCGCGCTGTTCGGGGATCACCTCTACCTGTCCAGTCATCGTCTCGACCTTGGCAGGGCCTTTGAGTTCGGTGAAGCAGCCCCGCGCATCATCAGCGGACGGACGGCTTTGCAGCACATGGGCGAGCGTCTTGGCGGGCGGGTCCTTCGGAGTAGCGTACGCCCCCTGCGTGCCGGTCTGACAGCCCGCCAGCCCCATCGCAACACCCAGCGCGACCAGCATCGCACGCGCCGTGCCGAAGTTTTCAGCGATCTGCCGCATTCTCGTCTCCGCCTGCCTCGGCGCGCAGAGTAGCCAATATCCACGCCGCGGCAATCCCTTGCCCGTGACCGCCCACCTCTGGCCAAATCGCCGAAAGCAGCTTAGATCACTTGCGACCGGCCCCGCCGGCATTCGCGTTTTGATCACGAACAAGAGGCTCCGAGCTATGGCGAAAATCACCTATGTCGAATTCAACGGCACCCGTCACGAGATCGACGTGAAGCCCGGCATGACCGTGATGGAAGGCGCGCGCGACAATGGCGTGCCCGGCATCGACGCCGATTGCGGTGGCGCCTGCGCCTGTTCCACCTGCCACGTCTATGTCGACAAGGACTGGATCGAGAAACTGCCTCCGCGCGATCCGATGGAAGAAGACATGCTTGATTTCGCGTACGAACCCGATCCCGTCACCTCGCGCCTGACCTGCCAGATCAAGGTCACAGACGAACTCGACGGCTTGATCGTCAACCTTCCCGAAAAGCAGATCTGATGCGCCGCGCGGTGACCCTCGCCTTTGCGCTGGTCACCGCTGCCGCCCTGCCCGCGCGGGCCGAAATGTCGGTCGCCGCGCGGTTCACCGAGCCCACGGATCGCTACGGTCACCGCGCACTCGGCCCCGAGCATGAATTCGCGAATCTCCAGATCGACGTGACCCGCAAGGCAGGCGACGCCAAGGGGCTGTTCTCAGGCCACAGCACGCTGACCTACGACCTGCGCCTCGATCCCGATCTCGTCTATGAGGACACGGCACCACGCCTGAGCGATCTCGACGGCGACGGGATCGACGAGGTGATCGTGGTGCAATCGCATCTCCGGCTGGGTTCGCGGCTCCTCGTGCTCACGGTAAAATCCGGCAAACCGAAGTTCCTCGCCGCGACCGATTTCGTGGGAGAGCCGAACCATTGGCTCGCGCCCATCGGCGTCGCGGATTTCGATGGCAACGGGCATCGCGACATCGCGCTGATCGACGCGCCGCATCGGCTGGGCGTCTTGCGGATTTTCGAATATCGCGACGGCGCGCTGCACCCGAGCTTCGCGGGCGAGAGATTCACCAATCACCACTTCGGCTCGGACACGATCATGGGCGGCCTGCGCGATTGCGGCGCCGGGCCGGAGATTATCGTCGCCAGTTTCGACTGGTCGGGTCTGCTGTCTCTCTCGGTCACGCCCAAGCAAACCGTGGCATGGAGACGCCTCGCTGACGACACCTCGCCTGCGAGTTTCGCGAAGGCGATCGGCTGCGGCATCTGACCTCGCACGCGGGCGGTTCGGGAACCGGCCTGCCCGCACCGTGTTGATCCAGCACGACGACACCGGCGCGAGGTCGTTCCTCCCCGTCTCGCGCCCCGATCCAGGATTCCGTTCATGGCCGAAGCCCAAGCCTCCGAAGAAAAGCCGATTGCCGTCTATGGCGCGCTCGCAGCGAACCTTCTGATCGCCATCGCGAAATTCGTGGCCGCGGCGTTCACGGGCAGTTCGTCGATGCTGGCGGAGGCGTTCCACTCGGTGGTCGATACCGGCAATGAGGGGTTGCTGCTTCTGGGCCACAAGCGCAGCCGCAAGGAGCCGGACGAGAAACATCCGTTCGGCTATGGCAAAGAGTTGTATTTCTGGTCGCTCGTTGTCGCGATGCTGCTCTTCGCGATCGGCGGCGGGCTGTCTGTCTACGAGGGCATGGTCCATATCCAGCATCCAGAGCCGATCGAGAAGCCGATCTGGAACTACGGCGTCCTGCTCGTGGCGTTCTTTGCCGAGGGCACCTCCTGGGTGATCGCGATCCGCCAGCTCCTGAAGCAACGCAAACCGGGGGAAGGCTATTTCAAGGCGTTCCGCCGCTCCAAGGATCCGTCGATCTTCGTCGTCGTCGCCGAAGACAGTGCGGCGCTTCTGGGTATCCTCGCTGCAGCGCTTGGCGTCTATCTCTCGGTGACCTTCGAGAACCCGTTCTTCGACGGCGCAGCCTCGATCGTGATCGGGCTCATCCTAATCGTGGTCGCCATCATTCTGGTTTACGAGACTCGCGCGCTGATCATGGGCGAAGCCGCCGACCGCGACGTGCGCAAATCGATCCGAGAGATCGCGACCGGTTTCGACGAAGTCGCGGAGGTCAAACGGCTTCTGACAATGCATTTCGCCCCCGAGCAGGTGTTGGTGAATATCGAACTGAAAATGCAAAAAGGCCTGTCGCCCGAGGCGATCTTCCACGCGGTCGAGGAGGTTCAGAAGAAAATCCACGAGGCCCATCCCGAGGTCTCCAGCGTTTTCCTTGAGATCGAATCCCTGCGCGGCACACAGCGCGAAAACGCTGCAGCCTGACTCCGCGCGCCTCGCCCCCGACGCGATGCCGCTTTTCACCGCAACGCCGTCGCTTTCTCCCGCGCTCCTCCCCTGACACGGGGTGATTGTGTCCCCACCCCCGGCACGCTAGGAAACCGGGCGAAAGATCAAAAGGGATGCGACATGACCCAGACTGCCGACGCCTACGTTCTCACCGTTGCCTGCCCCTCCACGCGGGGGATCGTCGCGGGGATCGCGAATGTGTTGGCCGATCAGGGCTGCAACATCACCGACTCGCATCAATATGACGACCAGAAGACCGGTCAGTTCTTCATGCGCGTGAGCTTCGTCTCGGAGCAAGGCAAGGATGCCGACGCGATCCGCGCTGCATTCGAGCCGGTCGCCAAGGAGTTCGAGATGGACTGGGCCGTGCGCGACTCGCGCGAGAAGATGAAGGTTCTGGTGATGGTGTCGAATTTCGGCCATTGCCTGAACGATCTTCTCTATCGCTGGCGCATCGGCGCGCTGCCGATCGAGATCGTGGGCGTGGTGTCCAACCACATGACCTACCAGAAGGTCGTCGTGAACCATGACCTGCCTTTCCACCACATCAAGGTGACGAAGGAGAACAAGCCCGAGGCAGAGAAGCGCCTGCTCGACGTGGTCGATGAGTCGGGTGCGGAACTTATCGTTCTGGCGCGCTACATGCAGATTCTGTCGGATGCGCTGTGCCAGAAAATGTCCGGCCGGATCATCAACATCCACCACTCCTTCCTGCCGAGCTTCAAGGGCGCGAACCCCTACAAGCAGGCCTATGAGCGTGGCGTGAAGCTGATCGGTGCGACGTCGCATTACGTGACCGCCGATCTCGACGAAGGCCCGATCATCGAGCAGGACACCGTGCGCATTACCCATGCGCAGAGCCCGTCGGATTACGTCTCGCTGGGCCGCGACGTCGAGGCGCAGGTGCTGTCGCGCGCGATCCACGCCCATGTGCAGCACCGGGTGTTCCTGAACGACAACAAGACGGTCGTCTTCCCCGCCTCGCCCGGCGCCTACGCCTCCGAGCGGATGGGCTAATCAGAAATGTAGGACGCCTGCCTCGGTCACGATCATGTCGAGAGGCTGATCCGTCGGCTCGGTGGGCACTTCCGGCACTTCCTGCGCCGCAAAAGCGAAACCGATCGCAGTGACGGGGCCGCGGGCGCGCAGCCCCTCCAGCGTGCGGTCGTAAAAGCCGCCACCATAGCCCAGCCGAAAGCCATGCGCGTCGAAAGCCAGCAGCGGGACGATCAGCACCTCGGGCGTGATCTCCTCGCCCTCCGCCGGAACATGCGCCCCGAAAGCGCCCGCGATCATCTCGGTCTCGGGTGTCCAGCGGTGAAAGACCAGGGGCTGCGCCTGCTCCACCACAACCGGCAGACAGAGCGGCCCGCCATGGGCGATCATCGCAGGGCGCGGATCGGGCTCGGTCCGGATCGGCCAATAGCCCGCCAGCACCTTGCCCGCGAAGGGCTCCAGCGCCGCCGTCAGCGCTCGCGTCGCAGCTCCTTCATCGGCCGCATGGGCGGCTTTGCGCGCCGCGAAAGCGTCCTTGCGCGCGAGATCCTTGCTCATAGCAACACGACGGAGGCGAGGCCGAGGAAGGCGAAGAAGCCCACCACATCGGTCATCGTCGTGACGAAGGTGCCCGAGGCCAGCGCCGGGTCCGCGCCGAGCTTCTCCAGCGCCAGCGGGATCAGGATGCCCGACAGCGCGGCGACAACGAGATTGATGACCATCGCCAAGCCGATCACAATGCCGAGCTGCGCGCCCGAGAACCAGAAGGCGGCAACTGCTCCCATCACCACCGCGAAGGCGAGACCGTTCAGCAGCCCGACGATGGTTTCGCGTCGCACGACGCGCCAGACGTTGCTGTCGGTCAGGTCGCGGGTCGCCAGCGCGCGCACCGCGACCGTCAGGGTCTGCGTGCCCGCATTGCCACCCATCGAAGCCACGATCGGCATCAAGACGGCCAGCGCCACAAGTTGCTGGATCGTGCCCTCGAAGATCGAGATCACCGCCGAGGCGAGGATCGCCGTCAGCAGGTTCACGAAAAGCCACGGCAGGCGCTGACGTACGGTTTCCAGAACGGTATCCGAGATCGCGGATTCGTCGCCCACACCGGCGAGGCGGAGGATGTCTTCCTCGTGTTCCTCGTCGAGAACGGACATCGCGTCGTCGATGGTAATCACGCCGACCAGCCTGTCATCCTCGTCCACGACCGGGGCCGAGATCAGGTGATACTGGTTGAACGCGTAGGCCACGTCGCCCTCGTCCTGATAGGCCGAGATCTTGCGGAATTCCTCCTCGCAGATATCGGTCAGCTTCGAGGCACGCGGGGCCGACAGGATTCGTCCCAAGGTGACATTTCCGATCGGATGGTGCCCCGGATCGACAAGGGTCACGTGATAGAACTGGTCGGGCAGCCATTTCGCTTTCCGCAGGAAGTCGATCGTCTCGCCCACTGTCCAATGCTCGGGCGCGGTCACGACCTCGCGCTGCATCAAACGACCGGCGGAATATTCGGGATAGCCCAGCGATTTCTCGACCGCGGCCCGGTCGGTCTCGTCGAGAGCGCCGAGGATCGCTTCCTGCTGCGGCTCTTCAAGGTCCTCGATCAGGTCGACGACGTCATCGGAGTCGAGCTCGCGCACCGCGTCGGCCAGGACTTCCGGCGGCAGGCTTGCGAGAACTTCCTCGCGAATGCCCTCGTCGATCTCGGTCAGGATCTCGCCGTCGATCTGGCGGCCCCAGAGCCGCAGGATTTCGCGCCGCTCGTGGCCGGAGACCTGTTCGATAAGGTCGGCGATGTCGGCGGCGTGCAGCGGCTCGAGCAGCTCGCTCAACCGCTCCGCATCTTCCTGCTCGACGGCATCGAGAATTTCCTCGACCAGCTCCCCGCTCAGCCGATAATCCTCTTCCTCGCGCTCTGTCTCTTCGGCAAGTGCTTCGGCCATATCGCCCCCGTTCGGATCGCGCGTGAAACATAGCTGTTTTCTCGCAGATGGACAGGGGGCGGAGCCGAAAAAGAAGCGCCGCCACGGCAGAGATTTACCTTCGCCCCGCCCCGCCCTAGCATGACGCGTCGGACAGGAGAGAATGATGGCTGAACTGCATCTTGGGCAGGTTCTGGAATATCGCGGCGACGCGCTCGTCGAAGGGCCTGAAGTGGTTGCACATCGCCGGCGCGGTGGCGTGCTGGTCGAGGGCGGCCTTATCGCCGCAGTAGGCGAGGCCGACGACCTGCGCGAGGATCATCCGCAGGCCGAGATCACCGATCACGGCGATCATCTGCTGTCGCCCGGCTTCGTCGACGCCCATGTGCATTATCCGCAGACTGCGATCGTCGCGAGCTGGGGCAAGCGCCTGATCGACTGGCTCAACACCTACACCTTCCCCGAGGAGATTTCCTTCGCCGATCCCGCCCATGCCGAAGAGATCGCGACACGCTATCTCGATCTGGCGCTGATGAACGGCACCACCTCGATGTGCAGCTATTGCACGATCCATCCCGCCAGCGTCGAAGCCTTCTTCGCAGCCGCGAAGGCGCGCGGGATGCGGGCGGCGGCGGGCAAGACCTGCATGGACCGCAACGCGCCGGAGGCTTTGCGCGACACGCCGCAATCGGCCTATGACGACAGCCGAGTCCTCTTGCAGAAATGGCATGGCGTGGACCGGCTGAGCTATGTCATCACGCCGCGCTTCTCGCCCACCTCGTCGGCCGATCAGCTGGCCGCGCTGGGGGCGCTCTGGGCGGAACATCCCGATTGCCTGATGCAAACCCATCTGAGCGAGCAGGTGGACGAGATCGCATGGGTCCGCGAGCTATATCCCACCGCGCGCGATTACCTCGACACCTACGAGACCTATGATCTACTGGGCGAGAACGCGCTTTATGGTCACGCGATCCATCTGGAGCCGCGCGAAGCCGACCGGATCAAGGAGGTCGGCGCGGCGCTGATCCATTGCCCGACCTCTAACACCTTCATCGGCTCGGGGCTGTTCGACTGGCCGACACGTCTTGCCGAGGGGCAGCGGATCGGGCTGGCCACCGATACCGGCGGCGGGTCGAGCTTCTCGATGCTGCGCACCATGGCCGCAGCTTACGAGATCGGCCAGCTGACGCATCAGCCGCTGCACCCCGCGCAGCTTTGGTGGCTGGCGACGCAAGGCTCCGCCAAGTCGATGCGGATGAGCGACAAGATCGGCGCGCTGGCGCCGGGAATGGAGGCGGATTTCATCGCGGTCGACCTCGCCTCGAGGCCTGCCATCTCGCAGCGTGCCGACCGTGCGAACGACGTCTGGGAGGCGATCTTCCCGACGATCATGATGGGCGACGACCGCGCCATCGCGGGAACTTGGGTCGCAGGCAAGCGGCTGCATTGACCGATCCTGCCTTCGAGAGGATCTACGCCCGCGCGCCTTTCACGGTCGATTTTCTTGACGGTGGCGGCGACGATCTGGTCATCTCTTTCGCCTCGATCGGACACGATCCCAGCCGCCCGCCCGCACCGGAATTCGTCGCCACCGCCACGGGGCGCGGCACGCCGGGCTTCCCACGCCGGGCGCTGTTCATCAGCGACGACAGCCGAAGCTGGACGAACGATCCTGGCTTCGCCCCTGCCCTGCGTGCAGCCTTGGCAGAGGTGCGGCGCCGCCGCCCCGTGACCCGGATCGCTGCCATTGGGCTGTCGATGGGTGCGGTCTCGGCGCTGGTCGCAGCGGAGGTGCTCCCGGTTGACGTGGTGCTGGCCTTGTCTCCGCAATTCTCGGTAAAACCGGGCGTCGTGCCGGGGGAGGCTCGATGGAGCGAGTGGACGAGACAGATCGCGACCTTCGCGCGCGAGACGACTCCGCTTCCGCCCGCGACCTGCTGGGCGATCCTGTGTCACGGCGCGCAGGACGATCTGGCGCAGGCGATGCCCTTCCCGCACCCATCAAATGTCGATCACCTGATCTTCCCCGATCTCGGCCATTCCGACCTCGCACCGCATCTGAAGGCGCGCGGAGGCCTCTCGGGGTTGATGGAGTCTGCCCTTGCAGGCGACCGTCGCCGCTTGCTGCGGATCGCCAGCGCCGCCGGGGCCGTGCGGCGCGAGAAATTCAGCCCATAAGTGCTGATGCGAGGCGGTTCTGCGTCTCGATCACGCGCGGCAGGTCGATCGTCACAACCTGCCCGTCGCGCACCACCTGGCGGCCCTCGACGAAAAGGTGTTTCACCTTGGGCGGCCCGCAGAGTACCAGCGCCGCGACCGGATCCCACGCGCCTGCCGCCGCCAGCCCCGAGACATCCCAGATTGCCACATCTGCCCGCTTGCCCGGCGCGAGTACCCCGCAATCGGGACGGCCCAGAACCTGCGCGCCACCTAGCGTCGCGATCTCCAGCGCCTCGCGCGCGGCCATCGCGTCGGCGCCGTTTTGCACCCGCTGCAGCAGCATCGCCATGCGCGCCTCGCCGATGAGGCTCCCTGCATCGTTCGAGGCCGAGCCATCGACGCCAAGCGCCACCTTAACCCCCGCGTCGCGCATCTGGCGCACCGGCGCGATGCCCGAGCCCAGACGGCAATTCGAGCACGGACAATGCGCAACGCCGGTCTGTGTGCGCGCGAACAGGTCGATCTCGCCCGCATCCAGCTTCACGCAATGCGCGTGCCAGACATCCTCGCCGGTCCAACCGAGATCTTCGGCATATTGCCCCGGCCGGCAGCCAAACTGCTCCAAGCTGTAGGAAATATCCTCGTCATTCTCGGCAAGATGGGTGTGCAGCATCACGCCCTTGTCGCGCGCGAGCAGCGCCGCGTCGCGCATCAGCTCGCGCGAGACGGAAAACGGCGAACAGGGCGCGATCCCCACCCGGCACATCGAACCTTCGTTGGGATCGTGGAACGCGTCGACGACCCGGATGCAGTCGTTCAGGATCGCTTCTTCGCGCTCGACCAGGCTATCGGGTGGCAGGCCGCCCTCGCTCTCGCCGATGCTCATCGCGCCGCGCGTGGGATGGAAGCGCAACCCCAGTTCCGCCGCCGCGTGGATCGTGTCCTCCAGCCGCGCGCCATTCGGATACATGTAGAGGTGATCGGAACTGGTGGTGCAGCCGGTCAGCGCCAGTTCCGCCAGTCCGACCTGCGCCGAGACTCGGATCTCCTCGGGGCCCATCTTCGCCCAGATCGGGTAGAGCGTCTGCAGCCAGCCAAAGAGCAGCGCATCCTGCCCGCCCGGCACCGCACGGGTCAGCGTCTGATAGAGGTGATGATGGGTGTTCACGAGCCCCGGCGTGACGACGCAGCCCTTGGCCTCGACCACCTCGCCCATGCTTTCCAGCCCCGGCCCGACAGCTGCAATCTGGCCGTCGCGCAGCAGCAGATCCGAGCCCTTCAACTCGCGCCGGGCGCCGTCCATCGTGACGACCACCTCGGCGCTCCGGATCAAGATCTCGCCCATCGCGCGTTCCTCCTAGCTGGCCCTCTGTCTGATCTTGCCAGACCCTAGACCGCGCGGATGGGCGAAGACCAGAGGCGCTCAGCGCCCCATCGCATAGAACTCGGGGTTCGGCGGGATCGAAGCCATGTTCACCAGCCGGTTCGACAGGCCGAAGAACGCCGTTATCCCGCCGATATCCCAGATATCGTCATCGGTGAAACCATGGGCGCGCAGCGCTTCGTAGTCAGCCTCCTCGACCTCCTGCGCCCGCAGACTAACCTTCATCGCGAAATCGAGCATCGCCCGCTGGCGCGGCGTGATGTCGGACTTGCGGTAATTCACCGCGACCTGATCGGCGATCAGCGGGTTCTTGGCGCGGATGCGCAGGATCGCCCCATGTGCAATCACGCAATACTGGCACTCATTTGCCGCCGAAGTCGCCACGACGATCATCTCGCGCTCGGCGATCGTCAGGTTGCCAGGCCGCTCCATCAGCGCGTCGTGATAGGCGAAGAAGGCGCGGAACTCGTCGGGGCGATGCGCCAGGGCGAGGAAGATGTTCGGGATGAACCCGGCCTTCTCGTAAACCGCCTCGATCCGCGCGCGGATATCCTCTGGCATGTCGGCGAGTTGCGGCACCGGGTGCCGGCTGATCTGGTCTTGCATCTGGGGTCTCCTCTCTTTCGCCGCCACTATGCACAGTCGCGGCGAGGCCGAGGAAATGACGTTGCGGCAATCGCGATCAGACGTCGAGCGTGATCCAGACCGGAACGTGATCAGAGGGCTTGTCGCGGCCGCGGATTTCCTTGTCGATGCCGACATCGCGCAACAGGTCCGCCGCCTGCGGGGACAGCAGCAGATGGTCGATCCGGATGCCATTGTTCTTCTGCCAGGCGCCTGCCTGATAGTCCCAGAACGAGTAGTGCCCCGGCCCCTGCACCCGGGCACGGAAGGCTTCGGTGAAGCCAAGATTGAGGATACGGCGGAACGCCTCGCGGCTTTGCGGAAGCGCCAGCGCATCGCCGCGCCACGCTTCGGGCTTCGCGGCATCCTCGTCCTGCGGGATGATGTTGTAATCGCCCGCCATCACGAAGGGTTCTTCCAGCGCCAGCAGCGCCTCGGCCTGCGCCTGCATCCGCTCCATCCACGCGAGCTTGTAGGCGTATTTGCCGCCCGCGACAGGTCGCCCCGCATCGTCGAGTTCCACCGGGTTGCCGTTGGGCAGATAGAGGCCACAGAGCCGCACCGCGCCCTTCTCGCCGACGACGGTCGCCTCGATCCAGCGCGCCTGCTCATCACCCTCATCGCCGGGCAGCCCCCGCGTCACATCCTCCAGCGGCAGTTTCGAGAGGATCGCAACGCCGTTGAAACCTTTCTGCCCATGTGTCTCGACGGAATAGCCCAGATCCTCGAACAGCTCGCACGGGAAACCCTCGTCGACCGACTTGATCTCCTGCAGCAGGACCACGTCCGGCTCGGCCTCCTTCAGCCAATCGACCAGCGCCTGATGGCGCGCCTTGATGCCGTTGATGTTGAAGGTGGCGATTTTCATGAGAGGCTCCGGCTTTGGCAGTCGCGACAGGTGTAACGGATCGCGGCGGGCGCGGACAGGGCGGAGTTACTTCTCCGCCTCGTCCCCCTCTTCCTTTTCGATGCCGTGGCGCTCGAAAAGCTTGGTCTGCGACATGATGAAGACGATCAGGATGATCGGCAGGCCGAAAGTCTTGAAATCGACCCAGATCTCGTCCGACATCGTGCGCCAGACGATCTCGTTGGCCACCGCGAGCGCGAGGAACAGCCCCACGAAGCGCTTGGTCAGGATCATCCAGCCCTCATGCGCCATCGGGATCGCCTCGTTCATCACCAGCTGCAACCACGCCTTGCCGCGGATCAGCCCCGCCCCGAGAATACCCGCGAAGAGCAGATAGATGATGGTCGGCTTCATCTTGAAGAAGGTCGGATCGTTCAGCCAGACCGATAGCCCGCCGAAAATCAGCACCAGAACCAGCGTCGCGATCTGCATCGCCGAGATCTTGCGCGTCAAGGCCCACAGGATCAGCGTCGAGGCGGCGATCAACGGGATGAACAGCGCGGTGGCCACGACGAAGCCCGAATAGTCGGTGCCGAGGATCGCGTAGGTGCCGTCCTTGAGCCGGTTGAAGGCGACGAAGAAGACGATGAGCGGCCCCCAGTCGAGCGCCGCTTTCACCCACGGGGAAATCTTTTTCTCTGCCATCTGCCTTTACCTGCCTGCTATCTCAACGATCACGGCCCCCGCCGCGATCAGCGCCATCAGGGCCGTACGCCGCGGCCCAACTTTCTCGCCCAGCACGAGCCAGCCGATGAGGGCTGCGAATACCGTCGAGGTCTCGCGCAGCACCGCCGCCTCGCCCACCTTGTCGAGCCGTGTCGCCAACATGATCGAGCCAAAGGAGAAATAAGCAACAATCGCGCCGATAACACCCCTCTTGATGAGCGGCACCATTTCCGAACTCGGCAGCTTCGTCCAGCGCCGCGCGGTGAAGATCGGCATGAACCAGCCGTCGATGAAGAAGAACCACGCCAGGAAGGTGAAGGGATCGGCGGTCGCCCGGATGCCATAGGCGTCATAGGTGGTGTAGAGCGCGACGAAGGCACCGGTCGCCACGGCGAGCATCAGCGCCGGCACCATCGTCTCTCGATCGACCGTCACATTGCGCAGGTTGTAGATCGCAAGACCGTAGATCCCGGCAAGAAGCGTGGCCACCCCGGCCCATTGGCCGATCGTGAAATGCTCTCCGAAGATAATCCCCGCCCCGATCACCGCGAAAAGCGGCCCGGTACCACGCACGACCGGGTAGACCACCGTATAGGCCCCACGCTGGTAGCAGGCCGCCTGCAGCAGCTTGTAGCCGACATGGATGAAGAACACGCCCACGAAGATCGGCCACATGTAGGGCTCGGGCCACGGCACCACGAAGAGCGCGAAAGGGGCCGCGATGATCCCGTAGCTCGCATCGATCGCGGCGCGGCTGAGCCACGGGTCGTGCCGCCCCTTCTGCAACGCACCGAACAGCGCGTGCAGAAAGGCCGCGAGCAGCGCGAGGCCCAGCGCGAGGTGCTTGCCGGTCTCGGTGCCCGAGACAGAGATGATCCAGTCGCTCAAGGGGAAGTCCTTCGTGATCTCGGGCGCTAGGGGGCGCTGCCCCCTCTGGCCTCAGGGCCATTCACCCCCGGGATATTTCGACCAAGGGGAAGAGGAAAGGCGCAGGGCTCTCTTCGGGCTTGCACAAATATCCCGGGGGGCGCGCGCAAGCGCGGGGGGCGGCGCCCCCAATCGCGGGTTCAGTCTTCGAGGCCCACGAGGGCCTGCGCGAACTCTTCCGGATCGAAGGGCGCCAGATCGTCGAGCTGCTCTCCCACCCCGATCGCGTGGATCGGCAGGCCGAACTTGTCGGCCAGCGCGACCAGCACGCCGCCTTTCGCAGTGCCGTCGAGCTTGGTCATCACCAGCCCCGACACGTTCGAGATCTTGCGGAAGACATCGACCTGCTGCAGCGCGTTCTGCCCCGTCGTCGCATCGAGCACGAGAAGCGTGTTATGCGGCGCGGTTTCGTCGACCTTGCGGATCACGCGGACGATTTTCGCCAGCTCCTCCATCAGATCGGCGCGGTTCTGCAACCGGCCAGCCGTGTCGATCATCAGAAGGTCCGCCCCCTCGGCCTCGGCCTTCTTCATCGCGTCATAGGCAAGCGAAGCCGGGTCGGAACCTTCGGGCGCGGTCAGGACCGGCACGCCGGCGCGATCGCCCCAGACCTGCAGCTGTTCGACGGCGGCTGCGCGGAACGTGTCGCCCGCCGCGATCACGACCTGCTTGCCGGCTGCGCGGAATTGTGAGGCGAGCTTGCCGATCGTCGTGGTCTTGCCCGACCCGTTGACGCCCACCACCAGCACGACCTGCGGCTTCTTGGGGTAAAGCGGCAGAGGTTTCGCGACCGGCTCCATGATCCGGGCGACCTCTTGGGCCAGAAGCCCCTTGATCTCGGAAACCGAGAGCTTGCGACCCATCCGCCCCTCGGCAAGGTTTGCCGACACGCGCAGCGCGGTGTCGACGCCCATGTCTGAGGCGATGAGCAGCTCTTCGAGGCTTTCCAGCATCTCGTCATCGAGGACACGGCGCGGCTCGGCGGGTTTCGCCTCTCCGCCGCCGAAGATGCGGCCCAGAAGGCTCGGCTTCTTCGACTCGGGGTTTGGACGCTCGGGCGCGGGCTCGACGTCGAGCGGGTCCTTTGCGATCTGCGCGTGTTCCTCTTCGACCGGTTCGGTGACCGGGGCGGGCACGTAGCCGGGTGCGGGCGGCGTCGGATCGGGGAGGTTGATCGTCTCATCATGCCGGGGCTCGGGTTCGGGTTCGGGCTCCGGCCCCGGTTCGGCACGGCTACGCGGCGCGGCCTCGGGGGAGGTCTCTGCGGGCGTCGCGGGCGCCGAAGGTTCCGGCGTCTCGGCGACCTCGTCTTCACTGGAGGCATTCTCGGCGACGATATCCTCGAGCCCCTGCTCGAGCTTTGAGGAAGAACGCGTCAGACGCGATTTGAGCTTTTTGAAAAACGACATGGATCAGGCCTTTCCTTACGCTCCACCTAGTTCATCGCAGTCCCGGATGGAAGGCTTATCCCCCGGCGAAACCCGATCCCGCGCCCCAGCCGATCAGCGCCTGACCGCCCCAGTAGAGCACCCAGAGCGCGCGCGCCGCGATCCGCTTACGTCCGGCGTCGTGCAGCACGAACATCTCCAGCGCGAGGATCAGGTCGGAAAGCACGAAGGCGAGGCTACCCAGGATCACCAGCAGATAGCCCGCGGGCAGGCCCATCGCCACCGCCGCCATCGCGACGATGATCCAGATGTAGGCCCGCACCGGCCAGCACAGCCCGCCCGTCCGCGGCAGCAGCCAGAACTCCGCCGAGAGCCCCAGGGCGATGAGAGGGATGGTCCATGCCGAGGGCTGCGCGCCCATCTCGAGAAAGCCGATCAGATAGGCCAGATGCCCCGCCGCAAAGGCTGCCATGCCGATCAGGAAGGCGCGCTGGCCAGAGCGCGACAGGGCGAAGTCGCCCGCTGCACCAAGGGCGAGCCCCGCGAGGATCGCAAGCGGCGCGCCCAGGGCGGCCGCCATCGGGATCAGCGCTACGACGGAGGCGGTCTTCACGAGGGTTTTCGCGCTGCTTTCCCCCGCCCCCGCATGGCGTACGAGGTAGATTGCCGCGAAGACGGCGGCGATAACGAGGCTGATCGGAGCTGCGGACATCATCGCCACATCTGGCGCAGAAAAGCCCCGCCCCCGCAAGCTGAGTCACAAAATGGTCGAAATCGCCGAAAGAATGGCGCAAAACGATGGAACTTTCCATGTCGAGCGAACCGGACCCGCAGCACGTGACCCAAGGCAATGACCCGACGCGCAAGCGCCGCCTTCGCGGTGCGTTTGCAAATTTGCTGCGGCTCTCTCGCGAGATCCCGGGCGTCGACAGCTTCGCGGTCGTGACGCTTCTGCCGGTGCCGCTTTTGCTGGTGGCGGGCGTCTTCGGCGGGCTCGCGGCCTGGGCGGCGCTGGTCTGGATCGCGCTGTGCATGTTCCTCCTCGACGAGGCACTGAAGCATCCCTCTCCAGATGCGCCGGAGGGCTCGGAATTCCCGGCGGCCGATGCGCTGTCGACGACGCTGGCGGTGGTGCATTTCGTGCTGCTCGTGCTCGGCGTGGCGGCGATGTCAGGGCATACGATGCTGGAGGGCCCGAGCTGGATCGCGGTCTGGCTGGCCTTCGGGCTGTTCTTCGGACAGGTGTCGAATTCCAACGCGCACGAGCTGATCCACCGGCCGGACAAACGGCTGTTTCTGCTGGGCAAATGGGTCTATATCTCGCTGCTCTTCGGCCATCACACCTCGGCGCATCGGCTGGTCCATCACCGTTTCGTCGCGACGCCGGACGATCCGAACTCGGCACAGCTTGGCGAGGGCTTCTGGTCCTTTGCGCCCCGCGCCTGGATCGGCAGCTTCGTCGGCGGCTACGAGATGGAGCGCAACCGCTTCGCCCGCCTGCCCGCGATCGACCCGAAAGCGCCGCTGAGCGCGCGGATCAAGGCGAGGATCGCGCGGCTCGGTCCCTACCCGTCCTATCTGCTGGGCGGGCTGTGGTTCGCGGTGCTGTTCGGGATGCTCTTCGGGGCCGAGGGCGTGGTGGCTTACCTGATGCTCTGCGCCTATGCGCAGGTGCAGATCCTGCTCGCCGATTACGTCCAGCATTACGGCCTATCTCGGAGGCGGCGTGGCGATGGCAGCTTCGATCCGGTCGATGCGCATCACAGCTGGGATGCGCCCGCGCCGATCACCTCGCTGTGGATGCTCAACGCGCCGCGCCATTCGGATCACCACGCGCATCCGGCGCGGGAATATCCCGCCCTTCGGCTTGGCGATCTGACCGAGCCGCAACGGCCCGTCCTGCCGCGCAGCCTACCCGCGATGGCGGCGCTGGCGCTGTTCCCGCCGCTCTGGCGCCGCGTCATGGACAAGCGCGTGAAGGCGCTGCAGCAGGACAAGCCACGCGGCGCCGAAGGGGCGAGCGCGCGCTAGGCAAGCGGGCCGCGATCTGGCAGGTTGGGTCAATG
Organism: Thioclava sp. NG1; assembly: GCF_003122275.1. NCBI lineage: Bacteria > Pseudomonadati > Pseudomonadota > Alphaproteobacteria > Rhodobacterales > Paracoccaceae > Thioclava > Thioclava sp. NG1. The sequence goes on along the minus strand of NZ_QFBB01000002.1, from coordinate 363,268 downwards.
CAACAGCCGGAGCCTCCCTCGATGCGGCCGATACTGATCCTGATGCTGGCCCTCGCGCCGAACCTGTCAGCTGCGGCCGACCCGCTCGGTCCGCCTCTCAATGCAGAGCAGTTCGATCAGCGCACCGTCGGGCGCACCATCACCTATTCGGTCTTCGGCCAGCCCTACGGGTCCGAGCAATACAAGCCCGGCCACAAGGTGATCTGGGCCTTCACCGAAAGCGAATGCAAGGAAGGTGACTGGTATCAGGACGGGCAGTATATCTGCTTCGATTACGGCGAATACGCGCCGCTGCAATGCTGGACCTTCTATGACACGGCGAAGGGGCTGGTCGCGCAGTTCAAGGGAGATCCCTCGCAGGAACCACTGGTGAGCCTGTCGGAAAGCCACGACCCGCTGATCTGTCAGGGGCCGGACGTCGGCGTATAGGTTTCAGAACAGGCTACCCTGAGACGGTCCCGGATCGGGCTTTTTCTTCTTCGGCTTCGGCGGCGTCGCACTGCCGCCACCGCCCGGAATGACCGCGAGCTTGCCATCGGCGAACTCGATCTCGAGACCGGACTGTTTCTCCGCCACCACCTGCGACGTCACCACGCCGTCGGGCCCGCGCACCACCGCATAACCACGCTTGAGCGTCTCTCGATAGCCCAGCGTCTGGCGCATCCGGTCGAGCCGCTCGAGCCGTTCGCGCTGCGCTTCGATCCGTGCGGGCAGGCAGCGCTCCAGCCGGGTTTCCAGTCCCGTCAGCCGCTCCGCCCCTTCGCGGTTGCGCCGTTGCGCATCGCCGATCATCCGCACCCGCGCCGCATCCAACCGCCGCGCAAGCTGCGTGTGATCTTGCTTGGCGCGCCGCATCCGCGCCGCAGGTGCCGGAGCGAGCCGCGCCGACAGTCCGTCGATCTCCCGCGACCGATCCCGGATGAAGCGCCGAAGCAGGTTCGGCGAGATTTGCGCAGCCAGCGGCGCGAAACGGGTATTCTTGCGCAGAACCAGCGTGCGCAGCGCAGGCCCAAGCCGCTCGGCCCAGAGATCGAAGCTTTGCCTCGCCGGTTGCGTCAGCGCCTCGGGACGGCCCAGACCACGGGCCAGATCGCGCAGTCGCTGGCCCCGCTGATCGAGCCGCCCACGCGCCCCCCGCATCATCCGCGTCTGCGCCTCCGACAGCCACGCGGCCAGTTCGGCGCGCACCGGCACCGCCATCTCAGCTGCGGCGGTGGGCGTGGGCGCGCGCCGGTCGGCGGCGTGATCCACAAGCGTCGTATCGGTCTCGTGGCCCACCGCCGAAATCACCGGGATGTCGCTTTCGGCCACGGCGCGGACCACGGCCTCTTCGTTGAAGCCCCAGAGGTCTTCGATCGAGCCGCCGCCGCGCGCGACGATGATCAGATCGGGGCGCGGGATTTTCCCGCCCGGCGCCAGCGCGTTGAAGCCCCGCACCGCGCGCGCCACTTCCGGAGCGCAAGCCTGCCCCTGAACCGCCACCGGCCAGATCAGCACATGGCGCGGGAAGCGGTCAGCGAGGCGGTGCAGGATGTCGCGGATCACCGCCCCCGAGGGCGAGGTCACCACCCCGATCACCCGCGGCAGCCACGGGATCGGCTTCTTGCGGCCCGCATCGAACAGCCCCTCGGCGGCCAGCGCCTTGCGCCGCGCCTCCAGCATCGCCATCAGCGCGCCTGCGCCCGCCGGCTCGACATTGTCGACGATCAGCTGGTATTTGGATTGGCCCGCGAAGGTCGTCATCCGGCCCGTGGCGATGACCTCCATCCCCTCCTCTGGGCGGACCTGCATTTTCGCCACCTGCCCCTTCCAACTGACGGCAGCGATCACCGAGCGGTCGTCCTTTAGGTCGAAATACATATGGCCCGAGCGCGGCGTCGAGACACGGCCTACTTCGCCGCGCACCCGGACGCGGCCGAATTCCCCCTCGATCACCCGCTTCACCGCCCCCGAGATCTCGGAGACCGTGTAGTCATGCGCGTTCGAGCCGTTTTCGTCGTCGAGAAGGTCCATCTGCCCGCCTTGTTTCGCGTTGGTCCGGGGCGCCTTGCCTCGGGGTTTCGCGCAGCTTAGAAGGCAGCAAAGCGAAGGCCAAGGGGGCGAGCGATGAACATTCTGGTTCTGGGCGGCGGCGGGCGCGAACATGCACTTGCTTGGGCGATCAAGCAAAATCCGAAATGCGACCGGCTGATTGTGGCCCCGGGCAATGCCGGGATCGCGCAGATCGCCGATTGCGCGGCGATCGACCCGAGCGATGTGGCGGCGGTGCTCGAACTTTGCGAAGCGAATGCGATCGATTTCGTGGTGATCGGGCCGGAAGCGCCGCTCGCCGCGGGTGTGGCCGATGCGCTGCGCGATCAGGGCATCCTGACCTTCGGCCCCTCGGCGGAGGCCGCGAAGCTGGAAGCCTCGAAAGCGTTCACCAAAGAGATTTGCGACGCCTGCAACGCGCCCACCGCAGCCTATGCCCGCTTCACCAGCGCGGAAGGCGCGAAGGGCTATGTCCGGGAACAGGGTGCGCCTATCGTGGTCAAGGCAGACGGCCTTGCCGCTGGCAAGGGCGTGATCGTCGCGATGACGCTCGATGAGGCCTTCAACGGCATCGACGAGATTTTCGGCGGCGCCTTCGGAAGCGCTGGCGCGGAAGTCGTGATCGAGGAATTCATGGAGGGTGAGGAAGCCTCTCTCTTCGTGCTTTGTGACGGCGAGAACGTGCTGGCCGTCGGCGGCGCGCAGGATCACAAACGTGTCGGCGAAGGCGATACCGGCCCGAATACCGGCGGTATGGGCGCCTATTCCCCCGCCCCGATCCTGAGCCCCGAGATCGAGGCGAAGGCGATGGACGAGATCGTCCGCCCCACCGTCGCCGAGATGGCCAAGCGCGGCACCCCTTTTCAGGGCGTCCTTTATGCCGGTCTGATGATCGAGAACGGCCAGCCGCGTCTCGTGGAATACAACGTACGCTTCGGCGATCCCGAATGTCAGGTGCTGATGCTGCGGCTCGGCGCACAGGCGCTCGACCTGCTGCTGGCCTGCGCGGAAGGGCGGCTGAACGAAGTGCAGGCGCAATGGGCGCCCGATCATGCGATGACGGTGGTTATGGCGGCACAGGGCTATCCCGGCGCCTATGAGAAAGGCTCGGTGATCGGCGGCCTCGACGCGCTGCCCGAGGACGGCTCGCACATGGTCTTCCACGCTGGCACCTCCGAGAAAGACGGCAAGATCGTCGCGAGCGGCGGCCGGGTTCTCAACGTGACAGCCCGCGGCGCGAACCTGCAGGAAGCGCGCGACCGCGCCTACGCGATGGTCGATGCGATCGACTGGCCCCAAGGCTTCTGCCGCCGCGATATCGGCTGGCGGGCGCTGAACTGACCTGATGCATGGAGGGGGCTCTGCCCCCGCTCGCGTTCCGCGCGCCCCCCGGGATATTTCCACCAAGCCGAAGGCGCGCAACGAAGTCTTAACGACAGCTGCGTTAACAAAGAATCGCGGAACAGGCGGGGACGCCGATGACCGCCCAAGACGAAAGTGCCCGGCTCGCCCGCCCTTCTGCGGATCGAGTCGGGCATTTTTCGTTTTCGGCTTGGTCAAATATCCCGGGGGGCTGGCGCAGCCAGCGCGGGCAGAGCCCCCTCGCTTGGCGCATCCTGAGCCCGCCGGCTTGCGGTCCTCTTACCTCGCGAGGCGCTTCCAACGCACCTCACTGCCGCCTGCCGAAACGTCAGGCAGAAATTTTCCCCTTCGCGCAAAATTTCCTCTTGCAGCCTACGCCGCTATCCCCTAAATCCGCCTCCACCGAACCGGCGCGGGCGTAGCTCAGGGGTAGAGCATAACCTTGCCAAGGTTAGGGTCGGGCGTTCGAATCGCCTCGCCCGCTCCAATACAAAAAAGCCTCCCTTCGGGGAGGCTTTTGTTTTTCCGCCGCACCGATCCTGCAATCGACAGCAGCCTGCTTGAGCGCGCCCCCTGCCCCGGCCTATAAGGCAATGAGTTTCAAGGAGGCGCCCAATGCGCAAGGCCACGATCAGCCGCAACACCGCCGAGACCGAGATCAGCGTCGAGATCGATCTCGATGGCACCGGTCAGTATGACAACAAAACGGGCGTGGGCTTTTTCGACCACATGCTCGATCAGCTCGCACGGCATTCGCTGATCGACATGACCGTGCGGGCGAAGGGCGACCTGCATATCGACGATCACCACACGGTCGAGGATACCGGGATCGCGCTGGGTCAGGCCCTGGTGCAGGCGCTTGGCGACAAGCGCGGCATCCGGCGCTACGGCCATTTCGCTCTGGCGATGGACGACACGCAGGTCTCCTGCGCGCTCGATCTGTCCGCGCGGCCTTTCTTCGTGTGGAATTGCGACATGCCCTCCCCGAAGATCGGCACCTTCGACACCGAGCTGGTACGCGAGTTCTTCCAGGCGCTCGCAACCCATGGCGGGATTACGCTGCATATCGACCGCGTGCATGGCTTCAACAGCCACCACATCGCCGAAGCCGCGTTCAAATCGGTCGCCCGCGCCCTGCGCATGGCGGTCGAGCCCGATCCGCGCATGGGCGGCGTGCTGCCTTCGACCAAAGGGGCGCTTTGATGCTCACGGCACTGGTCGATTACGATTCGGGCAACCTTCACTCGGCAGAGAAGGCGTTTCAGCGCATGGCGAACGAGACGGGTCACGGCACGATCGTCGTGACCTCGGAGCCCGACGTCGTCGCGCGCGCCGACCGGATCGTGCTGCCGGGCGACGGGGCGTTTCCGTCCTGCAGCGCGGCGCTCTATCGCTTCGAGGGGCTGGCGCAGGCGATCGAGGAGGCGGTGACCGTGAAGGGCCGCCCCTTCCTCGGGATCTGCATCGGCATGCAGATGCTCGCGACGCGCGGGTTGGAATTCCGCGAGACCGAGGGCTTCGGCTGGATCCCCGGCGAAGTGGTGAAGATCGAACCCTCCGATCCGTCGATGAAAGTCCCGCATATGGGCTGGAACGATCTGGTGGTCGGCTACAATCACCCGGTTCTGAGCGGCATCAACACCGGCGATCACGCCTATTTCGTGCATAGCTACCACTTCCAGGTGGCTGAGCCTGAGCACCGTCTGGCCTATGCCGAATATGGTGCGGAGATCACCGCGATCGTGGGCCGTGACAATATCGTGGGCACCCAATTCCACCCCGAGAAGTCGCAGGCGACCGGGTTGCGGCTGATCGCGAATTTCCTCGGCTGGAAGCCCTGATGGCCCCCAAAGCGGTTCTGTCGTGGTCGTCGGGCAAGGATTGCGCGATGGCGCTGCATGCTTGCCGGACCGAAGGCCACGCGGATGTCGTGGCGCTGCTGTCCACGACCAACGAGGCTTTCGACCGGGTCGCGATGCACGGCACCCGCAATGAGCTGCTGCGCCGTCAGGCGAAGGCCACGGATCTGCCGCTGATCGAGGTGCCGCTGCCCTGGCCCTGCTCGAACGAGGATTACGAGGCGCGGATGGCCTCTGCCATGGATCAGGTGAAGGCGCTAGGCGTCGAGACGATGGTCTTCGGCGATCTTTTCCTCGAAGACGTGCGCGATTACCGGATCGCGAAGCTGAAGCCGCTCGGCGTCGAGGCGCTGTTTCCGCTCTGGCAGCGCCCTACGGATCAGCTGGCGCGTGAGATGATCGCGGCGGGGTTCGTCACGCATCTGGTGACGGTGGACCCGAGCAAGCTCGACCGAGGCTTCGCGGGGCGGCGTTTCGATGAAAGCCTGCTGGCCGATCTACCTGAAGGCGTCGATCCCTGCGGCGAGAATGGCGAGTTTCACACTGCCGTCAGTGCGGGCCCGATCTTCGACGCGGCGATCCCGGTGCGGGTGGGCGAAACCGTTATGCGCGACGGCTTCGCCTATGCCGATCTGATCCCGGAGTAACTCCGGCGAGAAATCCCGGCCCGCCGCATCCGCGCAAGGCCGGGGAGAAAAGTCACTTCACGCGCTGCCAGTCCTGCGATTTGCAGAAGAGGCCGCCGGCCACGCAACCCGCCAGCGCCATCGCGTTGCCCTGAACGGTAATCTTGCCGAGGTAGATCTTGTTGTTCGACGGACGCCAGACCTTGCCCTTGTACTTGTTGTCGCCCTGGGGCTCCATTCCGATCACGAGTTGCTTGCCGAGATTCTCCGACTTGTACTCGCTGCCGCCCTTGAAGGTGCGCACGATGGTACCGCAGAATTTCGCACCGCAGGGCGCGATGTCCACATAGGCATAGGCGCCGTCATCGGGCTGCGTCTTCCAGGTGCCCTCGATCGGGTCGGCCAGCGCCGCGCCTGCGCCCAGTGCCAGAGTCGCTGCTGCGATCATCAATGTCTTCATGGCAAATCTCCTCCCTTTTGCCTGCTGGCCGCATCAGGCCATGCAAGACCGATTCCCGGCAAGACTGACGTGACGTCCGCGTCAGGCTTGGAAAATCCGCGAACCCGTGGCAAGAGGCGACGCGACAAATCAGGAGAGCCCCGATGATCCTCTACCCCGCGATCGACCTCAAGGATGGCCAATGCGTGCGCTTGCTGCATGGTGAGATGGACAAGGCCACGGTCTTCGGCGACGACCCCGCGGCGCAGGCGGCCAAATTCGAGGCGGCGGGCTGCGAATGGGTGCATCTGGTGGACCTCAACGGCGCCTTCGCGGGCGAGCCGGTGAACGCCGCCGCCGTCGAGGCGATCCTGTCGCGCATCAAGGTGCCCGCACAGCTGGGCGGCGGTATCCGCGACATGGCGACGATCGAGCGCTGGCTGGATAAAGGGCTTGCGCGGGTGATCCTCGGCACCGTCGCAGTCGAGAACCCCGATCTGGTGCGCGACGCGGCGAAAGCCTTCCCCGGCCAGGTGGCCGTCGGAATCGACGCGCGCAACGGCAAAGTGGCGACCAAGGGCTGGGCGGAAGAGACCGATGTGATGGTCACCGATCTGGCGAAATCGTTTGAGGACGCGGGCGTCGCCGCGATCATCTACACCGACATCATGCGCGATGGCGCTATGGGTGGACCGAACATCGCCGCGACCGAGGCGCTGGCGCGCGCGGTCGAGATCCCGGTGATCGCGAGCGGTGGGGTCTCCTCCCTGCCCGACCTGATCGCACTGCGCGACACCGGCGTGATCGCGGGCGCGATCTCGGGGCGCGCGATCTATGACGGAGCACTCGATCTGACCGAGGCACTGGCTGCGTTGCGCGCCTGACGCAGCGCAGAGGAAATCCCGCAAAAGTGACACAAATCATTGCGTGGTGTGATTTTCCGCGTGAGGCTGGAGCCAGCGTTAACACCAAGTGTGGAGTGTGCCATGAAACGCATGATGACGATTGCCGCGGTGACTGCTTGCCTCGCAAGCGCCGCAGTGGCGAATGATACAAAGGGGTTTGTGGGTCTGAACTGGACCTTCGGCCCGGGCGCGAGCGGCCTCGAAGGGGTGTTCGGCGCGATGAATTACGACCTCGATCCGGATGGCGACATCAACGGGGCAAAGCTGTCACTGCATCTCGGCATGGGGCCGGGACCGGTGCAGGGCAAGATCAAGCTGACGGGAGTCGCCGGTCAGGACAACGCCATGGCGGAGCTGGGCATGGGCTATGGCAGCCGTGGCTGGTTCGGCACGGGCGGGCTGATGGGCAAACATTGGACCGTTGGCGGCGATCTGTTCTTCAACGGCGGTTGGGAAGGCTTCGGCGGTATTCACAGCCTGAAATTCGATCCTCCGAAGGCTCCGGCACCGTCGCAGACCGGAGAGCAGCTGCCGCAGACGCCCGGCTAAGTTCCATCACGCGACAGACCACATAAAGACAGGGCGGCTTCGGCCGCCCTTTCACATGGCTCAGGCGCCCACGGACTTGCGCACCATATCCCAGTAGATATCGGCGACCATGGCGCGGCTCAGGCGTCCGCCTTCGCGGAACCATGTATTCACGCCGGTCAGCATCGCGATGATCGCCATCGTCGCGAGTTTCGTGTCGGGGATCAGGAAAACGCCTTCGTCCTGTCCCGCCTTCAGGATCTCTTCCAGCTCGGTCTCGTAGGTCTTGCGCAGCCCCTCGATCACCGCGAAATTCTCCGGGCTCAGGTTGCGCAGTTCCATGTAGCTGAGGAACACAGCCTCGGCCCGCTCGAGGTTGAAGCGGATGTGAAAGCGCACAAAACGCTCCAGCCGCGCATGGGCGTCGCCCCCGGCAGGCTCGGCGCGCCATGCGGCGATCAACTCGTCCATATGGGTCTTGAGCAGATCGAAAAGCAGCGCTTCCTTGTCGGGCGTATAGAGGTAGAGAGCCCCCGCCTGCACCCCCACCGCGCCCGCGATCTGGCGCATCGAAACGGCGGCAAAACCGTACCGCGCAAAGAGCCTTTGCGCCTCGGCGCGGATCTTCGGGCCGGTAATCTCGGAATGGGAGCCTGTCTTGCGTGCCATGATACCGACGCTAACTGAACAAGCGTTCAATATCAAACCCGATTTGCGGCCCAATCGGCACTGGCAATGGGGCCGCGCGCGCAATAGTTTGGCAGCGTCCCGAGAGGAGAGACCATGCGCGCCCTTGCCCTGATCGCCCTGTTTGCCCTGCTGGCCTCGCTGACCGCCTGTTCGAAGCGGTCGACGGAGGGCTATCCGGCGCTGCTGCCGATGGACGAGATCCTGACCGATCAACCTCTCACCCCCGATCCGGCCCCCGAGCTGGAGGCGCGCGCCGATGCGTTGCGCGCCCGCGCAGACACGATGCGCAACCAATAAAATCTCGCCACGGCGCGGTTGAAGCCGCACGCCGCGTTGCCCTGCCTGCGCTTTCCCGCTAACAGGGCGCAAACCACCAAGTTTCGCTCATGAGGTCCCTATGTCCGCCGTCTCCGATACCGCACCCTTGCGTCTTGGCATCGCGGGTCTCGGCACCGTGGGCATCGGTGTGGTGAAGATCGTGCAGCGCCATGCCGATCTGCTGGAAGCCCGCGCGGGCCGCCCGATCGAAATCACCGCCGTCTCGGCGCGCGACCGCACCAAGAACCGCGATGCGGACCTGTCGAGCTATGCATGGGAAGACGATGCGGTGACGCTCGCGCAGCGCGACGATATTGACGTCTTTGTCGAACTGATGGGCGGCCATGAAGGCCCCGCGAAGAACGCCACCGAAGCCGCGCTGAAAGCGGGCAAGGACGTGGTCACCGCGAACAAGGCGCTGCTCGCGCATCACGGTCAGGCGCTGGCGGAACTCGCCGAAAGCCTCGGCCGCACGATCCGCTACGAGGCCGCCGTCGCAGGCGGCATCCCGGTCATCAAGACGCTGACCGAAGGGCTTGCGGGCAACGGCATCCGACGCGTGATGGGCGTGATGAACGGCACCTGCAACTACATCCTGACACGGATGGAAGATGCTGGCCTGCCTTATGACACAGTGTTCGAGGAGGCGCGCGCGCTTGGCTATCTCGAGGCCGATCCGAACCTCGATGTGGGCGGCATCGACGCGGGCCACAAGCTTGCCATCCTCGCCGCCATCGCCTTTGGCACGCAGGTCGCCTTCGACGACGTGACGCTGGAAGGGATCGGGCGCATCTCGATCGACGATATCCGCCGCGCGGGCGATATGGGCTACAAGATCAAGCTGCTGGGCGTCGCGCAGATGACCGGCCGCGGGCTGGAGCAGCGCATGACGCCCTGCCTCGTGCCCGCCACCTCGCCACTAGGACAGCTGACCGGCGGCACCAACATGACCGTGCTGGAAGGCGACTCGGTCGGTCAGATCGTGCTGCGTGGCGCAGGCGCGGGCGAAGGCCCCACCGCGAGCGCCGTTATGGCCGACGTGATGGACCTCGCGCGCGGGTTGCGGCTGCCGGTCTTCGGCCAGCCCGCCGACAAGCTCGAGGCCCCCACCCCCGCCGTGACCGCGATTGCGGCACCCTATTACCTGCGCCTGCAGCTGTCGGACAAACCCGGCGCGCTGGCGAAAGTCGCGACCGTTCTGGGCGAGGCGGGCGTCTCGATCAGCCGGATGCGCCAATACGGCCATGCCGACACCTCGGCTCCGGTGCTGATTGTCACCCACAAGACGACGCGCGACGCGATCGACGCGGCGATCAACGCGCTGCCCGCGACCCGCGTCGTCGAGGGTGAGCCGGTCGCAATCCGCATCGAAGAAGTCTGAGCATCGCGCGGCGAGAGCCATTTCGCCGCGCACCGCATTCCTGCTGATCTGACGCCGGGCGGCACCATAAGGCGCGCCCTATCCTCTCACGCCGGTTACATCGCCGTATCTTTTCACACCGCAAACGGCATAAGACCCCGGCTTGCGCGCCATTTTTCGCCGCGACAGGGGCTCGCCCCGCATGTTAGCGCTCCCGGGGTTGCCCTTCGGTCTCCCACAGGCTTTACCTGTCCGCAGCCCGTAACGCCCAGGCAGACAGGAAGACCTAAATGACCCCTCCGATTGATTTCAACGACCGCATGCTTTCGCTGGGCCTCGCCCGCGTGTCGGAAGCGGCGGCTCATGCATCAGCCGACCTGATCGGTCGCGGCGACGAGAAGGCCGCCGATCAGGCGGCGGTGAACGCGATGCGCGATCAGCTCAACAAGCTGGAAATCCGGGGCACCGTGGTCATCGGGGAAGGCGAGCGCGACGAGGCGCCGATGCTCTATATCGGCGAGGAAGTCGGCCAGGGCGTCGGCCCCGAGGTGGATATCGCGCTCGACCCGCTGGAAGGCACGACGCTTACTGCGAAGGACATGCCCAACGCGCTCACCGTGATCGCGATGGCGCCGCGCGGCACGATGCTGCACGCGCCCGACGTCTACATGGACAAGCTCGCGATCGGCCCGGGCTACGAGAAGGACGTGGTCTCGCTCGAGATGACCCCGACCGAGCGCGTTCAGGCGCTCGCCAAGGCGCAAGGTGTCGAAACCAAGGACATCGCCGTCTGCATCCTCGACCGTCCGCGCCATGAGGACATGATCGCCGAGGTCCGCGAGACCGGCGCAAAGATCCGCCTCATCACCGATGGCGACGTGGCGGGTGTCATTCACTGCGCCGAGCCCGATTTCACTGGCATCGACATGTATATGGGTTCGGGCGGCGCGCCCGAGGGCGTGTTGGCAGCCTCGGCGCTGAAATGCATGGGCGGCCAGATGTGGGGCAAGCTGTTGTTCCGCAACGACGACGAGCGGGGCCGCGCGAAGAAGGCGGGCATCACCGACCTCGACAAGGTCTATGCGCGCGACGACATGGTGCGCTCGGACGTGATCTTCGCCGCGACCGGCGTGACCGACGGGTCCATCGTGAAGGGCGTGAAGCGCGAGCCGACCTATATCGAATCCGAGACGATGCTGATGCGGTCGAAGACCGGCTCGCTGCGCCGCGTGATCTACCGCAACCCTGTGAAGTAACCGGCGCGCCTAGATATTTTTATCGAGAAGAAGAGAAAGGCCGGAGCGCGATGCTCCGGCCTTTCGTCATTTTGGCTGGCGGTTACTCTGCCGCGTCGGCGTAGCTCTCGACCGGCGGGCAGGTGCAGATCAGGTTGCGGTCGCCGAAGACGTTGTCGACCCGGCCCACGGGCGGCCAGTATTTGTCGACGCGGAAGGCGCCTGCCGGGAAGCACCCCTGCTCGCGGGTGTATTTCCGGTCCCAATCGGCCACGAGGTCTTCGACCGTGTGCGGCGCATGGCGCAGCGGGCTGTCCTCGGGGGTGATCTCGCCCGCCTCGATGTCGCGGATCTCGTCACGGATCGAGAGCATCGCGGTGATGAAGCGGTCGATCTCGGCCTTGGTCTCGGATTCGGTAGGCTCCACCATCAGCGTGCCAGCGACCGGCCAGCTCATCGTGGGGGCGTGGAAGCCGTTATCCATCAGGCGCTTGGCGATGTCGTCCACCGTCACGCCCACTTCCGCGAAGGGCCGCGTGTCGATGATGCATTCATGCGCGACACGTCCGCGATTGCCCATGAAGAGGATCGGGTAACCCTCTTTCAGCTTCGCAGCGATGTAATTGGCAGCGAGGATCGCCACGCGGGTCGCCTGCGTCAGGCCCGGCCCGCCCATCATCAGGATATAGGCCCAGGAGATCAGCAGGATCGAGGCGGAGCCATAGGGCGCGGCACTCACCGGTCCCTCTTCGCCGCCGGTCTCGGGGTGGCCGGGCAGGTAGGGTGCGAGGTGCGATTTCACCCCGATCGGCCCCATGCCCGGGCCACCACCGCCATGCGGGATCGCGAAGGTCTTGTGCAGGTTGAGGTGGCTCACATCCGAGCCGATCTCGCCCGGTTTCACCAGCCCCACCAGCGCGTTGAGGTTCGCGCCATCGAGATAGACCTGACCGCCATATTCGTGCGTGATGTCGCAGATGCGCTTTACCGTCTCCTCGAACACGCCATGGGTCGAGGGATAGGTGATCATGCAGGCCGCGAGCTTGTCGCCCGCCTCTGCAGCCTTCGCTTCGAAGTCTTCGAGATCGACGTCGCCGTTGGGCGCCGATTTCACGACGACGACCTTCATCCCCGCCATATGCGCCGAGGCCGGGTTCGTGCCATGCGCCGACATCGGGATCAGGCAGACATCGCGCTGATCGTCGCCATTGGCGCGGTGATAGGCGGCGATGGTGAGAAGCCCTGCATATTCGCCCTGTGCGCCCGAATTGGGCTGCATCGAGAAGGCATCGTAACCGGTGATCTCGCACAGTTTCGCGGTCAGATCGTCGATCATCTCCGCATAACCCTGCGCCTGATCGAGCGGCACGAACGGATGCAACGTGCCGAATTCCGGCCATGTGAGCGGCATCATCTCTGCCGCTGCATTCAGCTTCATCGTGCACGAGCCCAGCGGGATCATTGCGCGGTCGAGCGCGAGGTCGCGATCCGAGAGCCTGCGCATGTAGCGCATCATCTCGGATTCGGCGCGGTTCATGTGGAAGACCGGATGGGTGAGGTAGTCGCTCTCGCGCAGCAGCGCATCGGGTACCGCCGGCTGCGTCGCCTTCGGCGCGGGATCGGTGATCCCGAAGGCGTCGAGCACCTTGGCGACGACGCCCGGATCGCTGGTCTCGTCGAGCGAGATACCGACCCGATCGCGGCCCACCTTGCGCAGGTTGATCCCGCGATGGCGGGCGGCCGCGAGGATGCCCTGCTGGCCCACGCCCACCTCGACGGTGATCGTGTCGAAGAAATTCGAGGGCTCTACCACAGCGCCTGCGGCTTTCAGCGCCTCGGCCAGTTGCACCGTCAGCAGGTGCACACGTTCGGAGATCGCGCGCAGACCGACGGGACCGTGGAACACGGCGTAGAAGCTCGCCATCACGGCGAGGAGCGCCTGCGCGGTGCAGACATTCGAGGTCGCCTTCTCGCGGCGGATATGCTGCTCGCGAGTCTGAAGGCTCAGGCGGTAGGCGCGGTTGCCTCGGCTGTCGATGGAAACGCCGACGATCCGCCCGGGCATCGCGCGTTTCATCGCGTCGGTGGAGGACATGAAGGCTGCATGGGGGCCGCCATAGCCCATCGGCACACCGAAGCGCTGCGCGGAGCCTACGGCGATATCGGCGCCCATCGCGCCCGGCTCTTTCAGCAGGCACAGCGCGAGCAGATCGGTCGCGACCACGGCGACGGCCTTCGCGGCATGAAGCGCCTCGCATTCGGCGGTGAAGTCGCGGACATGGCCATAGGTGCCCGGATATTGGAAGATCGCGCCGAAGACCTTCTCGGCTTCGAGCGTTTCGGGCGCGCCCACGATCACCTCGATCCCCAGCGGCTCCGCGCGGGTCCGGATCACGCCGATGGTCTGCGGGTGGCAATTCTCATCGACGAAGAAGGCAGTGGCCTTCGATTTCGACACGCGCTGCGCCATCGCCATGGCTTCCGCCGCCGCCGTCGCCTCATCGAGCAACGAAGCATTGGCGACCGGCAGCCCGGTCAGATCCGACACCATCGTCTGGAAGTTCAGAAGCGCCTCGAGACGCCCCTGCGCGATCTCGGGCTGATAGGGCGTATAGGCCGTGTACCAAGCCGGGTTTTCCAGAATGTTGCGCTGGATCGCGGGCGGCGTGACGGTGCCATAATAGCCCTGCCCGATCAGGCTGGTCATCACGCGGTTCTTCTTCGCGACGCCTTCCATCTTCTGCAGCAGCCCGTATTCGGTCAGCGGCGCCCAGCCCAGCGGCTCGGCCTGACGGATGCTTTTCGGCACCGTCTCGGCGATCAGCGCGTCGAGGTCCGGCGCCCCCACGGCCTTGAGCATCTCCTCCATCTCGGCCGGTGACGGGCCGATATGGCGGCGATTGGCGAAATCGTAACTGTCGTAAGTCGTGGGGGTGAAGGTCATGGATATTACCCGATGAAGTCTTTGTAAGCGGCCTCGTCCATAAAGCCGTCGAGCGCGGAAGCGTCGGTGAGTTTCATCTTGAAGAACCACGCCTTGCCCAGCGGGTCTTCGTTCACGAGCGCCGGGTTGTCGGCCAGATCCTCGTTGATCGCGACGATCTCGCCGTCGAGCGGCGCGAGGATGTCGGAGGCGGCCTTGACCGACTCGATCACGCAGATCTCGTCGCCCTTCTCGACCGTGTCACCCACATCGGGCAGGTCGACGAATACGACATCGCCCAGCTGCTCGGAGGCGTGCTCGGTGATGCCCACGATCACGACGTCGCCTTCGGTCTTGAGCCACTCGTGGTCTTCGGTGAATTTCATGGAATGTCTCCCGGTTGGTTGTTCAGCGTTTGTAGGTTGCAGGGCGGAAAGGCATCGCCACGACCCTGGCGGGCAGACGCTTGCCGCGCACCTCGCCATAGACGGTGGCGCCTTCCTTCGTGTCTGCGGGCAGATAGGCCATCGCCATCGGTGCCTCGATCGAGGGGCCGAAACCGCCCGAGGTCACACGCCCGATAGGCTGACCGCCCTCGGGTCCGGCGAAGATTTCCACGCCTTCGCGCATCGGCGCGCGACCCTCAGGGCGAAGCCCCATACGGAGGCGGCTCGGGCCGTTTTCCAGTTCGCTCAGGATGCGATCCGCCCCAGGGAAGCCGCCTTCGCGCTCCCCACCCTTGCGGCGCACCTTCTGGATCGCCCAGGCGATGTTGCCCTCGACCGGAGTCGTCGTGGTGTCGATGTCATGGCCGTAGAGGCAAAGCCCAGCTTCCAGTCGCAGGCTGTCGCGCGCGCCGAGCCCGATCGGCTCGACCGCCTCATCGGCGAGCAGTTTGCGGGCAAATTCCACCGCGCGGTCCGCGGGCACGGAAATCTCGTAGCCGTCTTCACCGGTATAGCCCGAGCGCGAGATCCAAAGCTCCGTCCCGTTCCAGTGATAGACGCCCACATCCATGAAGCGCATCTTGGCGGTGCCGGGCACCAGAGCCTCAAGAACGCCTTCGGCGGCAGGCCCTTGCAGCGCCAGAAGCGCGCGGTCGGTGAGTTCCTCGACCGATTCCAGATGCGCCCGCATATGCGCGATGTCGTCTTCCTTGCAGGCCGCGTTCACCACGACGAAGAGATGATCGCCTCGGTTCGCCACCATCAGGTCATCGAGAATGCCGCCATTCTCATCGGTGAACATCGCATAGCGCTGGCGACCCTCTTTCAGGCCCATCAGGCTGACCGGCACCAGCGCCTCGAACGCCTCGGCAGCGCCTTCGCCCGGCACGATCACCTGCCCCATGTGGCTGACATCGAACAGCCCTGCCTTGGCGCGGGTGTGCAGGTGCTCCTTCATCACGCCCAGCGGATATTGCACGGGCATCTCGTAGCCCGCGAACGGCACCATCTTGGCGCCCAGTTCCAGATGCAGATCGTATAGCGGTGTGCGTTTCAACTCGCTCATCGCGGCCTCCCCTTCAGCCGGATGATCCGGCATCGATTCATGAGCCCTCCGGCTCGCCCGATGCCCCCTCTGTCCGTGCCTGCGATGCAGACGCCTGAGATCGTTATCCCTTCGGCGGATGCCGCGATTGCACGCAGCATCACTCTCCAGAGTCCTTCGTCGGGCACGGTCCTTTTGCCTGAGAGTTTACCGGGGCGGTTGCTCCTTCGGCACCGAGGTTACCCCCGGATTCTCCCGTATCCGACTTCTTCCGATTACCTGAGGCCCCGCGCGACTGACAAGCCCCAATCGCCAAAACCGCCGCTTTGCCGCCGAAAACGACCTCACGAGGTCGCGAATTGCCCAAACAAAAAGCGCGAGGAAAATCCCTCGCGCCTTTCGAATTGATCTCACGAGCCGGCGGCGAAGCCGTCAGCCGCGCGCAGGAACCTTGTGCAGAAGCGGCATCAGCTCGCCCATATCGGGCCCGTGCGCCACGCCGGTCACGGCCTTGCGCAGCGGCATGAACAGGCCCTTGCCCTTGCGCCCGGTCGCCTCCTTCACCTCCGAGGTCCAGTCCTTCCACGTGGTGTCGGAATAGGGCGGCGCGGGCAGCATCGTCATGGCCTGCGCGATGAAGTCGCGATCTTCCTCGTCGATCTCCGGCTCCGCGCCGTTCAGACACAGATCGGCCCAGCCCTTCAGATCGTCGAGCTTGTCGATATTCTGCGAGGCGACCTTCCAGAAGCGCTCGCGCTGCTCCTCGGGGATGCCGAGATCAGCGATACGATCCGCCACGGCCGAGAACGGCAGGTGCTGGTTGCGCGCGCGGGTCAGCGGGATCAGGTCCGCCGGGTCGAATTTCGTGGGCGCCGAGCCGAAATGGTTCAGATCGAACCCGTCGGCCAGCTCGTCGATCGACATCTTCAGCTCGATCGGCTGGCTCGAGCCCAGACGCGCCATCATCGACAGCAGCGCCTCGGGGGCGATCCCTTCGGCGCGCAGATCGCGGATCGAGAGCGCACCGAGACGCTTCGACAGTTCCTCGCCCTGCGGGCCGGTCAGTAGCGAATGGTGTGCAAAGTTCGGAACCTTGCCGCCGATCGCCACGATGATCTGGATCTGCGTCGCGGTATTGGTGACGTGATCGCCGCCGCGCACGATATGGGTGATGCCCATATCCGCGTCGTCGACCGGTGAGGCGAAGGTATAGAGCACCTGCCCCGAGGCCTTGATCAGCACCGGATCGGACACGCTTGCCGCATCAATCGACAGATCGCCAAGGATGCCGTCTTTCCACTCGATCCGCTCGAGTTCCAGTTTGAAGCGCCAATATCCTTCCTTGCCCTCGGCGCGAAGCGCGTCTCTTTCGGCATCCGACAGATGCATCGAGGCGCGGTCATAGACCGGCGGGCGACCCATGTTCAGCTGTTTCTTGCGCTTGAGATCCAGCTCGGTCGGGCTCTCGAAGCATTCATAAAGCTTACCGTCGGCCTTCAGCTGTTCTGCCACCTCGGCATAGCGGTCGAGCCGCAGCGACTGGCGCTCTTCCCGGTCCCACTCGATGCCGAGCCATTCGAGATCCTGCTTCAGTGCGTCGATGTATTCCTGCTTCGAGCGCTCCTGATCGGTGTCGTCAAGGCGCAGGATGAATTGACCGCCGGTCTTGCGGGCGATCAGGTAGTTCATCAGCGCGGTGCGCAGGTTGCCGACATGGATATAGCCGGTGGGCGACGGGGCGAAACGGGTAACGGTGGTCATCTGGGCAAACTCCTGTTGGCGCCTGCTCTTTCACAAGGCGGTGCGTTTGTCCATATGAGGGGCCATGCGAGAGGTGCAGAGCGGCTTGGAGGTGGCGATGGGCGAGGGTTACGATTGGGCGGATGTCACGGCGCCGGGCATCGAGGAGATCGAGGCGCTGGCCGAGGCCGCGCGCGCCGCCCTGCCCCCGGCTTTCGCGAAAGCTGCGGCAGAGGTCGCGATCCGGGTGGAAGAGTTCGCCTCCGAAGCGATGCTCAGCGATCTCGGCATCGAAGACCCTTTTGAGCTGACCGGGCTTTATGACGGCATCCCGTTGACCGAGAAATCCGTGATGGACCCCGGTGGCCACGCGGATGTGATCTGGCTCTTCCGACGTCCGATCCTCGACGAGTGGGTCTCGCGCGGCAACGAGCCCCTCGGTGCCCTCGTCACCCATGTTTTCGTGCACGAATTGGCGCATCACCTCGGGTGGTCCGACGGCGATATTTCTTCGATCGATCGCTGGTGGGAGTGAACCGAAGCGGCTCACGCTACGTTCACGAGTCTGTGGGAGCGGCGCGAAGCGCTCGACTTCGACATGCGAAGATCAACCATCGAGAGGGAGAGACCCGATGACCAGGACCTTCATGACCCGCCGTACAGCATTGAAAACCGCCGCTTTCCTGCCCGCCGCCCCCGCGCTTCTGACCGGGACCGGCGCCGCCGCGCAAAGCGCGAACGAAGCCCCGCCCGCGATCCCTCGCTATCGTCGGATGCAGATGGGAGATCTGACGATCACCACGCTGCTCGCCGGATCGCGCGAGCTGGAAGAGCCGCAGACGATCTTCGGCATGAACGCCAGCCCCGAGGACTTCGCCAAGCTCTCTGAGGCCAATTACATCCCTGCGGACAAGTCGCTTAACTTCTTCACCCCGACCCTGATCGAGACCGGCTCGGAGAAAATCCTCTTCGACACCGGCCTGTCGCCCGAGGGGATCACTTCGGCGCTCGCCGCCGCTGGGCATTCGCCCGAGGACATCACCCATGTCGTGATCACCCATATGCATGGCGACCATATCGGCGGGCTGATGGGCGATGGCGGCGAGACCTTCGCCAATGCTGCCTACATCACCGGCCAAAAGGAATTCGACCATTGGTCGAACGCGGGCAACGACACGTTCGAGGCCAAGGTCCGTCCGCTGGCCGAGAAGATGAGCTACCTCAAGGGTGGCGATTCGGTCGTCTCCGGCATCTCGGCGGTCGAAGCCTTCGGCCACACGCCGGGCCATATGGCTTTCATGGTGGAGTCGGGCGGCAAAGGTCTGATGCTCGCTGCCGACACGTCGAACCACTATGTCTGGTCGCTTCAGCGCCCGGAATGGGAAGTGAAATACGACATGGACAAGGAGATGGCCGCGAAGACCCGCAAGGAGCTTCTGGGCCGTGTCGCCGCCGACAAACTGGCTTTCATCGGCTACCACATGCCCTTCCCGGGTGTGGGTCATCTCGAGGCACTCGACACCGGCTTCCACTTCCACCCGATCACCTATCAGCTCAACGTCTGATCCATCGTTTCGATTGTCCGGACGGTCCTTTCGCCGTCCGGGCGCCCACTACCTCAATCCCGCACGCCCCCTTGATCGCAGATCGTTAGCTGCGATGATCCCGATACCCACCACGGCTTCGGAGCCTGCGATGACCTCGATCCTCACGATCACGCTCAACCCGACGGTCGATCTGTCGATCGAAACCCCCGAAATCGCGCCCGATCGCAAGCTGCGCTGCACGCGGCCGCTGACCGATCCGGGGGGCGGCGGGTTGAATGTCAGCCGCGCGATCGCTGCCTTGGGCGGCAATTCCACGGCCTTCGTCGCCCTTGGCGGCACCACCGGGGACCGGGTGATGCGGCTCCTCGCCGAGGCCGGGATCGCTCTCTTCCCCTACCCCGCGCCGGGCGAGACGCGGATGAGCCTGACTGCCACCGACCAGAGCACGGGCGCGCAATACCGCTTCGTGATGCCGGGGCCGGACTGGGGCGCGCGCGATGTCGCCAAGGCGCTCAGCCGGATCGCGCGCGCCGCCCCTGAAGACGGGATCGTCGTGCTGTCCGGCTCGCAACCGCCCGGCGTGCCCGAGGATTTCCCCGCGCGGCTGGCGACGAAGATGGCCCGGACCAAGGCGCGGTTTTTCCTCGACACCTCCGGCAAGGCTCTGCACCAGTTGATGGAAAGCAAGGCGCAACCCGCCGACGTGCTGCGGATGGACGAACTGGAGGCCGAGGAGTTGGCAGGCCGGAAACTGCCCGAGCGCAGCGACAGCGCCGACTTCGCGCAAAGCCTCGTGCAGCGCGGACTGGCCCATGCGGTGATCGTCGCGCGCGGCTCGGATGGCAACGTGCTCGCCACCAAGGACGCGCGCTGGTTTGCCGTGGCGCCTAAGGTCGATGTCGTCTCGAAAGTGGGCGCGGGCGACAGTTTCGTCGGGGCTTTCACACTCGCGCTCTCCCGCGGCAAACCTTTTCACGAGGCGTTGCAGCACGGCGCGGCAGGCGCGGCGGCCACCGTGACCACCCCCGCCACTGACCTGTGTTCCGCCGCGATGGTGCGCCGCCTTCTGCCGCATTGCCCCGTCGAGCCGATCTGAGCACTCTGCCCCTTTGCCTCGCGGCACCTGCGCGTTATGAAAGCGCCAAAGGAGCGCCGCCCATGCTGAAGACCCGCATTATTCCCTGTCTCGACGTCGCCGATGGCCGCGTCGTGAAAGGCGTCAATTTCGTGAACCTGATCGACGCGGGCGACCCGGTCGAGGCCGCGAAGGCCTATGACGCGGCAGGCGCAGACGAGCTGTGTTTCCTAGACATCCACGCGACCCATGAAAACCGCGGCACCATGTTCGATCTGGTGACCCGCACCGCCGAGCAATGTTTCATGCCGCTCACCGTGGGCGGCGGCGTGCGCACCCATGAAGACGTGCGCGCACTCCTGCTGGCGGGCGCCGACAAGGTCTCGTTCAACTCCGCCGCCGTGGCGGATCCGAACGTAATCACCGAGGCCGCCGACCGCTTTGGCAGTCAGTGCATCGTCTGCGCGATCGACGCAAAGACCGTGGAGCCGGGCCGCTGGGAAATCTTCACCCATGGCGGCCGCAAGCCGACCGGCATCGATGCGGTGGAATTCGCCCGCACCGTGACCGCGAAGGGCGCGGGGGAAATCCTGCTGACCTCGATGGATCGCGACGGTACCCGCGCAGGCTTCAATCTGGAGCTGACGAAGGCGATTTCGGACGCGGTGGACGTGCCGGTGATCGCTTCCGGCGGTGTCGGCAATCTCGATCACCTGGTGGAAGGCGTAACGAAAGGCGGCGCCTCGGCCGTACTCGCCGCCTCAATCTTCCACTTCGGAGAATACACGATCCGCGAAGCCAAGGAATATATGGCCGCCGCGGGCATTCCGATGAGGCTGCAATGAGCATTCTGGACCAACTCGCCGCGACCATCGAGAGCCGCAAGGGCGCCGATCCCGACACCTCCTGGACCGCGAAGCTGCTGGCCAAGGGCCCGGAGAAATGCGCCGAGAAATTCGGTGAGGAAGCGGTGGAGGCTATCATCGCCGCAGCGAAGGACGACCGCGAAAACCTGACCTACGAGGCGGCGGATGTCCTTTATCACCTCTTGGTGATGCTGGCGGCACGCGACGTGAAGCTGGCCGATGTGCTGGCGGAACTGGAGCGCCGCGAGGGCACCTCCGGCATTGCCGAGAAAGCCGCGCGCAGCTAAGGGGCGCTGCCCCTTCTTTCCTTCGGAAATTCATCCCAGGTATATTTCTGCAAGCCCGAGGACGCCCCGGAAACCTCTGGCATTCGGGCTTGTCGAAATATCCCGGGGGTGAGGGCGAAGCCCGAGGGGGCAGCGCCCCCTTTCCCCGTGCGAACCGCGTGCTAGCTGGCCTCTCAAACAGGAGGCTTTCATGGCTCAGACCCAAGACACCAACCGCAAGATCATCCTCGCCGAGCGCCCGAAAGGCACGCCGAACGAGAACACGCTGAAACTGGAAACCGAGGCCGTGCCGCAGGCGGGCGAGGGCGAGATGCTGCTGCGCACCGTCTATCTGTCGCTCGACCCCTATATGCGCGGGCGGATGTCGGATGCGAAATCCTACGCCACCCCGGTCGAGATCGGCGGCGTGATGACCGGTCAGGTCGTGGCCGAGGTCATGGAGAGCGATGTCGCGGGCTTCTCGAAGGGCGATTACGTGCTCTCGCCCTCAGGCTGGCAGGATTTCTTCGTCTCGGATGGCACGCAGGTACTCAATCTCGGGCCGGAGCCGGAGAACCCGAGCTGGGCCTTGGGGATTCTCGGGATGCCGGGCTACACGGCCTATGCGGGCCTGCTGAAGATCGGCGAGCCGAAACCCGGCGAGACTGTTGTGGTTGCCGCCGCCTCCGGGCCCGTGGGCGCAACGGTCGGCCAGATCGCCAAGATCAAGGGCTGCCGCGTCGTCGGCGTCGCGGGCGGAGCCGAGAAATGCGCCCATGTCACCGAGACGCTGGGGTTTGACGCCTGCATCGATCACCGCGCCGAGGATTTCGCCGAACAACTGGCCGCGGCCTGCCCAAACGGCATCGACGTCTATTTCGAAAATGTCGGCGGCAAGGTGCTTTACGGCGTGCTGCCGCTTCTCAACCCCTTCGCGCGAATGCCGGTCTGCGGCATGGTCGCGTGGTATAACCTGCAAGGCCTGCCCGAGGGACCCGATCACGGGCCGCAGATCCTGTCGACGATCCTGCGCATGAAGGTGAAGGTGCAGGGCTTCATCATCTTCGACAGCTTCCCGATCGAGCTTTATCAGGAATTCTCGGAGGCGATGACCGGCTGGCTGAAAGAGGGCAAAGTTCAGTACAAGGAGCAGGTGGTGGAGGGACTAGAGGCCGCGCCGCAGGCGCTTTACGATCTGCTGGAGGGCCGCAATTTCGGCAAGATGGTCGTGAAAGTCGGCTGAAGGCGAGAGATGTGCGCAGGGCTTTCGCATCCGTGACTTGCCCTGCGCCGCGCATCGCTTATCTCTACGCTTATGTTTGGACGCCTTCTCGATATGCTCAACGATCCCGCCCCCGATCCGATGGAGGGGGAAGATCGCGAATTGGCGCTAGGCGCACTTCTGGTGCGGCTCGCGCGGTCGGATGAAAACTATACCGAAGACGAGAAGATCCGGATCGACCGGGTTCTCGCGCAGCGCAACGGGCTTTCGAGCTTCGAGGCGACCGAGATGCGCAAGCGCGCCGAAGAGGTCGAGGCGGGTGCGCCCGATACCGTCCGCTTCACCCGCGCGCTGAAGGACAAGGTCGCCTACGAGGACCGCACCGGCGTGATCGAGGCGCTGTGGGACGTGGCGCTGGCCGACGGGGTGCGCGACGCCCATGAGGACGCGCTGATCCGTCTCGCGGCGAAGCTTCTCGGCGTCAACGATGTCGATTCGGCGGTGGCGCGGCAGCGCGTCGAGGCCCGCCGAAGCTGAGTTAGAGGGACAGGCCGGCGTGGAGGCGCGACCGGTTCACGCATATTTTTTCCTCAGATGCTCGTGATTTCGGCCCCTTCCCCATCGTCAACCGGGCAGACGCAGTTGCAATCATCGGCCAAATCGCGCCAGATTGCGCGGATGGACAAAGAGAAGCTGCCTGCGTGACCCGAAACGAGCCTGCGCCCCAAGACGCGCCCGTCATCGAAATCCGTGACCTTCACAAGAGCTACGGCTCGCTCGAGGTGCTCAAGGGCGTCTCGATCACCGCCCCACGCGGCCATGTGGTGTCGCTGATCGGCTCTTCGGGCTCGGGCAAGTCGACCCTCTTGCGGTGCTGCAACCTGCTCGAAGACAGCCAGAAGGGCGACGTGATCTTCGAGGGCGAGCACGTCGCCTGGCGTGGCGAGGGACTCAATCGTCGTCCCGCCGACCGCGCGCAGGTCACCCGCTTCCGCACGAACCTGTCGATGGTGTTCCAGCAGTTCAACCTCTGGGCCCACATGACGATCCTGCAGAACGTGATGGAAGCGCCGGTGACGGTGCTGGGCCGCGACAAGGCAAAGGTCGAGAAGCTGGCGCGCGAATTGCTGGCGAAGGTCGGCATCGGCGACAAATGCGACGCCTGGCCCGCGCAGCTCTCGGGCGGTCAGCAGCAGCGGGCGGCGATCGCGCGGGCGCTGTGCATGGAGCCCAAGGCGCTTCTTTTCGACGAGCCCACCTCGGCGCTCGATCCCGAATTGCAGCAGGAGGTGGTGAAGGTCATCAAGGACCTCGCCGCCGAACACCGCACCATGATCCTCGTCACCCACGACATGCGGCTGGCGCGTGACGTCTCGGACCACGTCGTCTTCCTGCACCAGGGCAAGATCGAGGAAGAGGGCCCGCCAGAGGCTCTGTTCGGCGCGCCGAAATCGACGCGCCTGCAACAATTCCTGTCGGCCACCGCGCCGGCGTGAACCAACCCAAGAACAAACAACGGGGAACCCAAGATGAAAAAACTGATCCTGACCGCCGCCATTCTCGGCCTGTCGGCCGGCATTGCCGCGGCTGAAACGGTTCGCATGGGCACCGAGGGCGCCTACCCTCCCTACAACTACATCGACGACAACGGCGAAGTTGCAGGTTTCGAGCGCGAACTGGGCGACAAGCTCTGCGAGATGGAGAGCCTCGATTGCACCTGGGTCACCAATGACTGGGATTCGATCATCCCGAACCTGCTGAGCGGCAACTACGACACCATCATCGCTGGCATGTCGATCACCGCCGAGCGCGAGAAATCGATCGACTTCACCCAGCCCTACTACCCGCCGGCGCCCTCCGCTTATCTCGCGATGGATCCGAACGTCGATCTCAAGGGCGCCGTGGTCGCGGCGCAGACCGGCACGATCCAGGCGGCCCATGTCGCCGAAAGCGGTGCGACGCTCGCCGAATACGCCACGCTCGACGACACGATCGCGGCGGTGAAGAACGGCGAGGCCGACGCGGTCTTCGCCGACAAGGACGCGCTCAAGCCCTTCGACGGTCAGGACAACCTGCAATTCGTCGGCGACGACGTGCCGCTGGGCAAGGGCATCGGCATCGGCCTGCGCAAGTCCGACACCGAGCTCAAGAACAAGCTCGATGACGGGATCTCGAAAATGAAGGCCGACGGCTCGCTCAACGAGATGATCAAGAAGTATTTCGGCGACAAAGCGCTGACCTTCAAAAACTGATCCAGAAAGCGGGGGGCGGGTCACGCGGCGCGCCCCCCGACCGATCCAGATGCTCAACAGCTGTTCCGATCCTTCCGCCCTTCACGGGCTTTCCTGGCTTCTGTGCTACCTGACAACGGGCAAGCACATGATGTTCTATGGCTCCTTTGGGATCGTGCTGATCCTGCTGGCCGTGACGGCGCCGGTGGCGCTGATCTTCGGTTTCGGGGGCGCGCTCGCCGCGCGGTCGACCCTCGCACCGCTGAAGCTTCTGGGACGCGGCTATATCGCGATGGTGCGCGGTGTGCCGGATATCATCTTCTTCCTCTTCGTGCCGATCGCGATGGACCAGGGGCTCGAATACCTGAAATCGCGCGCGATCTGCCCCGACCCCGGCCCCGCCTGGACGGGCAACGAGTTCCACGTCTGTGCCGCGGCGAAAATCCCGCTCGGTACCTCCCCACAATTCTACCACGAGGCCTATGGCTTCGCGCTGGCCGTGGTGGCCTTCTCCATCGTCTACGGGGCGTTCGCCGCGAACGTGCTGTTCGGTGCGATGCAGGCCGTGCCGCGCGCGCAGCTGGAGACCGCCGAGGCTTACGGCATGACCCGCGCGCAGGTGAACCGCCGCGTACTGATCCCGCAGATGTGGGCCTATGCGATCCCCGGACTGTCGAACCTCTGGATGATCCTCATCAAGGCGACGCCTCTGCTGTTCCTTCTGGGCATCGAGGATATCGTCTACTGGGCGCGCGAACTCGGCGCGACCAAGTCGCAGATTTACTCTTATCCACACCCCGACTGGCGGCTCTACTACTTCCTCGCGCTGCTGGTCTTCTATCTGGTGATGACCAAGCTCTCCGAGATCGTGCTGGCGCGCATCAACCGCCGCCTCTCCTTCGGGCAGGCCACGGCTGCCGGTGAAGCGCTGAGAAAGGCGGGCGCATGAGCTGCATTCAGACCATCGCGGATTACGGTCTGCGGTCCGTGGGCATCGGCGAGCGGCTGCTGCCGCGCTCCGATTTCACCATGTGCCAGCAATTCACCCTGATCGGCTCGGGGATGATCTGGAACCTCTATTTCGGCATCCTCGCGCTACTGGCGGGCTTCTTCCTCGCGACCACGCTGGCAGTGGCGAAGAACTCCGAACGTGCAATTTTCCGCAAACCCGCGGACTGGTTCATCTTCCTGTTCCGCGGCTCACCGCTCTTCATCCAGTTTTTCCTCGCCTACGAGGCCTTCGCGATGCTGCCCCGGGCTGGCTTCCCGATCCTCGGCATCACGGTCGCGACGGACTGGATCACGCGGGCCTGGGCAGGCGCCCTGATCGTGCTGTTCTTCAACACCTCCGCCTATGCCGCCGAGATCTTCTACGGCGCGCTGCGCTCGGTTCCGAAAGGCGACATGGAAGCCGCGGACGCCTATGGCATGACCGGCTGGACCAAATTCCGCCGCGTGACATGGCCGACGATGCTCCGGCTCGGTTGGCCGTCCTACACCAACGAGGCGATCTTCCTGTTCCACGCCACCACGCTCGTGTTCTTCTCGGGTTTCCCGGCGTTCCGGCAGGAGGGCGACGCGCTCTATTACGCGAAATATTTCGCGGACAAGACCTTCAATCCCTTCATCCCCTACCCGATCGCGGCGTTCTATTTCATCCTGCTCACGCTCTGCGTCATCGCGGTCTTCGGGGTGATCAACCGCCGCCTGAACCGCCATCTGCCGCAGGAAAGCCGCAAGCGCTTCCGGTTCAGGCCGCAGATTATCAGGTGACACATGAACTGGCTGCACGACCATCCCGACGTTCGCACGATCCGCGTGGCGGCGGCCGATCTCAACGGGGTGGCGCGCGGCAAGCGCCTGCCGGCCCGCTTCGCCGATAAGGTTTTCACCGAAGGGACGCGCTTTCCCTATTCGGTGATGAACCTCGACATCTGGGGCGAGGATGTCGAAGACAGCCCGCTCGTCTTCGAATCCGGCGATGCCGACGGCCTTCTGATGCCGACAGAGCGGGGCTTCCTGCCGATGCCGTGGCTCTCGGCGCCGACGGCGCTGCTGCCGATCTGGATGTTCCACATGGACGGCACGCCCTATGCGGGCGATCCCCGGCAGGCGCTGGCCCGCGTCGTGGAACGCTACAAGGCTCTGGGGCTGACCCCCGTGGTCGCGACCGAGCTGGAATTCTTTCTGATCGACGATAGCGGCAAGACCCTGCGGGTGCCGCCCTCGCCGCGCTCGGGCAAACGCCGCACCGGCGGCGAGGTGCTATCGTTGCGCGCGCTCGACGCGTTCGACATTTTCTTCAGCCAGCTCTACGACGCCTGCGAGGCGATGGATATTCCCGCCGATACCGCGATCTCCGAAGCGGGTCCCGGCCAGTTCGAGATCAACCTTAGCCACCAACCCGACCCGCTGAAGGCCGCCGATGACAGCTGGCTGTTCAAGATGCTGGTGAAAGGGCTGGCACGCGCGCATGGTTTCGCCGCGTCCTTCATGGCGAAACCGTACGACGAATGGCCCGGCAACGGCATGCATATGCATTTCTCCGTGCTCGACGCCGAGGGCAGCAACATCTTCAACGACGGCACGCCGCAGGGCTCGGATCAGATGCGCCACGCGGTCGCCGGCTGTCTGGCTGCGATGTCGGGCTCGGCGCTGATCTTCGCGCCGCATGAGAACAGCTATGACCGGCTGGTGCCCGACGCCCATGCGCCAACTGGGATCGCCTGGGCCTACGAGAACCGCACCTCAGCGCTGCGTATCCCGGCCTCTGGCCCGCAGGCGCGCCGGATCGAGCATCGCGTGGCGGGCGGCGACGTGAACCCCTACCTGATGATCGCCGCTATCCTGGGCGCGGCGCTGATCGGGATCGAAGACAAGATGGAAGCGCCCGAGCCGATCAAGGGCAACGCCTATGCGCTCGACCTGCCGCAGATGCCCACCGACTGGGAAGAGGCGATCGACGCCTTCCAGAATTGCGAGATCATGCCGCGCATCTTCGACCGCGAACTGATCACCAATTTCGCCATGACCAAGCGGCAGGAGCTGCATTACATGGCGGAGCTCTCGGATCAGGAACAGACCGAGCTTTACCTGGATACCGTCTGAAGGGGGCGCTGCCCCCTCGGGCTTCGCCCTCACCCCCGGGATATTTCTCCCAAGGGGAAGGGAGAGGCGGGGCGCAGTCAGAGGGGCCGCGCCTCTACCCGGATGAAGCTTTCGACTCGGCCCGGGGATAGAGCCGCGCCATCGTCAGGCCGCGCGTGGCGTTGAGGATCATCAGCCCGGCCCAGAGCCCGTGATTGCCGAAAAGCGGGATAAGCACGAAAAGCGCCACCGTGTAGATCGCGACCGAGACGACCATCGCGTTGCGCATCTCGCGCGTCAGGGTCGCCCCGATGAAAATGCCGTCGAGCATCCAGGCCGGTCCCCCGATCAGCGGCGCGGCAGCGATCCAGAACAGGTAATCGCGCGCCTCGACGCGGACATTCGGCGCAGTGGTCATCAGGTCGATGATCGCAGGGCCTGCGAGCAGGAAGACCGCGCCCAGCACGAGCGCGCCACCGATCCCCCATTGCGAGGACACGATACTCGCCCGGCGCAGCCGTGCCGCGGAATGCGCGCCCACGGCCTGGCCCACGAGGCTCTCGGCGGAGAAGGCGAACCCGTCCAGCGCGAAGGCCGTGATCTGCAGGAATTGCAGCAGCACCTGATTGGCCGCGAGGGTCACATCGCCCTGCCCCGCGCCGAGGAACAGGAAGGAGGTGAAGCTCGCCTGCAGCAGGATCGAGCGGAGCATGATGTCGGTATTCACCCGCGCCATAGTCGCCAGTTTCACGCGGTCGAAGATCGCGCGCGCGCGCCACAGCCCTCCCGCAAAGGCAGCGCGACACAGCCAAAGCGCCAGCAGCACACCGCCGATTTCGGAGATGAGCGTGGCGCCGGCTACGCCTTGCACGCCCCAACCGAAGCCGAGAACGAACAGAAGATCCAGCCCGACGTTCAACGCGTTCATCGCCACCTGTAGCAAGAGGACCCCGCGCGTGCGCTCCAGCGCAATCAACCAGCCGGTGAAGGCGTAAAGCGAGATCGTCAGCGGGGCGCCCCAGATGCGGATCTGCAGGTAGTCGCGGGCAAGACCCTCGACCTCGTCGCTCGCCGGGGCCAGTTGGAACGCTGCCCAGAACAGCGGCAATTGCAGCACGATCAGGCTCAGCCCGGCGATCCCCGCAATGATCAGCGCGCGCATCAGCCCGGCGGACACCTCGCTCGTGTCGCCCGTCCCATGCGCTTGGCTCACCAGCCCCGTTGTGCCCATCCGGAGGAAGCCGAAGATCCAGTAGAGCGAGGACAGGATCACCGCTCCGATCCCCACCGCCCCGATCGGCGCGGGCAGGCCGATCTGGCCGACGACGGCCGTGTCGACCGCGCCGAGGATAGGGATCGTGGCGTTCGAGAGGACGATGGGCAGCGCGATCTTCAGGACCCGCGCATGGGTAATCTCAGCCATTGGCGGAGGTATCGTCCCGCGCGGGCATCAGGAAGTGTCCGGTCGCCTGCGCGAAGATCCGGGTCCGGTTGTCTTGCCACGCCTCGACATGGACGCTGGCGTAACGCCGCCCCGAGCGGTTGACCCGCGCCCGCGCATAGGCGTCGCGCGGCAGGCCGGAGCGCAGGTAATCCACCGTGAAGTCGATCGTCTTGGGCAGCCGCGGCAGGCTCTCGGGCGTCAGCGCGTCGAAATCGATCCGCCCCGCCTCGATATCGTCCCAGAGGTAGGACCAGCTGAGCTCGATGATCGCGGTGACCTCCAGAAAGGCCGCCGTCACCCCGCCATGGATCGCGGGCAGCATCGGGTTACCGATCAGCTTGTCATCATAGGACAGAACACCAGTCAGCTCGTCGCCGCGCCGGTCGAAACCGATGCCGAGGAATTGCGCGTAAGGAATGCCCTCGACGAGCATCTTGAGCGCGCCGTCACGGCGCTGCTTGACCTGCTGGACGGGTTCGGGCTTGGGACGGCTCATGCCTGGCCCTCCGATTTGGGTTTGTCGGGCCGCGAGACGGTGAAGGCACCGGTGGCAGTCGCCACGGGGCGCTCCGCGTCCTCGTCATGGGTGGTCGCACGCACGAAGGCCACCGAGCGGGTGACGTGATAGCATTCGGCCCGCGCGGTGATCCGCTGGCCGGGCGTCGCGGGGCGCATGTAATCGATGCGCAGGTCGAGCGTCGCGGTAGAGGCGCCCGCCTGCGGGTGGCTCATTACGGCGGCGCCCGCGCAGGTATCCATCAGCGCCGAGACCGCGCCGCCATGGATCACGCCGGTGCGCGGATCGCCCACGAAGCGCGTGTCATAGGGCATCGATAGGGTCGCGCAGCCGGGGCGGATCTCGTCCATCTCCATTCCCAGCGCGCGGGAATGCGGGATCGCCTCAATGAACTGGCGCGCCTGTTCGAGTATCTTGTTGTTCTCGTCGCTCATGAAATCATCCCCGAATGTCTTGCGCGACTATCCCCGCTGGCCGACGGGGTTACAAGACCCGCGCCTCAGCCCTGCCCCTGCGACATCAGGAAATAGCGCGCGATCCCGTAGAGGTAGAAACCGGTGAACATGATGTTGAGATATTTCAGCTGGCGCTCTGTATGCAGCCAGGCGTGATAGGCCCAGATCAGGCAGAATGGCAGGCTGAGAAACAGGTTGAGCGGGTACCAGTTCTGCACGATGGCAATGGTGGAGGCGATGCCGAGGGCGAGCGCGACCCATTTCATCTCTTGCTGATAGGCCGCAAGGCCACCTTCGCGCAGACGCAATGCCGAACGCATTCCCGCTCCTTCTGGTCGTCTTCGATATAGGGGATCGCGGCCCCTCGGGCCTGCGATACGCTTGATATGCCACATGAAAGTAGACGCGTCCAGACGGGCGAGGCTCAGCGGCGCGCTGCGAAGAAATCCTTCAGGAGCGCCTCGGCCTCCGCCGCCCCGATGCCGTCGTAGATTTCCGGCACGTGGTGGCTCTGCGGATGCGCGAAGATGCGCGGCCCCTGCGCGACGCCGCCCGATTTCGGATCGGCCGCGCCATAATAGAGCCGCGCGATCCGGGCCTGAGAGATCGCCGAGGCGCACATCGGACAGGGCTCGAGCGTGACATAGAGGTCGTAACCGGGCAGCCGCTCCGAGCCGATCTGCGCACAGGCGTCGCGCATCGCGAGAATCTCGGCATGGGCCGTCGGATCGCCCAGCTCGCGCGTGCGGTTGCCCGCAGAGGCCACCACCCTACCGTCAGGGGAGACGACGACCGCGCCGACGGGCACTTCGCCGCGCTTGGCCGCCTCGCGCGCCTCTGCCAGCGCCTGTTGCATGAAAGAGCGGAATTCCATGGCTCTTCATCGCCTGCAAACCCGCGCTTATCAAGACGCTTCCCACGCGCCTCGGAAAGGTGTAGATCGCGGTCTTTCGCGCCCGAGCGCCTCGCGCGCCCCCTCCCCTAGAAGGAACCGGACATGACCGACACTCCCGAAAATTCCGCCCCGAAATCCGCCGATAAGTCCGGTGCGAAAGAACGCGTCGCCAAGGTGATCGCGCGCTCCGGCGTGGCCTCGCGCCGCGACGCCGAGAAGATGATCCTCGCCGGCAAGGTCGCGGTGAACGGCAAGCAGATCGACTCGCCCGCACTCGACGTGGCGGCCTCGGACAAGATCACCATCGACGGCAAGGCGATCGACGCACCGCAGGAGACGCGGCTGTGGCTCTATTACAAGCCGCTGGGTCTGGTCACGACCGAGAAGGACGAACAGGGCCGCCGTACGATTTTCGACGAAATGCCCGAAGGCATGCCGCGCGTGCTGAACGTGGGCCGTCTCGACCTCAACTCCGAAGGCCTGCTGCTCTTGACCAATGACGGCGGCCTCAAGCGCCGTCTGGAACTGCCCGAGACCGGCTGGCTGCGCAAATACCGCGTTCGCGTGAATGGCCGCCCGACCGAGCAGAGCTTCGAGCCGCTGCGCCAAGGCATCACCATCGACGGCGAAGAATTCCTGCCGATGGAGGTCTCGCTCGACCGTCAGCAGGGCGCGAATGCGTGGCTGACCGTGGGCATCCGTGAAGGCCGCAACCGCGAAATCCGTCGCGCCATGACCGAGATCGGCTTCCAGGTGAACCGCCTGATCCGGATCAGCTATGGTCCGTTCCGTCTGATGGACATGAAGGCAGGCGACGTCATGGAAGTGAAGCGCAAGATGCTGCGCGACCAGCTGGGCGGCCTGCTCGACGACAAGCCGGTGGGCGGCGAAGCGAAGCCCGAGCGCAAGGAGCGTGGGGATCGCCCGGAGCGCGGCGAGCGCAAGGACCGGGGCGACAAGCCGCGCTTCAAGCGGGATCGCGATGACGGCGGCCGCGATGACAAGCCGCGCTTCCGCAAGGATCGTGACGAAGGCGGCCGTGAGGATCGTCCGCGCAAGCCGCGCACGGGCGGCTTCAAATCGCATCGTGACGAGGGCGACCGCGGTGATCGGAGCGAGCGCGGCGATCGTGGGCCGCGCTTCTCGAAGGACCGGGGCGACCGCCCGGATCGCGGGCCGCGTGGCGACAAGCCGCGCTTCAACCGGGACCGCGACGAGGGCGGGCGCGAGGATCGCCCGTTCCGCGACGGGCCACGCAAGCCGCGGGCCGGTGGCTTCAAGTCGCATCGCGATGAAGGCGAGCGCGGCGATCGGGGGCCGCGTTTCTCGAAGGATCGTGGAGACCGTCCGGATCGTGGGCCGCGTGGCGACAAGCCCAGCTTCAACCGCGACCGCGATGACCGCTCCGGCGGGAAGTTCGGCGGCAAGCCCAGTGGGAAGTTCGGCGACAAGGCGCGCTTCAGCCGGGACCGCGACGAAGCGGGCCGCGACGACCGTGGCGGCGACAAGCCCCGCTCGGGCGGGTTCAAATCGCATGGTGGCAAACCGGGCGGGAAACCGCGTTCGGGCGGCTTCAAATCCCACGGCGACGCGCGCGGCGACCGGCCCGCACGTTCCGGCGGCTTCAAATCGCATGGCGGCAAGCCGGGCGGAAAACCCGGCGGCAAGCCCTTCGGCGGCAAGCCGCGTGGTGGCAACCGCGACTGACCGGCGAAAACACGCTTTGAGTGAGGGGAAAACCGCCGTGGTTTTCCCCTCACTTTTTTCCTCGGCGGGTTTACGCGAATTTCACACCGTCTCTCTGGCATAGACCCGCCAGCCTGCTTATAAAATATTATCAGGACGCCGGAATTCGCGTCCGATGGCAGGGGCTGGCGATGTCGCGCGAAGCGCAAAAAAGAATCGCTTTCTGGCTGATGATCGCGCTGACGCTGTCGGTCGCGTTCACCGGGAGCGTGTGATGGCTCAACGCTATGGCGGAAAATACTCGCCCCAAGGTCCGGCCAGCGGGCCCGACCTGCACGATCCCCGCAGCATACCTCCCCATCGCCGTCCCGATGCTCGCCACCCCCAGGAAGGCCGTCCGTTCTGGATCGTGGCCGCCGCCCTGCCCTTTCTGCTGAGCGCTTTCGGCGGCGGGCCCCTCACCTTGGCCCGCGCGCTCGCGGCTTTCGCGCTGATCGCGGGCGCCGCCTGGACGATCCGCGAGGGGCTGCGGGCGGAATTCGCCTATGTCGCCCGCGCCTCAGCCAAGCGGCCCGCCTTTCCTCGGAAGATTCTGGGCTCGGTCGCCTATGGGCTGGGCCTCGCCATCGGCGCACAAGCGCCCGGCCTCGGTGTGATCGGAGCCGCCGGGATCGGCGCGATCGGCACCGTTGTCTCGCTCGTGGCCTTCGGTCTCGATCCGCTGAAGGACAAGGGGATGGACGGCGTCGACGAATTTCAGCAAGAGCGCGTCGCCCGCGTGGTCAAGGAGGGCGAGGCCTATCTGGAAGAGATGCGCAAGGCGATCACCCCCTCGGGCGAGCGTGTCCTGATCGGCCGGGTCGAGCAATTCGCCACCACTGCCCGCGATCTGTTCCGCGCGGTCGAGGAAGACCCCGGCGATCTGGCGCAGGCGCGGCGCTACATGACGGTCTATCTGCAGGGCGCGCGCGACGCGACGATCAAGTTCGCCGACCTGTGGCGCAACACCCGCGATCAGACCGCACGCGACGATTACGCGGCGCTGCTGGATGATCTGGAGGCGAATTTCACCGCGCGCACCAGGAAGATGCTGGAGGACGGCCGCGAAGGGCTGGAAATCGAGATCGACGTTCTGCGCGACCGGCTGGCGCGCGAAGGGGTCGTGCCGACGACCCGAAAGACATGACGAGGCGTGACGTGACACGTGACCCCGGGACCTGTCCCGACAGGCGCAAGGAGGCCCTGAGATGACCGAGACGACCCGCCAGAAGGCGACCGAGCTGATGACCGAAGTGGAAGGTGTCAGCGGCTCCCTGCTGCCCGAGCCGGGCCCGGCAGAGGCGGTGACCCCGCTCGATCAGGCTCCGCCGGAAACCGCCGAGGAAATCCGCAAGCGCATGGCCGAGCTGGACATGAGCGACACGAATTCGATCGTCCGCTTCGGTTCGCGCGCGCAGACCGATCTGCAATCGATCAGCCAGGAAATGCTCTCGGGCGTCAAGAACAAGGATGTCGGCCCCGCCGGGGACAGCCTGCGCCAGATCGTCACCACGATCCGCGGCTTCTCGGTGTCGGAACTCGATGTACGCCGCAAGCGCAGCTGGTGGGAGAAACTGCTGGGCCGCGCCGCTCCGTTTGGCAATTTTGTCGCCCGCTTCGAGGAGGTGCAGGGCCAGATCGACCGCGTCACCGACGAGTTGCTGAGCCACGAGCATAACCTGCTCAAGGACATCAAATCGCTCGATATGCTCTACGACAAGACGCTGCATTTCTACGACGAGCTCGCCCTCTACATTGCAGCGGGCGTTGAAAAGCTGGCCCAGCTCGACACGCAGGAAATCCCTGCAAAAGAAACAGAGATGGAAGCCGCTTCCGAAGATCAGAAAGTACTCAAGGCACAGGAAGTCCGCGATCTGCGCGCCGCGCGCGACGATCTGGAACGCCGGGTGCATGATCTGAAACTGACGCGTCAGGTGACGATGCAGTCGCTGCCTTCGATCCGGCTGGTCCAGGAAAACGACAAGAGCCTTGTGACCAAGATCAACTCGACGCTGGTGAACACGGTGCCTCTCTGGGAGACTCAGCTGGCGCAGGCGGTCACGATCCAGCGCTCGCGCGAGGCGGCGGGCGCCGTGCGCGAAGCGAATGACCTCACCAACGACCTGCTGACCGCCAACGCCAAGAACCTGCGCGAAGCCAATGCCGAGATCCGCACCGAAATGGAACGCGGCGTTTTCGACATCGAGGCGGTGAAAGCGGCCAATGCCGATCTGGTCGCCACGATCGAAGACAGCCTGCGCATCGCCGACGAAGGCAAGCGCAAGCGGGCCGATGCCGAGAAGGAACTGATCGAGATGGAAGACAAGCTGCGCAACACCCTGTCCGCGGCGAAATCCTCCGCACAGGCCGGCGGAGCTGCGGGATGATGCGGATGCGTGCGGCTTTCCCGGTTCTTGCAGGGCTGGCGGCGCTGGCCCTTTCGGCCTGCACGCCGGGCTTGGGCGGCTCGCCGCTCGCACCGGACAAGACCGCGCGCCCGCCCAGCGCGCCAGCCGATCTCGACCGCTCCAAGGTCACGGAGCAGAGCGCGCTGTCGCGAGAGATGTCTGCCTATTTCGCCAAGACCGCCGCCGAGATGGAAAGCCGCGGCCAGCTGCGCACCGATGTCGCGCCGCGCGATGCACCGTTCAACCAGCGCCAACTGGTGCAGAACTTTATCCATATCGCGCTCTACGACGAATACGCGGCGCAGGGCGGCGGGTTCGTCGCCCGCCAGACCCCCTCTCGGCTGCGGCGCTGGGAGAAACCGGTGCGGATGGACGTCGATTTCGGCGCCTCGATTCCCAAGACCGACCGCGCCTCGGATGTCGCCGAAGTGCGCGCCTATGCGGGCAAGCTCGCGAGCGCCTCGCGCCATCCGGTCAGCGTTGTAAAGCATGGCGGCAATTTCCACGTGCTGTTCCTCAACGAAGACGAGCGTCGCGCGATCGGCCCGCGCCTGCGACAACTCGTGCCGGGGATCGATGAAAGTTCCGTCGAGGCGATCACGAACCTGCCGCTGTCCACCTACTGTGTCGTCTTCGCCTTCTCGCAGGGCGACAGCCCGATCTATACCGACGCGGTCGCGGTGATCCGCGGCGAGCACCCGCCGGAACTGCGCACCAGCTGTATCCACGAGGAGCTGGCTCAGGGGCTCGGCCTCGCGAATGACTATCCGCGCGCGCGGCCCTCGATCTTCAACGATGACGAGGAATTCTCGCTGCTGACCAAGCATGACGAGCTGCTGCTGCAGATGCTTTACGATCCGCGCCTGAAGCCCGGCATGACCGAGCGCGAGGCCCGCCCGATCGTCACCACCATCGCCGCCGAATTGCTGGGCGGCGCAAGCTGAGAACCAAGAAGGAACCGCATCCATGGGCATTCTCGATTTCCTCTCGGGCGAATTCATCGACGTCATCGGCTGGACCGACGACACCCGCGACACGATGGTCTGGCGGTTCGAACGTGAGGGCCATGCGATCAAATATGGCGCCAAGCTGACCGTCCGCGAAGGGCAGGCCGCCGTCTTCGTCCATGAGGGGCAGCTGGCCGATATCTTCGGTCCGGGCCTCTACATGCTGGAGACGAACAACCTGCCGATTCTGACGACGCTTCAGCATTGGGATCACGGGTTCAAATCGCCCTTCCAGTCCGAAATCTATTTCGTCAACACAACGCGGTTCAATGACCTCAAATGGGGCACGAAGAACCCGGTCATGGCGCGCGATCCCGAATTCGGCCCGGTGCGCATCCGCGCCTTCGGCACCTATTCGATGCGCGTCACCGATCCGGGCAAGTTCCTGACCGAGATCGTCGGCACCGATGGCGAGTTCACCTCGGACGAGATCAGCTACCAGCTGCGCAACGTGATCGTGCAGGAGTTTTCGCGCGCCATCGCCAGCTCGGGCATCCCGGTCCTCGACATGGCGGCGAACACCGCGGACATGGGTAAGGTGATCACCAAGGCGATCGCACCCACCATTGCGAATTACGGGCTGGAGCTGCCGGAATTCTACATCGAGAACGTCTCACTTCCCGAAGCGGTGGAGGCGGTTCTCGACAAGCGCACCTCGATGGGCATCGTGGGCGATCTGAACCGCTACATGCAATATAATGCCGCGGAGGCCATGGGGCAGCCGGGCTCGGGCGCCTCCGCCGGGATGGGCGCGGCGATGGGGGCCGGAATGGGCGCGGGCATGGGCATGGCGATGGGTCAGCAGATGGGGCCGTGGGGGCAGATGGGCCAACAACCCGCCGCCGCCGCACCCCCGCCCCCTCCCCCGCCGCCGGTCGAGAAGGTCTGGCATCTCGCGGTCAACGGCCAGACGCAGGGGCCCTTCGGGCGCGGCCATCTGGGACGCATGGTCTCGGAAGGCTCGCTCACCCGTGACAGTCTCGTCTGGACGCCGGGTCAGAACGGCTGGATGCGCGCCGAGGACGTGACCGAACTGGCGCAGCTCTTCACCATCGCACCGCCCCCGCCCCCGCCTGCTGCGAGCTGATCCGATGCTGGGTTTCCCGAAAGTGGGGCGGAGCGCAGCTGCCGCCCCTGCCGACCCACGCGGCGAGAGCCACTATCACTGCGAAAGCTGCGGCGCCGATCTGCGGTTTGCGCCGGGCCAGACGCGGCTCGTCTGCGATCACTGCGGCCATGTGCAGGACATTCCCTCCGCCACCGGGCGCGGTGAGGCCCGTTTGCGCGAATTGCCGCTCGACGATGCGCTGACCCGCGAATTGCCCGCGCAGGAGATGGAGGAGCACCGCACCGTCTCCTGCCCCAATTGCGGCGCCTCGATCGAGCTGCAGAATGGCGAGCACGCGACCGAATGCCCGTTCTGCGCGACGCCGGTGGTGGTCGATACCGGCACGACGCGGCTGATCAAGCCGCAAGGCGTGCTCCCCTTCCAACTGACCGAGGAACAGGCGCGCGCGGCGCTCTCGAAATGGCTCGGCTCGCTGTGGTTCGCGCCCAACGGGCTGTCGCAATATGCCCGCAAAGGCCGGCGCATGACCGGCATCTACGCGCCCTTCTGGACCTTCGATGCCGCCACCCGCACGCGCTATTCCGGGCAGCGCGGCGATGCTTACTACGTCACGCGCACGGTGCAGACCGACAAGGGCCCCCGCACCGAGCAGGTCCGCCGCATCCGCTGGACCCCGGTCTCGGGTCAGGTCGCGCGCGATTTCGACGATGTGGTGATCTACGCCGCGCGCTCGCTGCCGCCCGAGTACGTGCAGGCGCTGCGCCCTTGGGATTTGACGGCACTCGAACCCTACCGGCGCGATTACCTCGCGGGCTTCACCGCCGAGGGCTACACCGTGCAACTGCAAGAGGGCCATCATGCCGCGCAGGCAGAGATGATCCGCGTCATCCAGACCGACATCCGTCGCGATATCGGCGGCGACGAGCAGCGGATCGGCGCGATGGACCCGCAGTTCTCGGCCGAAACCTTCAAGCATATCCTGCTACCGATCTGGACCGCCGCGTACAAGTTCCGCGGCCGCTCCTACCGCTTCGTCGTCAACGCCCAGACGGGCCGCGTGCGCGGGGATCGCCCGTGGTCGGCATGGAAGATCGCACTGGCAGTGATTGCTGCACTAATCGTGGCGGGCGTGTTCTTCTACCTGAAGGGCCGCTGAGAGATCAGCCTTTTGCCAAGTCTTCCATCCCGAAGGCGACGCCCTGCGGCGCGAGCCATTCGGCGAAGCGCGCAATCTTCTCGTCAATCGAGCAGGTATTGGTCTGCCGCGCCATTTCGATGTCATAGGCGGCGCGAAGATCCATCTGGCGTTCGGGGCTCAGCTCTTTCCAGCGCGTCATGTCGTCTCCTTGCAAAGCCGAAGTGGGTTCCCGATATATCTTTCAACCCAATGTAAAGGAGGGGTGACATGACCCAATCCTCTCAAAGCTATCGTGTGACCTGCCTCGATTGCGGACAGGCCAACCGCGTTCCCGCCGGCAAGCTGGGCGCGAACCCGAAATGCGGCACCTGCGGCGGATGGCTCGTTTCGCACAAGGTGACGGAAGTAGATTTCAAGACGCTCGCCAAGGCCGAGAAGGACGACCTGCCGCTGCTGGTCGATTTCTGGGCGCCGTGGTGCGGCCCGTGCAAGGCAATGGCGCCGCAGTTCAACATGGCCGCAGAGAAGCTGACACCCCATGTGCGGCTCGCGAAGATCAACACGCAGGTGAACCCTACCGCGACTCAACGCTACCGGATTCAGGGCATTCCCGCCTTCATCCTGTTCGCGAAAGGCCGCGAGGTCGCCCGTGCCGCAGGGGCGCGCCCGGCAGGCGATCTGGTCAATTTCGTGAAGTCGAAAATCTCGGTGCCCGCATAAAGCGGATCGGCAGAAATTTTAGCGTGCGGCGCGGGCGGGCCGCTTGACAACGCCCGCGCCTTGCGCGAAATACCACGCCACGGTACGGGGCCTTAGCTCAGCTGGGAGAGCGCGTCGTTCGCAATGACGAGGTCAGGGGTTCGATCCCCCTAGGCTCCACCAAACCGCCTCTAAAAGCGCCCGACCTTCGGGCGCTTTTTGTGTTTTAAAGCGATCTCAAACACTTAGCGGAAGAGAGCCAGCCAATGGCCCCGCTTTGTGGATGAACTATCCCCAGATTTCGTGGCACCCGCCCGGCTTATCCACCACAAATTGCTTTACAGAACGCAAACCTGCCTACACGATATGTTGTAGGGAAAGGCGGCTGCTACCGCCGTTCCTTGTAAAGCCGACAAGCCCTAGGGGAGCTGCACTCCGGGCATCTAAAAAGGCAGGGGGATACGAGCATGGCACTGAGCGAAGACTATCTGTACGCCGAGGAACTCCACCCGATCGACATCGTCGAGACGCTGGCCGAAGCCCATGAATGGGAATTCGACCGGGTTACCGATGACCAGATCGCAATGGCGGTCGAGGGTCAGTGGCGGACTTACTCGATCACCCTCGCCTGGTCGCCGATGGATGAAACCCTGCGGCTGATCTCCACTTTCGAGATGGATCCGCCCGCGACCCGTGAGGGCGCGCTCTACGAGCTTCTCAACCGCATCAACGACCGGGTCTGGACCGGCGCCTTCACCTTCTGGCCCGATCAGCGGCTGATGGTCTGGCGGCACGGGCTGGTGCTATCGGGCGGGCAGATGCCCGGGCCGGAGCAGATCGACCGGCTGATCGGCGCGGCTGTCGTGTCCTCCGAGCGGTTCTACCCCGCTTTCCAGCTGGCGACCTGGGGCGAGCGCACTCCCGAAGACGCGATGCAGGTGGCCATTGCGGAGGCCTACGGGCGCGCCTAATCTCCCCCCGAACCAAAGGGGGAAGCATGAGCTTTGATAACATTTCCGACCGCGGCCTCGTCATTCTGGGCTGCGGACGCATGGGCGGCGCGATCCTTCAGGGGCTGTTGAAGGGCGGTCTGCCCGCAGCTTCGGTCTGGGTGGTCGATCCGAATCCATCCGACTGGCTGAAAGAGTCCGGCGTGAATCTCAACGCCGAACTGCCCGACAACCCGGCTGTCGTCCTCGTCGCGGTGAAGCCGCAGATGATGGCCGACACGCTGCCGCAGCTGTCCGCCATGGCCGAAGGCGATACTCTGTTCGTCACCGTCGCCGCGGGGATCACCATCGAGGGCTACGAGAAGATGCTGGGCAAGCAGGCGCGTCTGGTGCGCGCCATGCCCAACACGCCCGCCGCGATCGGCCGTGGCGTGACCGCGATCGTCGGCAATCCGAACGCGACGAGCGACGATCTCGACACGGCGGATGCGCTGATGACCGGCGTGGGTCAGGTGGTGCGGCTCGACAACGAGGGCCAGATGGATGCGGTAATCGGCGTCTCCGGCTCGGGCCCGGCCTATGTCTTCCACCTGATCGAGGTGATGGCGGCAGCGGGCGAGGCCGAGGGGCTCGATCCCGACCTGGCGCTGCGGCTCGCCAAGGCGACCGTGGGCGGCGCGGGGCAACTGGCCGAGGATAGCGACGAGAGCCCGTCGAAGCTGCGCGAGAACGTCACCTCGCCCGGCGGCACCACGGCAGCGGCGCTCGAGGTTCTGATGGACCCCGAGACCGGCATGCCGCCCCTGATGCGCAAAGCGGTCGCCGCGAATATCGCGCGCAACCGGGAGCTGGGGGAATGACCATCTCCTTCGACGACTTCATGAAGGTCGACATCCGGTGCGGCCGGATCACGCAGGCCGAGCCCTTCCCCGAGGCGCGCAAGCCCGCGATCAAGCTCTGGGTCGATTACGGCCCGGAGATCGGCGTGAAGAAAAGCTCCGCCCAGATCACGGTGCATTACGCGCCTGAGGAGCTGGTCGGCAAGCTGGTCTTCGGCGTGGTCAACTTTCCGCCGCGCCAGATCGGGCCGTTCATGTCCGAGGCACTGGTGCTCGGCGTGCCGGACGAGGCGGGCGAGGTCGTGCTGCTGACGCCCGACAAGGACGTCCCGATCGGCGGGAGGATGTATTGATGAAGCTCCTCGTGACCCGCAAGCTGACCGACGAAGTCGAGGCCCGCGTGGCGCGCGAATTCGACGTGACCTTCCGCAACGGGGCCGCGCCGATGACCGAGGAGGAAACCCGCGCGGCTCTGGCCGAGTATGACGCGCTTCTCGTCACGCTTGGCGACAAGGTGACGGCGGCGGCCTTCGAGGGCAGCCCGCGCGCGAAGATCGTGGCCAACTTCGGGGTCGGCTATAACCATATCGACGTGGCCGCCGCCGAGGCGAAGGGCATCACGGTGACCAACACGCCGGGCGCGGTGACGGACGCCACCGCCGATATCGCGATGATGCTGATCCTGATGAGCGCACGGCGCGCCTCGGCGGGCGAGCGGTTCGTGCGGCGCGGCGAGTGGACCGGCTGGACGCCGACGCAATTCCTAGGCCAGCACGTCTCGGGCAAGAAAGTCGGAATCATCGGTCTGGGCCGCATCGGCACGGCAATTGCGAAGCGCTGCCATTTCGGCTTCGGCATGGAGGTGGCTTACACCAAGCGCACCCCCGTCGATCCGGGCTTCCCCGCGACGCATGTGAGCCAGGACGAGTTGCTCACCAGTTCCGATTTCGTGGTAATCGCGGTGCCGGCGAGCCCCGCCACGCATCACCTGATCGGCGCCGCCGAGATCGCGAAGATGCAGCCACATGCGCATCTCATCAATATCGCTCGCGGCGATATCGTCGACGAGGCGGCACTGGTGGCGGCGATGCAGGGCAATGTGATCGCGGGCGCGGGCCTTGACGTCTATGAGCGCGAGCCCGACGTCCCCGAGACCCTGCGCGAGATGGATAACGTCACGTTGCTTCCGCATCTGGGCACCGCCGCTCTTGAGGTGCGCGACGACATGGGCCACATGGCGGTCGACAATCTCATCGCCTTTCGTGACGGCAACACGCCGCCCAATCGCGTGTCGTCTTGACCTTTCACCTCCTTGGCGGGAGGCTCTGCCAAGGAGGATCCGATGCATCAAGCCGTCATTACCGGGACCGGGGTCTATACGCCGGAACACGTCATCACGAATGCCGAACTGGTCGAAGCATTCAACGCCTATGCCGATCTGTTCAACGCCGAGAACGCAGAGGCCATCGCCGCAGGCGAGATCGAGGCCAAGCCGCATAGCTCGGTCGAGTTCATCCTGAAAGCCTCCGGGATCGAGCAGCGCTACGTGATGGACAAGGAAGGCGTGCTGGACCCCACGCGCATGTATCCGCGCCTGCGCCAGCGCTCGGATGACGAACCCGGCATCATGGCCGAGATCGCGCTCGATGCCTGCCACAAGGCGCTGAAGATGGCGGGTCGCACGGGCGAAGACGTCGATCTGGTGATCTGCGCGGCCTCGAACATGGAACGCGCCTACCCCGCCATCGCGATCGAGATCCAGAAGCTTCTCGGCGCGGGCGGTTTCGCTTTCGATATGAACGTCGCCTGTTCCTCGGCCACTTTCGGCATTCAGGCCGCCGCCGACATGATCCGCACCGGCTCCGTGCGGCGCGCGCTGGTCGTGAACCCCGAAATCACCTCGGGCCATCTCGAATGGCGCGACCGGGATTGCCATTTCATCTTCGGCGATGTGGCGACCGCGACACTAATCGAACGGCGCGAGGATGCGCCACATGGCTTCCTGATCCGTTCCACCCGTTGCGCGACGGAGTTCTCGAACAACATCCGCAACAATAACGGCTTCCTGCGCCGCACCCGGCCCGATGGCGTGGCCGACCGCCGCGACATGCAGTTCATGCAGGAGGGCCGTAAGGTCTTCAAGGAAGTGCTGCCGATGGTGGCGGGCCATATCCACGACCACCTCACCGAGACTGGCGTGGCGACCGAGGACCTGCACCGCCTCTGGCTCCATCAGGCGAACAAATCGATGAACGACTTCATCGGCAAGAAGGTTCTTGGCCGCGATCCCGAGCCGGGCGAGCAGCCCAATATCCTGCAGGATTACGCCAACACGTCCTCCGCCGGCTCGATCATCGCGTTTTCGAAATATTCCGACGATTTCAAACCGGGCGAGATCGGACTGATCTGTTCTTTCGGGGCGGGCTATTCGGTGGGCTCGGTCGTGGTCGAGAAGATCTGAGGCTTAGGCCTCTCCCATCGCCTCGCGCCAATGACGGCGGCAGAGGCTGACATAGGTCTCGTTGCCACCGATCTGCACCTGATCGCCATCGCGCAGCGCCTGTCCGTCCGGGCCCATCCGCACCACCATCGTGGCCTTCTTGCCGCAATGGCAGATCGTGCGGACTTCGCGCATCTCGTCGGCGAGCGCCAGCAGCGCCGCCGAGCCGGGGAACAGCTTGCCCTGAAAATCCACGCGCAACCCGTAGCACATCACCGGCACGCGCAGGTCATCGACCGCGCGGGCGATCTGCCAGACCTGCGTCTCGGTCAGGAACTGCGCCTCGTCCACGAAGATGCAGGCGCAGGGGCCGTCCGCCAAGCGCTTCTCGATCAGCGCGAACATATCGGTCTCTTCGGTGAAACAGGCCGCCTCCGCACCGATGCCGATCCGGCTCGCGATGCGCCCGTCGCCCGCGCGATTGTCGAGCCGCGCGGTCACGAGGAACGTCTCCATCCCGCGTTCGATATAGTTGTGGGAGGCTTGCAAGAGGATCGTGCTCTTGCCCGCGTTCATCGTGGAATAATGGAAGTAGAGCTTGGCCATGGCCTGCAATAGCCCGCGATTTTCAGGGGAGCAAGACTGCCCCAGCGACGTTCACGGACGGTCGGCGCTGTCCATCCAGATCGTGACCGGCCCGTCGTTCAGAAGCGCCACTTTCATATCCGCGCCGAACGCCCCGGTCTTGACCGGCAGGCCCAGAGATTCGAGGTGCCGGGCGAAATGCCGATACAGCCGATCGCCCTCTTCGGGCGGTGCGGCGGCAGAGAAACCGGGACGGTTGCCGCGCGAGGTGTCAGCGGCCAGCGTGAACTGGCTGACCACCAGACAGGCGCCGCCAATATCTCCCACCGCGCGGTTCATCTTGCCCGCCTCGTCCTTGAAGATGCGCAGTTTCGAGACCCGCTCTGCAAGTTTCTCGGCCACTTTCTCGTCATCACCCTGCATCGCACAGCACAGGATCAGAAGGCCGGGCCCGATTTCGGAGATGCGATTGCCGTCGACGGTGACCGAGGCTTCGGAGACCCGCTGGATCAGCGCCCTCATGCCAGTTCGTCCGACCAGGGCGGGTTGGCCCCTGCCCGGCTGACGACGACCGCAGCGGCGGCCACGCCCAGCTTGAGGCAGTCGGAGATCAATTCTTCCTCGGCTCCTGCAAGCTTGCGCTTGTCGAGAGCATCGGCGCGATCCAGCGCCGCCAGAACGCCAGCGTTGAATGTGTCGCCTGCACCGACCGTATCGATTACCTCGACCTTTCGCGCGGGCACGAACACCTCGCAGTGCTTCGAGAAGCCATGCGCGCCGGTCGCGCCTTCGGTGACGAAGACCAGCTTCGGCCCCT
Organism: Thioclava sp. NG1; assembly: GCF_003122275.1. Taxonomy (NCBI): domain Bacteria; kingdom Pseudomonadati; phylum Pseudomonadota; class Alphaproteobacteria; order Rhodobacterales; family Paracoccaceae; genus Thioclava; species Thioclava sp. NG1. Next base: position 318,479 of record NZ_QFBB01000002.1, on the reverse strand, counting down.
TGGCGAGCAGCCCGCGCGCGAGATCGGCGATGGTGCCCGGCCCTTCGATCCAGCGCAGATCCTCGTCCGAGACCTTCACGATATCGGCCACGGCGAACATCCGTTCAAGCCGCGCGCGATAGGCCGTCTCGTCGCGGATGAAACCGGGACGGATATTCGGGTCGATCATCGTCACGCGGCTCTCCGCCTCGCGCAGCATCAGCGCCTCATAGGCCGCGCCGCAGGGCTCGACCGGCAGGGAGATGCCACCGAAGAACATCGCCTTCACCTCTGCCGGGATCGCAGGCATATCCTCGATCTTCAGCATGCGACCCGCGGTATTCTCGTCGTAGAAGGCGTAGCTCGCATGGCCGTCGGTGAGCGTCACGAAGGCCAGCGTCGTGGGCCGGTCCGAGCGGACCGAGAGCCCCGCATCGACGCCGCTATCAGAGAGTGAGTGGACCAGCATCTGCCCGAACAGATCCTCCGACAGCCCCGACAGGAAACCCGAGCGCGCACCCAACCGCCCCAGCGCGATCGCGGTATTGAACACCGCTCCTCCGGGATAGGGCGCAAAGGCCGGCTCGCCTTGCGCGCTCTCGCGCGGGAGCATGTCGATCAGTGCCTCACCACAGCTCAGGATCATCGGGGCCTCTCCTCCGTCTTCGCGTTCCGATACCGCTAACACCTGCTACACGTGAAGCGGTCTCCGGGCAATCCCCGCTTGGATCACGCTGCGCTCGGCCCGCCGCCACCGCCGCGCCGATTCCGCCCTTCGATCAGCCATGCCCCCACAGTCAGCAGCGCTGCGAGGAGCAGCCAGACCCAGGCGGGCATCAGCGGCTGCACGCGGATATCGGTGGTGGCCGTCGCGCCGCGCGGCGTGATGCCGATCCAGCCGCGCCCTGCCGAGGGTCGCCCCGCACGCACCTCGCGGATATCGGGCACCCCGTCTTCGAGCCGCGTCACGCCGCCATTCGACGCCTCGACCACGGCAGCGAGGGGATCGCCGCTGGCAATCGTCTGTTCGAACTCGCGCGGGCTGGCGGGGCCCATCGCCACGACCCGCTCCAGATCGCCGTCCTTGAGCCGGTAGAGCCCTGCCTCGGGCGCGGTCCAGCGCGCGGTGAAGCGACCCGGCGCGGTCTCGGTCAGCGGCACTTCCTGCGTCGAGCCATCGGGCAGCGTCACGGTCACCGGCGGCGCGGTATCTTCCATCGTGCGACGGATGATCCGCATCGAAAGCGCGCCGGGATCGATCTCGGCATAGAGTGCCTCCTCTTCCAGCTCAGGCTCTTTCATCTCCCAATGCGCGATGCGGCGCAGCAATTCGAGCTGTGGCCCACCGCCGTCATAGCCGCGATCCCAGAGCCACGCCTGATCGGACGCCAAAAGCGCCACCCGCCCCTCGCCTTCGCGCGATAGCACCAGCAGCGGCTTGCCCTCGGCCCCGGACATGACGACCTCGCCGGTGGGGTTCGTCAGTTCGATCTGGCGCAGCCAGTGCCCCCAATGCGGGCCGTCTTTCTCGGCGGCCGTATCCTCGCCCTCGGGCGCAGGTGCCCCTTCCAGCCCGGCGGTCACCGGATGACGCAGGCCCAGATCGGTCGGGCGCGGCAGAAAGCTTTCCGACATGACGCGGCCGGTGGGGCGCGCGGGCATGATGTCGCCAAGGCTCGTCTGATAGAGGCTTTCGACGGTCGCGAATTCCGGACCGGCGGCCACGAGGATCGCGCCGCCGCGCTCGACGTAATCCTTGATGTTGTCGAAATAGGCCGACGGCAGGATACCCCGTGCGCCGTAGCGGTCGAAGATGATCAGATCGAACTGGTCGATCTTGTCGACGAACAGCTCCTGCGTCGGGAAGGCGATCAGTGACAGCTCCGTCACCGGCACGCCGTCCTGTTTCTCCGGCGGACGCAGGATGGTGAAATGCACGAGATCGACGCCCGCATCCGACTTAAGAAGGTTGCGCCACGTCCGCTCGCCCGCATGGGGCTGACCCGAGACCAGAAGCACCCGCAGCCGGTCGCGCACGCCGTTGATCTGCACGGTCGCGACATTGTTGCGGTCGGTCAGCTCTCCATCCAGCGGCGTCAGCGTGAACTGCACCACGTTCTGCCCGCCATGGGTCAGCGTCAGCGGCAGTTCCAGATCGCGATCGGTGCGCACCTTGTAGCTTTTCGGGTCCTTGCCATCGATCGAGATCGTCAGATCGGCCACGCCGCCCGCGCTTTCGGGAACGGCGCCCATATCCTCGACCTTGAGACGGATATCGGTTTCCTCACCGATAATGCCAAAGGAAGGCGCGGTCTCGATCAGGATACGACGATCCCAGTCGCTGCGCTTGCCGGTCAGCAGCACCTGCAGCGGCGCGGGCAGATCGGGGGCAAGCTGCGCGTCATGGGCCTGCCCGTCGGTGACCATCAGCGCCCCCGCGACCCGGGCGCGCGGCTCGGCGGCCAGCGCCTCGGCGAGGCTCGCGCCCAGCTCGGTGCCGGCATTGTCGGCCCCGTCCGGAACGGTGATCCGGCGCGTCTCCACATTAGGCATCGCATCGAGCTGCGCTTGCAGACGTGCCACGGCGCGGTCGGTCTGTTGCCCGCGATCCGAGAGCTTCTGCGAGGAGGACCGGTCGTCGACCAGCAAAACGATATTCGACAGTGGCGTGGTCTGTTCGCGCTGCAAGGAGGGCTGCGCGATCGCGGCCAGCAGCACCAGCGCGGCCAAGGCCCGCAGCGCCCAGCCCTTAAGCCCGCGCCAGAGCGCCAGCGCCAGCAGAACGGCCGCCACAGCGGCCGCGCCCGCGATCACAGGCCATGGCAGAAGCGGCGCGAAGATTACCGACAGCCCGTTCATTGCCCCAGCCTTTCGAGAAGCGCAGGCACATGGACCTGATCGGATTTATAGTTGCCGGTCAGCACATGCATGATCAGGTTCACCCCGAAGCGATCCGCGATTTCGCGCTGACGCTCGCCGGTGCGGCCGCGCCCCACCGGGAACATCGGCATCCCGCGATCGTCGACGGCCCAGGCCGAGGCCCAGTCGTTGCCGCCGATCACCACCGGCGTCACCCCGTCATTGAGGTTGCGAAACGGCATCCCCTCGGCGCGTTCGGCATCGGCTGGCGGAGCCTCCACCCAGATCGTGCCATCATAGCGACCGGGGAAATCCTGCAGAAGGTAGAAGGTGCGGGTCAGTACGTGATCATCCGGTATCGGCGCGAGCGGCGGAATGTCCAAGGGCGCGGCCAGCGCCTGCAAACGCTTGCCTGCAGGCGTCGCCTCGCCGAAGCCCGCGATATCGGCGTCGCGCGTGTCGAACAGGATCATCCCGCCGCCGCGCAGGTAGCGGTTCAGCTTGGCATATTCCATCGGGCTCGGTGCAGGCTGATCTGCCGAGATCGGCCAGTAGATGAAAGTAAAGACGGCCAGATCGTCGTTCTTCAGATCGACCATCATCGGCGCGGAAGGCTCGACCGTGGTACGCCGGTTGAGAACCTGCGACAGGCCCTTGAGCCCGGCCATCGAAACCCGGTCGACTTCGGCATCGCCGGTGGGCATCGCGGCCAGAACCACGTTGGACGCAGCCTCGATCGCGCGCGCCGGATCCATATCCTCGGCATGGGCTTGCGGCGGCGCGAAGCTTGCGAGGATCACGGCGGCCCCGAAAGCGGCGGCCTTCATCGCACGCGGCCCCCAGAGCTTGCCCGAGAGCGCCAGCGTCGCGAGGATGTCCAGCAGAAGCGCCGCAAGCGCAGCCCCCAGAAGCCAGCCTTTCAAGGGCATTTCGCGTTGTTCGAAAGCCCCTTCGACGGGGACATTCGCAGGCCAGCTCGCGGGAGAAAGCGTCGCGCCGCGCGGCAGGGCGTTCAGCGCGACCGAGCGATCCTCGGCGGTGTAGATGCCCGGGCGCAGCTTCGGCCCGGGCTCGGCCTTGGCCAGCTCCTCGCCCGGCACACCTGCGGCAGCGCCTGCATCCTGCAGCCGCCCGAACCCGTCGAGCAGCTTCTGCGGCACCCAGGTCTGGCCCGCGAGATCAGCCTCTTCCGGCGCGGCGGGCCGGGCAGAGACCGCGAGCCGTTCCAGCATCTGCGGGAACAGCAGCGACAGCGGCAGGGTCGACCATTCGGCATTCGCGGTGACGTGAAACAGCACCACCGCCCCCTGCCCCATCTTGGCGCGGGTGACGAGCGGCGTGCCGTCGGTCAGCGCGGCGATCGTGTGTTCGCTCAGGTCCGGCGCGGGCTCGGCCATGACCTGTGCCTTCACCGTCACGTCGTCGGGCACCGTCAGCCCCGTGAAGGGCGAGTTTTCCGGGAAGGGCGCCAGCGCGCGCGGATCGCCCCAGCTCATCGTGCCGCCCAGCGAGCGGCCTCCGGCACGCAGCTGCACCGGCAGCAGCGTGTCGGCGTCGAGATTGGCATTGGCCATGCGCGGCCCTGCGAAGCGGATCAGCAGCCCGCCCTTCTCGACCCATTCCTGCAGTTTAGCCTGTTCGGGCAGATCGGCCATATCGGCGAGGATGATCACGTCCGGATCGGCGGTCAGCACATCGGCAAGCGTGCCCTCGATCAGGTCCGCCGTCGGGGCGAGCGCCTGATGCAGGTAATGCGTGGGCGAGAGCAGCTCCAGCCCCTCGCGGTCGCGCGCACCCGAGAGGATCGCGACCTTGCGGCGTTTGACCGCGTCATCGGTCAGGCTCACCGCACCGGCCGAGCGCATGCCCGTGACCTCGATCCGGGTAATACGGTTGCGTAGCTCGGGCGGCAGATCGAAACGCAGCTCTGTTTCGCGGCTGTCGGTGAACTGAAGCGGCTGGCTCGCCAGCTCGCGCTCGACACCCGCCGGATCGCGCCCTACAGCGGCGACATCGCGCGGGCTGGGCGGAATACTGGAGGCAAGCGCGGGCACGACGAGTGCGCCATCCTCGATCCGGGCCGCGCCCAGCGCCAGAACCGGCAGTTGCGGCTGCCAGACCTTGACCGGACCGCGCGCCTCCAGCGCGCTCAGAACACCGGCCCGGCTGTCGCGGGCCAACCCGTCAGACAGCCAGAGCGTCTCGAAATTCCCGTCCGGCAGGTTTGCGGCGTCGAAGTTCTGCGGCGCCCAAGGCTGCGGCTGGATGCCGGGGAGCGACTGGATCAGCGCGCCCGCATCCGTGAAACTCACCTGCGCGGGCGGTGGATCGGCCAGCGAAATTACAGCTGCCGGACGGCCCGCCTGCTGCGCATCCTTCAGCGCCGCCGTCATCCGCTCCACCCGGCGCGACCAATCGCGGGCAGAGGCCCAGCTACCGTCGACCACGATCAGGAGCGGCCCGGTTCCGGGCACGACCCGCTGTGGGTTCAGGACCGGCCCGGCAAAACCGATGATCGCGGCGGCCAGCGCCAGAAGACGGAGCGCCAGCAGCCACCACGGCGTGCGCGCGGCCTGCACTTCCTCGTCCTTGAGGCCCAAAAGCAGTGCGACGCCCGGGAAGCGCCTGCGGATCGGCGCGGGCGGTACCGCGCGCAGGATCAGCCAGATGATCGGCAACGCAGCCAGCCCCAGCAGAAGCCAGGGCGCGGTGAAGCCGATGGGGCCGAGCATCCACATCAGCGCCCCCTTTCGAGCGCGGAATAGAGCCAGAGCAGCGCCACCTGCGCCGGATCGCCCGTGTGATGGGTCGAGAACTGCCAGCCCGCGCTGCGCGCAAGCGTGGCGAGCTGATCGCGCCGTGCGGCCAGCCGGTCGAGATAACGCGCACGCAAATCGCCAGCCTTGCGCGTCTCATGGACCAGCGCGCCGGTCATCGACTGGAAGATCGTGCGCCCATCATAGGGAAAGGCTTCCTCGTCCGGATCGAGCACCTGCATCATCACGCCCGACACGCCTCGATCCGCCAGACGCCCCAGCGCCGCCTCGATCGGGCCGAGGTCACCGAAGAAATCCGACAGCAGCACCACGCGCGATTGCGGCGTGACGCCCGCGATTTCGGGCGCGCCGTAATCCTGCACGCCCGCCTCGCGCGACAGAAGGCCCGCAAGCTCCATTAGCTGCGCGCGTCCGGGCCGTGGTGGTGCGAGAGGGCCGGTCAGCCCCACGCGCTCACCGCCGCGCACCATCAGCACCGCGAGCGCGAGGCCCAACACCCGCGCGCGCTCGGATTTGGTGACGCGGGCGTTGCGACCGCTCTCGGCCCCGGTGAAGCGCATCGAGGCCGCATCATCGACCCACAGATGCACCGATTGCGCCAGTTGCCATTCGCGCTGGCGCACATATTGGCTATCAGAGCGCGCCGAGCGCCGCCAATCGACGAAGCGCAGCTCGTCGCCCGCATGGGCGGGGCGGTATTGCCAGAATTCCTCGCCCGATCCCGCGCGCCTGCGCCCATGTGACCCCATCTGAACGGTCGCCGCCAACTGCTCCGCCGCGACCAGCAGCGGAGGCAGCGCAGAGGCTGCCCCTTCCGCCTCGCGGCGCAGGCTCAGCGCGGGGGCGGGCCCCGACGCTGCGGTATCGGAGGTCACGCTCAAGCGGCGGCCCCGGCGGCGCGCGGCCCGGTGACCTCTGCCACGGCGCGGTCGATCAGGTCGCCCAACGTCTCGCCCCGGGCGCGGGCCGCGAAGCTCAGCGCCATGCGGTGGATCAGCACCGGGCGGGCCATTGCCTGTACGTCGTCCAGCGTCGGCGCCAGTCGGCCATTGATCAGCGCACGCGCCCGAACGGTCAGCATCAGCGCCTGCGCGGCCCGCGGCCCCGGTCCCCAGGCCAGCGCATCGCGGATGAAGTCGGGCGCCTCAGCCTCGCGCGGACGGCAGAGCCGCACCAGATCGAGGATCGCATCGACAACCTTCTCGCCCACGGGCATCTGCCGCACGATCCCCTGCGCCTCGATTAGTTCGGCCGGGGTGAAGACGGTATGCGCGCCCTCCGCCGCGACACCGGTGGTCGCCAGCAGGATCGAGCGCTCTGTCTCGCGATCCGGGTAATCGACGTCGATCTGAACGAGGAAACGGTCGAGCTGGGCCTCGGGCAGTGGATAGGTGCCCTCCTGCTCGATCGGGTTCTGCGTGGCGAGAACGTGGAAGGGCGGGCCAAGCGGGCGATGCTCGCCGGCGATGGTGACCTCGCGTTCCTGCATCGCCTGAAGAAGCGCAGACTGGGTCCGGGGCGAGGCGCGGTTGATCTCGTCCGCCATCAGCAGCTGGCAGAAGACCGGGCCTTCGAGGAAGCGGAACGCGCGGCTGCCGTCGGGCGCCGTTTCCAGAACTTCGGAGCCCAGAATATCGGCGGGCATCAGGTCCGGCGTGAACTGGATGCGGTTCGATCCCAGCCCCATCACGGTCGACAGCGTCTCGACCAGAAGCGTCTTGCCCAAGCCCGGCAAGCCGACCAGAAGCGCGTGCCCCCCGGACAGCATCGCCGCCAGAACCAGCTCCACCACCTGATCCTGCCCGATGAATCGCCGGTCGATCGAGGCGCGCGCCTGTGCGAGCTTGCCGCCAAGTCGTTCGATATCTTCCATCAGCTTTTCGGGCTCGGCCATGACATTCTCCCCGTTGATGCCTATCTTGCCAGCAAAGCAGATAACCACGCTCCGACCAACGGCCAAATTTGCATGACGGATCACAAACAGACAGTTTCGACCTCTTCCCCCACGGCAGATGGGCTTGCGGATGCAGCCAAGAAAGCCAGCAAAAAGGGCCCGCCGCCCGTGCATTTGTGGGATCCGCCCTTCTGCGGCGACCTCGATATGGAGATCCGCCGCGACGGGACGTGGTTCTATCTTGGCACGCCGATCGGCCGCGAGGCGCTGGTGCGACTGTTTTCATCGATTCTGAAACTGGAGGACGGGAAATACTATCTCGTTACCCCGGTCGAGAAGGTGGGTATCCGGGTCGAGGACGCGCCGTTCATCGCCGTCGATTTCACCGCTGAGGGCGAGGGCGACGACCAGTCGATTCGCTTCACGACCAATGTGGGCGACGTGGTTCTTGCCGATGCAGACCACGCGATCCGGGTGGAACATAGCGAGGATGGCGAGCCCCGCCCCTATCTGCATGTGCGCCGCGGACTGGAGGCGTTGATCGACCGCAAGAGCTTTTACCGGCTCGTCGATCTCGCCGTGACCCGCGAATTTGAGGGCGAAGATTGGACCGGTGTGATCTCGGCTGGCAGCTTCTTCCCGATCATGCGTGCCGCGGAGTTGTAATGTGCCGAAGTTCGCCGCGAACCTGACGTTCCTCTTCACCGAACTGCCTTTCATGGATCGTTTCAAAGCGGCAAGAAAAGCCGGCTTCGACGCGGTCGAGGTGCTGTTTCCCTACGACGCTTCCGCGCAAGAGATGCGCCACGAACTGATCCGTCACGACCTGAGCTTCGTGCTGATGAACGTGCCGCCGCCGAACTATACGGGCGGCGATCGTGGCTTCGCCGCGGTACCGGGCAGCGAAGCGCGCTTCCGCCGCGATTTCGACCGCGCGATGCGCTTCGCCGATATCCTGAAGCCACGCGCCATCCATATCATGGCGGGCAAGGCCGAAGGGGCGGAGGCCCGCGCGACCTATATCGAGAACCTGAAATGGGCGACGGCGCGCGCGCCGAAACGGGTCCTGACGATCGAGCCGGTCAACCCGACCGACATGCCCGGTTATTTCCTCGACAGCTTCGATCTCGCGGCGGAAGTGCTCGACGCGGTCGCTGCCCCGAACCTACATCTGCAATTCGACGCCTATCACGCGCAGATGCTGACCGGCGATCTGGCGGGCTGTTGGGCCGCGCACGGGCATCGCGCGGCGCATGTGCAATTCGCGGATGCGCCGGGCCGGGGCGCGCCCGGTTCGGGCAAAAGCGATCTCGCGGGCTTCTTCGCGACGCTCGATGCGGCAGGCTATGATGGCTACGTCTCGGCGGAGTACACGCCGAAGGGCAGCACACCGGAAAGTCTGGACTGGCTACGCTAGGCCCCGCGCTCAATGCGCGGGGTGCGCCCCGTGCTCATGAGCATGGTCGTGATCGCGAGCCGCGTGGTCGTCATGTGCCTTGTGGTCGGCGCAGCCCAGATCCGCGCTTTCCGGCTCCAGCGTCGCATGATGGATGCCGAACTGGTGTGCCAGCATATCCTTGGCCCGCGCAATGACGGTTGCGTAATTCCGCCCCTCCGCCAGCACGAGATGCGCCTCGACGGAGACGCGCCGCTCGTCGATCTGCCACAGGTGGACGTGGTGGACACCCTCGACGCCTTCGACATCCCCCAACGCACGGCGTACCTCGGTGCTGTCCTTCTCGGGCGGCGCACCGAGCATCAGGATGCGCAGCACCGGTTTCAGATCGGTGGCGACATGCCACAGGATGAAGAGCGAGATGCCGATGGTCAGGATCGGATCGACCATCTTCCAGTCGTAGAGCAGGATCACGACACCGCCCACGATCACCGCGACCGACGCCCCGGCATCGGCCAGATTATGCAGGAAAGCCGCGCGGATGTTCAGGCTGTGCTTGGAGAGCGCATAGGTCAGCGCCGCCGTCGCCAGATCGACGATCAGCGCCAGCGTCGCGAGCCAGACCACGATCCAGCCATCGACCTGAGGCGGATCGATCATCCGCCCGACAGCCTCCACGATCAGCCAGAGCGAGATCAGGATCAGCGCGATGTAATTGACGAAGGCCGCGATGACCTCGGCGCGCGACCAGCCGAAGCTCATCGCGGCATCCGCGCCGCGCTTGGCCAGCTTGCGCGCCCCGAAGGCCAGCACCAGCGCCGCCGCGTCGGAGAAATTATGAACCCCGTCCGCGATCAGCGCCATCGAGCCAGCGATCGCCCCGCCCAGCACCTGCGCGACCGTCAGGATGACATTGACGACCACCGCCCAGAGCACACGGTTATCGCTCGTATCGGCGTCGAGATGGTGGTGGTGGTGATGATCGTGGGGCATGGGCGCTTTTCTCGAATCTCGGCGCCTGAGGCGCGGTTGGGACGCTCCGCAGGGGATGTTGGGGCCAAGTCGAACGCGATGCCCGCATTTTCGGCTTGGTCCAAATATCCCCGCCGGAGGCATGCGCAGTCTCAACATTGCGCGGCGGCGGGGTCAATGCGAGACAACTCGTTCGCGCGGATCAGCACACAGGTTTGTGCGTTGCCTCCTCACGTTCAATCACCAAAATGCGAGCGGAGAATTTTCCGACCCGAGAAGGAGACCCGATGATCCCCGCGCGCTATGCCCATTTCGTCTTCAGCCTGATCCTGTCGGGGATCATGTCATTTCTGGTCTCGGGCGTGGCGACCTACCGGGCGACGGGGCTTGTGGAGGACTTTCCGGCGCTCTGGGCGGCAAGCTGGCTCTCGAGCTGGATGTTCGCCTATCCTTCGGTGCTGCTGGTCGCGCCGTTGGCGCGGCGCGTGACCAATATCCTCGTGCGTCAACCCGCGGCTCAGTGAGCGGCGGCCCAGCTCTCCCCCTGCCCCGCGTCGACGACGAGCGGCACCGAGAGCTTCATCACCGGCTCCGCCGCGCCTTCCATCGTGGCCCGGGCGGTCTTGATCAGGTCGTCGATCGCGGCGTCCTCGACCTCGAAGATCAGTTCGTCATGCACCTGTAGCAGCATCCGGGCCGGGAGACCGTCGATCGCCTCGGGCATCCGCACCATCGCGCGGCGAATGATATCGGCCGCAGCCCCCTGGATCGGCGCGTTGATCGCGGCGCGTTTGGCGAAGCCCGCCGACGGGCCTTTCGCGCCAATATCGGGCGTATGGATTTTACGTCCGAACAGGGTCTGGACGTATTTGTGCTCCTTAGCGAAGGCCACCGTGTCGTCCATGTATTTGCGGATACCGGGGAAGCGTTCGAAATAGCGGTCGATGAAGCCCTGCGCCTCGGCCCGCGGGATGCGCAGGTTGCGGGCAAGGCCGAAGCCGGAAATCCCGTAGATCACGCCGAAATTGATTGCCTTCGCCTGACGGCGGATCTCCGGCGTCATCTGGTCGAGCGGCACGTCGAACATCTCCGAGGCAGTCGCGGCGTGAATGTCCAGTCCTTCCTTGAAGGCCTCGCGCATCTCGGGAAGATCCGCCACATGGGCGAGGATGCGCAATTCAATCTGGCTGTAGTCGAGCGAGACGATCTTGCAGCCCTCGCGCGCCACGAACGCCTCGCGGATGCGGCGGCCTTCCTCGGAGCGCACGGGAATGTTCTGCAGGTTCGGATCGGTCGAGGCCAGACGTCCGGTATTCGCGCCCGCGATCGAGTAGCAGGTATGGACGCGGCCCGTTTCGGGATGGACATGGGTCTGCAGCGCATCCGTGTAGGTCGATTTCAGCTTCGAGATCTGCCGCCAGTCGAGCACACGTGCCGCCAGCCGCGCGGCCTGCGGGTTGGTGTCTTCCATCGTGGTCACGTCTTCGAGCACATCCGCGCCCGTGCCGTAGGCCCCGGTCTTGCCCTTCTTGCCGCCCTCGACGCCCATCGTGTCGAACAGGATCTCACCCAGCTGTTTCGGCGACCCGACATTGAAGGGCTGGCCCGCGATCTCGGCGATCTCGTCTTCGAGTTGCGCCATCTTCTGCGCGAAGGCGTTGGACATGCGCGACAGCACCGAGGCGTCGACCTTCACGCCCGCGATTTCCATATCGGCCAGCACCGGCACCATCGGACGCTCCAGCGTCTCGTAGACGGTGGTGACGCGTTCGCGATGCAGCCGCGGCTTGAACTGCTGCCAGAGGCGCAGCGTGATATCGGCGTCCTCAGCGGCGTAGCGCGTGGCCTTCTCGATCTCGACCTTGTCGAAGGTGATCTGGCTCTTGCCGGTGCCGATCAGTTCCTTGATCGGGATCGGCTGGTGGTTGAGGTAGCGATCCGACAGCGTATCCATCCCATGGCCGTGCAGCCCCGAGAACATTGCGTAGGACATCAGCATCGTGTCGTCGATCGGCGCCACGCGGATCCCGAGCCGGGCGAAGATCTTGAAGTCATACTTCATGTTCTGGCCGATCTTCAGGATCGCCGGGTCTTCGAGCACGGGTTTGAGGAGCGCCAGCGCCTCCTTGAAGTCCATCTGGCCGGCGACACGTTCGGAGCCGCCGAAAAGATCATCGCCGCCGGAGATATGTGCGAGCGGCAGATAAGCCGCCTTGCCCGCTTCGGTGCACAGCGACACGCCCACCAGTTCGGCCTTCATGTCATTGAGGGACGTGGTTTCGGTGTCGACCGCGACCCAGCCCTTGGCGCGGGCCTCATCCAGCCACTGCGTCAGTGTCTCGGCATCGCGGATGCAGACATAGCTGTCGGGATCGAAGGGCGGCTGGTCCACCTCCGGCGCGGGGTCGACATGGCTTGCCGGTACGTCGGTGACGACGGGCGCGGGCGGCGGCTCGGCGCCGAATTTCTCGGCCACGCGGCGGGTCAGCGTGCGGAACTCCATCTCATTGAGAAAGCCCATCAGCGTATCGACATCGGGCTCGCGGATTTCCAGATCGTCGAGCGTGAACTCGATGGGGGTCTGATCGTCTAGAGTTACCAGCTGCTTCGAGAGGCGAATCTGCTCGGCCTTCTCGATCAGCGTCTCGCGGCGCTTGGGCTGCTTGATCTCGGAGGCACGTGCGAGCAGCGTCTCCAGGTCGCCAAATTCGTTGATCAGAAGCGCCGCGGTCTTGACGCCGATGCCGGGGGCGCCGGGGATATTGTCGACCGAGTCGCCTGCGAGCGCCTGCACGTCGATCACGCGCTCGGGGGCGACGCCGAACTTCGCCTCGACCTCCTCGACACCGATCGCGCGGTTCTTCATCGCGTCGAACATCTCGACGCCGCCGCCGACGAGCTGCATCAGATCCTTGTCCGACGAGATGATCGTGACGCGGCCGCCGGCCTCGCGGGCCTGCCGGGCGAGCGTCGCGATGATGTCGTCGGCCTCGTAGCCCGCCAGTTCCTCGCAGGCGATATTGAACGCCTTTGTTGCCTCGCGTGTCAGCGGGATCTGCGGGCGCAGTTCCTCGGGCATCTCGTCGCGATTTGCCTTATAGAGATCGTAGAGGTCGTTGCGGAAGGTGTGGCTGCCCTTGTCGAAGATCACGGCTGCATGGGTCGGCGCGTCGGAGCCCTTGGCGTCCTCGATGTATTTCCACAGCATGTTGCAGAATCCGGAGACCGCCCCGATCGGCAGCCCGTCGGATTTGCGAGTCAGCGGCGGAAGCGCATGATAGGCGCGGAAAATGAAGGCCGAACCGTCGATCAGATGCAGGTGACAGCCTTTGCCGAATGCCATTGCGGAACCCTCCTTCGCGCGTTGGCCCCGGTTGTGCCACAGGGGGGTGCAGAGGGAAAGAGGATCGGCGACCGCTCAGCGTGAAGGGCCGCGCCCGAGCCTTGGGTGCGCGCTTCGCTGTCGTCTGGCTTGAGCAGTTCACTTCGCAAGCCCGTAGGGCAGAGAGGCTGTGGGCTCCATCACCAATGCGCCCTCCCGGGGGAAGGTCGGGCGCGGCCCGGGCTGGTCGGCCGCGCCGAGCGATACGCGTGGCGCCCCTTGTCAGAGCCCCCGAAATCCCCCATCTCAAGCGGCAACCGTAAAGGATTTGAGCTATGGACTATTCCAAGATGGGCGGCGCGAAGCCGCCGAAGAACACGCCCAAACATGCCGAGCATAACGCCTACGGCACCGACAAGACGCCTTTCAGCAAGAAGGACCCGAAGGCTGCGCTGCTTGAACGCATGAAACGCGCGGCACAGAAAAAGGACGGCTGAACGCCGTCCTTCCCTGTCGACTCAGACAGGTTCAGTGATCGTCATGCGCGTGATCGCGGTCGATCACGTATTTCTTGTCGCAATAGCCGCATTCGACGAAACCGGTGTCCCGCGGGATCGACAGCCAAACGCGCGGATGGCCGAGTGCCCCCTCGCCGCCGTCGCAGGCAACCTTCCAGGTGGTGACGACCTCGGTCTCGGGTGCGTCGGGGGCATTGGGCGAATGGGTGGCAGTCATGGATGCTCCGTATATATAAGGCACGAAAACCGCGCCCTGAAATCTGGGCTTCATTCTAGCAATCGCGAAAGGCGGGGCAAGTTGGAACAGCAGGCAATCGAAGTCACCGGGCTGCGCAAAACCTATGCAGGCGGCAAGAAGCAGGCACCGAAAGAAGCACTGAAGGGGCTCGACCTGTCGATCCCTGCGGGGTCGATCTTCGGGCTTCTCGGCCCGAACGGGGCGGGCAAGTCGACGCTGATCAACATTCTTGCGGGGCTGGTGAAGAAAACCGACGGGCGCGTCGTGATCTGGGGTTTCGATCAGGACGTGAACCCGCGCCAGTCGCGCGCCGCGATCGGGGTGATGCCGCAGGAGCTGAACATGGACCCGTTCTTCACGCCCCGCGCGGCGCTGGAGATGCAGGCGGGCCTCTATGGCGTGCCGAAATCCGAGCGCTGGACGGACGAGATTCTCGAACTGGTGGGCCTGTCGGACAAGGCCGAGGCTTATGCGCGAAACCTCTCGGGCGGGATGAAGCGGCGTCTGCTGCTTGCGAAAGCGCTGGTACATCGCCCGCAGATCCTCGTGCTGGACGAGCCGACCGCAGGCGTCGATATCGAGCTGCGCGCGATGCTCTGGCGCAATGTCCGCAAGCTCAATGAGCAGGGCATGACGATCATCCTGACCACGCACTACCTCGAAGAAGCCGAGGAAATGTGCGACGAGATCGCGATCATCAACAACGGCGAACTGATCGTGCGCGACACCACGCCGAACCTTCTCAAGCGAATGGACCGCAAGGCGCTGGTGGTGGAGCCGCGCAACGAAGTCACGAAAGAGATTCGGCTTCCCGAAGGCGTCACGCTCGAGACCCGCGCGGGCGGACAGATGGCGTTTTCCTACTCGCGCAACGAGACCTCGGCAGAGGATATCCTTGACGCGCTGCGCGTCGCCGGGGTCGAGATTCGCGACATCGCGAGCGAACAGCCGGGCCTCGAGGAAGTCTTCGTCTCGCTGACCTCGAACCGTTAGAGCCCGTGGCTGCGGTCGTAGGCGTTGGGCGCGGGCGGCGCCCAGCCTTCGGGCGCTGATTTCGGGCGGTAGATTTCCACGCCCAGCGGGTAACATGCAGCCGTGTCCGAGCTGTGCTCGGCTGAACAATCCCCGCCCGGGCACGCCGACAGAACGCCCAGCAAATCGGTCTCTGCGAAGAATTCGAGATAATCACCGGGCCGGACCGGGCTCGCCTTCATGAAATACTGCCCGGTGTCGCGGGTGAAGCCGGTGCACATGAAGACGTTGAGCACGTCATGCACCAGCGCCTCCGCCTCGTGCAGAGGCAGATCACGGGCCGCGGCCAGCGCACGGGTCAGGTTCGAATGGCAGCAATGGTGATACTGCCCGCCATCGGACAGCAGGCAATGCGTATAAGGATCGCAGCGCGTGCCGATCACGTCATGGACCGAGCCACCGAATGCGTCGATGCCATACCAGTCGAGCGTATCCTCGGTAATCGTCGCCAGCGGGCGCATCGTCGGAAAGCCGGACCACAGCCGGTCGCCGCGGCTCAGATGCGTGCCATGCAGCGCGCGTGTCTTTCCGGAATAGAACCGCTCGGACAGGTCCGCCGAGAACAAATTCAGATCGCCCACCTGCGGCCCCTCGACCGAAGCGATGCGGAAGAAATGTCCGGCGGGCACGTCGAAGGCCAGCGCCTCGCGCGGGGGCACTCGCAGGTCGGCGATCTTGTCCCAGTTCCCGCGCACGGCGCGATAGGCGGACAGGTCCGGCGCGGGCAGCGCGTCCGTCGGGTAACAGATCACCGGCGCGATATCGCGGCGGGTTTGGGCGTCTTCGGGCGCGGCGTGCTCGGGCGTCGGATGCATGGGGCTCCCTCCTTGTCGCGCCCACTCTGCCCTGCCCCGCCCAGGAGCGAAAGGCGCAAAGAAAAACCCCGGCGAAGAGCCGGGGCAGTCACGACGGAACTATTCGGGAGGTCACCGCTCAAGCCGCGGTGTAATACTCGTACATCAGCTCGACCGCTTCGAGACCGGTGGTCTCTTCTGCTTTCGCGGCCGGGGTGAACACAGGGGCGGATTTCTCCGGGGTGTAGTAGGCCAGATGCTCTTCGGCCACTTGAACCGGTTGCGCCCCTTTGGGGAATTTGACGATGTCGACCATGGAACTCTCTCCAGTCACGTTTCGAGTTCCTCCCTGCCACCCGATTTAGGGATTTTCGCGGGGATTCAAACCCAAAATGCTGCAACCGCGATATGCATTTGCCGCAACGCAGCAAAAAGGGCGGCTCGCGCCGCCCTTTCTACTATCTGCTGGGGGTGAGCCAGAGGCCGGCCCCAATATATCCGTCGGATCAGACGACCCGGTTGACCTGCATCCGCTTGATCTCGGCGATCGCTTTCGCCGGGTTCAGACCTTTCGGGCAGGTCTTGGTGCAGTTCATGATCGTGTGGCAACGATAGAGCTTGAAGGGGTCTTCGAGCTGATCGAGGCGCTCTGCCGTGGCTTCGTCGCGCGAGTCGATGATCCAGCGATAGGCGTGCAGCAGCGCTGCCGGGCCGAGATACTTGTCGCCGTTCCACCAGTAGCTCGGGCACGAGGTCGAGCACGAGGCGCACATGACGCACTCATACAGACCGTCGAGCTTCTTGCGGTCTTCGATCGACTGGCGCCATTCCTTCTCGGGACGGTTCGTCTTGGTCTCGAGCCAGGGCATGATCGACGCGTGCTGGGCGTAGAACATGGTCAGGTCGGGGATCAGGTCTTTCACCACCGGCATATGCGGCAGCGGGTAGATCTTCACGTCGCCCTTGATCTCGTCGAGACCGTAGATACAGGCCAGCGTATTGATCCCGTCGATGTTCATCGCACAGGAACCGCAGATGCCTTCGCGGCAGGAGCGGCGGAAGGTCAGCGTCGGGTCGATCTCGTTCTTGATCTTCAAGAGCGCGTCGAGAACCATCGGCCCGCACTTGTCCATGTCGATGAAATACGTGTCGAGACGCGGGTTCTCCCCGGTATCCGGGTCCCAGCGATAGATCTGGAACTTGCGGATATTCTTGCCATCCGGCTTCGGCCAGGTCTTGCCGACGCGGATCTTGGAATTCTTCGGAAGCGTGAACTGAACCATGGTTGGTCCCCTTTCCGTCAGTACGAATAGAGCGGCCGCGTGGGCATTCGGCCGGATTTTCTGTAAACGCAGGAGTCGTAGGCCGCGGACGGGTCGCCCTGCACCGAGGCGCCGATATTCATCTCGACCTTCATCTTCGAGCTGAAGCCGCTATTGGTGACGCCCATGCCCGCCTCGCCCGTGATGGGCGGCTTGGGCGCGAACTGGGCATAGCACTGGCGCTCGGCCTGCTCGACCGGGATAGGGGCGCAGGCGGCAAGGCCAAGCCCTGCCGCAAGAAGCCCATATGCCGGCGCGTGACGCATCAATAGACCCGCTTCTTCGGCGCGATCTTCTTGATCTCGATCCCGCCCTGATCCTCGGGGGTCAGCGGGTCCATGTGGACCGGGCGGAAGGTCAGATCGACGTTCGCGCCGTCGACATGCATGATCGAGTGCTTGCGCCAGTTGGTGTCGTCGCGATCGGGATAATCCTCGTGAGCATGTGCACCACGGGATTCCTTGCGTGCCTCGGCGCCCACGATGGTCGCCAGCGCGTTCGGCATCAGGTTCTCGAGTTCCAGCGTTTCCATCAGGTCCGAGTTCCAGATCAGCGACCGGTCCGTGACCTTGAGATCGTCGAGCTTGGCGGCGACCGCCTTCATCTTCTCGACCCCCTCGGCCAGCGTCTTGTCGGTCCGGAACACCGCCGCATCCGCCTGCATCGTGCGCTGCATCTCGTCGCGCAGCGCCGCGGTGGGCGTGCCGCCATCGGCGTAGCGCACCTTGTCGAAGCGCTCGAAGATGGCGTCGATCTTGGCTTTCGGGATGTCCGGGTTCGACGCGTTGGGATCGACGACCTCGCCGGCGCGGATCGCGGCGGCACGACCGAAGACCACGAGGTCGATCAGCGAGTTGGAGCCCAGACGGTTCGCACCGTGCACAGAGGCCGAACCCGCCTCGCCCACGGCCATCAGGCCGGGCACGATCGCATCGGGATCGCCCTCTTTCGGGTTGATGACCTCGCCGTGGTAGTTCGTCGGAATACCGCCCATGTTGTAGTGCACGGTCGGCAGAACCGGGATCGGCTCTTTCGTGACGTCGACGCCGGCGAAGATTTTCGCCGATTCCGAGATACCCGGCAGGCGCTCGGCCAGAGCTTCCGGCGGAAGGTGGCTGAGGTTGAGGAAGATGTGGTCCTTGTGCTCACCCACGCCGCGGCCTTCGCGGATCTCCATGGTCATGCAGCGCGACACCACGTCGCGCGACGCCAGATCCTTGTAGGTCGGCGCGTAACGCTCCATGAAGCGCTCGCCTTCGGAGTTGGTCAGGTAACCACCCTCGCCGCGGGCGCCTTCGGTGATCAGGCAGCCCGAACCATAGATGCCGGTCGGGTGGAACTGCACGAATTCCATGTCCTGCAGCGCGAGACCGGCCCGCGCGACCATGCCGCCACCGTCGCCGGTGCAGGTATGGGCCGAGGTCGCCGAGAAATAGGCGCGACCGTAACCGCCGGTCGCCAGCACAACCATCTTCGCGTTGAAGACGTGCATTGTGCCGTCGTCGAGCTTCCAGCAGACGACGCCCTGACACTGCCCGTCATCGGACATGATCAGGTCGATCGCGAAATACTCGATGTAGAACTCTGCGTTGTTCTTCAGCGACTGACCGTAGAGCGTGTGCAGGATCGCGTGACCGGTGCGGTCCGCGGCGGCACAGGTGCGCTGCACGGGCGGGCCTTCACCGTATTCGGTGGTGTGGCCGCCGAAGGGACGCTGGTAGATCTTGCCCTCTTCGGTGCGCGAGAACGGCACGCCATAGTGCTCGAGCTCGTAGACGGCCTTGGGGGCGTGGCGCGCGAGATATTCCATCGCGTCGTTGTCGCCGAGCCAGTCAGAGCCCTTGATCGTGTCGTACATATGCCACTGCCAGCTGTCCGGGCCCATGTTGCCCAAGCTGGCGGCGATGCCGCCCTGTGCGGCGACCGTGTGCGAGCGGGTCGGGAAGACCTTGGTCACGCAGGCGGTGCGCAGGCCCTGTTCGGCCATGCCGAGCGTGGCGCGCAGACCCGAGCCACCGGCGCCGACCACGACCACGTCGTAATTATGCGTTTCGTATTCGTAAGCAGCCATTATCTCGTCCCGTTATCAGTTGCCCAGCAGAAGGCCGATGAAGACCATCTTGCCGAGTGCATAGAGTGCGGTCGCCATGATCACGTAAGCCAGCGAATGCATCGCGATCTTGGTGGCCTTCGCGGCGGTGCCGTGGATGTAGTCCTCGATCCAGATCTCGGTGCCCTTCGCGAAGTGGCGCATCCCGACGATCACGACCAGCGCGGTCAGGATGGCCGGAAAGGGCTTCGAGAACGTGGTGATCACGGTCTGCTGGTCCGCACCCAGAGTGGTACCTACGATGTAGAGCCAGGTCGGGATCATGAAGGCGAGAGCAACGGCCGAGGCTGACATCCACCAGTGATGCTCGGGGCCAGTGCCCGAGGCGCCCTTGCCCACGGCGCGCTTGCGGTCGGTGAGGTAACGCATGAGGGCCTCCGTCAGAATTGGATGATGATGAGGGTCAGCACGGTCAGCACGACCGAACCGATGGTGCAGATCCAGCCGAGCATCTCGGCGGATTTGATATCCATGTATTTGCCCGCATCGAAGATTAGGTGCCGGATGCCGGCGAGGTAGTGATACCAGACGCCCAGCAGCGACAGGGTGAAGACGAGATCGCCAAACCACGAGGTCGCGATCGCGTTCACGAAATTGAAGTAATCGGGGCTGGTCGCGGCGGCGAGGAGCCACCAGACGAGCAGCAGAACGCCCACGATGATGCCGTTACCCGTGATCCGCGTCATGATCGACGAGAAGGAGGTCATCTGCGGACGGTAGATTTGAAGGTGCGGGGAAAGCGGACGCTCAACCTGTTTCGCTTCAGCCATGATCGGTCCCTTTTCGCTGGGCTCGGCGCTCTCGTCGGCCTCGATCGGAGGCACGCGCTGGCGCGGAGCTGGCCGGAATTGGCTCTTTTACTAGCGTAATTTTCTCCCAAGTCACGGGGGGCAAGGTTGAAAACATGTCATTTGCGCGTAAAGAGCGGCGAAAAATTCGCTTTGTGATCACATAAATTCTGTGCGTGATCACATGTTAACGCTCCCGGGCGCCCTGCCCCCGGGAGTGAGTCTCTCGGGCGGCGATCAGATCGGCATCAGAGCCCAGTAGTCGAGGTCGAGCAGCACCTCGGGGAGATATTTGCCGTCTTCTCCCTTATAGCCGAACTCCGGCGCGCCCTGTTTCACGGCGACCAGACGCAGACGGATCGCGCCGACGCCAGGCGCGCCTGTCTCGGCCTTGTCGAGCACTTCCGACCACGCTTTCACCGTATCGCCCGAGAAGCACGGGTTGGCATGCGCCCCGGCATTGAGCGCCACGATCAACTGGGCGTTCGCCAGTCCGTTGAAGGACAGCGCGCGCGCCATGGAGATGACATGCCCGCCATAGATCAGGCGCCGGCCATCGGCACGGAAGGTCGCGTCGAAATGCACCTTGGCGGTGTTCTGCCACAGGCGCGTGGCGATCATGTGCTCGGCTTCCTCGATGGTCACCCCGTCCACATGGTCGATTTTTTCGCCGATCTCGTAATCGCCCCAACGATGCGGCTCGCCCGCCAGATCGAAATCATAATCCTCGAAGCTCAGCCCCTCGGGGATCACCAGATCCTCCGGCGCCACGACCGATGCCAGATCGGGCAGCACGGTCTCGGGCGCGGGCGCGTCCAGATCGCCTTTGCGCACCATCACCCAACGGACATATTCCAGCACAACCTCACCCGCCTGGTTCAGACCGCGGGTGCGGACATAGACCACGCCCGACTTGCCGTTGGAGTTCTGCTTGACCCCGATCACCTCGGATTCCGAGCGCAGCGTGTCGCCCGGATAGACCGGCTTCAGCCAGCGCCCTTCCGCATAGCCGAGATTGGCCACCGCGTTGAGCGACACGTCCGGCACCGTCTTGCCGAAGACGACGTGGAAGGCGATCAGATCGTCGAGAGGCGAGCCATCCAATCCGCAGGCCGCCGCGAATTCGTCCGAGGAATAGAGCGCATGCCGCGCCGGGTAGAGCGCGTGATACAGTGCACGCTCCCCTTCCGCGACGGTGCGCGGGACGGCGTGACGGATCACGTCGCCCAGCTTGTAGTCCTCGAAGAAACGGCCCGGATTGGTTTTGCCCATTATTGCTCTCCCAGCTTCATGTCGGGGTGATACTCACCCTCGATCTCCTTGGTCACGGCCTGGGCACAGCGCATCACGCCATTCGCATGATCGTAGGCATATTGCGGATCGCCATGCAGCACCCAGCCCTTGGACAGCGCAAGGCTGACCTTGTGACAGAAGGCTGAGGTGTCTTCCTCGGTCAGAAGGCGGTAGATTTTCATGTCAGGCTCCGAACGGGTTGTGACCGAACCAGATGTGGATCATCGCGATCAGGCCGAAGACGACGATCGTGCCGACGATGCCGCCGATCTCCTTGCCGACTTTCACCTCGGGCGTGACTTTCGCGGGCTTCGACTTCTTGTTGATCAGGATGACCTCCACCACGGCCCAGGCGAGCAGACCGCCGAACAGGATGATCCCCGGCAGGGTCGGGTTGACCAGCAGGTGCGCCACGGCCCAGGTCTTCACCGCAGTCAGCTGCGGGTGGCGAATCTTGCCGCTGAGCCAGAGCTTCATGCCCGAGACCGCGAACAGGTAGACCGCGAAGAGCATCAGCAGGTTGTTGATCCCCTTGAGCGCCGCGTTCGGCGTCCAGAGGTAGAAGACCGGATCGCTTGCGCGCCAGCCGACGAACATCAGAACGAGGCTGATCAGGACGAGAGCGGCGACCATCGGACGCTCGGCCCCTTTGAGCGCGCGCCGGAAGCCCGGAAAGATCCGTTTTGCCAGATGTGCGAGCGACCAGATCAGGACGCCGAGGATGAGTAATGTCATTGCGATTGCCTCTTAGCTGCCAAGCGCGGCAATCGCCTCCGCTTTGGCGAGGACTTGCCGCGCCGTGACGATATGCAGATTTTCGACGATCTTTCCATCCACGACCGCGACACCCTGCCCCGCTTCCTCGGCTTTCTCAAAGGCAGCGATCTGGCGTCGGGCGAGGTCGATCTCGGCATCGGAAGGGGCGAAGGCCGCATTGCAGACCTCGAGTTGCGCGGGGTGTATCAGCGTCTTGCCGTCGAAGCCCATGTCGCGCCCCTGTTCGCATTCGGCCTTGAGGCCCTCGTCATCCCTGAAGGCGTTATAGACGCCGTCGACGATGATCTTGCCATGCGCTTTCGCGGCGAGAAGGCACAGGCCCAGCCCCGTCTGCATCGGCAGGCGATCGGCGCGGAAGCGGCTCCCGAGTTCCTTCGCTAGATCGTTGGTGCCCATCACCATGCCTTCGAGCCGCGGATGCGCCGCGATATCGCCCGCGTTGAGCATCCCCAGCGCGGTCTCCATCATCGCCCAGAGCGGCACGCTCTGAATGAGATCGGCCACCGCGATAAGATCGGCGGGCGTGGAGACCTTCGGGATCAGGATCGCATCGACCTTGGCGCCTGCGCGGATCGCGTCGGCAAAGGCCAGCACATCCTCGCGCCCCCATTCGGTGTCGAGCCCGTTGACCCGCACGATCTTCATGCGCGGGCCGTAATCGACCTCGGTCAGCGTCTTCGCAAGGAGCGCGCGCGCATTGACCTTCTCGTCGATCGCCACGGCGTCTTCGAGGTCGAAGATGATCGCGTCACAGGCAAGCCCGGTGGCCTTTTCCAGCGCACGCTGTTTCGAGCCGGGAATGTAGAGCACGGAACGGGTCGGGCGGGCCATTTGATTCTCCATCTCGCAATTTTCTTTCGCCAGATCGCACGAATGGGACAGAATCGGCAAGGCCAGATTTGCCGCATCGCAGAAAAATCACAACCGCCGACATCGCGCAGCGCCATCGTAAAGCTTTCTTGACAGCTGGACCGTCACTCTCGGATGATGCTTTCAGAGGGATCAAAATGCTGAACAAAACTTATGTGCTCACGCTCGGCCTGGCCGCAGCGATCGGCTTCGCTCAGGCTTCTTTCGGTGAGACGCGGGACCCGTCTGATCCGTCGCGCGCCTGTGGCAAGCGAGACGAGATCGTGGCCAATCTCGAAGCGAAATATCACGAGAGCCGCCGCATGGTGGCGCTCTCCGCAAATAACTCCGTGCTGGAAATTTTCGCGGCGGAGGCGGGCAACTGGACGATCATCGTCACCCCGGCGGATGGCGTGAGCTGCCTGATCGCCTCGGGCGAGGCATTCGAGGAACTCGACGGGAAACTTCCGCAGAAAGACGCGGCGCTTTAAACGCCGCCCCCTCAGTTCATGAGCGCTTGCTGGATCAGCTTCAGCGAGATTAGCAGGAGTGCCCAGATCACGACCTTGAAGAAGATTTCAGTGGGCATCCGCTTGACCAACCAGACGCCGAGGAACACCGAAGCCGAGGCCGGTATCGCCAGGATCAACGCGGTGCCGATGCTGCCCCAGCTTACTTCGCCAAGCGCGATATAAGGCCCGAGCTTCGCGAGATTGACATAGGAGAACAGGATCGTCGCCGTCCCCGCGAATACCTGCTTTGGCAGGTTCAGCGGGATCGTGTAGGCTTGGTAGGGCGGCGCGCCGGAATGGCTGACGAAACTGGTGATGCCCGCGATCGTGCCCCAGAACAGGCCCGGCGCGACCCGCGCTTCCTGCCGCGCACCATGCCGATGCCGGAACAGCGCGTTCACCGCGAAAACAGCGCCGATCACGCCGACCATCAAGGTCACCCAGCGTTCGGGCACGATCTCTGCGGTGGCCCAGCCGATACCGATACCGAAGGTCGCCGAGGGGATCAGGATCGCCAGCACACGCCGGTCGTAATGCTTGCGATATGCCCAGAGGCCGAACATGTCCGCGATGATATAAACAGGCAGCAACAGGCCCGCGGCCGCGATCGGGTCCATCACGATCGCCAGCACCGGGACCGAGATCGAGGTTGCCATAGGAACGCCGCCCTTCGACAGGCCCACCATGACGGCGGCGAAGACCGCCAAGGCCCAGCCGAGCGTTCCCAAATCCATCATCGCTTGTCCCTCTTCCCGCGGGCGCAGAGAATCGCCCTGCCCCGGTCGGTCCTCTTGCTGGCATGGCGCGCCGGGAAACGGAACCTCGCGCGGGCGGATGCGCGCCGCGGGTGGGGCAGTTTCTGCATACGAGTGCATACAAGCAGCCTCGCCGCAGCGCAGCACCCTTGCCCTTTGCGAGCCAAAGAGCTACTCCACCCGCGATCTATTTTCCAATCCATCCACCCGGAGGACCAAATGGCCAGACCCAAGATCGCCCTTATCGGCGCCGGCCAGATCGGCGGCACGCTCGCCCATCTCGCCGCCATCAAGGAACTCGGTGACGTCGTTCTGTTCGATATCGCCGAAGGTACGCCGCAGGGCAAAGCGCTCGACATCGCGGAGTCGGGCCCGGCGGAAGGCTTCGACGGCTCCTTCAAGGGCACCAACGATTACGCCGATATCGCGGGCGCGGATGTCTGCATCGTGACCGCTGGCGTTCCGCGCAAGCCGGGCATGAGCCGCGACGATCTGCTCGGCATCAACCTCAAGGTGATGAAATCGGTCGGCGAGGGCATTGCAGCCCACGCGCCCGACGCCTTCGTCATCTGCATCACCAACCCGCTCGACGCGATGGTCTGGGCGCTGCAGCAATTCTCCGGCCTGCCGGCACAGAAGGTCGTCGGCATGGCGGGCGTTCTGGACTCGGCACGTTTCCGTCACTTCCTGTCGCTGGAATTCGGCGTCTCGATGCGCGACGTGAACGCGTTCGTGCTCGGCGGCCACGGCGACACCATGGTGCCCCTCGCGCGCTACTCGACCGTCGGTGGCATCCCGCTCCCCGACCTCGTGCAGATGGGCTGGACCACGCAGGAGAAGCTCGACGCGATCGTCCAGCGCACCCGTGACGGCGGCGCCGAAATCGTGGGCCTCCTGAAGACCGGTTCGGCCTTCTACGCCCCGGCCACCTCGGCGATCGAGATGGCGGAAGCCTACCTGAAAGACCAGAAGCGCGTCCTGCCCTGCGCCGCTTACGTCAAAGGCGCGCTCGGCCTCGACGGTCTCTATGTCGGCGTTCCGACCGTGATCGGCGCCAAGGGCATCGAGAAGGTCATCGACATCAAGCTCAACAAGGACGAGCAGGCGATGTTCGACAAATCGGTCGATGCGGTGAAAGGTCTCGTGGAAGCCTGCAAGGGTATCGACAGCACGCTCGCTTGATCGAAATACAGGACTGATCCAATCTTGGGGCGCGCCTTTGTCGGCGCGCCCTTTGTTTTGGAGAGTGTCATGTGTTCCGCCCGTCTCGTCACGTGTTTCGCCGCCTTGCTCGCCGCTTCACCGATTGCCGCCCATGCGCAGGACGGGCCGGTCACCGCCAAGATCACGCGCAGCGATGCGCCTGCCGTCGATCCGATCTCGGCAAGGATCGGGGCGGAGGGGATCAAGGCTGTGCTGGACGATCTGAAATCGCGGGACGCGCTCGCGCCGAAGGATCGCTTCGCGCTGGCGGGGCTGGAGTTCCTCGCAAGTCTCGAAGCCGCAACGCGATGGCAGATGGAGGCCGGCGCCGCCCGTGTGCTGATGCCCTTAATCGGCAACGTCCCCGGCGACAGCGCCGCGCCGCGCGAAACCTTTACCGCCGATGCGGTCACGCGCGAAAGCGAGGCCCTGATCGCCGAGATGGATCGGGCGAGATCCGCGCTCGACGGTGTGGCCGATGGGCCGGAGTTCGGTCTTGCGATCGACCTGAACGACCTCTGGTTCGATCTGGATGGCAATGGCGCGCGCGATGACGGCGAGTCGGCGGTGACAATTCTGCGCGGCGTCTTCATGCCGCGCGCACCGGAGACCGAAGCCGCGGAGGCTCGGATCGTGCGCTTCGACAATGCGGATGCGGCTTGGCTTTCCGCCTATACCCATCTGATCTCGGGCGCCGGCGAGTTGACCCTCGCCTTCGATCCTGAGCCGGCGATCGCGCGGGTGTTGGAAACCTACGCGAAACTCGTTGAAGCGCAGGAGAAAGCCGCCAGCGCGGGTCAATACAGTTCGATGGACGGGCTGAGGATTTTCAGCTTCGTCGACCCGGCGGCTGCGCTTCTCGACATGCTCCACCAGCAACCCGACCCGCAACACACCCGCGCCGCGCGGGATCATTGGCTGGCAATGATTGCGGATAACCGGCAGTTCTGGGACCTTGCCGAAGCCGAGACCGACAATCAGGCGGAGTGGATTCCGAGCGACGCGCAGGATCAGGCGCTTGACGTCGAGTTTCCCGACCGTCTTGGCGAGACATGGCGGGGCGTGCTGAGCGATGGCGAGGCGCTCCTGACGAGCGAAAAGTCCTTCCCCTTCTGGCGCGTGCCGATCGGGGTCGATCTGGGCGCGTGGCTCGAAGACCCCGCGCCGTTGCCGTTGACCGGGGTCGTTCAGGGCTGGGCGCTCGATCCCTATTTCACCGACGCTCCGATGCTGACGCCCGAGAACTGGACGCGCTTTTCGCGGTTGGTCGGCAGTCGGACAGGCTTGATGATGTTCATGCTGAACTGACGAGCGGCTCCGGATCGAAGCCGAATTCGTCCTTTAGGCGAGCGATCAGCTCGGCCTCATGGAGAAGCAGCGCATGGTCGAACGACGCGGGCGAAAGGTCCACCCTGTCGCCAAAAAGCGCGCGCGTTTCGGCCGCGATCTTCACGTCCGGGCGGATCAGCAGCTCGTGGGCCTCCAACTCGGCTGCCTCGTAGTCGCGCATCCCCTGCACCTCCCACCAGAGCGCCTTCAGCTCGGCGGGATCGGCGGCGCGCTCAGCGGCTTCGGCGAACTGCGCCTTGCGGGACCCGACATAGGGCACGGGTTGCCCCTTCACCTTGGTCGTGGCGCGGCGCAGCATCTTGAGGATGAAGTGCAATGGCGTCAGCCCATCGAAATGCATCAACCGCCCATTATAGCTGGGCCTGTAAGGCAAATCGTTTTCCTTACTGTCCCAGTCTTTCAGCGGGTAGTGCACCCCGATCGCATAGCCCCGCCCGGCGCGCACGACGGGCTTCCCTGCGACATGACCCGCGAGACCTTTCTTCAGAAAGCGCGCGCGGAAGCCGTAGAACATCAGCCCGTCATCCTGAAACCCGTCCCAGCGCCGCCGGAACACGCCGCTGAAAATATCCGGGCCGGGTTTGCGGTCGAGATAGCAGCGCTCGTCGACTTCGAGACGCAGCCACGCTTTCTGTTCGCCTGTTTTCGCCAGTTCCCATTCGAGCGGGCGCACGAGGCTCACGAACTCATCCGCGTCGCAATGGATCATCCAATCGAGCTCGGTCTCGGTCAGCGCGCGGGTCGCGTTGTATTTCTGGCGGCCCTGATGGCGTGCGGGACGTTTCCGGCGCCAGCTACGCTCCCAATCGTCATCGCCGGAATGGTGGATGAAGGCGCCCTCGACCGGCGCGAGCAGCGCCTCGGCCTCCGGGTTCGGGCGGTCGAAGAAGACGTGGACCTCGCTGGCGCCGATGCTCAGATGATGCGCGACATAGGCGGCCACCAGCGCAGCCGGTTCGTCCACCGTCGCCACCACGCCCCAGCGCGGCATATCTTGCCCTTGCGTCATCTGAATTCGATCCCTGCCAATGCGCTCAGCGCAGATAGGTTCAATTAACCGAGTCGTGCCAGTGCACCCATGCCACAGCGCAGCATTTTCCGATTTGTGATCACACCTTTCCGCCCTGTGATCACGTATGTCGCTTTTTCCGGGCGAGTGGGGCAGATTGTCGCGATTTCGGTTTGTCCCCCCGGCTTAAGCGCCTAGAACCCCCTCAAATCGCACCAGCATGGGGTATCCAAGGATGAATATCCACGAATATCAGGCCAAACAGCTTCTCAAGAGCTATGGCGCACCGGTCTCGGACGGCCGTGTCGTCCTCAAGGCCGAAGAAGCGAAGACCGCAGCCAGCGAACTCGATGGTCCGCTCTGGGTCGTCAAGGCGCAGATCCACGCCGGTGGCCGCGGCAAGGGCCACTTCAAGGAAGCCGAAGCCGGCGAAAAGGGCGGTGTCCGCCTGGCCAAATCGGTCGAAGAGGCTGAAACGCTCGCCAAGCAGATGCTCGGCAAGACGCTCGTGACGCACCAGACCGGCCCGGCGGGCAAGCAGGTCAACCGCATCTACATCGAAGACGGCTCCGACATCGAGCGCGAACTGTATCTCGCGCTGCTCGTCGACCGCGTGACCTCGCGCGTCTCGATCGTGGCCTCCACCGAAGGCGGCATGGACATCGAGGAAGTCGCGGCGAACACCCCCGACAAGATCCTCAGCTTCTCGATCGACCCGGCGACCGGCTACCAGCCGTTCCACGGCCGCCGCGTCGCCTTCTCGCTCGGCCTCGAAGGCCCGCAGGTGAAGCAGATGGTCGGCCTTCTCGGCAAGCTCTACCAAGCCTTCATCGAGAAGGACATGGAGATGCTCGAGATCAACCCGCTGATCGTCATGACCGACGGCAACCTCAAGGTGCTCGACGCCAAGCTCGGCTTCGACGGCAACGCCGTCTACCGCCACTCGGACATCGCCGCCCTGCGCGACGAGACCGAAGAAGACAGCAAAGAGCTCGAAGCGTCGAAATACGACCTCAACTACATCGCGCTCGACGGTGAGATCGGCTGCATGGTGAACGGCGCTGGCCTCGCAATGGCCACGATGGACATCATCAAGCTCTACGGTGCGGAACCGGCGAACTTCCTCGACGTCGGCGGTGGCGCCACGAAAGAGAAAGTGACCGAAGCGTTCAAGATCATCACCTCGGACAAGAACGTCAAAGGTATCCTCGTGAACATCTTCGGCGGCATCATGCGCTGCGACATCATCGCCGAAGGCGTGATCGCTGCGGTGAAGGAAGTCGGCCTCGAAGTGCCGCTGGTCGTCCGCCTCGAGGGCACCAACGTCGAAAAAGGCAAGGAAATCATCGCGAATTCCGGCCTGAACGTCATCGCCGCCGACAACCTGTCGGATGGCGCAGAGAAAATCGTCAAAGCGGTGAAAGGCTAAAAATCATGGCAGTTCTCGTCAACGAAAACACCAAGGTCATCTGCCAGGGCTTCACCGGCTCGCAGGGCACCTTCCACTCCGAGCAGGCAATCGCGTACGGCACCAAGATGGTCGGCGGCGTGACCCCCGGCAAAGGCGGCCAGGAGCATCTCGGCCTGCCGGTTTTCAACTCGGTCCACGAGGCGAAAGCCAAGACCGAAGCGAACGCCTCGGTGATCTACGTTCCGCCGCCCTTCGCGGCTGACTCGATCCTCGAAGCGATCGACGCGGAAATGGAACTGATCGTCTGCATCACCGAGGGGATCCCGGTCCTCGACATGATGAAGGTCAAGCGCGCGCTGATCGACTCCAAGTCGCGTCTGATCGGCCCGAACTGCCCCGGTGTCATCACCCCCGACGCCTGCAAGATCGGCATCATGCCCGGCCACATCCACAAGCGTGGTTCGGTCGGCGTCGTGTCGCGCTCGGGCACGCTGACCTACGAGGCGGTCAAGCAGACCACCGATATGGGTCTGGGCCAGTCCTCGGCCGTCGGCATCGGCGGTGACCCGATCAAGGGCACCGAGCATATCGACGTGCTCGACATGTTCCTCGACGATCCGGAAACGGAATCGATCATCATGATCGGTGAGATCGGTGGTTCGGCGGAAGAAGAAGCCGCGGAATTCCTCGCCGAGCAGAAGAAAAAAGGCCGTTGGAAGCCGACCGCTGGCTTCATCGCCGGCCGCACGGCCCCTCCCGGCCGCCGCATGGGCCACGCCGGCGCGATCGTCGCGGGCGGCAAAGGCGATGCGGAATCGAAGATCGAGGCCATGAAGTCGGCCGGTATCGTCGTCGCTGACAGCCCTGCCACGCTGGGCGAAGCGGTGATGAAAGCGATCAAGGGCGAATAAGCCCTCTCGAAACTGGCAGGGTCGCGGCGCACGCGGCCCTGCATCCAGACCAAGGAAAGGACCGGACCCATGTCGCTGCGGATCGCACGGCGCGCCTCCCTCCCCGTTTCGGGGACGGTCGCATGCGCCCTGCTCGAAAGCAGCGACGGGGGCCGGTCTTCTTCTGCGGCAGAGCGCGTCGCGAGCGGCGCATGGCTCGCCACGGAATTCGCCGGAACCTCCGCTCATGGCGGGCCCGTTCCGGTCCCGGCTCCCCGCTCGTCGGGCACCTCCGACCCCGCGCGCATCCCTGCCCTGCATGGAAGTCCCGAAATCAGCACCTACATCACTGAGCCAGAAGGCAATATGCCCGGGCAAGCAGGTGCCGGTTTCGACGTATCTGTGAGGGCCCCGCGCGCGAAGGAAAGGACCCAGCATCATGTGCCGTTCCACCCCCGTATCCGTCGCGAGGGCCTCTGCGCTCCGCGCGGCCCCGCCACCGCCTCGCGTGCCCCGCGCTTAGCGCGCTCTTCAACGGGCCGGCGATAAACGTTCGAGTTCCCGCAGATCCCTGTTTCACCGACCGAAGGTGAGGAAAATGACCGACCAATCCCCCAACGACCAGTTCAATGCCTCGCAGTTCCTGCAAGGCGCGAATGCCGAATATGTCGAGCAGCTTTATGCGAAGTTTGCCGAAGATCCGTCTTCGGTCGATACCGCCTGGGCTGCCTTCTTCGCCTCGCTCGGTGATCCCGATCAGGACGTGAGAAAATCCGCCGAAGGCGCAAGCTGGGAGCGTCGCGACTGGCCGCCGATGGCCGCCGACGATCTGACTGCGGCGCTGACCGGTGAATGGCCCGCCCCCGCCGAGGGCAAGGCCGCTGGCGACAAGATCAAGAAGAAGGCTGCCGAGGCCGGCGTCGCGGTCGACGAGGCGGCGGTCAAACGCGCCGTGCTGGACTCGATCCGCGCGCTGATGATCATCCGTGCCTACCGTATCCGCGGTCACCTCGCCGCCGATCTCGACCCGCTGGGGATGCGCGACACCGGCCAGCATCCGGAGCTCGATCCGAAGAGCTACGGCTTCACCGATGCCGACATGGATCGTCCGATCTTCATCGACAACGTGCTCGGCCTCGAGATCGCCTCGATGCGCCAGATCATGGATATCGTGAAGCGCACCTATTGCGGCACTTTCGCGCTGCAATACATGCACATCTCCGATCCCGAGCAATCGGCCTGGCTGAAAGAGCGTATCGAAGGCTACGGCAAGGAAATCACCTTCACCAAGACCGGCCGCCGCGCGATCCTCAACAAGCTCGTCGAGGCCGAAGGCTTCGAGAAGTTCCTGCACGTCAAGTACATGGGCACCAAGCGGTTCGGCCTCGACGGTGGCGAAGCGCTGATCCCGGCGATGGAGCAGATCATCAAGCGGGGCGGCCAGCTCGGCCTGCAAGAGGTCGTGGTCGGCATGCCCCACCGCGGTCGCCTCTCGGTCCTCGCGAACGTGCTGCAAAAGCCCTACCGCGCGATCTTCCACGAATTCCAGGGCGGCTCGTTCAAGCCCGAGGACGTGGACGGCTCCGGCGACGTGAAATACCACCTCGGCGCCTCCGCCGACCGTGAGTTCGACGGCAACAAGGTCCACCTGTCGCTGACCGCGAACCCCTCACACCTCGAGGCGGTGAACCCGGTCGCGCTCGGCAAGGTCCGTGCCAAGCAAGATCAGCTGGCCGACCGTTCGGACCGCTCCAAGGTCGTCTCGGTGCTGCTACACGGTGATGCAGCCTTCGCCGGTCAAGGCGTCGTGGCCGAGTGCTTCCAGCTCTCGGGCATCCGCGGTCACCGCACCGGTGGCACGATCCACCTCGTCGTCAACAACCAGATCGGCTTCACGACCGCGCCGCACTTCTCGCGCACCTCGCCCTACCCGACCGATCTCGCGCTGATGGTGGAAGCCCCGATCTTCCACGTGAACGGCGACGATCCCGAGGCCGTCGTGCACGCCGCCCGCGTCGCGACCGAGTTCCGTCAGAAGTTCCACAAGGACGTCGTGATCGACATCTTCTGCTACCGCCGCTTCGGTCACAACGAAGGCGACGAGCCGATGTTCACCAACCCGGTGATGTACAAGTCGATCAAGACCCACAAGACCACGCTGCAACTCTACACCGAGCGTCTGGTGGCCGATGGCCTGATCCCCGAGGGCGAGATCGAGGATATGAAAGCCTCGTTCCAGTCGCATCTCAACGAGGAGTTCGAGGCCGGCAAGGTCTTCAAACCGAACAAGGCCGACTGGCTCGACGGTCGCTGGTCCGGCATGGAGCGGGAAAAGAGCGAATACGAGCGCGGCACCACCGCGATTTCGCCCGACACTCTCGAGGAGGTCGGCAAGGCGCTCGTGACCGCGCCCGAGGGCTTTGCCCTGCACAAGACGGTGCAGCGTCTGCTCGACAACAAGAAGCAGATGTTCGAGACCGGCAAGGGCTTCGACTGGGCGACCGCCGAAGCGCTGGCCTTCGGCTCGCTCGTGACCGAGGGCTACCCTGTCCGCCTGTCGGGTCAGGACGCCACCCGTGGTACCTTCTCGCAGCGCCACTCGGCCTTCGTGAACCAGGAGAACGAGGACCGCTATTACCCGCTCAACCACATCCGTGAGGGTCAGGCCCGCTACGAGGTGATCGACTCGATGCTCAGCGAATACGCGGTGCTCGGGTTCGAATACGGCTACTCTCTGGCGGAACCGAAGGCGCTGACGCTCTGGGAAGCCCAGTTCGGCGATTTCGCCAACGGCGCGCAGATCATGTTCGACCAGTTCATCAACTCGGGCGAGCGGAAATGGCTGCGCATGTCGGGCCTCGTCTGCCTGCTGCCGCACGGCTTCGAAGGTCAGGGCCCAGAGCACAGCTCGGCCCGTCTGGAGCGCTTCCTGCAACTGTCGGCGGAAGATAACTGGATCGTCGCGAACTGCACGACGCCGGCGAACTACTTCCACATCCTGCGCCGCCAGATCCACCGCGACTTCCGCAAGCCGCTGATCCTGATGACGCCGAAATCGCTGCTGCGTCACCCGAAGGCCGTCTCCACGGCGGAGGAGTTCACCACCGGATCGAGCTTCCACCGCGTCCTGTGGGACGATGCAGAGCGCGGCAATTCGGATCTGGAGTTGAAGGCCGACGACAAGATCAAGCGCGTCGTGATGTGCTCGGGCAAGGTCTATTACGACCTGCTCGCGCAGCGCGACGAGCGTGGGCTCGACGATGTCTACCTGCTGCGTCTGGAACAGTTCTACCCGTTCCCCGCGCAGGCGGTCACCAAAGAGCTGACCCGCTTCAAAAATGCCGAGATCGTCTGGTGCCAAGAGGAGCCGAAAAACCAGGGCGCCTGGTTCTTCGTCGAACCCTATATCGAATGGGTCCTCGCCAAGATCGACGCGAAACATGCCCGTGCGCGCTATGCCGGCCGCGCGGCGTCCGCCTCGCCCGCGACGGGTCTGGCAAGCCGCCACAAGGCCGAGCAAGACGCGCTCGTCAACGATGCACTGGAGGGTTGAATAGATGTCCACTGAAGTCCGCGTTCCCACGCTCGGCGAGAGCGTCACGGAAGCCACCGTCGCCACCTGGTTCAAGAAGCCCGGCGACACCGTGGCCGCCGACGAGATGCTCTGCGAGCTCGAAACCGACAAGGTGACCGTCGAAGTGCCGAGCCCCGCAGCCGGCACGCTCGGCGAGATCGTCGCCGCCGAAGGCGAGACCGTCGGCGTCGATGCGCTTCTCGCGACGATCGAAGAGGCTGGCGCCAGCCCCGCGCCGAAGAAAGAAGACAAACCGGCGGAAAAACCCGCCCAACAGCCCCAATCGAACGAGGGAAAGATGACCGACGTGATGGTGCCCAGCCTTGGTGAATCGGTCACCGAGGCAACTGTGTCGACGTGGTTCAAGAAGGTCGGAGACACGGTCGCGGCCGACGAGATGCTCTGCGAGCTGGAAACCGACAAGGTCTCGGTCGAAGTGCCGTCGCCCGCTGCTGGCGTTCTCAAAGAGATCGTCGCCGAGGAAGGCACGACCGTCGACGCCTCGGCCAAGCTGGCCGTGATCGCCGAGGGCGAAAGCGGTGGAACCGCCGCCAGCGCGCCCGCCAAGGAAGAGACCAAATCCGAAGCCCCCGCCGCCGGCGGCAAGGGCGGCAAGGATGTCGAGGATGCGCCGTCCGCCAAGAAGCTGATGGCGGAGAAGGGCATCGACCCGGCTTCCGTTCAGGGTTCGGGCAAGGATGGCCGGATCATGAAGGAAGACGTGGCCAAGGCCGAAAGCGCGCCGAAGCAGGCCTCGGTTTCCGTCGCCTCGACGCCCTCGCAGGCGCCGCGCGGTCCGGTCAATGCCGATGACGCGTCGCGCGAAGAGCGCGTGAAGATGACCCGCCTGCGTGCGACCATCGCCAAGCGCCTCAAGGACTCGCAGAACACGGCCGCGATGCTGACCACCTATAACGAGGTGGACATGTCGGGCGTCATGAACCTGCGCAACGAGTACAAGGACCTGTTCCTCAAGAAGCACGGCGTGAAGCTCGGCTTCATGTCCTTCTTCGTGAAGGCCTGCTGCCACGCGCTGAAAGAGGTCCCGGAAGTCAACGCCGAGATCGACGGTAACGAGATCGTCTACAAGAACTACGTCCACATGGGCGTGGCCGTGGGCACCCCGAACGGCCTCGTCGTGCCGGTCGTGCGCGACGCCGACCAGATGGGCTTCGCCTCGATCGAGAAGACGATCGCCGAGATGGGCACCCGCGCCCGTGACGGCAAGCTCTCGATGGCCGAGATGCAGGGCGGTTCCTTCACCATCTCGAACGGCGGCGTCTATGGCTCGCTGATGTCCTCGCCGATCCTCAACCCGCCGCAATCGGGCATCCTCGGCATGCACAAGATCCAGGAACGTCCGATGGTCGAGAACGGCCAGATCGTCATCAAGCCGATGATGTATCTCGCACTCAGCTACGACCACCGCATCGTCGACGGCAAAGGCGCCGTGACCTTCCTCGTGCGCGTCAAGGAAGCGCTGGAAGACCCGCGCCGCCTGCTGATGGATCTGTAAGACCGGAACGAAGGCGGCATCCCCTGCCCCTTCGCTCTTGCTAAATATCCTCGGGGGGTCCGGGGGGCAGACAGCCCCCGGTCCTCCCTCACCTCCGGGAGCGACCGATGACCCCCGAACTGACCGTGCTCATACTCGCGATCCTGCTCCATCTGGGGCTGATGGTGGCGTATTCGGTGAAGGCCAATACCGAGCTCGGCACAAAATACCCCGTTTCCCCGCGCGACAAGACGCCGCCGCCGATCTCGACCCTGCTCGGACGGCTGCAGCGCGCGATGAACAACTCCTTCGAGGGTCTCATCCTCTTCGCCCCCGTCGCACTGGTCATCGGACTGACCGGACAATCGAGCGCCGCCACCGTGGCCTTCGCCTGGATCTTCCTGATCGCGCGACTCCTCTACATTCCGTCCTATCTGCTGGGCTGGGTGCCGTGGCGCTCGCTCATCTGGGGCTTTTCCTTCTTCGCAATTCTGGCGCTGGCGATTGCCGCGCTGATCTGACCTCCCGGCGCGAGGCCTCCTCGCGCCCCAACCCAAGGAGCAAGAACAATGGCTGACTATGATGTGATCGTGATCGGCGGCGGCCCGGGCGGCTATGTCTGCGCCATCCGCTGCGCCCAGCTGGGCCTGAAGACCGCCTGTGTCGAAGGCCGCGAAAGCCTCGGCGGCACCTGCCTCAACGTGGGCTGCATCCCGTCCAAGGCGCTGCTGCACGCCACCCACGAGCTGCACGAAGCCGAGCATAACTTCGCCAAGATGGGCCTGAAGGGCAAATCGCCTTCGGTCGATTGGAAGCAGATGCTCACCTACAAGCAGGAAGTCATCGACGGCAACACCAAGGGCATCGAGTTCCTGTTCAAGAAGAACAAGATCGACTGGATCAAGGGCTGGGGTTCGATCCCCGAGGCCGGCAAGGTGAAAGTGGGCGACGACGTCCATAACGCCAAGTCGATCGTGATCGCCACCGGCTCCGAGCCGTCGTCGCTGCCGGGCATCGAGATCGACGAGAAAACCGTCGTGACCTCGACCGGCGCGCTGTCGTTGAACAAGATCCCGAAGTCGATGGTCGTGATCGGCGCGGGCGTCATCGGTCTGGAAATGGGCTCGGTCTATGCTCGTCTCGGCGCGGATGTCACCGTCGTGGAATATCTCGACGCAATCACCCCCGGCATGGACGGCGAGGTCTCGAAGAACTTCCAGAAGATCCTGACCAAGCAGGGACTGAAATTCGTCATGGGCGCCGCCGTCCAGAGCGTCGACGTGAAGAACGGCAAGGCCACGGTGAACTACCAGCTGCGCAAGGATGAGAGCAACGCGTCGATCGAGACCGAGACCGTCCTCGTCGCGACCGGACGCAAGCCCTATACCGACGGTCTGGGGCTTGAGGGCGTGGGTGTGGAGATGCTGCCGCGCGGTCAGGTGAAGACTGACGCGCACTGGCAGACCACCGCCAAGGGCATCTACGCGATCGGTGACGCGGTTACCGGCCCGATGCTCGCCCACAAGGCCGAGGACGAAGGCATGGCTGTTGCCGAAGTCATCGCGGGCAAGCATGGTCACGTGAACTACGAAGTGATCCCGAGCGTGATCTACACCAGCCCGGAAGTCGCCTCGGTCGGTCAGACCGAAGAGGCGCTCAAGCAGGACGGTCGCGCCTACAAGGTCGGCAAGTTCTCCTTCATGGGCAATGGCCGCGCCAAGGCCGTGTTCCAGTCGGACGGCTTCGTGAAGCTGATCGCGGACAAGGAAACCGACCGCATCCTCGGCTGCCACATCATCGGCCCCGGCGCGGGCGACCTGATCCACGAAATCTGCGTGGCGATGGAATTCGGCGCCTCGGCACAGGACGTGGCGCTGACCTGCCACGCTCACCCGACCTTCTCCGAGGCCGTTCGCGAAGCCGCCCTGGCCTGCGGCGACGGCGCGATCCACGCCTGATCGGCCAAGGGTCGAGAGAAACGCGAAAGGGCGCCCCGCGGGGCGCCCTTTTCGTTTGGCGCGGTGGCCCGAACTCCGGTCACGCGCTCAGGCTTAGCCCTCGCCGTGATCCGCAGCCGCATCCATCTTCGCGGCGAATTCACGGCGCAGTTCCCGGCGGAGTTCGGCGGCGCGCCAGCGGTGGCGTTCCTCGTCCGTGTCGGGCTTCAGCGTCGGCACCTCTGCGGGTTTTCCGTTTTCATCCACCGCGACCATCGTGAAATAGCAGCTGTTCGTGTGTCGCCGCGTGCCCGCGGTGATGTTCTCGGCTTCGACGCGGATGCCGATCTCCATCGAGGTGCGGCCCGTATGGTTCACGCTGGCGCGAAACGTTACCAGCTCGCCCACGTTGATCGGTTGCTGGAAGGTCACCTGGTCGACCGACAGCGTCACCGCGTAGCGCTGCGAGTAGCGTGAGGCGAGCGAGAACGCGACCCGGTCGAGCCAGTTCAGCAGCGCGCCGCCATGCACCTTGCCCGAAAAATTCGCCTGATCGGGCGTCATCAGCACGGTCATCTCGAGGCGCTTGCGGTCCTCGAAGGTCAGTGTTTCGGTCATGGTTTTCCCTCATTGCCTCGCGCCATATGCGCGAAAGCCTCTCGTAGGGTCAATCCGCGCGATGCGCATGGCTCACTTGCGCGGCTTCGCCCGCAGCGTCGGATCGGCCTCGCGCGGGTCCTCGGGCCACGGGTGTTTGGGGTAGCGCCCGCGCATATCCTTGCGCACATCGGCGTAAGAGCCCTCCCAGAACCCGGGCAGGTCCATCGTGACCTGAATGGGTTTGTGGCCGGGTGACAGCAGCGTGATCCTGAGCGGCAGGCGTTTCGGGCCGACCGTCGGATGGGTGGTGACGCCGAACATCTCCTGCAGACGGATCTCGATGCCCGGCGCCTCGCCAGCGTAGTCAATGGGCACACGACGGCCGAGCGGAGTTTCGAAATGCGCAGGGGCAAGACGGTCCACCAGCTGCATCTGCTCCCAGTCGAGCGCTGCGCGCAGCGGATCGGTGAGGTCGAGCTTGCGCAGGTCGGCCTCGGTCCTCGCCTTGCCGAGATAGGGCAGAAGCCAGTTCTCGGCGGAGGCCAAAAGCCCCTCATCGGAGAAATCGGGCAGATCGGCCCCCTGCCCGCGCAGCAGCTCCACCCGCGCCTGCAGCCGGCGCGCCGCCGCGCTCATCGGCAGGCCGATCTGGCGCAATCCTGCCAGCGCGCCTTGCGCTACCGCCTCGCGCGGGGCGTCTTTCCACACGCGATCGTCGAGGACCAGCGCGCCGAACCGCTCCTGCTTGCGCGCGATCACGCGGCCCTCTCGCTTGGACCAGTCGCAGACATCCTGCCATGCGATCTGATCCGCGTAGAGGCGACGAAGCTCGGCCTCGGAGATCGCGATGCCTTGGCGCACTTTCGCCTCGCGCGGATCGCCGTCGAGATCGCTCACCACGATAAGGCGTTGCGCGCCCAGCGGATCGCCTTCGGCCACCACCGCCCCTTTGCCGCCCGAGAGCACGTAGCGCGGCGCATCCCCCTTGCGGCGAAGCCCCACACGGTCAGGGTAAGCGAGCGCGAGTTGCTCGGCGGAGGAATAGGTCTCGGGCGCTGCAGTGGAGAGGCGGGCCAGCCGCTTCGCCTCGGATCGGATACGCTCGATTGTGCCGCGATGGGGCGTATAGGGGTGGTGCGCCTCGAAGCGCTTCGGGTCGCGAATCGCGCTGAGGCGCAGCGTCAGGTCAGCGGGCGCGCCACGCAGCGGATCGCGTTCGGCCAGAAGAGCAGCAAGCGGTGCCGCCTCGGGGCCCGCGGTCAGCAGCATGTGCCCGAGGCGCGGGTGCAGCGGCAGTTTGGCGAGCTTGCGCCCGTGTTCCGTGATCAGCCCCGATTTCAGCGCGCCGAGTTCTTCCAGCAAAGCGCGCGCCTCGGTCATCGCAGGTGCAGGCGGCGGCGTCAGGAAAGCCAGATCGCCACCATCTGTACCCCAGACCGCGAGTTCCAGCGCGAGTCCGGTCAGGTCGGCGACCTCGATCTCGGGCGGGGCGAAGGCGGGCAGCGCGCCCTCCGCACCCTTGGTCCAGAGCCGGTAGCAGATGCCCTCGGCCACGCGGCCCGCGCGGCCCCGGCGCTGCTCGGCCTCGGCGCGGGAGACGGGCTCGGTCACCAATCGCGCCATGCCGGAGCTTGGATCGAAGCGCGCCCGGCGTGCGCGGCCGCCGTCGATCACGACGCGGATGTCTTCGATCGTCAGAGAGGTTTCCGCTATGGCTGTGGCGAGCACCAGTTTGCGGCCCGAAGGCGCGGGCGCGATGGCGGCGCGTTGGACGGCGAATTCCATCGCGCCGAACAGCGGACGGATCGCGATATCAGGGGAAAGACGGCCCTTCAGCTGAGCTTCGACGCGGCGTATTTCACCCTCGCCCGGCAGGAAGGCCAGAAGGCTCCCGTCGGTGGCCTCCGCGGCCTCGGTGATCAGCCCGGCCATCGCGGCCTCAAACCGCATCGAACTGTCCACCGGACGGTCGAGCCAGCGCGTCTGCACCGGATAGGCCCGCCCCTCCGACACCACGATCGGCGCGTCGTCGAGCAATGCTGCCACCGGCCCGGCATCGAGCGTGGCCGACATCACCACCAGCGCCAGATCGGGCCTGAGCGCGCCGCGCACCTCCCATGTCAGCGCCAGCCCCAAGTCTGCGTTCAGCGAGCGTTCATGGAATTCGTCGAAGATCACGCAACCGATGCCGGTCAATTCCGGGTCAGATTGCAGCACGCGCGTCAGGATGCCTTCAGTAACGACCTCTATCCGCGTGGATTTCGAGACCTTCGCCTCGCCCCGGATGCGGTAGCCGACCGTCTCGCCGACCTTTTCGCCCAAAGTGTCCGCCATACGCTCGGCGGCGGCGCGCGCGGCCAGACGGCGCGGCTCCAGCATGACGATCCGGCCCTCGATCTGGTCGAGCAGCGCGAGGGGCACGCGGGTCGTCTTGCCCGCGCCCGGCGGCGCCATCAGCACCGCGCGGCCATGCGATGACAGCGCCGCCCGCAGATCGGGCAGCACCACGTCGATCGGAAGAGAAAAGCGGTCTGTGTTCACCCGACCCTTATTGCCGAGTGAGGCGGCCTTTTCCATAGAGCGTGTCGGTCTCGATCTTGTCGACCTGCAAACCGCCATTCGGGCTCGGCTCGTAATAGAGGGTGAAGGCGAAGCGGGACTTTTCCTTCATGTCCTTCTCGGAGAAGCCCGCGAGGCGGCGATATTCACCCGAACAGACGATGTTCTTGCCATCGGGCTTGGGCTCGAAGAGCCGCACCTGCGAGCGCCGCGCGCCGTCATACATCTTCACGTCGAGCTTGCAGGCCTCGTCGCGCGGCACGTCGCGCAGCACCGCGTAGAGCGCCGTCAGCGGGTCGACCGTGCCGCCCTGTTTCGCGGGATCGACATCCCGGGGCGAGGGCTTGCGCGGTGGCTGCTGACTGACGGAAACCGGCGTGCCGTTATTGTAGATGATCTGGTGCTTGGACTTTCGTCCCGGTGCGTCGTCGACCTCTGAATATTTCATCGGGGTGAACTTCTGACCGTCATAGAGGCCGGAGACACTGGCCGAAAACTTGATTTTCCGCAGCAGCCCCACGAGGCCCGCCGTCTGCAACACGCCGTTCGCGCCATAGGCACCGTCGGTGATCTTGCCGTTGATCGCCAGCTCACCCGCGCGGATGCCCTTGAGCACCACGTCGAAGACGATCTTGTCGCTCTGATCGGCGCGCGCCGGCGCCGCGCCCAAGGGCGCGACTAGCAACGCGGCGCTCAGGATCGCAGCCACCGGGCGCGACGCAAGGCTCGATAGAAATCTCATTGGCATCCTCTTGTCAGGAATTTCCCATTCGCTCTGGACATAGGTCGCAGGGTGCAGGCAAGTAACCGATAAGTCTTCACGTCTGATGTCATTTTTGACACGAATACCCAAAATCAGCGAAAGCCTGCCGATGACCGATCAAAGCCCCGCCGACCTCGCTCCGCGCATTCTCGCCTCCGATCGTCGCGCCCTGGCGCGTGCGATCACGCTGGTGGAATCCGGACGGGCGGAGCATCGCGCGCAAGCGGTCGAACTGCTCGATACGCTCGCAGGTGAAGGGCGTCAGGCGCTGCGGATCGGGCTTTCGGGCACGCCGGGAGTGGGCAAATCGACTTTCATCGAAGCCTTCGGGATGATGCTGACCGGCAAGGGGTTGAAGGTCGCCGTGCTGGCGGTCGATCCGTCCTCGGCCCGCTCCGGCGGCTCGATCCTCGGTGACAAGACCCGTATGGAACGTCTGTCGCGCGATCCCAACGCCTTCATCCGCCCCTCGCCCTCACAAGCGCATCTCGGCGGCGTCGCGCGACGCACCCGCGAAGCGGTGAGCCTCTGCGAGGCGGCGGGCTTCGACGTCGTCCTGATAGAGACCGTGGGCGTCGGCCAGTCCGAGACGCTGGTAGCCGAGATGGTCGACCTGTTCGTTCTGCTGATGGCCCCGGCTGGCGGCGACGAGCTGCAGGGCGTCAAGCGCGGCATCATGGAGATGGCCGACCTGATCTTGGTGAACAAGGCGGATGGCGATCTGAAACCGGCCGCCATGCGGACGGTCTCGGATTACGCGGGCGCGCTGCGGCTGCTGCGCAAGCGCCCGCAGGACCCCGAGGGTTTCCCGAAGGCGCTGCCGGTCTCGGCCATGGAGGAGAACGGGCTGGAGAAAGCATGGGAAGAAATGACCGCGCTAGCCGAATGGCGCCGCGCGAACGGGCATTTCGATCAGCGCCGCGCCGAGCAGGCGCGGCACTGGTTCGAGGCTGAGGTCCGCGAGGGGCTCCTCGCGCGGTTGCGCCAGGATCCGGAGATCCGGGCGAAAATGCGCGAATTGGGCGACGCAGTGGCCAGCGGTGAAAGCGCGGCCTCTGCAGCTGCGGCCGTGATGCTGGAGCAGTTGGGCAGCTGAGCGCCGCCCTGCCCGGCTTACATATCGCCTTCTTTCTTATCCATGGTGGGCTCGGTATGTTCCGGCTCGCCGTGGGTCACGACTTCATGTGAAATCTCCGGTGTGGAGACAGGCGCGGGATCCTGCGCAGTCTCGGTCGGCTGATCGCGGCTGAGATCGACCGGGACGTCGACGACCATCAGTCCGGTTTTCTCGAAACGCAGATTGAGCGTGACCATGTCACCCTGATGGAGCGACTGCTTCAGCCCCATGAACATGACGTGATCGCCGCCGCGCTGCAGGACATGCTCGCCCTTGGCGGGAACCTCGAAGCCTTCCTTGACTTCGAGCATCTGCATCGCGCCGTTCGGCCCCTGCTTGTGCGTATGCAGTTCGACACGCGCGGCAACGTTCGAGCTGACCGAGACGAGCCGGTCGTCGAGATCGGAGATGTTCTTGATCTCCATGAAGGCCGCCGCCGATTTCGACATCGGGGTCGAGACCCGGACATAAGGGTCGATGATCTGGATCTGGTCAGCGGCGAAGGCGGGGAGAGCGACGGCGATCAGCGCCGCGCTCATCAGGTATTTGCGGATCATTCATGTCTCCTGAGGGTGTATTCGTCTGAAGGCTGGGGATCAGACGGCTGCAGGCGGACCACGGGCGCGCGGCACCACGAAGGCCTGCGCCTGCGCGCTCTCGAGCTCGACCGTCTGCAGCCTGCGCCCCTCGCCCTGCGGCGGAGTCGGCAGGGCCGGCGCGACCGCGACGGCGGCCATCATCGCCAGCACCATGTCGGGACAGAGATGCACGGGGCCAGTCGGGTTGCCCTCGGCATCGACGCTGATCGTGGTCACGCCATAGCCGGTGCAGATCACCACCTCGCCCGCGACACGCGCCTGCCCGCGCGCAACCGCCATCGTCATGCTGGTCATGGCCAGCACGAGCGCCGCGACGATCCCGATCAGTAGCTTGAAGCGCGTCCTCCACATGGCGCTCACACTAGCGTGAGGATGTGACGATGGGAATGCGACAGTTCAGCCGAACAAAGCAAAAACCCCGCGCCTCGGCGCGGGGTTTTCGAAAATTCCGATCCGGAAAGGGATCAGGCGGCAGCCTGAGCTTTCGCGATCGCTTTCTTGATCTTCAGAGCGTTCACCGAGAGGTCCGCATCCTTCGCCTTGGCGAGGAACGCGTCGAGACCGCCGCGATGGTCCACCGAGCGCATGCCGGCTGCGGAAACGCGCAGCTTGAAGCTCTGGCCCAGAGTATCCGAGATCAGGGAAACATCGTTCAGGTTCGGCAGGAAGCGACGACGCGACTTGTTGTTCGCGTGGCTCACTTTGTTGCCCGTCGTGGGGCCCTTGCCGGTCAGTTCGCAAACGCGCGACATGGCATTCTTCCTTCGTTTCTTACCTGGCCGAAGTTACGCGAATCGCGCGCCCGGCCCCAACATGAAAAGGCGCCGCTTGGCAGCGCCCGAAAATCTGTTGGCGCGGAATACGGCCAATGGCGCCTCGCGTCAAGTCGCCCAGGCCGATTTTATACACCTTCCCCACCGCTTCAGGGGCGGTTTCACCACCCGCGCTGAGCCAGATGGCGCAAACCCTGGGTCACATCGGTGCGCACGGCCAATCTCAGCGCCGGTTCGTCGCCCGCCCGCAGAGCGGAGAGAATCATCCGGTGATGGCGCGGCGGCTCGTTGCGCTGCAGCTTGGTATAGACCGCGCGCATCGTCGGCCCCAGCTGCAGCCAGACGGTCTCGATCACCGCGAGCATCGCGGGCGCCTGCGCGCGCAGATAGAGCGTGCGGTGGAATTCGAGGTTGGTGCGGATGTAGCCGACCGCATCCTGTTTCGCGACGGCCTCGGCATTGGCGACGTTGATCGCACCGAGACGGTCGATCAGCGCGAGGTGGGCGCGCGGCAGGGCACGGGCCGACAGTTCCGGCTCGATCAGCGCCCGCAGCGCGGCCAGTTCCTCGATCCGTTCGTTGGACAGCTCCGGCGTGGTTACCCGCCCCGAACTCGACAGCGTCAGCGCGCCTTCCGCAACCAGCCGCCGCAGCGCCTCGCGCGCGGGGGTCATGGAGACACCGTATTGCTTGCCCAACCCCCGCAACGTCAGCGCAGTGCCCGGCAGCAACTCCCCCACCATGATCTGCTGGCGCAAAGTGCGGTACAGCCGATCATGGGCGGCGGTCTCGATGGGGCGTGTGGAAATCGTTGTCATTCGCTTTTTGTGATCACGTTGCCGCCGCGGGTCAATCGCGAA
This sequence comes from Thioclava sp. NG1, assembly GCF_003122275.1. Classification (NCBI taxonomy): domain Bacteria; kingdom Pseudomonadati; phylum Pseudomonadota; class Alphaproteobacteria; order Rhodobacterales; family Paracoccaceae; genus Thioclava; species Thioclava sp. NG1. The sequence continues at coordinate 274,152 of NZ_QFBB01000002.1, read as the reverse complement.
ACCGGATCGCATGGAGCGCGGAGCCTTCGCGCTTGAGCCATGCGCGCTCTGCCTTGAAGCTCGGCCGCAGGGATTCGACGACGCGCCAGAAGGCGGGCGAGTGATTCATCTCCTCCAGATGCGCGACCTCATGGGCCGCGACATAATCCAGCACGTCCGGCGGCGCCATGATCAACCGCCAGCTATAGGAGAGCGCTCCGGTCGAGCTGCAGGACCCCCAGCGCGAGCGGGTGTCGCGAATCGTGATCTTCGCGAAGTCACGCCCGATCTCGGAGGCGTAGCGCGCGGTCGCCGCATGCAGTCTCTGACGAGCTGCGTGTTTGAAGAAAGTCTCGACCCGCACGCCCAGCCGTGCCGGGTCTTCGGGCACGAGGAGGCGCGCGCCGTCGATCTTCGGGCTGCGCAGCGACGCGGGTTCGAGCATCAGCATCTGCCCCTGGAAGGGGACAGCTTGTCCGAATCGCACGGCCTGCGCGGGCGGGATCGCCCCGAGCGTCTTGCGCAGCCATTCGGTTTGCGAGCGCGCGAAGGCCAGCGCCTCTCGCTCGGACGCGCCCCGCGGGATCGTGAGGGCCACCCGCCCGTCGACCCGCGACACCCGCAATGAGAACCTGCGCGCGCGACCGGAACGGCGCATCACCAACTCCACCTCGGGCAGTTCGGGAATGTGAGGTGGGCGGGACAGGGGCATTCTCCGGCAGGTTCGGTCACGAGGCGCGGCCATCGGGTCGCAGCCCCACAAGAAAGGCGCGAAAAGGCTTTGACACCCTGCGCGGCATGTGGCAGTTGGCTGCGACTCTGCTGGATATAAGTGCGCAGGAGAATTCCATGCCGAAAGAGGAATGGGGCGTCAAGCGTCTGTGCCCGCATTGCGCGAGCCGCTTTTACGACCTGAATAACGACCCGATGACCTGCCCGGTCTGCAACAACACCTTCACCCTCGAGGCTCTGACCTCGGGCAGCGGTCGCACGCTCGTGACCGACAAGACGTCGTCGCAGAAAGATGACGACGTCAATCTCGACGATGACGATCTCGACGACGATAATGGCGACGTGGATCTCGACGACGATCTGCTCGACGATGACGACGATGACGACAATGTCTCGCTCGATGACATCGCGGATGTCAGCACCGAGGACAAGGAAGACAACTGATCGGCTGGGCCGCTCGGACGAGAGATCAAGGCGCAACGGGAAACCGTCGCGCCTTTTTCTTTTTCCGGACATGAGGCCGTGCCTTTCCCGCTTCTCCCCTGCCCCGACGCGCGCTCTACGCCAGCGCCGCTCAGGTGACGCACGGGAATACGCAGCGGACGAAAATTTCCCCCGCCTTCACAACAAATTCCTCTTGCGCCGCCCCGACGCTTTGCCTATACGCCTCCCCACACAGCGGGTCTGACCCGCTGGACCTCCGGTGGGGCCATAGCTCAGTTGGGAGAGCGCTTGAATGGCATTCAAGAGGTCAGGGGTTCGACTCCCCTTGGCTCCACCAAACAAACTTCCGAAAACGCATCCGATCACATCGCGCTTGTCGTGAGAAGTTCGCCGCGCGCCGGCGCGGTCCGGTTGCCTTGCGCTTAGGCTCCCCCGCATAGGGCTTTCTTCCGCCAGCGAACGACACCGTGAGGACGTGGAGTGCGCGCCAACGCAGCCTTGTCGACCTCAATCGGTGCCAGCGCGCGCTTCGTGACGCGACCGACACAGGCGTTGTACTTCGTCGAGTAGCGTCCACCGAGGTCGCCCTTTGCGCGCCGCCAACTCACTCGTGCGCGCGGTCTGATCGTCGGAGAACGGCCGCCCGCGATCGCGACGATAGCTTCTTCGCGCTGGGGCTCGTAGCCCGTTGCGCGTCTTCGGACGGAAAGCGTGGTTTCTGCGACATTCCGGGGCCACGGAGAAAATCGCTCACCATGTGCCGCACTTGTGGCTGGCCTCGACAGGCGACGTGCTCAGCGCGCCGCCAACAATTGGCGTAGCGTGATGCGGTCCATAGGTCAGGTCTCCTCCGAAAGATATGTCTTGATGATCTCGACCTCTTCCGCCGCGCCGAACACGAGCGGCACGTTCTGGTGCGGCGCCTCCGGTACGAGATCGAGGATGCGCTTGGTGCCATCGGTGGCGCGGCCGCCTGCCGCTTCGATCAGACAGGCGATCGGCACCGCCTCGTAGGCCAGCCGCAGCCGCCCCCCTCGATACCCCTCGCGTCGGTCGGCTGGATAGAGGAACGCGCCGCCCTTGAGCAGGATACGGTGCAATTCACCGACCGCCGCCGCCAGCCAGCGCATGTTGAAATCGCGCCCGCGCGGCCCCTCTGCCCCGGCGCGCAACTCGGCGGCCCAGCGTTGCAGCCCCGGGCTCCAATGGCGCTCGTTAGAGGCGTTGTAGGCAATGGTCGACGCTTTGGGCGACAGCCGGACATCCTGCGCCGTCATGCGGAAGTCCTCGCCGTCATAGGTGGCTATCTGCACCCCCTGCCCGGCCGTGAACCCGAAATCCAGCGAATGTCCGAAGGAGGCATAACCCGCCGCAATCGCCTCCGAGCCCGGACGCCGGAAATCGGCGGGACCGGTCGGGTAGATCGCGAACAGCATCCCGAGCGGCGCGCCGATACCGATCGAGCCCGACCCGTCGATCGGATCGATCGCGAGATCGAATTGGCCTTCCGGGTCGAGCAGTTCGACCTCTTCGGCCTCTTCCGACAGCATGTGCCGCACACCCAGCCCGGCAAGCGCCGCAATGATGTGGTCATGCGCGCCAACATCGAGCGCCTTCTGCACATCGCCGCTCTCATTCTGACCACAGGGCGCGGCCGGATCGCCGGGCAACCTGCCCGCCGCGAGCCGCTGCTCGATCGGCGGCAAGGCACTCGCCAGCGCGGCGATGATCTCTCCAAGCCCGCCAGCAGGCAGGCAGTCACGCAGGTGCGCCGCCTGCGCGGGACGGTCGTTCGGCAAGGTCAGCATGTAAGAATTCCGTCAGTGAGTTGAGACCGGGCGGCGAACCGCCCGACACTCGGGAGTTCGCTCAGGCCGTCGTGTGATACTTGGCATCGACCGCGTCAATGGCCTGAACGTTGTCCGCCGATTCCCCCTCGGGATCGAAGGACGAGGCCAGGAAGGCATCGGCGATGTCTTTCGCGAGCTCCACGCCCAAGACCCGCGCGCCCATCGTGATGATATGCGCGTTGTTCGAGATGCCGCAGTCGGTCGCGACGCGCAAAGCCACGCAAATCGCACTGTCGAGCGCGAGGCCGGGTCCCGGCGGCGTGATACTCCGGACACCACGCACCTAAGCCTCTGCCATACGTCATGCGCAACGTCTGGGACTGCAGTCACGCCAGCGCTTGAAAGCTATCACCGCGCGCGTAACCGCATCGCATGAACCGCATCAGTGGCGTGCTGATCATCTATATTTCGGAAGGGAGAGAAATGGCGGACCCGGGACGATTCGAACGCCCGACCCCTTGATTCGTAGTCAAGTGCTCTATCCAGCTGAGCTACGGGTCCGCTTATGTGGGGCGATGTAACGGCCACGTCGGAGCGATGCAAGAGCAAATTCGCGGCAATTTCGCAAAACCGTCAAAATTCCCGGATGCCCTCGCGGCAGCCCTGCGGATGGGTGCATCGCTGCCGGCGCGTAACCCCGCACGGGCTCAGGAGATTGCGCCGGCGCCCTTCTCGGAGACACAATCCAACGCGACATCGGAGGGCAGAAAGATGCGAAACTCGGTGCCGCTCCCATCGGTCCGAACGAGGTCCAGCCGCCCGCCATGGCCACGAATCAACTCCGCGGCAATAGCGAGGCCGAGCCCCGTACCGCCCGCTCGGGTGCCCCCGGTGAACGGCTTGAAGAGATGTTCGCGGGCGGTCTCGGGCAGTCCGGGGCCGCTGTCCTGCACGCGGATCCACCAACCTTCGGAATTCTCGCCTGCGCCGATCTCTACCGTACCGTTCTTTCCGGTGGCCTCGATCGCCTGACGGGCATTGCGCACGAGGTTGTTGAGCACGCGGTAGAGCTGCTCGCGGTCGGCACGGATTACCAGGTTCGGCGGCATGTCGGTGACGAAATCGACGACCGGGCCTTCGCTCGGGTGTTCCTCGTTTTCCAGAACTTCCTGCGCCAGCTCGCCGAACATGAAGCGCGACAGCGTCGGCGGCGGCTCCTTGGCCTTGCCGAAGGCGAGCGTCGTTTCACACAGGTTGATCGCGCGCTCGATCGAGCCGGTCAGCTTCGGCGCCGCGCGCTTCACGCCGGGATCGTCCGAGCTTTCCATACGGTCGGCGAAGAGCTGCGCCGTGGTCAGGATGTTGCGCAGGTCGTGGCTGATCTTGGCGACCGCTTGCCCCAGCTGTGCGAGACGCTCCTTCTGGCGCAGCGACGCGGTGAGCTGCTGCTGCATCGAGGCCAAGGCCTCTTCCGCCACGCGCAGTTCCTCGACGCTTGCCTGCGGGGTTATGATACGCCGCGCGTCTTCGGGCGCGTCCGCGTAGGATGACATATGCGCTACAAGCCGCTTGATCGGCACGACCATCAGGCGCCGCACCAGCAGGAACAGCAGAACGGCGGTGATCACGGAGAAGACCGCCGAGATCGACAGGAGCCGTAGCCCGTATTCCACCATTGCGATCCGCATCGGCTCGGTCGCGAGCGTCACCTCGATCACGATGCCGCCCTTCTGCACCGGCTGTCCCAGCACCCGGATTACGCGATCCTCGGAATCGAAGAGCGCATGCACCGCGTCACGGATGCGCGTCCATTCGGTCGAATCGCGCAAATCGTAGGTTTCGGTCACGGGCGAGGGAATCGGAGAGGACAACACCAGCTGCCGCGCCGCATCTCTGCGCAGCACGACGTTGAAGACGCCCGCGTTGGAGAGCAGTTCCTTTTCCAGATCGGGCGCGATGGTGGTGTCTGTGGTCAGCAGCGCGAGCGAGGCGATTTGCGCCCGCTCGAGTCGCGTAAGAAGATAGTCCTCACGGAAATTCGCTAGCCCCGGCAAAAGGATCAACGCCTCGGCGAGCACCACGAAAACCGTGGTCAGGATCAGAAACCGTCCTGAAAGAGTGTTCACTTTCATCGCCTATCAAACGCAGAGCCGCCCCGCAGCGTCGGCCTGTCCCCTTCACTGTCACTCTTGATGCACCGCCCGTCAGGATGCAAGGATGCCATCCTGCGCGTCAGCCGCTCTTTGTGCACAAGATAGGTGGCTCGCACGAAAGGCAAAACCCCGTGAGCGGTCACGATCCATGCGAAGCGACCGGAAAAGCCGGAAAAACCCGCTTTCGCGAATTGACTTGCCGGGGAGAGGTCACTAAAGAGCGGCTTCGAAATGCTATCTGGCCCTCGAATCCTGTTTCTGGGCCCGAACCGGAGTGAAAACGATGAAACGCACGTTCCAGCCGTCGAACCTCGTTCGCGCCCGTCGCCACGGCTTCCGCAGCCGCATGGCCACGAAGGGTGGACGCCGGGTTCTCAACGCCCGTCGCGCGAAGGGCCGTAAGCGTCTGTCGGCATAAGGCCGTTACAGCCGCGACTGGCTTTTGACGCCGCCGGATGCTTTTCGCAGGTCGGGCCCTCGGGTCGGATCGGTGAAAAGACCGGCGGCTTCGCTATTTTGCGCGCCGTTTATTCGCCGGAGGTCCCCTGATGGCCGCCATACGCTCAGATGATCCGACTCGCCCGACCGCGGTTCTGCGGCAGCGGGCGGATTTCCTGAAAGCGGCCTCGGCGCAGCGTAAGGGGATGCCCGGCTTTCTGCTGCAGGCGCGCAAACGCCGCGAAGACGAGCTCGTCGCCCCCGATCTGATCCGCGTGGGTTTCACCTGCTCGAAGAAGCTCGGCAATGCGGTGGCGCGCAATCGCGCGAAACGGCGTCTGCGCGAAATCGCCCGCGCCGTTCTGCCCAAGGCGGGTCGGCCGGGCTGGGACTATGTTCTGGTCGGGCGCCCCGAGGCGACCGCAACGCGCGACTTCGCCGCCATGCTGGCCGAATTCGAGACCGTGCTCACGATCATTCACGATTTGCCGATCACCCCGCCGCGGCCGCGCAAACCCAAGGGGAGCAAACGCAAATGAGCCCCCTCGCCCGAATCCTCGCCCTGCCGGTTCATGCCTATCGCTTGCTGCTCAGCCCCTGGATGGGGCACGGCTGCCGCTACCAGCCGACTTGCTCGGTCTATGCGCTCGAAGCGCTCGAGAGGCACGGCGCACTGAAAGGGGGATGGCTTGCCGGGAAACGGCTCCTGAGCTGCCACCCCTGGGGCGGGCATGGCTACGACCCGGTGCCTGGCGCCGATCCCGAACATGACGCCGCCCATCGTTGCGCCCATGCGCATGACGCGAAGGACACTCCAGATGCTTGATGATGAAGACAGCCCGATCCATCCGCTTTTCGCAGGAGCGCCCTCGACGACCGAGTTCAAGAAGCTGCGCAAGCGCATCGTGCGCGAGACCCGCGAGGCGATCGATAAATACGGCATGATCGAACGCGGTCAACGCTGGCTGGTCTGCCTGTCGGGCGGCAAGGACAGCTACACGCTGCTGGCCGTGCTGCACGAGCTGCAATGGCGCGGGCTGCTGCCGGTGGAGCTGCTGGCCTGCAATCTCGATCAGGGCCAGCCGGGCTTCCCCGCGACCGTGCTTCCGGAATTCCTCGAGAAGATGGGCGTGCCGCACCGGATCGAATATCAGGACACCTATTCGATCGTGATGGACAAGGTCCCGCAGGGCCGCACCTATTGCGCGCTTTGCTCGCGGCTGCGGCGCGGCAACCTCTATCGCATCGCGCGCGAGGAAGGCTGCTCGGCCGTCGTGCTGGGTCATCACCGCGACGACATTCTCGAGACTTTCTTCATGAACCTGTTCCACGGCTCGCGCCTTGCGACGATGCCGCCCAAACTGCTGAATGAGGAAGGCGATCTCTTCGTCTATCGACCGCTCGCCTTCGTCGCGGAGGAGGATTGCGAGAAATTCGCCCGCGCGATGGACTATCCGATCATCCCTTGCGATCTCTGCGGCTCTCAGGACGGGCTGCAGCGCCAGCAGGTGAAGATGATGCTCGACGGCTGGGAGAAGAACGCCCCCGGCCGCCGCAACAAGATGTTCAAGGCGCTACTCAACGCGCGCCCCTCGCACCTGTGCGACCCCGCGATCTTCGATTTCGCGGGGCTCGAGCGGCGCGCGGAGAGTGAAGCGGATTTTAACGAAAACGTCCCGGTTTTGCGCGAGCGCGATTAACCGGCTGAATACCAATTGCGCCTAACCTCGCCGGCGAAGGGGGCTCCTGAGGGGCCTGCATGTGCCACGGGGGTAGGTGTCATGGGAAAGGACGGGGGCAAGCGCGCCGCCCGCAAATCAGAGCTGCGCGCAAAATATCACGGCAAGCCGGGGCCGGTTCTGCTCCGTCGCGAGATGATCGCCTTCGTACCGGCCTGTGGGCTCGCCCTGCTTTGGGTGGGGCCCGAGGCGATGGTGTTGATCGGCCTTACCGCGCTTCTGGTGGGTTGGATGACCCGTCCCCTGCCCGTCCCGCTTGAGACTGACGAGGAAGGCTGCGACCCCGCTACCGGCCTGCCGCCGCCAAATGCCGCGATCTCCGAAATGGCCGCATCCCTGCAGGACGCGCGGGCGCGCAATCGCCCGACCGGCTGCCTGATCCTCGGTCTCGACGCGCCGGAGCAGGCGCTCCGGCGCCTGTCGGCCCGGGACTTCGACCTGCTGCTGCGCCGGATCGGCGAGCGGCTTCAGGGTCAGCTGCGCAGCGGCGACGTAGTCACCCGATGGGAGGGCGCCCGTTTCGCGGTCCTGCTGCGCCCGACGCCACGCCTCGGGCTCGAGGGCATGATCCAGCTTTGCGGGCGCCTGCAGGAAGCGGTAAGCGAGCCTTACTCGATCGCGGCACAGACCGAACAGATCACCATGCATATCGGCTTTCACCTCGTGGGCCGGAGTGATGCGTCCCCTGCCCATCGCGAGGACGCCGCCACGCTGGCCAAGGCCGAAGCGCACGCCCATGCGGAGGCGGAGGCGGCCCTGTCGCGCGCCGAAACCGCCGCCGAGCGCGCGATGCGCAGCGGTCCCGGCGCGATCCGCTCCTCCCGCTCCAACAAGATCGTCATGAAAGAGCCGGGCCCGCACCCGCTATCCGCCAGCGTGAGGGAGGCACTGGAGGCCGGGCATATAAAGGCGTTCTTCCTGCCGCAGATATCCACTGATACCGGGGACATCGTGGGATTTCAGGCAATCCCGCGCTGGCTTCACGCGCAGCGCGGGATCCTGACCGAAAGCGAGATTCTTCCCGCGATCGAAGCTGCAGGGCTCGGCGCGCGCTTCTCCGAGGTGATGCTCTACGCGGCCTTCGGTGCGCTGCGCGACATCTCGCGCGACGGCAGCGACTTCGGCCCGGCCTCGCTGCCATTCCTGCACGGCCAGATGGGCGACCCGAGACTGGCCGAGCGGCTGGCCTGGGAATTCGACCGGTTCGGGATCGCCCCGAACCGGCTGCGGCTGATCGTCCCGCAGGCGATGGTGGCGCGGCTCGACGATCCGGTTTGCTGTCGCACCCTGCACGAAATCAAACGCCTCGGCTGCCTGATCGAACTGGCGGGGTTCGGCTCCGGCCCCGTCTCGGCAGAAACGATCCACCGGCTCGGACCGCAGCGGCTGCGCATCCATCGCTCGCTCACCGCACAGATCGACCACAACACCGAACACCAGCGCCTGACCGCCGCGATCGTATCGATGGCCGAAGGACTGGGGCTGAAAACGCTCGCCGAAGGGGTGCCGGGTATCGCCGAGCACGCGATGCTGTGCCAGCTGGGCTGCTCAGCGGTGCAAGGCCCGGCGATCGCCGCCCCGATGCCGATTAGCGAATTTCTCTATTGGGCAGAACGGCACCGCACCAAGCTCGCCGCGACGCCGCAAATCGGCCGGCGTTGAGCGGCCCCGCAGACCGCGCTCCGCCGCCGCGCGTCCGGCATCGTGACCAAGCACGCAGAGGCAAACCGTGCCCGATCGATCGTTTCAAGGGAAAATGGCTTGACCTTTGGCTGCCCCTTCTGTTGAACCCATGCAAGTTTTCGACAGGCTTGTGGACTTAGGGTTTCATGGACAACCAAAACAAGAATCTCATTCTCGCGGTGGTACTCTCCGCAGTCGTGCTGGGCGTCTGGACCTATTTCTTCCCGCCCACGCAGGACACGACGACCCCGCCGAGCGAGGTGACCACGCAACAGGCCGCGACGCCCGAAAGCACTGATATCGCACCGAAGTCTGCGGCCGACACCACCGGCGCGCCGGTCGATACGGCGACCATGTCGCAAACCGCGAGCGCCCAAGCCCAAAGCGCCGCGCGCATCGCGATCGACACCCCGGCGGTCGAGGGTTCGATCTCGACTCTCGGCGGGCGCTTCGACGACCTGTCGCTCAAGAAATACAAGGAAACGCTGGCGAAAGATTCGCCCGACGTGCGTCTCCTCTCGCCCATCAGCGGCAATACGGACAATTCGACCCTGCCCTATTACGTCGTATATGGCTGGCTGCCCGCGGGCGGTCTGCCGGGCGATCAGGTGCCCGGCCCGAATACGGTCTGGACGCAGGTCGGCACCGGCAAACTCACGCCCGACACGCCTGTGACGCTTCAGTGGGACAACGGCCACGGCCTGACCTTCCAGCGCGAGATCTCGGTCGATGACAAGTATCTCTTCACGATCAAGCAGTCGGTGCAGAACGGCACCGACGCCGCCGTGAAGCTTGCCCCATACGGTATCATCGCGCGTCACGGCATCCCCGAGGAGCGCCGCGTCTACGTGCTCCACGAAGGCCTCGTGGCGATGGATGACGGCAATCTCCAAGAGATCAAATACAAGAACATCACCAAGCTCGATAACAAGGGCGCCGAGGGTCAGGCCGAGATCAAGCAGGTGAAGGACGCCGGCTGGACGGGCTTTACCGACAAATACTGGCAGACCGTTCTGGCGCCGATCTCGGGCCCCTTCACCTCGGTGGTGAAATATTCGGGCGAGAAGTCCGACATCTACCAGACCGAGACCCGCCTGCCGGTGATCGACGTCGCGCCGGGCGCCAAGGGTGACGCGCAGACCCACCTCTTCGCCGGTGCGAAGGAATGGGAAACCCTGCGCGACTATCAGGACAATGTCCCGATCCCGAAATTCGTCGACTCGCTCGACTGGGGCTGGTTCTACTTCCTCACCAAGCCGATGTTCCGCCTCCTGCACTTCCTGCATGGCGCGATCGGCAACATGGGCTGGGCGATCATCGCGCTGACCTTCATCATCAAGCTGATCGTCTTCCCGCTGGCACGGAAGTCCTACATCTCGATGGCGCGCATGAAAGAACTGCAGCCCGAGATGGAGAAGATGAAAGAGGCCGCTGGCGACGACCGCCAGAAGATGCAGCAGGGCATGATGGAGCTCTACAAGAAGCACAAGGTGAACCCCGCCGCGGGCTGTCTGCCGCTTCTGATCCAGATCCCGATCTTCTTCTCGCTCTATAAGGTGATCTACGTCACGATCGAACTGTATCACGCGCCGTGGATCGGCTGGATCCACGACCTTTCGGCCCCCGATCCGACCTCGATCCTGAACCTGTTCGGCCTGCTGCCCTTCGCAGCGCCCGATCCGGGCTCGCCGCTCTTCATCCTGTCGCTCGGTATCCTGCCGATCCTGCTGGGTGTCTCGATGTGGTTCCAGCAGCGCCTGAACCCGGCGCCGACGGACAAGACTCAGGCGATGATCTTCGCGTGGATGCCGTGGGTCTTCATGTTCATGCTGGGCAGCTTCGCCTCGGGCCTCGTGCTCTACTGGATCACGAACAACACGATCACGTTCATCCAGCAGTACACGATCATGTCGATGCACGGGAAGCGGCCGGACCTGTTCGGCAATATCAAAGAGAGCTTCTCGCGGAAGAAACCCGCCGAAGAGAAGAAATGAGCGCAACGCTCTCTCGCATCTACCGACATCCGATCAAGTCGATCGGGGTAGAGGAACTGAAGGACGCGTCCCTTGAAGAGGGGCGCGTCTTGCCTTGCGACCGGGAGTGGGCGGTGCTGCATGAGCGCTCCAAGATCGGTGTCGATGCAGAGGGGCGCGCGGATAGCTGGGGCCAAAAGATCAACTTCGTGATCGGGCGTTCCGCGCCGGGCCTGATGGGGGTGACGTCGCGGATGCTCGAGAACGGACACATTCTGCTGGAGCACCCCGAGCAATGGCATCTCGAGATCGATCCCGAGCGTGAGCTCGACCAGCGCAAACTGTTCGAATGGCTGCGCCCGTTCTGGCCCGAGAGCGCGCCGCGCCCGACCGCGCTGGTACGCGGCCCCGACCGGGCTTTCACCGATGATCCCCTGCCCTATGTCTCGCTGATCGGGCAGGCTTCGCTCGACGATCTCTCGGCGCGCGTGGGCAAGCCCATCGACCGCCGCCGCTTCCGCGCCAATCTCTGGGTCGAGGGCTGGGAGCCCTTCGCCGAGATGGACCTGATCGGGAAAACGGTACGCGTGGGCGAGGCAGAGCTGCAACTGCGCGCCTGTATCGGGCGTTGTCGCGCGACGGACGCCAGTATCGAGACGGGCGAGCGCGACATCGACATGCTGGCAGAGCTGGAACGCCATTACGGGCATACTGACCTTGGCGTATTCTGCCTCGTCACAAAACAGGGCCGCGTCGCGCGCGGCGACAAGATCGAGGTACTCTGATGGAGTTGAATTTCCCGCTGGCCGAAGAGCCCGACGATTTCGCGCGTGAGCGGGGGCGCAAGCTGTTCGCCGCCCCCGTCGATTTCCTCAAGGGCGTCGTCGCGATGAAGGGGCTACCACCCGCCGACCGCATTGAGGTTTGCTTCGCGGGACGATCCAATGTCGGCAAGTCAAGCCTGATCAACGCGCTCACGAACCGCCGCAACCTCGCGCGCGCATCGAACACGCCGGGCCGCACGCAGGAGATCAACTATTTCACCACGCAGGACGGACCCTATCTGGTCGACCTTCCGGGCTACGGCTTCGCGCAGGCCCCGGTCGCGGTGGTCGCGAAATGGCAGGCGTTGCTGAAGGATTACCTGTCGGGCCGCGCAACGCTGCGTCGCGCCTTCGTGCTGATCGACACGCGCCACGGCGTCAAAGCGGTGGATGAGGAGATCCTGACGCTGCTTGACCGCGCCGCCGTCCCATTTCAGGTCGTGATGACGAAGGCCGACAAGGTCAGCGCGAAAGATTGCGAAAAGGTGCTGGATCAGGTGCGTAAGGCGCTGGCCAAACACCCTGCCGCCTTCCCCGAGATCGTACTGACCTCGTCCGAAAAGGGCGAAGGGATCGAGACGCTGCGCGCGATCATCGCCGGGCTGGAGTGACCCCCTGCCCGGCTTCTGTCCTCACTTGCCGAGGCAGTAGCGCATCACCGCCTTTTGCGCGTGCAGACGGTTCTCTGCCTCGTCGAAGATCACCGAGGCTGGGCCGTCCATGACGCCGCTCGTCGCCTCGTCATTGCGGTGCGCGGGCAGGCAATGCATGAAAAGCGCGTCGGGCTTGGCGTGGCTCATCAGCTCCTCGTTGACCTGGTAGGGCCGCAGCTGGTTGTGGCGACGCTCCTTCGCGGATTCCGGATCATGCATCGACACCCAGGTGTCGGTGACAACCAGATCGGCGCCTTCGACCGCCTTGATCGGATCGCGCTCTATCGTGATCGGGTGCCCCGCCTTCTCGGCCAAGTCGAGCCACGCACGCTCGGGGTCGAGCGTTTCCGGCCCGGTGAAGGTCAGATCGAAGCCGAACTGCGCCGCGGCATGGGCGAAGCTGGCGAAGACGTTGTTGCCGTCGCCCGACCAGACCACCTTCTTGCCCGCGATCGGCCCGCGCTTCTCTTCATAGGTCATCACATCGGCCATGATCTGGCAGGGGTGAGTGCGGTCGGTCAGGCCGTTGATCACCGGCACCGAGGCATATTCGGCCATCTCGAGCAGTGTTTCCTCCTCGAAGGTCCGGATCATGATCAGATCGACGTAGCGCGACAAAACCCGGGCGGTATCGGCAATGGTCTCGCCATGGCCCAGCTGCATATCCGCGCCCGAGAGCACCATCGATTGCCCGCCCATCTGACGCACGCCGACATCGAAGCTGACGCGGGTCCGGGTCGAGGGCTTCTCGAAGATCAGAGCGACCATGTGACCGGCGAGCGGCTGCTCGTCATCGGGCGCGCCTTTCGGGCGACCGTTGCGGGCCTGCTTCATCGCGATGCCCTGGTCGATCATGGACCGCAGCGCGGCGGGGTCGGTTTTGTGGATATCGAGGAAATGGTTCATCGGTTTGTCTTTCGTGGAGGGGCCTGAGGGGCTGTCCGCCCCACTGCGCTCCCGCGCAGCCCCCGAGGATATTTACGCCAAGAGGAAGTCAGGCGGCCTTTTCGAGTTGCGACGCGGCGGCATCGAGCCGGGTCACCGCCTCGGCCAGATCGGCCTCGGAAATGTTCAGCGCGGGCAGCAGGCGCAGCACGTTATCCGCCGCCGGGACGGTCAGCAGGTGCTGGTCATAGGCGGCGGCCACGAGATCGGCCGGCGCGCGCTTGCATTTGAGCCCCAGCATCAGTCCGGTGCCGCGCACGCTTTCGAACGTGTCGGGATGCGCCGCGATCAGCCCTTCGAGCTTCTGGCGCAGGAAACCTGCCTTGGCGTTCACCTGGTCGAGGAAAGCGGGCTCGGAGACGATCTCCATCACCCTGGCGCCGACCGCGCAGCCCAGCGGGTTACCGCCATAGGTCGAGCCATGCGTGCCCGCGACCATGCCGGAGGCGGCGTCTTCGGTGGCCAGAACAGCACCCAGCGGGAAGCCCCCGCCGATGCCCTTCGCGACCATCATGATATCGGGCGTGACGCCTGCCCATTCATGCGCGAAAAGCCGGCCAGAGCGGCCCACGCCGCATTGCACCTCGTCGAAGATCAGGAGCGCGCCGGTCTCGTCGCAGAGATCGCGCAGCCCTTTCAGGCATTGATCGGGCACCGGGCGGATGCCGCCTTCGCCCTGAATCGGCTCGATCAGGATAGCGGCGGTCTTGTCGGTGACGGCAGCCTTGAGCGCCTCGTGATCGCCCCAGGGAAGCTGGGTGAAGCCGGGCAGCAGCGGGCCGAAGCCCTTCACCATCTTTTCCGATTTCGGCGTGGCCGAGATCGCACCGGTGGAGCGGCCGTGGAAGGCGCCCTCGAAGGTGATGATCTCCACCCGATCCTCGCCTTTCGAGGACCAGTATTTCCGCGCCATCTTGATCGCGAGTTCCGCAGCCTCGGTGCCGGAATTGGTGAAGAAGACCGTATCGGCGAAGGTCTTCTCGACCAGCGCATCGGCCAGCGCCTGCTGTTGCGGGATCTGGTAGAGATTCGAGACGTGCCAAAGCTTCGCGGCCTGCTCGGTCAGCGCCTCGACCAGTTCCGGCGCGGCATGACCCAGCGCATTCACCGCGATCCCAGCGCCCATATCGAGATATCGGTTCCCATCCGCCGTCTCGAGCCAGGAACCTTCGCCCTTAACGAAGGCGAGCGGTGCGCGATTATAGGTCGGCAGGACGGAGGGGATCATCGGGGTCAAGCTCCAGTAAGGGAAGGCAAATTCGTGCAACAGTCCCGGGGGGCTGTCAACATTCGGGGGCCTTCGGTCAGCGATTTCGGATTGGGTGTGGCGGCAGGCCACGGCAGATCGGACGTCAGGCGCTTCAGCGGCGACGTCGGGGACGGGAAATATATGCGGCCCTTGCGATCATGCATGGCGCTTACGCTGGGGCAGCGCGGAAGTAAAGAGGGATCAGCCAAGCGTCACGTCGAGGAACATCATCAGGATCAGGCCGAAGAGTAGCCCGGCGGTCGCGCGGTTCTGGTGCCCGTTGCGGTGGGTTTCGGGCAGGATCTCGTGGCTGATGATGTATAGCATGGCACCCGCTGCAAAGGTCAGCCCCCATGGCAGCAGTGCGCCGGAGACCGACACGGCAGCTGCGCCGACCAGCGCGCCCACGGGTTCGACCGCCCCGGTCATCGCGGTGACGAAGAAGGCCTTCCGCCGAGAATAGCCCTGCCCGATCAGCGCGACGGCCACGGCGAGGCCTTCCGGGATGTCTTGCAGCGAGATGCCAGTCATAACCGAGAAGCCGTTCTCGTTGCCCGCGCCGAAAGCGACGCCGATCGACAGACCTTCGGGAAAGTTGTGAATGGTGATCGCGATCACGAAGAGCCAGATCCGCGCCAGTTGCGCCGCATCGGCACCCTCACGGCCGGAGGTGAAATGCTCGTGCGGCAGGGTCGCGTTCAGCCAGGCCACGAAGCCCGCGCCGATGGCGATCCCGATCGCGGCGATGGCGGCGGCGACCCAGACAGAGCCGAACATGGTCTCTGCCACGTCGATCCCCGGCAGGATCAGCGAGAAATACGACGCCGAGAGCATCACGCCCGCCGCAAAGCCCAGCATCGTATCGGCGGTGCGCTGGCTCATCGAGCGACCCAGGAGCGCCGGGATCGCCCCGGCGGCTGTCGCGACGCCCGCCACCATGCCGCCCATCAGGCCGAGCCATACCTCGTTCACGGCGCTCTCCTTTTCGTGTTCTCCCGGCGAGATGGGAACGGATCGGGCATGATTGCAAGCCTTGCGATGGGTGATTGCGCAAATTTCGCGCGATTGGTAAGGAAACTTAACCACGGAGAGAGGAACCCCCATGCCCGTCATCACCTCCATCGCCGATCTGAAACGTCTGCATAAGCGCCGCACGCCGAAGATGTTCTACGATTACGCGGAAAGCGGCTCGTATACCGAGCAGACCTTCCGCGAGAATACCGAGGATTTCGCGCAGATTCGGCTCAACCAGCGGATCGCGCGGGACATGACGGGGCGCTCGACGAACTCGACGATGCTGGGTCAGGACGTCGCGATGCCGGTGGCGCTGGCCCCGGTCGGGATGACGGGGATGCAGCGCGCGGATGGCGAGATCAAGGCGGCGCGCGCGGCGGAGAAGTTCGGCGTACCCTACACGCTGTCGACGATGTCGATCTGCTCGATCGAGGACGTGGCCGAGAATGTCAGCCAGCCCTTCTGGTTCCAGATTTATACCCTGACCGACGACGACTATAACAAGCGCGTGCTGGATCGGGCACGGGCCGCGGGCTGCTCCGCGCTGGTCATCACGGTCGATCTGCAGCTGCTGGGGCAGCGGCACAAGGACCTCAAGAACGGCCTGACGGCGCCGCCGAAATTCACCCCCGCCGTGCTGGCCGATCTGGCCACGAAATGGCGCTGGGGCATCGAGATGCTGCAGACCAAGCGGCGCTTCTTCGGCAATATCGTTGGCCATGTGGAGAGCGCCGCCGATCCCGCCTCGCTGGCAAGTTGGACGGCGGAGAAATTCGATCAGTCGCTCAACTGGGACCGGATCAAGCAGCTCATGGACATGTGGGGCGGCAAGGTGATCCTGAAGGGAATCCTGAGCGAAGAAGATGCCGAGATGGCGGCCGCCACAGGAGCCGATGCGATCGTGGTCTCGAACCATGGCGGGCGTCAGCTCGACGGGGCGCTCAGCTCGATCCGGATGCTGCCGAAGATCGTCAACGCAGTCGGCGACAAGACCGAAGTCTGGCTCGACAGCGGTATCCGCTCGGGGCAGGACGTGCTCAAGGCGCTGGCGCTTGGCGCGAAGGGCGTGATGATCGGGCGCGCCTATGTCTACGGTCTGGGCGCGATGGGCGAGCCGGGCGTAACCAAGGCGCTCGAGGTCATCCAAAAAGAGCTGGACACATCGATGGCTCTGTGTGGCAAGCGCCGGATCGCGGATCTGGGCCGGGACGATCTGCTGATCCCGAACGGGTTCTTCGACACTTATTCCTGAGCGAGCAGGCGTTTCTCGAAGAACCGGTCCGGGTAGGGATCGCTGTTGTAACGCGGGATCTCGTGCCAGCCGAAGCGCTGGTACATTGCGATCGCTTCGGGCAGCGCTGAATTCGTGTCGAGCCGCAGGCGCAGGTGGCCCAGTTCGCGGGCCGAGACTTCGAGCGCGGTCATTAGCTGCCGCGCCAACCCCAAGCCGCGTGCGGCGGGGGCAATCCAGACGCGTTTCACCTCGGCATAGTCCGCCCCGCCCTTCAGGGCTGCGCAGCCCAGCGGCAATCCGTCGGATAAGGCGATCAGGAACGTGCCATGGGGCGGACGCATCTCGGCTGCCTCGGGGTCTTTCGACAGGCTCACGTCGAAGCCCCCGTCGAACCGGGCAGAGAGTTCCGCATAATATTTGGCCAGACAAGACTGCGCGCGCGGATCGAGTGGGTCGCAGGGCACAATCTCGATCTCGCTGCGCGTCAACGACGTCGCGATCAGGTCCATCGCCCCCAGCAGCGCGGCGTGATCGGGATGGCGGGACAGGATATCCGCCGCCTGCGCATCGGAGAGCCGTTCATATTCCGCGAATTCCGCCTGGCCCGCGTCGGTGAGCCGCGCGATGCGGCGCCGCCCGTCCTCGGGATCGTCCTCCATCACGATCAATCCCTCGCCCTCCAGCCCGCGCAACAGGCGGCTCATCTGCCCGGAATCGAGGGCCAATACCTCGCGCAGTTTCGCGACATCCCCCTGCCCGCGCCCGATCAGGTTGAGCACCCGCGCAGAACCAAGCGGGCGGCCACGCCCCAGGAAAGACGAGTTGAGCGCCCCGAGCTGTCGGGTGACGGCCCGGTTGAACCGGCGTATACGTGCGATAGAATCCATGGAAATACCTGACTGAAGTCCGGAATATTTTCTGACTTTAGTCAGGTACCAGGCTGTGGCAACCCCGGTTTCCGTCCCCGCCCGGTTTCCGTAACGTCGTCGGTTTCCACTTGCCATCCCGGCCAATCCCGAGTATTCGCGCGGCTTCATGGGCCCGACACCCTTGGAGGCGGCCCATCACTTTGACAAATTGGAGACCAGTTATGGCAAAAGAGATCGAAACGATCGAAGCCGTGGCGCGTACGGGGACGGGCAAGGGGGCCGCTCGGCAAGCGCGTCGTGAGGGCCTCGTGCCCGGTATCGTCTATGGCGACGGCAAGGACCCGGTTGCAATCAACCTCGACTACAACCGCCTGATCACCCGCCTGCGCAAAGGCCGCTTCATGTCCACCCTCTTCAACCTGAAGATGGAAGGCCAGGAAGACGTCCGCGTGATCTGCCGCGGCGTTCAGAAAGACGTCGTGAAGGACCTGCCGACCCATGTCGACTTCATGCGCACCCACCGCAACTCGCGCATCTCGCTCTTCGTGCATGTCGAGTTCATCAACCACGAGAAGGCGCCCGGCCTGAAGCGCGGCGGCACCCTCGTCGCGGTGCGCCCGGAAGTCGAACTCAACGTTCTCGCCGGCGATATCCCCGAGCAGATCGTGGTCGACCTCGAAGGCAAGCAGATCGGCGACACCATCCACATCTCCGACGTGGACCTGCCGAAAGGCGCCAAGCCCACCATCGAGCGTGACTTCGTGATCGCGAACGTCGCCCCGCCGAAAGGCTTCGGTGGCGGTTCCTCCGACGAGGACGAAGGCGAAGAAGCCAGCGAAGAAGCGACCGAAGAGTAATTCTTCTTCCGATGAGATTTTCGAGACGGGGCCTTTCGGGGCCCCGTTTTTCTTTGCGCGGCGCTTGATTCCCCGGATGCGCGGCAAACCGCCAACCACTCAAGTTCACATCTATGTGATCTCGAATTTCCTCGCCTTTTGCGCGAAACGCTATAGCCTCAAAGTTAATACAACCTAAAGGCTAGTCACATGCTGGAGCTATTCGCACTCGTTCTTGCAGCATTCGTGGTGCTACCGCCTAGAATGCTCAACGCAATTAGCCGCGCCCTCTATACGGTGCTGGGTCCGGTCCTGCGACCGTTCCGCATCTTTACGGCCCGACGACTCCCGCGCAACGGGTATGAGGAAATCGCGAAGTGCAATATCGAAGAGACCAGCGAACGCCTCTTCGATGAGTTTGCCCTTCCCGACACTCAAGAGCGCCCGATCGTCGTCGGCTCATCGGGACGCCCGGCCTACGTCGAACACCGCGCCGCCTGAACGCGACGACCCCCTTTCCCCTTCGCGCGCGCTCACTTATCCCGGAGTGAGCAGAGCCTCGACACCGTCGTTCGAAAGGGGAGACGCATGCAACTCTGGGTGGGCCTGGGAAATCCGGGCGCGAAATACGCGAACAACCGTCACAATATCGGCTTCATGGCGCTCGACCAGATCGCCGAGGATCACGGCTTCGCCCCGTGGCGCGGCAAGTTTCAGGGTCAGGTGAGTGAGGGCCGTTTCGGCTCAACCCGCGTTGTGCTGCTGAAGCCCGAGACCTTCATGAACCTTTCCGGCCAGTCCGTGCGCGCGGCCGCCGATTTCTACAAGGTCGATGTCTCCGACATCACCGTCTTTCATGACGAGCTGGACCTCGCCCCAGGCAAGTGCCGCCTCAAGCAGGGTGGCGGCCATGCCGGGCATAACGGGCTGCGCTCGATCCATCAGCATATGAGCCCCGATTATGCGCGGGTGCGGCTGGGCATCGGCCATCCGGGGCACAAGGACCGCGTGGCGGGCTATGTGCTCAACGATTTTCCGAAGGCGGAGCAGGAGATGCTCGACGATCTGCTGCGCGGGATCTCGGACGGCGCGCCCGCATTGGCCGAGGGCGACGGGTCGAAATTCCTCAATGCGGTGAGCCTGCGGGTTGCGCCGCCGCGCTCTTCGACCGGGACCAAGGCACCCACGAAAGCCGACACCCCTGCCCCACAAAACGCCCCGCAAAAAAAAGAGGCCACGGAAACCCGCGGCCCCTTCGACAAGCTCAAGGATCACTTTCGCAAGTAATCACCAGCTTCCGGTGTTCTCCATGCTGGCCCAGGGTTCCTGGATCGGCAGCGACTCCCCCATCTGCAGCAGCTCGACCGAGATATTGTCGGGCGAGCGCACGAAGGCCATGTGACCGTCGCGCGGCGGACGGTTGATCGTCACGCCGTTGTCCATCAGGTGCTGGCACATCTCGTAGATGTTCTCGACGCGGTAGGCGAGGTGGCCGAAATGGCGGCTGTCCGAGGGCAGCCCGCTATCGCCGTCCCAGTTCCAGGTCAGCTCGACATCCGCCGTGCCGTCGTCCTGATCGGGCGGGCACATGAAGACCAGCGTGAAGCGGCCCTTCTCGTTTTCGATGCGGTTGCGTTCCTTGAGCCCCAGAAGCTCGTAGAAGGCTTTCGATTTCTCGAGGTCGAGCACGCGGACCATCGTGTGCAGATATTCGATTTTCATGAACAGGCTTCCTTGGAACTGATTGCGGTTAACCGGAGGATAGCTCCTGACGCGGCCGCGGCAAGCACCCCGGCTTATCCACAGGATATGGCGGTTCCTAGAGCCGCCCATCGCAGATATAGTGGAGGTCGATTCGAGACATCCGGAGGACATCATGGCGCTCACCCCCGAACAACAAGCCGAGATCGACGCACAGCGCGCCGAGACGCAAATGACCGCGCGGGCGGTTTCGCCGGGGATGGAGAAGCGGCTCTATACCGCCCATGAAGTGCTCGATCACGGGGTGGTCCGGGTCATCGACTACATGGGCGACGACAACGCGATCGTGCAGGCGGCGCGCGTCTCCTATGGCCGTGGCACCAAGACGGTGAACAGCGACGCGGGCCTGATCCGCTACCTGATGCGGCACTGGCATTCGACCCCGTTCGAAATGTGCGAGGTCAAATTCCACGTCAAACTTCCGGTCTTCGTCGCGCGCCAGTGGATCCGCCACCGCACCGCGAACGTGAACGAATACTCCGCGCGCTATTCGATCCTCGACCGCGAGTTCTACATCCCCGAGGCCAGCCAGCTCGCCGCGCAATCGAGCCAGAACCATCAGGGCCGCGGTCAGGTCCTGGAAGGCGCCGAGGCCGCCCGCGTGCTCGACATCCTGCGCGACGACGCGATGCGCGCCTATGACCATTACGAGGACATGCTGACGCCCGACGAGGATGCGGGCAAGCAGGGCCTCGCGCGGGAACTGGCGCGGATGAACCTGCCCACCAATATCTACACGCAATGGTATTGGAAGGTGGACCTGCACAACCTCTTCCACTTCCTGCGCCTGCGCGCCGACAGCCACGCGCAATACGAGATCCGCGTCTATGCCGAGACCATGTGCGACATCGTGCGTGACTGGGTCCCCGCCGCCTATTCGGCCTTCGAGGATTACCGTCTGGGCGGGGTGAACCTGTCGGGCAAGGCGGTGGAGCTGCTGAAGCGCCGTCTGGCGGGCGAGGAGATCACACAGGAGACGTCCGGCATGAGCAAAGGGGAGTGGCGGGAGTTTACGGAGGTTTGGGGGTGACGGGAAACAACCCGAAAGTCCACGCCTTTCAGAGGCGCGCAAGAGACGCGGTCTGCGACTTCCGCATCGCTATAAAGCGTCTCTCCGGTGATGCCACATACGAAGAGCTTCGAACACATTGGTCTTTGGCGCTCAGCGAGTTCAGGAAATTTCTGAAATTTGCTGAAACCGCCGCGCGGGAGCGCGAACGAAATGGATGGGCAGATAATCTAATAAAAGAGAGAAAAGATAATCCAATCCTGAACTATGCTTTTCACGCGAGGAACGCAGAAGAACATGGTCATGCGTCCTCAGCAAAGCCTGAACCGGCAGCGCTTCGAATTGGAGGAATGTTTTCATTCGCGGGAAACGTAAGCAACGTTACTATTTCGAATTGCCGCGAGATTACGACACTACAGGATGGTCGCACAATTGAGCGGCGCGTAGATGGTCAGTTTAGCACCACCGACGGTAAGATTTCGTCCGGATGGCTGAACTCGCAAGTTCCAGTTAACAGTCAAACGCCATACATCCAGCTACTGCCTGCGATGGACCGTGGTCAAAGTTACCAGCCTCCAATGCTGAAGGACGTTCGACGGGAAGACTTGGCAGATGTGTTCGCTCAGAAGATCTGTCACTGGATGGAAAAGAAACTAAAGGAATTGGAAGGTTTCTGATCCCCCCGCCCGGCCCCTAGGCCGGGCCGCGCCCGACCCGCCCCCAGGGCGGGCGCGATTGCGCCCACCCTCGGGTCGGACGCGGCCTTCCTCGCGATGTCCAGAGCGTGTTAGGTTCATCCTATGACCCAACGCTTCCACGCCCCCCAAGACCGCGACTATCCGACCGCGCTGCGCGAACTCCGCCAAGGTCGCAAGACTAGCCATTGGATCTGGTGGATCTTCCCGCAACTGGCCTCGCTCGGCCGCTCTCCGCGCGCGCGTGAATACGGGATCGCGGATCTGGCCGAGGCGCGGGCCTATCTCGCCGATCCGGTATTGCGGACGCGGTTGGTGGAGGCCTCCGAGGCGGTGCTCGCCCATGCGGGCACGCCCATCGAGGAGATCATGGGGCCGGTCGATGCGCTGAAGCTGCGCTCTTGCGCGACGCTGTTCGAAGCCGCCTCAAAGAAAAAGGAGCCGGTATTCACCCGGCTCCTTGAGACGTTTTATGGGGGCGAGCGCTGCTCGCTGACGCTTGACGCCTTAGCCCGGTGACATCCCGCGCAAGCGCTCGGAGCGGCGGCGCAGCAGCTCGACGGTGGTCAGCAGCGCGATCGACACGAAGACGAGGATCGTCGCCACCGCAAGGATCGCGGGGCTGATCTGCTCGCGGATACCGTTCCACATCTGACGCGGGATCGTCTGCTGGTCGTAGCCTGCCACGAAGAGCACCACGACGACTTCGTCGAAAGAGGTGACGAAGGCGAACAGCGCACCCGAGACCACGCCCGGCAGGATCAGCGGCATCACGATCTTGAAGAAGGTCGTGCGCGGATCCGCGCCGAGGTTCTGCGCCGCGCGGGTCAGCGAGTGATCGAAGCCCACCAGCGTCGCGGTCACGGTGATGATCACGAAGGGGATGCCCAAGGTCGCGTGGGCCATGATGATGCCCGGATAGGAATGCGCCAGCCCGGTCTTCGAGTAGAAGAAGAACAGCCCCGTCGCGGTGATGATGATCGGCACGATCATCGGCGAGATCAGCACCGCCATGATGGCACGGCGGAACGGCATCTCGGGGCGCGACAGGCCGAGGGCGGCCAGCGTGCCCAGCACCGTCGCGAGGATCGTCGAGAAGAAGCCGATGATGATCGAGTTCTTCGCCACGTCGATCCAGGTCGAATGCTGCCAGGCATCCATCCACCACGACCAGCTGCGCTCGACCTGCGGCTCCTGCATCCCGAAGGTCAGCAGCATGTCATACCAGCGCATCGAATAGCCGGAGGGGTCGAAGCTCAGCATCTTCTCGGTGAAGGTGAAGTAAGGCTCCGCGTTGAAGGACAGCGGAATGATCACCACGATCGGCGCGATCAGGAAGAAGAAGATCAGACCACAGATCACGAGATAGGCGTAGTGCCAGGTTCTCTCGAGCGGGCTTGCATATGCGGGAACGGCCATCTGTGTTTCTCCTCAGCCCAGCTTCATGTTGTCGATGCCCACCAGCCGGTCATAGAGCCAGTAGAGGATGATGACGCCGCCCAGCAGCATCGAGGCGAGTGCTGCCGCGAGCGACCAGTTGAGCGATTTCTGCATGTGGAAGGCGATCATGTTCGAGATCAGCTGACCGTCCGCACCACCGACAAGGGCGGGGGTGATGTAGTAGCCGACCGAGAGGATGAACACGAGAAGCGCCCCTGCCCCGATCCCCGGCAACGTCTGCGGCAGGTAGATGCGGCGGAAGGCGGTCCACGAGGTGGCCCCAAGGCTGCGGGCCGCACGGACATAGCTCGGCGGGATGGTCCGCATGACCGAGTAGAGCGGCAGCACCATGAAGGGCAGCAGGATGTGGGTCATCGCAACGATCGTGCCGGTCTGGTTATACATCATCTCCAGCCGGTTATCGTTGCCGATCAGGCCCGACCAGACGAGCAGATCGTTGATCACGCCCTGCTGCTGCAGGAGCACCATCCACGAGGTCGTCCGCACCAGCAGCGAGGTCCAGAAGGGCAGCAGCACGAAGATCATCAGAAGATTGGATTTCGCCAGCGGCAGCGAGGCCAGAAGATGCGCGATCGGGAAGGCGAGGATCATGCACAGCACGGTGATCACCAGAGACAGGATCGCGGTACGGGTGAACAGCTTGCCGTAGATCGCGCGCTGCGGATCGACCGGCACGATATTGTTGTCCTTGTCGCGGGTGTGATCCATCGCGGCGAGGTAGAAATCCACCGTATAGGGGCTCGAGGCAGAGCGCATCGCCCGCCACAGGTTCGGATCGCTCCACCCCTCGTCCACGCCAAGGATGGCCTCTTTCCATGGCGGCTCGAGACGTTCGATCTTGCGCGCGGTCGAGGTGAAGAGCGAGCGCGTGCCCGCCACGTCATAGTTGATCCGCGTCCCCGCCTCGCCCTGCGTCCGGTTTTCCTTCATTTGCTTGAGGTCCGAGGCGAGCGCCGCATAGGCGCTCTCGTCGATGGGCGAGCCCAGCGGATGCGCGTCGAACCATTGCCCAAGCGCCGGCGCATTCTTCGAGAAGCCGTCGTTATAGACCGATTGCAGCAGCATCTGCCCGATCGGGACCACGAAGGTGATCAGGACAAAAAGGAACAGAGGCGCGACCAGCAGGAAGGCGCGGCGTTTCGCGCGGGCCTGCGATTTCGCGAGGGCGACCTTCAGCGGCAGCCCGTCGGCAGTCTTCAACTGTGTTGGTTCAGGGCCGTTTAGGCTCGCATCCATCGTTGCGTCGCTCATCGTGTCTCCTTGGCCCCTCAGGGCAGCGGGGCGAGCTGCGCGCGCAGTTTCGCGGCTTGCTCGGCGGGAATATCGGGCAGCATCACCCGCGTCGTATAGTTACCGTGGAGCTTGCCTTCGCGTCGGAAGCTCCAGTCGGAAATCTGGTTCGGCGCGAAGGTAATCTCGTCTCCTGCATGCGCCTTGAAATGCACGGGCTCGTTCATCAACGTGCCGGTGATTTTCTGCGCGGAGATCGAAATCGGCGCGATCCAGATATGTTCGAGGCCATTGGCGGGGGTATCGATCCCTGCCTTGAGCATGAAACGCGAGCCGGACCGGGCGCGCACCGCGGGAATGAAGACGGTTTCATAAGTCGCGCGGGCTTGGCCGATCGCCATGTTCATCTGCGTATCGCCGGTCTCGTAGCCGACCACCGCATCTTCATCCGCTCGTGCGGGCAAGGTGACGGACAGCGACAGAAAAAGGCCGAGGTACAAGCTGGCCAGAGACGACCGGAAGGCTGACATCCACGGGGCTCCTGACATCGAACAGGTCGGGCCGCGCGGCGGAGTGCCGCGCGACCCTCGCAGGACTTAGCCAGCGAGCCAGGCGTTGAAGCGCTCGCTCAGTTCGGTGTCGTGGTCCGCCCAGAACTCCGAGTCATTGACCAGAGCGTTCGACATGTTCTCAGGCGCGGTGGGCATATGCGGGCCCATCTTGGTCTTGCCGTCCTGATACATGCCGACCAACGGAGCCGAGGACTTGCGCGCCGGACCGTAGGAGATCCACTTCGCCTGATTGGCGAGCTGCTGGGTCTCGGTCGCGAACTTCAAGTATTTCTTCGCGGCTTCCATATGCGGCGCCCCTTTCGGGATCACGAAGAAGTCGAAGTCCAGAAGCTGGCCGTCCCAGACGATCTTGAAGGGCTGGCCCTCGGCGACCTCGGCGTTGAAGATACGGCCGTTATAGGCGGTCGACATCACCACTTCGCCATCGGCCAGCAGCTGCGGCGGCTGCGCGCCGGCATCCCACCACACGACATCGCTCTTGATCTTGTCGAGCTCGGCGAAGGCCTTGTCGACGCCCTCGGGGGTGCCGAGCACCTTGTAGACGTCCGAGGCCGGAACGCCTGCGCCCATCAGCGCCACTTCGAGCGTGCCTTTCGCCGACTTGCGCAGCCCGCGCTTACCTGGGTATTTCGCGGTGTCGAAGAAATCGGCGATCGAGGTCGGCGTGCCGTCGACCTTGTCCGCATTGTAGGACATCACGGTCGACCACACGATGTTGGCCACGCCGCAAACGGTGAAGGAGCCGTCGATGAAGTCCTCGCTCGCTGGGGTGCCGTCGGGGGCGGCGGCGAGGTCGGTGTCGGGGTCGATCGGCTCGAGCAGACCTTCGTCGCACAGGCGGATCGCGTCGGACTTCTCGACGTCGGCCACGTCGACCGAGACGTTGTTCGCCTCGACCTGCGCCTTGATCGGGGTGCCGGGATTGTCGGCGGCTTCCATGTTCACGTCGATGCCGGTCGCCTCGGTGAAGGGCTTGTTATAGGCCTCGACTTGGCTCTTTTCGTAGGCCCCGCCCCAGGACAGGACAGTGACTTGTTCGGCCTGCGCCGCCCCGGCCACGAGGCCGACGAGCGCCGTGCTCAGGATCATAGCTTTTTTCATCTTGGTTTTACTCCCAGTTGGTTGAGCTTTTGTGGTTTTACGGCGTTTTCGCCGCTTGGCCGCGTGTTGCGGCAGATCGGAGCGTGCGGAGCTTGGCCCGCATGCTCCGCATTCTCAGAGATCGAGCGCGCGCGCGTCCTGCGGGTGCCAGCCGATCTTGACCGTCTGGCCTTCCGTCAGTCGCACCTGATCGAGAGTGTTGCGCGATTTCATGACGAATTCCCGCGATCCCGCGACCTTCATCCGGGTGCGCAGTATGTCCCCCATGTAGATCACTTCGAGTACGTCCGCGGTGATCGTATGGGCGCCCGAAGGCATCATCTCGGGCTTGAATTCGACCCGCTCGGGGCGGATCGAGACCAGCGTCTCCTGCCCCGCCTCGCGGATGTTGACCGCCGTCGCGTCGATGATCTCTCCATTCTCGAGTCGCACCGTGCAGGTGTCGCCGTTCAGCGTCTCGACCTTGCCCGGAAGCTTGTTGTTCTCGCCGATGAACTGCGCGACGAAGCTGTTCTGCGGGCGCTCGTAGAGTTCATCCGGCGGTGCGAGCTGCTGGATGCGCCCGTCGTTGAACACAGCGACGCGGTCCGACATGGTCAGCGCCTCGCCCTGATCATGGGTGACGTAAACCACGGTAATCCCGAGGCTTTCGTGCAGGTGCTTGATCTCGAACTGCATATGTTCGCGAAGCTGCTTGTCGAGCGCACCGAGCGGTTCGTCCATAAGGACCAGCTCGGGGTCGAACACCAGCGCGCGCGCCAGTGCGATCCGCTGCTGCTGACCGCCTGAAAGCTGCGCCGGACGGCGATGGATGAAGCTCCCCATCTGCACCATGTCCAGCGCACGCTTGATCTTGGTTTCGCGCTCATCCTTGCCCATGCCCCGCACTTCGAGCGGGAAGGCGAGATTCTCGCCTACGGTCATGTGAGGAAAGAGTGCGTAGTTCTGGAACACCATGCCGATGCCACGCTTGTGCGGAGGCACCATGTTGATGTTCTGGCCGTCGAGGCGTATCTCGCCATTCGTGGCGGTCTCGAAACCTGCAAGCATCATAAGGCAGGTCGTTTTTCCGGATCCAGACGGGCCGAGCATCGTTAGAAACTCACCCTTGCCGATCGAGAGATTGAGATCTTTCACGACGAGCGTTTCGCCGTCATAGCTCTTCTGCACGCGGTCGAATACGACGAATCCATCGCCGCTAGCTGCGTTGTTCAAAGCGGGCTCCCCGTTGTTTTTTGTCGTTGGTCATTTCCCGTGCATGTGACTAAAGCAAGGGCACTTCCGTTTTTCAACCCGGAAATCAAAAACCCGCGTCACAGGGCTATCACAGCACGGATTCGCCCGAAAAATTGCCGTTTTGCGTCACCTGTCGCGCAAGGAGCGACCAAGACTTGCATTTGGAGCGGCAAAATTGCCGCTGCGTCACCATGGCCGGACACGCGGACCATAGACCGTATTGAGCGCCGCGCCGAGGAAATGGACCTCGGCCAGATCGGGTCGCGCGCGCAACAGAGGGCCAGGTCGAAGGAGGGCAGCGCAGGTAGCGCCAGCGGCCCGGTCCAAAAGCCTTCGACCCACGCGCCTTAGGCCTTGACCAAGGTGTGACTCGGCAGCAGCAGCCAGACGCAATGTTGCGCGTATAGGACGAGCGCCCGGCGATTACCGAACGCGCCGGGCTGCAGCCGGACCGGACGCAGCCGCGGATTGGCAGCGAGCTGCCCCGAACCGGCGGTGCGCGCACCATAGAACCGGCTGCGGCCCGTCATCCAGCGTGGTGACAAGGTCGCCCGGCTGCAGGCTCTCGACCCGGCGCGGACCGCGCGGCGTCGCGAGCCGGGTGCCTTTCGTGACGCACGGGGATTCCCATCGCGTAAAGCTGCGGCGACCCCGCCGGATCGAGCGGCGGAAACTGTGCTATCCGCGTCGCCACCCGACTCGCGCAAAGACGCCCGCGGGGAGATCGCTCACGAGCGCGCCATTCGCGTCAATCTATGCCGAGACGATCCGAGGCCCCCGCGCTGCGTCCCCCCCCTGCTCGACGCTCGTGACGATTCCGCCGAGCCGCTCGAAGCTGACCGTACAATTGGCGCTGATCGTGCCCTCGGGGATATGACGATTCCGGTGATGTGGCAGGTCATGCGATCCTCGCTCAGCGTAAGCCGCTGTCGAGGAACAGGACCAGCAAGAGCCCCTACCGAGCGCTGAGCCGAGCCCACGGCGCCCGCCAAAGCGAACCAAGCCTCTGGAAGATAATGAAAACCGCCAAAAATCTGCCGTGCGAAGATGCACATGCATCTTCGACGTGTCACGGTGAACTTGATCTGGGGGATAACCCGCGTCGGGTCAGTCAGATCTCTCCTAGGGAGAGAGATGGTGCGGTCGAGAAGACTCGAACTTCCACGGGAGTTACCCCACAGCGACCTCAACGCTGCGCGTCTACCAATTCCGCCACGACCGCACTGTCTAGGCTTGGTGTGGCGCGTATTAGCCAAAGGCTTGGGGGATGAAAAGGGGGTATTTCGGGATTGGCGAGAATTTTTCTCATTCACGCTCTTGCCGTCGCGACAGGCCGGGCGGTCCCGGCCTGCGCAAGCGATAGGTTATTGCGGCGCCGCGGTTTCCACGAGCTCTGCCGCTTTCGCGGCAAAGCTTGGCAGGGCCATCGCGGGCTTCGGCGCCGAGGACGCATCGGCGCGGCCGTTCATCATCAGGGCCGCCTTGCGGATGAGACCGCTACGCTCCGGCTGTGCGGGCGCGAAGACCGGCTGCGCCGAAAGCGCGTTTTCGTACCAATCCATCGCGAGATCGGGGCGCTCGGCGGTGCCGATTCCCTGCATAAGGTGATGGCCGACAAGCTCGTCATAGGCTCCCTCGCCCAGACCACCCAGAACCAGCGCCGATCCCAGCGCCACCTCCATGTCGTCGGTGCGGTAGCCTACCGACAGGCAGACCTTCGCGGTGCCCGACAGCTGCGCCGGGCTCATGCCCGAACCGGCGATGAAGCTCTTGACCTTTGCGAGCGTCGCCTCGCGCGGGGTGCTGCCGACGGCGGCCACCTGCTCGGACAGAAGCGCCCCGAAATCGCGGCATTGCGCAGCGATCTGCTCGGGGGTGAAGCCGCCGATCTTGGCCTCCAGCGCCGCACCTTCATCGAGCGCGTACCCGCGCGCGAGGCAGAACTGCTCGCCCAGAGCCTGCCCCGGATCGGTCAGCGAGGCCTCCGTGACGAAGCCGCCATTCGACGAGGTGACGAGACTGGTCTTCGAACAGAAAGACGCAAGCGACACCGGCACCGGTTCGGCAACCGGCGCGGGCGCGACGAAGGACGGCATCGCAGGCGCCGGCTGCGACGCCATCTGCGTCGAGAAAGACGGCGCAGCAGGGGCAGGAGCTGGCGCAGGCGCTGCGGCTGTCACCGGCGCGTTGTTCTGGACGTTCGCTCCAGCCTTCTGACAGGCCCCCGCCTGACAGGTAAACATGGCAGGCGTCGCGTTATAGGCCTGGAAATCGTTGCGCGAGAAGCCGCTCGGCGTCGAGGCGAAGACCCGCACCGCGCAGCTCTTGTCGTTGCACCAGAAGCCCGGCCCCAGCACCGAGGTGTCGAGCAGGTAATCGGTTCGACCGTCATTGTTCAGATCGGCCAGCTGCACGAAGCCCGACCGCGCCATCAACTGCTGCGGTTCGACATTGGAGCTGCGCGCGATCTCGAACACGGCCTCGGAAATCTGCGGCGGCAAACCACCGATCGAGTTGCCGGCATAGGTCGCATCTCCGGTGCCCAGCATCTGGTCGCGCGTCTGCATCAGCAGGCCGCGCATCCCCTGCGGATGGGTCGAGATCGTCTGCGCAACCGCCGAACCGCCAAGGCTCGCCTTCTGATAGGCGGTGGTGAGGATGCTGCGCTGAATATCGGTCAGCTCGCCCGTAATCGGGAAATCCATGAAAGCCTGGTATTGCGAGATGCCCGCGCGCGAGTTGCGCCCCAGCACCCCGTCCGGAGTGCCGACATTCCATCCGAAGTGGTTGAGCGAGACCTGCACTTCGCGGTTGGCCTCGCGCTGCGCCGACGACATGGTCGGCTTCTTGTAATAGGTGCGCTTGGTGACCGTACGCGGCTGGCGGTTGGCCTCGTTCACGATCGCGCCGCCGATGATCCCTCCGATCACCCCGCCGACGATATCCGAACCGCCCGCCAATGCTGGCGTGGCCGGTCCGCCCGTAGCGACGGCGAGCGCAAGACCCGCCAGAACGAACTTGTGTTTCATTCCTGAACCCTCCAATCAAATGACTTCCGGTCTTGCCTGTTGCCCCGCAAATTCCATGTTTCTGCACGACAGGACCGGTCGGAATGTGACCGGCGCGGGGGGTGCGCGACCTTACCAATAGGTAAAGTTTGCGCTCCGAATCGGTGATGTGGCAAGAATTATTGACGTCGGGTGAGGAATTCCGGCGGGTGAGGTTAAGAAATGGTGGAATGGCGCGTAAGTGACAGCCCGGTCCCGTACGACGAGGCACTTGCCTTCATGGAAGACCGCGTCGCCAAGATCGCCGCAGGCGAGGCCGAGGAGATGATCTGGCTGCTCGAGCATCCACCGCTTTACACGGCCGGCACCTCCGCCAAGCGTGAAGACCTTGTCGATCCCGAGCGTTTCCCCGTCTTCGAGGCCGGGCGCGGCGGTCAGTACACCTATCACGGGCCCGGCCAGCGCGTCGCCTATGTCATGCTCGACCTGAACAAGCGCGGGCGCGACGTGCGCTGCTTCGTGCGCCAGCTCGAAGACTGGGTGATCGCCGCGCTCGACGAATTCAACGTGAAAGGCGAAATTCGCGACGGCCGCGTCGGCGTCTGGGTGCAACGTCCCGACAAACCGAAGGCGGCAGACGGTAGCCTGCGCGAAGACAAGATCGCCGCGATTGGAGTGAAGCTGCGCAAATGGGTCAGCTTCCACGGCATCTC
The DNA here is from genome assembly GCF_003122275.1 of Thioclava sp. NG1. Classification (NCBI taxonomy): domain Bacteria; kingdom Pseudomonadati; phylum Pseudomonadota; class Alphaproteobacteria; order Rhodobacterales; family Paracoccaceae; genus Thioclava; species Thioclava sp. NG1. The sequence goes on along the minus strand of NZ_QFBB01000002.1, from coordinate 242,811 downwards.
GATCAACGTGGAGCCCGATCTTTCGCATTTCGACGGAATCGTCCCTTGCGGGATTCGCGAGCACGGGGTCACCAGCCTCGTCGACCTCGGCCTGCCGGTGGGAATGGCCGATCTTGACGTCGCGCTGCGTGCGACATTCAGTCGCATTTTCGTGAGTAAACTAAATGCGACCTCGGAAGTTTAGTGGACACATAGGCAATCATGCATGTTAGAACGCCCTTCAAGGCAGCGTGACTGCCCTGTGAAAGCTGGGTCGGGAGGGCTCGAGCTTTAACTCAAAACCAACAAGGAAGACGCGATGAAACTCAGCCTTATTGCCATGATCACCGCCGTCGCCGTTGCGGGCCCCGCGCTCGCGCAGGACGTCGAGAAAGGCAAAGACGAATTCAAACGGTGCAAGGCCTGTCACTCGATCGTCGCCCCCGATGGCACGGCGATCTTCAAAGGCGGCAAGGTCGGCCCGAACCTCTACAATATCATCGGCCGCAAGGTCGCATCCGTCGATGGCTATAAATACAAGGACGGGATCAAGGAATACGCCGAAACCGGCGCCGTCTGGACCGAAGAGCTGCTCGCCGAATACATCACCGATCCCACGAAGTTCCTCGAGGAACAAACCGGCGATCCCAAGGCGAAATCCGGCATGGCCTACAAGCAGCGCAAGAACCAGGAAGACATTGCGGCCTATCTCGGCTCGGAAGAAGTGTCGCCCGACGCGCCCGAGTCCTGATCGCGAAACGAACATATCACGCGTTCGTTGGCGGACCCTTTCGAGGGTCCGCTTTTTTGTGAGCCGCGTCGCGGATTCGCAACTGTCGCGCGGGGCGGTCTCAGCCCGCGCTCCGCGTGCCAAGGGCGCGAGATCACGGATCACTCACACCTGACAGAGCTGCGACATTTTTTCACGGCAGCGTGTGCTGAATTCTTGCCCTGCCCTCCAAATCTTCATAACCTCCCGACATTCAGACCCAAAGGGACGGGAGACCCGGGGCTGTCGGGAGAAATGGGAGATCACTATGGCGGACGCAGCCGTTCACGGCGAGGGCGCACATGAGTCGCGCGGGTTCTTTACCCGCTGGTTCATGTCGACCAATCACAAGGATATCGGGATCTTGTATCTCTTCACCGCAGGCGCGGTGGGGCTGATCTCGGTCCTGTTCACAGTTTACATGCGCCTCGAGTTGATGGAGCCGGGCGTGCAATACATGTGCGCCGAAGGCGCGCGCTTCATCGCTTCGGCTGAGGAATGCACCCCCGACGGGCACCTCTGGAACGTGATGATTACCTATCACGGCGTCCTGATGATGTTCTTCGTCGTCATTCCGGCGCTGTTCGGGGGCTTCGGCAACTACTTCATGCCGCTCCAGATCGGCGCGCCGGACATGGCCTTTCCGCGGATGAACAACCTCAGCTACTGGCTCTATGTCGCGGGCACCTCGCTCGGGATCGCCTCGCTGCTGGCGCCGGGTGGCGGTGGCGGCTCGGGCTCGGGCGTGGGCTGGGTGCTCTACCCGCCGCTATCGGTCCACGAGGGCGGTTATTCCATGGACCTCGCGATCTTCGCCGTGCACGTCTCGGGCGCCAGTTCGATCCTTGGCGCGATCAACATGATCACGACCTTCCTCAACATGCGCACGCCGGGCATGACGCTGCACAAGGTGCCGCTCTTCGCCTGGTCGATCTTCGTGACCTCCTGGCTGATCCTGCTCTCGCTGCCGGTTCTGGCAGGCGCGATCACCATGCTGCTGATGGACCGCAACTTCGGCACCACCTTCTTCGATCCGTCGGGTGGCGGCGATCCGATCCTGTACCAGCACATCCTGTGGTTCTTCGGACACCCCGAGGTCTACATCATCATCCTGCCGGGCTTCGGCATCATCAGCCACGTCATCGCGACCTTCTCGCGTAAGCCGGTCTTCGGCTACCTGCCGATGGTCTATGCGATGGTGGCGATCGGTGTTCTGGGCTTCGTCGTCTGGGCGCACCACATGTACACGGTCGGCCTGTCGCTGACCCAGCAGAGCTACTTCATGGTGGCGACGATGGTGATCGCGGTGCCAACCGGCGTGAAGGTGTTCAGCTGGATCGCGACGATGTGGGGCGGCTCGATCGAGTTCAAGACACCGATGCTCTGGGCGATCGGTTTCCTGTTCCTGTTCACTATCGGCGGCGTGACCGGCGTGGTGCTCAGCCAAGCCCCGCTCGACCGCGTCTACCACGACACCTATTACGTCGTGGCGCACTTCCACTACGTGATGTCGCTGGGGGCGGTGTTCGCGATCTTCGCCGGCGTCTACTTCTGGATCGGCAAGATGTCGGGGCGCCAATACCCGGAATGGGCCGGCAAACTGCACTTCTGGATGATGTTCATCGGGTCCAACCTGATCTTCTTCCCGCAGCACTTCCTCGGCCGTCAGGGCATGCCGCGCCGCTACATCGACTACCCGGAGGCCTTCGCCACCTGGAACTTCGTCAGCTCGATCGGTGCGTTTATCTCGTTCGCCAGCTTCGTGTTCTTCCTCGGCATCGTGTTCTACACCCTGTTCAAGGGTAAGCGCGTCACCGAGAACAACTACTGGAACGAGTATGCCGATACGCTGGAGTGGACCCTGCCCTCCCCGCCGCCGGAGCACACTTTCGAAGAGCTCCCGAAGCGCGAGGATTGGGATCACGCCCACGCGCACTAGTGATCTACATCTCCTGATAACGAGAACGGCCCCGGAGCAATCCGGGGCCGTTTGCAAAAGGGCGAAAGGTTGCAGGAAGGACCGGGCGGATCATGCCCTATCGCTGGACGGATACCGAAGGCCAAACCATGGAGGCGCCCCGCTCCGAGGCTGCGCCCCTGCCCGATCAATTGCACCTGTGGCCCTACCGCTCCTTGCCGCGTAAAGGTTTCGTCTTCTTCATCGCGGCGACCGTCGTCATGGTCAGCCTGCCGCTACTTTCACTGCTGGGCCACGTGGAGCTTTGGGGGCTCTTGCCCTTCATCGCGCTCGCCATCGCGGGGGTGTGGTGGGCGATCTCGCACAGCTATCGCACGGGCGAAGTGCTCGAGATCCTGACATTCAACGGGCCCGAGCTGCACCTTATCCGCCACGAACCGGGCAAGCCGTCGCGCGACTGGGCGGCGAATCCACATTGGGTACAGGTCGATCTTCACGGAAAAGGCGGGCCGGTCGCAGCCTACCTGACCCTGCGAGGCGGCCCGCGCGAGGTCGAGATCGGTGCTTTCCTCACGCCCGAGGAACGGCAACGACTGCACCGCGAACTGGTGATCCGGCTCGCAGCCGCGCGTGCGCCGCTGCCCTCCTGATCCCCGCGGCAAGCGGACAGATCAGTCGTCCTTGCTGTCCGGAAGATCCTTGCGCTTGGTGCTCGCGATATCGTCGAGCTCGCTCTCGGACATGCTGTCATACATTTCCTTCGAGGCGCCCTGAAGATCGCCCACCTTCATCTCGCCGCGCTTGGCGGCAAGCGCCGCGCCCGCAGCTTTCTGCTGTGCCTTCGATTGTGCCGGCATCGCCGCCTCCTTTCAAAAATGCGCAAAAGAAAACGCCCCACGAGGGGGCGTTGTTCCCGGCCAGCGAAGGCAGCCGCCGATCACGAGGCGAGGCGATCCTTCACCATCGGGCCCGCCTTCGAGAAATCCATCTGTCCGGTGTATTGGCCTTTCAGCTCACCCATCACGCGGCCCATGTCGCGAATCGAATCCGCACCGAGTTTCGCGATGGCCGCTTCGATGGCAGCATTCACCTCGTCTTCGGTCAACTGGCGCGGCAGGAATTCCTCGATCACGCGGATCTCGGCCTGTTCCTTCTCGGCCAGTTCCAGCCGCCCGCCCTCTTCATAGGCCCGCGCGCTTTCCTGACGCTGTTTCACCATCTTTCCCATGATCGCAAGCACTTCGGCGTCGCCGACAGTGCCCTCGCCCTCGCCTTCGGCACGCATCGCGATCTCGCGGTCCTTGATGGCGGCATTGACCAGCCGCAGCGTCGAGAGCCGCTCCTGATCCTTTTCCTTCATCGCCGTTTTCAACGCGGCGGCGATCTTGTCGCGCATTTGCATCACATCGTGTCCCTACTTCCGTGAAGGCGCCAGAATAGCGGTATTGCGAAACGCGCACAACTCTTGCAAGTTGTTGATAAATAAGCAATTCGCAATTATCTCGTGCCCTCTTGACCCCCGCGCCCAGCGCGTCTAGGTTCCGGCGAATTTTGACATCGGGGAGTCGCGCCATGCCTGCAAGCCAGTCCGCATCGGAAAAGCCCACTGCATTGATCGCACTCGCTGATGGCTCGCTGTTCTACGGGAAGGGCTTCGGCCGCCCGGGCGAGACAGTGGCCGAACTGGTCTTCAACACGTCGATGACCGGCTATCAGGAAATCATGACCGACCCCTCCTATGCGGGCCAGGTCGTGACCTTCACCTTCCCCCATATCGGCAATACCGGCGTGAACCCGGAAGATGACGAAACCAACGATCCCGTTGCCGCCGGAATGGTGGTGAAATGGGACCCGACCGAGCCGTCGAACTGGCGCGCCGCCGAGACTCTGGTCGAGTGGCTGGAGAAGCGCGGTCGCATCGGCATCGGCGGCATCGACACTCGCCGCCTCACCCGCGAAATCCGCCAGCAAGGCGCGCCGCATGTCGCGATCGCCTACAACCCCGACGGGGTCTTCGACATCGAGGCGCTGGTACGCAAGGCCCGCGAATGGTCCGGGCTCGAAGGGCTCGATCTCGCGAAAGACGTGACCTGTGCGCAAAGCTACCGCTGGGACGAGATGCGGTGGGCCTGGCCCGAGGGTTACAAGAAAGCCGAAGGCAACGACCTGAAAGTTGTCGCCATCGACTACGGCGCGAAGCGCAACATCCTGCGCTGCCTCGCCTCGGCTGGCTGCGACGTGACCGTGCTGCCAGCCACCGCGACGGCCGAGGACGTGCTCGCGCTTGAACCCGATGGGGTCTTCCTGTCGAACGGTCCGGGCGATCCGGCAGCGACCGGAGAATATGCCGTGCCGATGATCAAGGGCGTTCTCGAAACCGAGCTGCCGGTCTTCGGTATCTGCCTCGGCCACCAGATGCTGGCGCTCGCGCTTGGCGCGAAGACCGTCAAGATGAACCACGGACACCACGGGGCGAACCACCCGGTGAAGGACCTGACCACCGGCAAGGTCGAGATCACCTCGATGAACCACGGTTTCGCGGTCGACAGCCAGACCCTGCCCAAGGGTGTGACCGAGACCCATGTCTCGCTGTTCGACGGCTCGAACTGCGGTATTGCGATGGCCGATCGCCCGGTCTTCTCGGTGCAGTATCACCCCGAGGCCAGCCCTGGCCCGCAGGACAGCTACTACCTGTTCGAGCGTTTCGCGACCGCGATGCGCGCGCGCAAGTCGTAACGCTCTTCCGGCGACTATAGGCTCCGAACTGAGGTTAACTGCCTATTAATTAAACGCTCGCATCCTGCCTTCAAGGACAGATGCGAGGTTTGGCATGGACGCGCGGCAAAAGCTTTTCAAAACACCAGCGACTGACGCCGAACCGGCGCCGCTGCTGCTGACCAATCCAATCGCGAATTCCATTGCTCCGCTCAGACGGCGCAGCCTTGATGCCAAGCCAAAACGACACGCCGGCCGCGCCGCGCGCCCACCTCTGGGAGAAATCCTGCTGGATCGGGACGCGGTCGATCCGGCCGATCTGCTCACGGCCTCGGCGCTTCGGCAGCGCGAAGATGTAAGGCTTGGTGATATCCTTCTCGCGAATGGCTGGGTACATGAGACCGATCTGATGGCCGCCTTGGCTGAACAACGACATGCCTCAGTGGTCGACCTGCAAGCCGAGCCGCCCGATCCTCGCCTCATCGATGCCATCGGACCTGAGCTTTGCCTGAAGCACGCGATGGTTCCCTGGCGGCGCGTCGGCGGCGTCACCCTCATCGCGACCGCACGGCCCGAGGATTTCGAGGCTCTACAGGCTTCGCTACCCACGTGCCATGCGCCCTACCGGCTCGTACTGGCCGCGGAACGCTGCGTGCATGACAGCCTGCTCACATGCCGCGAGACCGCGCTGATCCGACACGCAGAGATCAAGGTCGACCCGGTCGAGAGCTGCCGCAACCATAACGAACGGCGCGCCAGCCAAATCGCGGCGGGGCTTGTCGCGGTGACCGGGCTCGGAATGTTGCTTGCACCCAACCTGCTTCTCGGGCTTTTCTTCGGGTGGGTGATGCTGACGCTCGTGGGTTCGATGGCGCTCAAGCTCGCAGCCTTTGCGAGCGAGATCACCGAACAGCGCAAGCCCAGCCCCGACGCACTCACCCGGGGCGCGCCGAAAGGGCGGCTGCCGATCATCTCGGTGATGGTCCCGCTGTTTCGCGAGACCGACATCGCGGCGCGGCTCGTCTCGCGGCTCGGCAAGCTGCGTTATCCGCGCGAATTGATCGATGTGATCCTCGTCATCGAACATAGCGACACGATGACCCGTGCGGCTCTTGCGAACGCCGATCTGCCACGCTGGATGCGGGTGGTCACGGTACCGGACGGGCCGATCAAGACGAAGCCGCGCGCATTGAACTACGCGCTGAACTTCTGTCGCGGCTCGGTGATCGGCGTCTGGGACGCCGAGGACGCGCCCGAGCCGGATCAACTGCAGATCGTCGCCCAGCGCTTCCTCGCGGCCCCGCCCGAGACGGCCTGCCTGCAAGGGGTTCTCGACTATTACAACCCGCGCACCAATTGGCTCGCGCGCTGCTTCACCGTGGAATATGCGACGTGGTTCCGGATGTTCCTGCCCGGGCTCGCGCGGCTCGGCTTCGTCGTGCCCTTGGGCGGAACGACCCTCTTCTTCCGCCGCGACGCGCTGGAGGAGCTGGGCGGCTGGGACGCGCATAACGTGACCGAAGATGCCGATCTTGGCGTACGTCTCGCGCGGCACGGCTACCGCACCGAATTGATCGCTGCCGCCACCTTCGAGGAGGCGAATTGCCGCGCCCTGCCTTGGGTCAAACAGCGCTCGCGCTGGCTCAAGGGCTACGCGATGACATGGGCGGTGCATATGCGCGATCCAGTGCAGCTCTGGCGCGATCTGGGCACGAAACGCTTTCTCGGCGTGCAGATCCTGATCCTCGGCTCGCTCTCACAATATGTTCTGGCGCCGGTCTTGTGGAGCTTTTGGCTCGCGCTGTTCGGGCTTTGGCATCCGATCGCGAGCGCCCTGCCCGGCCCGGTCTTCGCGTTGGTTATGGGGACTTTCATTCTGTCCGAGTTGATCGCGATCACGACCTCTGCCTGGGCCTGCCGGGGGGCGGAGCATCGCAACCTGATAAAATGGATCCCGACGCTCCACCTCTATTATCCGCTGGGCGCGCTGGCGGGCTGGAAGGCGCTCTACGAACTGATCGCGCGCCCCTTCTACTGGGACAAGACGAGCCACGGCATTTTCGACGACAGTGACGCGACAGCGTCGGAGGCCCGACCCGGCGACGAGATCGCCCCCGCAGAGGCCGCGGCGCGCCCGCCCCCGCAACGCGAGGCCCATTCACCGCTTATCGGATAATCACAGAGCCTCGGCCCAGTGGCCCGCCGTCCCGTGATGCGCCGCGTCGAGCGTGAGGCGCGTCTCGAAGGCGCGCGAGATGTGGGCCCGCAGCGCCGAGGCCGCCGCGTCGCCATTGCCCTCGCGGATCGCATCGACAATCGCCTGATGCTCGTCGAGCGCCGCCTCGCCCCGGCCCTTCACCGCAAGAGAGGTGGTCGCGAGAAGCGCCATCGAGCGGTGCACAAGATCGAGCTGCTGGACGAGGTAACGATTATGCGAGGCGAGGTGAATTTGGTGGTGGAACCGGCGGTTGGCCCGGCTCAACGCCTCCGGATCGTCGAGTTGACCGCGATCTTCGTCGATCATGTTCTGCAGCACCCGGACCTCTTCGGGAGCCGCATGTTTCGCAGCCAGCTGCGCCGCCAGCGCCTCCAATTCGGCGCGCACGACATACAACTCCGCCAACTGGTTGTGATCGAGCGAGGCGACGATGAGCGAACGCCCGTCGCGGGCCAGCATCTGTTGGGTTTCGAGCCGCTGCAACGCCTCGCGCACCGGGGTGCGTGACACTCCGAACCGCTCCGCCAATTCGGATTCGACCAAGCGGTCCCCGGGGCGGTAGACGCCTTCGTCGATGGCGTCGAGTATGAGAGTGTAGGCGTCTTTTTGCATGCATCCTGCTTTCGAGATCTGCCAGAGATTAGGCGCGGCGCGCACCCGGTGACAAGCAGATTGCACCCGCGCGCCCCGCAACTTAGCTTGCAGCCCATGACAGACAGCACCGCGCCTGCCCCCGCCTCCGCCTCCCCCGCCGACCGCGACCTCGCTGCCGAGTTCGCGCATGTCGACGCCTGGGTGTTCGATCTCGACAACACGCTCTACCCGCCGGAGGCGCGACTCTTCGACCAGATCGAGGTGAAGATGACCGATTTCGTGATGCGCTCGCTGGGCGTTGATCGGGCGCGGGCCGATCACCTGCGCAACCACTACTGGCAGCTTTACGGCACCACGCTGGCCGGGCTGATGCACGAGCACGACGTCGACCCGGCGCCCTATCTGCACGAAGTCCACGAGATCTCACTCGATCATTTGGTCAAGGATGATGCGCTGCGCGAAGGCATCGACGCGCTCCCGGGCCGCAAGATCGTCTACACGAACGGCTCGGCCCCCTATGCCACACGGGTCATCGAGGCGCGTGGGCTGACCGGGCTTTTCGACGGGGTCTATGGTGTCGAGCACGCGGAGTTTCATCCAAAGCCGCGCGGCGAAGCCTTCGACCGGATATTCGCGCAGGCCGAGATCGAGCCCACGCGCGGCGCTATGTTCGAGGACGACGCCCGCAACCTGCGCCATCCCCACGCGCTCGGCATGAAGACCGTGCATGTCGCCCCCGCCCCTGCGCCAGAGGATCATATCCACTACCACACCGCCGATCTCGCCGGGTTCCTCCGCGAGATCACGCGCGATTGAAGGCAAAGTGACGGCTCTGCGACAATATGGCACGGCTTCGCGTCTTTATCGGTCCGCGATGCATCTTTAAGTGACGGGGGCCTGTCAGGGAGACAGCAAACGGGAGAATCGATATGACCATGACGACTGCCGACTCCGGCGTTTCGGCCTATGCGGCCAATCATTCCGAAACCGAGCACAAGCAGATCACGCCTGCTTTCATGTTCACCCTCGCGCTTGTCGTCGTGGCTCTGGCCGCTGGCATGGTTGTGACCATGGGCCTCGGTGGCCTCATCCTCTGGGCTGTTGGCGCGACCTGGATCATGCTCGCCCTTCTCGTGGTGATGACCGCAGGCGGCTGACGTCGTATTCGAAGAATTCTCGCCCATGGCGAACACGGCCCGGATCCGCGCGATCCGGGCTGTTTCTTTTTGTGCTCCCCCTTCGGGATTTGCGCGGGGCCGTCTCGCGTTCCGCTGTGTCGCCACGTCGTATTCCAACGGCGGATCATTGCACCTGCCCGCGCCGGAGGGCAAAATGGCACGGACATTGACGGAGGCGCCCCATGGCCGAGACCCGCACACCCATCGACACCGATATCCTGATCTCCGGCGGCGGCGTCGCCGGCCTGACCGCAGCCGCGGCCTTCGGGCAGGCGGGCTTCACGACGATCTGCGTCGATCCCACGCCGCCGGTCACCGAAGAAGCAGCCGTGGGCGCGGATATGCGCTCGACCGCGTTCCTGCGTCCTTCGCGGGAGGTGCTGAAAGCGGCGGGAATCTGGGATCGGCTCCTGCCCTATGCCGCGCCGCTGCAGATCATGCGGATCGTGGATGCGGGCGGCGAAAGCCCGACCGCACGGCTGACCCGCGATTTCGACGCGGCCGACTTGTCCGACGAACCCTTCGGCTGGAACTTTCCGAACTGGCTGCTGCGCCGCGAGCTGGTGGCCGCCCTTGCCGATAATCCGCTCGTCGATTTCCGCCCCGGCATCGCGACGACTGGCCTCGTGACCCGCGAAAGCGGCGCCGAGGTGACGCTGTCCGACGGCACCCATGTGCGCGCCCGTCTCGTGATCGGGGCCGATGGCCGCAATTCCTTCGTGCGCGAAGCGGCTGGCCTCGGCATAAAGACGATCCGCTACGGCCAGAAGGCACTGGCCTTCGCTGTCACCCACCCGATCCCGCATGACAACGTCTCTACCGAGATCCACCGCTCGGGTGGGCCGTTCACGCTGGTGCCGCTGCCCGACCGCGATGGCAAGCCGTCTTCCGCGATCGTCTGGATGGAGCGCGCCGCCGAGGCCGAGCGCCTCGCCGCGCTGCCCACGGAAGCGTTCGAAGCGGCGATCATGGAACGCTCGACCGGGCTTCTCGGGCCGCTGAAGCTGGAGACCCGCCGCGCCGTCTGGCCGATGATGACGCAGATCGCGGATCGGTTCTCGGGCCAACGCGTGGCCCTGATCGCCGAGGCCGCCCATGTCATTCCGCCGATCGGCGCGCAGGGGCTGAACATGAGCCTTGCCGATCTGGCCTGCCTTCTGAAGCTGGCCGAGGAAGACCCGGTGCATCTAGGCGAGGCGAAGATGCTCGACGCCTATCACCGTCGCCGCTGGCCGGAGGTGAAGGCGCGCGAGGTGGGGATCGATCTGCTCAACCGTGCCTCGATGGTCGAGGCCCAGCCACTGCGCGATCTTCGCGCGGGCGTCTTGGGCGCGCTCTATTCGCTCGGACCGGTGCGCAAGACGTTGATGAAAGCGGGACTTGGCGTGCGTTAAGCCGCTGCCGGGCGCGGATGCAGCCATGCACCGCGCCAGAACCGGCGCATCATCATCGCCCCCGCCGATGCGAGGCCGAGGACGAGGCCGAACCACAACCCCACCCCGCCAAGATTCAGCGTGAAGGCGAGAAAGTAGCTGGCCGGGATGCCGATCAGCCAATAGCTCGCCACCGCCATCCACATCGGCACGCGCGTATCCTGCACGCCACGCAGCAGTCCCAGAGCCATCACCTGCATCAGGTCGAACAGCTGGAAGATCGCCGCGACCATCAGAAAGCGAACGCCGTAGAGGACGATCTCGGGCGTGGCCGGGTTGTCCGCATCGAGAAACAGGCGCGTGAGCCAAGGCCCCGCGAAGACGAAGACCGCGACCGTCAGCAAACCGAAGCCCAGCGACATCCCCGTCACCGCCAACGCCCCGTCACGCAGCAGGCGCGGATCACGGCGCCCATGCGCCCGACCTGCCCGCACGGTGGCGGCGTTCGACAGACCGACATGCACCATGAAGGTGATCGAGGAGACCTGCAGCGCGATCCCGTGCGCGGCCAGTTCGACCGTGCCGATCCAGCCCATCATCAGCGCCGAGGCCTGAAACATCGAGCCTTCCGCTACGGAGGTCAGCCCCACCGGCAGCCCCATCTTCGCAACGATCCAGAACGCCTCCCAATCGGGCCGCCAGAAGCGCTGGAACAGCCGGATATGAGTCAGTCCGGGCGCACGCGCGGCATAGATCGCCTGCGCGACGAGGTTCAGCACCATCGCGCTCAGCGAGGCGATGGCCGCACCGCGCACGCCCAGTTCAGGCGCGCCCCAATTGCCGAAGATCAGGATCCAGTTGACGCCCGCGTTCAGCAGAACGGCCCCCAGCGTGATCCAGAGCAGCACCGCGGTGCGCTCCTGCGCCGACAGGTAGGACCGGATCACCATCATCGCGAGCCCCGGCGCGAGCGCGAAGCCGAGGATGCGCAGGTAATCCTGTGCGAGCGCCGCGATCTCGGGCTTCTGACCCAGCAGCTCCAGCACCGCGCCGGAATTCCAGAACAGCGGGAGCATCGCGACGCCGAACAGGATCGATAGCCAGATCCCCATTCGGGTGTCGCGCCGCGCCTGCACCTCGTCATCCGCGCCCAGGCTCGCCGAAACGCGCCCCATCACCGCCAGCGCGATCCCGTTGCCCAGCATGAAGATAGAGAAGAAATAGGAGGTGCCCAGCACCAGCGCCGCCAGCGCCTCGACGCCATACCAGCCCACCATCACCGTATCGGTCACGTTGAGCAGCATCTGCGCGAGATTGGAGCCGATCAGCGGCAGGCCCAGAGTGAAGATCGCCCGCACATGGCGGGCGAGAGGCATCGCTTGGCTCTGCGGCTGGGGCGGCGGCGCGCTCTGATGGGGATCGTTGCTCGTCATGAGCGAGCGCTAGCCCCGCCCGCTGCGGCGGTCAAGAGAGCGGTTACTCCCCCACCTCTTTCTTGCCGGTAATCATCGGCTTGACGAGATTCACGCCCTTCCACGCCCGATAATAGACGATGGCCGCGATATGGATGCCGACCACGATCAGCAGCAAGGTCGAGACAAGCTCGTGGATCTTGGGCGCCCAGCTCGTGCTGATGCTCTCGGGCACGGAGCCCGCAAGCGGACCGACGTTGATATAGTCCTGCGGATCGGATGTCAGCCCGGTCACGACCTGCACGATCAGAAGCCCCAGCATCACGACGACAGACCAGCCGCCAAGCGGATTATGCCCGACATGGTCGGAGCTTTCCTTGGATGGCAGGTGGCGAAGATAATCCGCCACCTCCTTGGGCCCATAGAGGAAGTGCGAGAACCGCGCCGTGGGCGGCCCCACGAACCCCCAGATCAGACGCACCGCCAACAGTCCCGCGATGACGTAGCCCGCATAGAAATGCCATGTCATCTGGTTCGGCCCCCACTCCCCCAGGCCCCAGGCAACGGCAAAAGCCAGTACCAGAAGCCAGTGGAACAGGCGCACGACGGGATCCCAGACCGTGACGGTCTTCTTCGCGGGGGCGGCGGCAGTGTCTTTCATCAAGTGTTACTTCGCGCGGAACTCGTCATGGCAGCTCTTGCAGGCGCCGCCGAGTTTCCCGACGGCCGGCTGAAGCGTGTCGAGGCTGCCCGCTGCGGCAGGCATCTCCGCCGCGGCCTGATGCAAACCGTCGAGCTTCTGTCCGAAGAGATCCATGTTCGACCAGATTTCCGACTTCGCGTGGGTCTCCATCATGTCGTCGACCGAGGTGCCCTCGACGAAGAGCGGACGGATATCGACCTTGGCGAGCGCCGCGATGTTGTCAGCGGCGGTCTGTGCCTTGGCCGCGTCGAACTCGGTCTTGCCCTGCGCCATTGGCGCGAGCACGGCCATCTGGGCGCCGAGCAGATCGAAATAGCCCTGGCGCGCGTCCACCGCATCCTTGGGCGATTGCGCGAAAGAGGCGGTAGCGGCGAGGGTCAAGGTCAGGGCGAGGAGAGGCTTGCGCATGAGGAACTCCAGTCTGCGATGGCGAAAACGTATCGAATTGATGTTACACGCAATCGTGTCATTCCGAAGACACTCCTTTGTGCGCAAACACACATCTCCCCTCGCGGAGCGATAGGCACGCGCGGGCGCTTCGGCGAGTTCCGGCCGACCGCCGAGGGAGGATGCAAAAACGCCTGAATACCGTGCAGAAAGCGCGACGGAACATCGAGCGCTATGCGTAGAAGCCGCGCGAAGTCGCGAATTTCCTGCCGAAAGCTGCAGAATCACCGTGCGGGTTTGCGGGCGACGAAATCGATCAGCGCCGCGCGCCCCGAATGGCCCGCGCCCTCGTCTAGATCGGCATCGTAATCGGCCTGATGCAACACCTCCCAGCGCGGGAAGGCGTCACGCAGGAGATCGAGATCGTAAAGCTGTTCCACGATCCCCGGGCCGCCCGTGCCGTAGCGCGGCTGGCGGCGCGCGAAGCCGTGGATCAAAGCGAGACCGCCGGGTTTGAGTGCGGTCGCAATGCCGTCGAAAATCTCTGCCCGAAAGGCGGGGTCGGCGAACTGGATGAAGCAGGCGAGCACGGCGTCGTATTCCCCCCGCGGCCAGTCGTAGCCGCGCAGATCGGCGTCGATCGTCTGCATAGACACGCCCCGCTCCTGCGCCAGTTCGGCAGCCTTTCGGCGCGCGTTTTCCGAGGGTTCTAGGGCGGTCACCTGCAGCCCGAGGCTCGCGAGATAGGTGCCGTTGCGACCTTCGCCATCGGCGATACTCAGAAGCCGCGCCCCAGGCGCGAGACGCCACGCCTGACGCGCCACGAAATCCGCCGGGGTCGTGCCATAGAGATACTCGTCTCCGGCGAATCTTTCGTTCCAGCCCATGCGCTCCTCCGGTTCCTCTCTTTGACATGGATTGCGACACGCCAAGGGACAAGGCGAAAGGGGCCCGGGAGTTCCCGCTCGGCGATCACATGCTCAGGATTTGGTCACGCGACGCTGATCGGGATGAAGAGATGCACCAAGTATATGCTGCGAGGAATGCACGACATGGCTCGCATGGCCGACGATCAGCGGATCGGGCGGTGTCGCAATCGAGGGATCCTTGTCGGGATAGTCCAGCGTCGAGAGGAAATGCTTCATGCAGTTCAGCCGCGCGCGCTTCTTGTCGTTCGATTTCACAATTGTCCAAGGGGCATCGGCGGTATCTGTATAGAAGAACATCGCCTCCTTCGCCTCGGTGTAATCGTCCCAGCGAGCGAGGCTTGCCAGATCGATCGGCGACAGCTTCCAGCGCTTGAGCGGATCGGTTTCACGTGCCGTGAACCGGCGGCGTTGCTCCTCGCGGGTGACCGAGAACCAATATTTGTAGAGCCGGATGCCCGAGCGCACGAACATCCGCTCCAACTCCGGGGTTTGGCGCATGAATTCGAGGTAGTCGTTGGGTTTGCAGAAGCCCATCACGCGTTCGACGCCCGCGCGGTTATACCAGCTGCGATCGTAGAAGGTCATCTCCCCCGCGGTCGGCAGATGCTCGACATAGCGCTGGAAATACCATTGACCCTGCTCCTCCTCGGAGGGCTTGTTGAGCGCCACGACCCGGGCGAAGCGCGGATTGAGATGCTCGGTGAAGCGCTTGATCGTGCCGCCCTTGCCCGCCGCGTCGCGGCCCTCGAAGAGGATCACGAATTTCTCGCCGGTCTCCTGCGCCCATTTCTGGACCTTGAGCAACTCGGCCTGAAGCTGCGCTTTCTCCGTCTCGTAAGCGGGGCGCGCCATTTTGCGACGATAGGGATATTTGCCCGTCTCGAAGGCCAGCCGCACCGCGTTGGGATCGACGCGCGGGAATTGCTTCGGGCCCGCCTCCTTCAGCAGGGCCTCGACGCCTGCGGCCGATCCCTCCGCCGGTCGGGAAGGCGCGTCGACCGCCATCTCGGCGGCCGCGGCTTTTGCAGTCGTATCCCGTTCGGTCGTGGCCTGATCCTTCATGCCTATCCCTCCGTTGGCTGAACCTTGCGAAGCGTCGCGCAATCCCGCGTGATGTGCCTTGATACGTGTCAAAAACCCGTGTCTGCTGGCCTTCCGGCGGATAAAAACGCCCCCAAAATCGCTCGAAACGAGGGAACGGACATGATCACGATCTACGGCAACTATCATTCGCGGGCGAGCCGGGCGCTCTGGCTGCTCGAGGAGTTGGGCCTGCCGTTCCGTCTGCGCCGAGTCGTGCAGGCGAACCGGTTCAAGGATCCGCTCGCGCCGGAGGTGCCGCTCAACACCCGCTCGCCCGAGTTCCGCAAGCTCTCGCCGATGGGCGCGATCCCGGTGCTGGAGGAAGACGGGTTGATCCTAACGGAGTCGCTTGCGATCAACCTGCATCTCGCTCGCAAGGCGGGCGGGCCCCTTGCCCCCGCGCATGAGCGCGAGCTGTCGCTGATGGAGCAATGGGCGCTCTTCGCCGCGACCTGGATCGAGACCGACGCGCTCGCGCTCAGCTTCGTCTATCGCCGCAAGGAACAGGACACGCCCGAGGGCAAGGCCGAGATCGCATCCCTCTGCTCGAAGCTCGCTCGCCCGCTGACGACGCTCGAGACCCATCTGGAGACGCATAGCCATATCGTGGGTGGCCGGTTTACCGTGACCGATCTCAATCTGGCGGAGGTTCTGCGCTACGGGCAGGACCACCACGAGTTCCTCGCCCCCTATCCGCGACTGCAAAGCTGGATCAAGCTTTGCCAGAGCCGCAAGGCCTTCCGGGCAATGTGGGACAAGCGCGAGGCCGAGGCGATTTGATTCGGCGGGTTCGGCGTAACGTCTAGACCGAAAGGTATACGCGCAGGGATGCACGTCCGCGTCTTTGCTCAAACCATGGGCAGGCGCTTAGCCACCACTTCGCCTTTCGGTCAGGTCCGCCTTACCAAGCGGTCAGGATTTCCGCAGCAGGGCAAATTCAGGTTTGGCCAAGATCTTTCCCTTACGTCATCTTAACGGGGTGAAGAGGGTTAGAGGACACCATGCCTGCCTTGCTTGGATACAGCTTGTGTTTGAGTGCGACGCTGGTCGTGATCGCGGGCGATTTCATTCTGAAATCCGCGGTTGAAAGGGGGCACGCGCTGCATTCGCCGTCTGTCTTGCTCGGTGGCGCGCTTTATGCCGCCTCGGCAGCAGGTTGGTTTCTGGCCTTGCGGCAGGTGTCGCTGGCGCAAACCGGCGTGGCCCCGACACTTTTCACGTTGATGGCTCTGGTGACGATGGGGGTCGTACTGTTCGGCGGAAAACTCGCCCTGCGGGAAGTCCTCGGTATCGCAATGGCGGTGGGGTCGATGCTGCTCATGGCGCGCGTCGCTTGAGAGTCGGTCGTTTCCGGGGGTTGTGGGGCTTTCGGAACGCATCGGGGCGGAGGGGTCTTCTTGCTCCTCCGCCCCAACCTGCGGTATCTCTTGTTTAGAAAACTACAAGAGAAAGCGAGCAGCATGGCCGACGATCTTCTGACGCCCCAGACCGATTCCTATGACGCCTCCTCGATCGAGGTGCTCGAAGGTCTCGAACCCGTGCGAAAACGCCCCGGCATGTATATCGGCGGCACGGACGAACGCGCGCTTCATCACATGGTGGCCGAGGTGCTCGACAACTCGATGGACGAAGCGGTGGCCGGTCACGCCAGCCGCATCGAGGTCGAGCTGCTGGCCGATCACTCGATCGTCGTGCGCGACAACGGGCGCGGCATCCCGATTGACCCGCACCCGAAATTCCCGGGCAAATCCGCGCTGGAAGTCATCCTCTGCACGCTGCACGCAGGCGGCAAGTTCTCGGGCGATGCCTACGAGACCTCGGGCGGTCTGCACGGGGTGGGCGCTTCGGTGGTGAACGCGCTGTCGGATTCGATGGTCGTTCAGGTAGCCAAGAACAAGGAGCTATATGAACAGCGCTTCTCGCGCGGCATCCCGGAAGGTCCGGTCGAAAAGATCGGCGCGGCGCCGAACCGGCGCGGCACCACGGTCACTTTCCATGCCGACGAGCAGATCTTCGGCCATCACCGTTTCAAACCCGCACGTCTGCTGAAGATGGTGCGTTCGAAGGCGTATCTCTTCTCGGGCGTGGAGATTCGCTGGAAATCCGAGATCGACGACGGCGAGACGCCGACCGAGGCCACCTTCCACTTCCCCGGCGGCCTCGCCGATTACCTGACCGAGACGCTGAGCGGCGCCAGCACCTATGCCGACCGCCCCTTCTCGGGCAAGGTCGAGTTCCGCGAGAAGTTCAACGTGCCGGGTTCGGTCGAATGGGCGATCAACTGGACGCCCTCGCGCGACGGTTTCATCCAGTCCTACTGTAACACCGTGCCCACCCCCGAGGGCGGCACCCATGAGGCGGGCTTCTGGTCCGCCATCCTCAAGGGCATCCGCGCCTATGGCGAGCTGGTGAACAACAAGAAGGCCGCGCAGATCACCCGCGACGACCTGATCACCGGCGGCTGCGCGCTGGTCTCGTGCTTCATCCGCGAGCCGGAATTCGTGGGCCAGACCAAGGACCGTCTGGCCACCGTCGAGGCGCAGCGTCTGGTCGAGGGCGCGGTGCGCGACCACTTCGACAACTGGCTGGCCTCGGACACGAAATCCGCAGGCGCGATCCTCGATTTCCTCGTGCTGCGCGCCGAAGAACGCCTCAAGCGCCGGCAGGAGAAAGAGACCCAGCGCAAATCGGCCACCAAACGGCTGCGCCTCCCCGGCAAGCTGGTCGACTGTTCGGCCACGAACCGTTCGGGCACCGAGCTGTTCATCGTCGAGGGCGACTCGGCAGGCGGTTCGGCCAAGATGGCGCGCGACCGTAAGAACCAGGCGCTGCTGCCGCTGCGCGGCAAGATTCTCAACGTGCTGGGCGCGGCAAGCTCAAAGCTCGGCTCGAACCAGGAGATCAACGACCTGACGCAGGCGCTCGGCGTCGGCCTCGGCACCAAGTTCAACGTCGACGACCTGCGCTATGACAAGATCATCATCATGACCGACGCGGACGTGGACGGCGCGCATATCGCCTCGCTGCTGATGACCTTCTTCTTCACCCAGATGCGCCCGATGATCGACCAGGGGCACCTCTATCTCGCCTGCCCGCCGCTCTACCGCCTGACCCAGGGCGCCAAACGCATCTATGTGGCCGACGACGCCGAGAAGGAGGCGATGCTGGAGAAAGGTCTGGGCGGCAAGGGCAAGATCGACGTGCAGCGTTTCAAGGGTCTGGGCGAGATGGACGCGAAGGACCTGAAAGAGACCACGATGAACCCCGAGACGCGCAAGCTGATCCGGGTCACTATCCACGACGACGAACCGAACGAGACCGGCGATCTGGTCGAGCGTCTTATGGGCAAGAAGCCCGAACTGCGGTTCCAGTATATTCAGGAGAACGCGCAGTTCGTGGAGGAGTTGGATGTTTGAGCTTCGATTTAGATACGATACTTGGAAGCAAAGTTAACACGGCGATCGACGTCAATCGGCTTCTTGTCCCAGCGAACTCTCTCGGCGAGTATCTGCGCCGTTTCGCCGAACCAGCACTATTTCACTCAGATGGTTTCGAACCCTATGATCTCAGCAAATCCGGTTCTCTAACAAGAATATGCATTGAGGATCGCCACTTCGCCCTGACAACCGATCACCAGCTTCGAATACAAAAATACGACCTCGAACAACTCTGCATCCACAATAGTGAGGCGAGGAAAATCGTCACATCGCATGCAGCGGTATTTCAGAATTATAGAGATCAGGGCACAAATCTTGATGCAGTACTTTTCGAATTCACCGAAGCTGTGATGGCCAATAGCCTTTCAACTCACTCATGGTACCGACTGAGTAGGAGGGCATTTTTGGAAGAGTTGCCTGAACCTGAGATTCTTTTCGCAATTGGCTTCCCAAAGGACACTAATCGAATCGACTTTGACGTTATGGGCTATGAAGCCGCTCCCTTCGGTGTCGCTGGGAAGCTAACTCAACCATTCCTACCCAATAGGCTTGCTTTCCGCCCAGCGCCAACCCTGACAATTGATCCAGCAGGGATGAGCGGGGGGCCGGTCTTCGGCGTCTATTTTAACGGGCTGAGACCGACAGTTTTTCTCGCAGGCATCGTTACCAACGCTTCTAGCCGTGTTTTCCACTTCTTGAGCCGGGGAGACATTCATAGATTGATTGTGAAAGCATTAGGTTGACCGAAACGCCCGGGCGACCAGCCCGGGCAGCGCCCGTCCCTCCCCCCCCCCGGGAGGGCGCATTGGCGACGCAGCCCACAGCCGCCCCGTCCTCCGGGCTTGCAAGATAAACCGCTCGAAGCAAACGACAGCGAAGCACCCCCTGCACCGCGACGAGCGGCGCGTTCGCCGCTTAAGGCTTCCACTGGAAGCCTTCCGAGACGCGGCTCACCCCAAGGTCGGGCGCTGGCCCCCTCACTCGGCACGAAACGGACGCGGGCTTGGATCATCTCCGGCGGCGCGATACCAAGGCGCGACACGTCACAACCTCCGGATCCCGACACATGCCCCAGATTTCGTCCCAAAGCCTCAGCGTCACCATCGCCGATCTGGGCGCCGAGATGCAGGGGCTGAGCTATCAGGGGCAGGAGCTGCTCTGGGAGGGCGACCCGGCCTGGTGGAGCGGGCAGGCCCCGATCCTTTTCCCCATCGTCGGCCTTCCCGCGCCCGACGGGGTGACGATCGATGGAACGCCCCACGCGATCTCCAAGCACGGCTTCGCCCGCGACCTGCCCTTTCGCGTGACCGAGCTGACGCAATCCCGCTGCTGCCACCTGCTCGAACCCTCGCATGACACGGCGGCCTATCCGTTCGATTTCCGTCTTGAGATCGTCCACGAAGTCGTGGGGTCGGAACTGCGCGTCACCGCTACTGTGAGCAATGCGGGCGAGCGAGAGATGCCGTTTTCCTTCGGCTTTCACCCCGCGTTTCGTTGGCCGCTGCCCGGTGCGACCGGCCCGCATCGGATCGAGCTGAGCAACGGCGCGGAGCCTGCGCTCGCTCGGCTCGTGGATGGTATGCTGAGGCGCGCGCGGATGCCTTCGCCCTTCACGACGGGCGCGCTGACCCTCGATCCGGCACAGTTTGAAGACGACGCGATGATCTTCCCTGAAGGCGCGGGCGACGGGCTGCGCTATTGCGGAGAGGGCGGGCCGGTGCTCGATTTCCGCTTTTCCAACCTGCCCAATCTCGCGCTGTGGCAGAAACCCGGTGCGCCCTATATCTGCATTGAGCCGTGGCACGGGCTGCCTGCTTCGGAAGGCGCCGGGCCGGAACTGGCCGCGCGACCCGACAGCATGATCTTGCCCCCCGGCGGGCAGGAGACATTTGCGATGAACCTGAGGGTAAGCGGATGATCCCCTACCTCGCCTATGGCTCCAACCTGCTGACCTCCCGGCTTGCCGCGCGCTGCCCTTCGGCGCGCGTCATCGGCCATGCGGAGATCCCCGGACATTCGCTCGATTTCTCGAAACGCGGGCGCGACGGGAGCGCGAAGGCCACGATCACGCAGGGCGACGCGAGCACCCGAGGCGTGTTGTTTGAGATCGCGGAGAGTGACATTCCAGCGCTCGATGCCGCCGAGGGGGCCGGGCTGCATTACGAGAAAATCGCGCTAGTACTCGAGGACGGCGCACGTGCCTTCACCTATCGCGCCTTGCAGCGCCGGGACGGGATCGCGCCGTTCGAATGGTATCTCGCCCTGATCCGCGCAGGGCGGCGCGAGCATGGTCTGGGTCTGGACGACCTCGCGCCGGTCGTGCCGATCCCCGACCCGGAGCCCGATCGCCCCGGCTTCATCGCGGCGCGCGAGGCGCTGGAACGGGCGGGCTATCGCGACTGGCGCAGCGCGCTCTGACCGATCGGGCGCATAGGCATCCCCGGCCCCGTCAGCACCGCTACCCCCGGCCCGACCAGCGACGACAGCTCCGGCCCGTCGCAATCCAACCCGCCGGTATAGGTGCCGAACGCGGGTAGGATCAGGTGATCGCGACCGATGAGAAACGCCCGATAGGCGCGCCGGGCGATCTTGGCTTTGGGATGGTAATGGCCGGAGAGGTCCGGCCCGACACCGGCGATATGGCGCAGCGTGAGCGGGCCGATCTGCGTCTCCTCGACGGTCCGGCCCAGTCCGATCGGATCGTGGTTTCCCGCGATCCATAGCAGCTTGGTCAGGGCCGCGAGCCGGGTTAGACGCCCGGCGATCTCCGGGGCGATTTCGCTCGCGGCCGCGTCGTCATCGAAGGCGTCACCAAGGCTGATCAGCCGCGAAGGCCGCAGGCGCAGCACCTCGGCCTCGAGCCGGATTACCGTGTCGAGGCTCTCGAAGGGCGGCAGCAGCGCACCGCCGCGCCGCGCCATCCGCTCGGACTTGCCCAAGTGAAGATCGGCCACGATCAGCGCGTCCTCCTCGCGCCAATAGAGCGCGCCCGACGGTTGCGCCTCGAACCGCTGCCCCGCGAAGGTGATCTCTCTCATTCCAGCCCCGCCTCGCGCATCATCGCCTGCGCCTCTTCTTCCATTAGTCGTGCCTCGCCCGTGCCGCCGCGAATGCCGACCTGCCCATGTTCGAGCAACAGCGGCGCGGCCAGCGGCGTCACATGCGGGGCGCGGATATGCACGATTCTCTGCCCTTGGGCCAGCATCTCCTCGATCCGCTCGAAATCGACAAGACCGCGGCTAGCCTCTTCGCGAGTGATGCGCAGAAGGAGGTGATCGGGATCGTAGCGGCGCAACGTGTCATAGAGGATGTCCGAGGAAAACGTCGCCTGTTTGCCCGATTTGCGCTGCCCCGGCAGATTGCGCTGAATGAGCCCTGCAATCGTCGCGATCGACCGAAACGCGCGCTTCATCACCGCGTTGCTCTCCAGCCAGTCGCGCAGGCCTTCCCGCAGACCTTCTGCCGACAGCAGCGGGGCGGGATCCTCGACCGGGTCGATGGACCAGATCAGCAGCGCGTAATCGGTGGCAACGAAGCCGAGCGGCCCGAGCCCCGCCTGCTCCATCCGGTGCGTCAGCAGCAGTGCGAGCGTCTGATGCGCGTTGCGCCCCGCGAAGCCATAAAGACAAAAGAACGCCCGCCCGCCGCGCAGGAAGGTCTCGCAGGTCAGTGTGCCGGGTGCTGGCAGGGTCGAGATATCGCGCTGCAGTGCCAGCCAATCGCGGGTGTGGGGCGGCAACTGGTCCCAGTCTTCCGGCGAGGCGATCAGCCGTTGCACCCGTTGCGACAACTCCAGCGAGGTCGCCATCTTCAGCCCCGAGAAGACGGCGATCTTCGGCTCGCGCGTGGCGGCATTCGTCACCTCGACGACCATCTCGCGCAGGCTCTCGTAGCGCACCACCTGTCCGCCGATCAGGAACGTGTCGCCGGGGGTCAGAGACGAGGCAAAGCCGTCCTCGACCTCGCCCAGAGGCGTGCCGCCGCGCCGGGATTTGCGGCGGACTTTCAGCTTCTCGGTCTCGGTGATCGTGCCGATATTCATCCGCAGATCGCGGGTCGCGCGGGGGTCGCGGAGCTGCCATTTACCATCACGCTGCAGCAGGCGCTGCCAGCGGTCATAGGCCCGCAGCGCGTAGCCGCCCGTCGCGCAGAACTCGAGACAGGCATCGAAATCGGCCCGCGGCAGCGTGGCGTAGGGCCCCGCCCCCAGCACCTCGGCATAAAGCGCATCCGCCTCGAACGGCCCGGCGCAGGCGGTCAGCAGGATATGCTGGCATAGCACGTCGAGCGGGCCGCGCCAACGTCGTCCGCCGCCGTCGAGATCGTTCTCGCGCACGGCCTCCAAAGCGGCGGCGCATTCGACAATCTCGAAGCGGTTCGCGGGCACTATCCGGGCGCGCGAAGGCTCGTCATATCGGTGATTGGCGCGCCCGATCCGCTGCACGAGGCGTTTGACGTTCTTCGGTGCGCCGACCTGCAGGACCAGATCGACATCGCCCCAGTCGAGCCCCAGATCGAGCGAGCCGGTACAGACCACGGCGCGCAGAGCGCCATTCGCCATCGCCTCCTCGACCTTGTGCCGCGCTTCCCGCGAAAGCGAGCCGTGATGCAGCCCGATCGGCAGGGCGTTGTCATTCACCTCCCAGAGCGCCTGAAAGAACAGCTCCGCCTGTGCGCGCGTGTTAAGAAAAACGAGGCTGAGGCGTGCGTCCTCGATCGCCGCCATCACGTCGCGCGCGGCGTGCCGTCCGCCGCCGCCGGCCCAAGGCGCGGGGAGCTCGGTCGGCAACATCTCGATATCAGGCGGCGGGCCCGGGTCGGCCATGATCACCCGCGCGCCGCCCATGAAATCTGCGAGCGCCTGCGGGGCCTCGACCGTCGCCGACAGCCCGGTGACTGTCAGGCCCGGCGACAGGCTGCGCAACCGCGCGACGCCCAGCATCAACTGGTCGCCCCGCTTGCTTTCGGCCAGCGCATGGATCTCGTCGAGCACCACCCGTTTCACCCCCGCGAAAATCTTCGGCGCCTCGGGGTATGACAGCATCAGCGCGAGGCTCTCCGGCGTCGTCAGCAGGATCTGCGGTGGATCGACCCGCTGACGACGGCGCTGCGTGGCCGAGGTGTCGCCGGTGCGATCCTCGATCCGCAGGTCCAGCCCGATCTCGTCCACCGGCGCGCGCAGGTTGCGGGCGATATCCTTCGAGAGCGCCTTCAGGGGCGAGACATAGAGCGTGTGCAGGCCGTCATAGTTCTCCGCAAGATCGACGAGCGACGGCAGGAAACCGGCCAGCGTTTTGCCGCCCCCGGTCGGCGCGATCAGGAGCGTATCTTCGCGCGACGCCAGCACCTCCAATTGGTGTCTATGCGGCTCCCAGCCGCGGCTGGCGAACCAGTCGGAGAAGCGTTGCGGCAGGAGGGGCGTGGCGGTGTCGGGCATCGGATGAAAGGTAGGTGAAGGCGGCGGATGCGCAAGCTTTGCCGCGTGTCTTCCGGGGGCGTCGCGCGCGCGCCGCGCAAGACCATCGTCTCCCGTATGAGGCGCCCTGCGTCGCGCCACGCGGCGCGCTCGCCGCTCAGGCTTCCACTGGAAGCCTTCCGAGACGCGCTTTCCCCAACATCTCGCACCATCGCACAGTCCACCCGCGCCATCTCGCCACTGTTCATCGGGCGATCCATGTTATATTCAGGCCCGCGACAGGAAATTGCCCGAGTCCCCTCGGGCGCGACAGAAACGGAAATCTTATGGCCTTTTATCGTTCCCGTAGATCCACCCATGGCCGCAACATGGCAGGTGCGCGCGGTCTGTGGCGCGCCACCGGCATGAAGGATGACGACTTCGGCAAGCCGATCATCGCGGTCGTGAACTCCTTCACCCAATTCGTGCCCGGTCACGTCCACCTCAAGGACCTCGGCCAGATGGTCGCGCGCGAGATCGAAAGCGCGGGCGGTGTCGCGAAGGAATTCAACACCATCGCCGTCGACGACGGGATCGCGATGGGCCATGACGGGATGCTCTACTCCCTGCCCTCGCGCGAAGTGATCGCCGACAGCGTCGAGTACATGGTCAACGCCCATTGCGCCGATGCGATGGTCTGCATCTCGAACTGCGACAAGATCACCCCCGGCATGATGATGGCCGCGATGCGCCTGAACATCCCGGTGATCTTCGTCTCCGGCGGCCCGATGGAGGCCGGCAAGGAAGGCGCGGAAATCATCGGTCACGACCTTGATCTGGTCGATGCGATGGTCGCGGCGGCCGACGAGAAATACTCCGACGAGGACGTGCTCGCGATCGAGAAGGCCGCCTGCCCGACTTGCGGGTCGTGCTCTGGCATGTTCACCGCGAACTCGATGAACTGTCTCGCCGAGGCGCTGGGTCTGGCCCTGCCCGGCAACGGCTCGATGCTCGCCACCCATGCCGACCGCAAGGAACTGTTCCTCGAGGCGGGCCGCAAGATCGTCGAGATCACGCGCCGCCATTACGAGCTGGAAGACAAGGGCCTGCTGCCGCGAGAGATCGCGACCTTCGAGGCCTTCGAGAACGCGATGAGCCTCGATATCGCGATGGGCGGGTCCACGAATACCGTGCTGCACCTGTTGGCGATCGCGCATGAGGGCAAGGTCGAGTTCACGATGGAAGACATCGACCGGCTGAGCCGCAAGGTTCCGGTGTTCTGCAAGGTCGCGCCGGCGAAGCAGGACGTCCATATGGAAGACGTCCACCGCGCGGGCGGCATCATGGGCATCCTCGGCGAGATGAACCGCGCCGGCCTGATCCACGAACACGTGCGCACCGTGCACTCGGAAACGATGGGCGAAGCGCTCGCGAAGTGGGACGTGATGGTGGCGAATGACGACGCCATCCACCAGTTCTATCGCGCGGCTCCGGGCGGCGTGCGCACCACGCAGGCGTTTTCGACAGAGAACCGCTACAAGGAGCTCGACCGCGACCGTAAGGGCGGCGTGATCCGCACCGCGGAACATGCCTTCTCGCAGGATGGCGGTTTGGCGGTGCTCTACGGCAACATCGCCGAGCAGGGCTGCATCGTGAAAACAGCGGGCGTGGACGACTCGATCCTGAAATTCTCGGGCCCCGCGAAGGTATTCGAGAGCCAGGACGACGCGGTGTCGGGCATCCTCACCGGCAAGGTCGTCGAGGGCGAAGTGGTCATCATCCGCTACGAAGGTCCGCGCGGCGGACCGGGGATGCAGGAGATGCTCTACCCGACCTCCTATCTGAAATCGAAAGGCCTCGGCGCCAAATGCGCACTGTTGACCGACGGGCGGTTCTCGGGCGGCACGTCGGGCCTCTCAATCGGCCATGTGAGCCCGGAAGCGGAAGAAGGCGGCACGATCGGCCTCGTCGAGACCGGCGACATCATCGAGATCGACATCCCGAACCGCACGATCAACCTCGCCGTGGCCGACAATGTTCTGGCCGCACGCCGCGAGGCGAAAGGGCCGCTGCCGTGGAAACCGGCAGAGCCGCGCAAGCGGGCCGTTTCGACCGCACTCAAGGCCTATGCTCTGCTGGCCAGCTCGGCGGCGAAGGGCGGCGTGCGCATCCTGCCCGATTGATCGGCTGACATCGCGATTTGAAACGGCCGTCCCTCGGGGCGGCCGTTTTCGTTCACGCGGCATCGCTCTCGGGAAGGCTTTCCTCCCAGCCGAGCCGCTTGCGGATCGCATGGGCGAGATAGCTCATTGCCAGGGCCGAGGCCCCACCCAGCACCGTCCCCGCGATCCGGCCCCATGCGTTCGACAGCGGCGCATCATTGCCCATCGAGACCATCACCACGATCAGCGCGGTCAGGAAAGCCACGAAGGTCGGGTAATGCGCGGGCGGAGCAAACAGGATCGCGGTCACGCCGAAGATCACGTAGAGCCCCGGCATAAGCGCGCTGTGCGGCCCGAGCCACAGCACAAGCAGGCTCGCTCCGACCGCACCTGCAAGCGTCGCGAGGCTGCGCACGAAGACGCGCTCCCATGTCATGCCCGGGCGCGGGCGCAACATCAGCAGCGCTGACAGCGGTGCCCAGTAGGGGTGGTTGATCGAGAGGGCGACCGCGATCCCGTAGGACAGCCCCACCGCGCCCATCGCCTGCAGCCCCTGCCCGATCAGCGAGTTGAGCGGCGCGATGCCGTCGGGCGGCACCTGCCCGTCGAGCGTTGGACCGGTTTCGGGCGCGAAGTATTTCCAGATCACCCGAACCGCCTCTTCCACGGCCAAGACCCAGACCATCGCGCCGCCGACGGCGAGCAGCACCGGCCCGGGCGACGGGATGAACTGCACGAGAAAGGTCGAGAGCGAGAAGAACAGCCAACTTTGCAGGAACAGCCACCACAGGCTCATATCTCGGCGTGACAACAAGCCCACCGCGAAGGCGCCGAGCAGCATTCCCGGCACGCTCAGCGCGACGCCGCCGATCATGACCTTCGCAGCGACCATCCCCGCGAAGATTCCGACGAGCTTACCGGCGATGTCGAGGAAGGTGACGGGCCAGCGGCGGTTGCGGATCGACTTGCCCTGCCCCGTCGAGGTGGCAAACCCCGCGCCGAGCGCCGCCAGTTCCTGCCCGCGCGGCAAATCGAGCATCAGCACGATCCCGACCAACCCGCTCAGCGCCAGCGCTGCGGGCAATCCGCGCGACCAGTTGAGCGCGGGCAGCCGCGAGATCGAGACATTGGGCAGGGACACCGTGAACACCTCTCAATGCAGCCAAAGCGCCTCATGGCCGCGCTGGTTCCCCGTTAGACGCCGATCCGGTCCAGAAGCCCCGCCACCATTCCGTGATAACCGGCTCCGAACAGGCGCAGATGCACGAGCGCGGGCCATAGCTGATAGATCGCCCGGCGCGCTTCCCAACCGGGCGGCAGCGCGCCGTAGCCCACGGCAAATTCCCGCCCCGGCGCGCCGAAGAGATGAAGCATCGCGAGATCGACCTCCGCGTCGCCGTAATAACATGCCGGGTCGATCAACCCGCTCAGGTGCCCCTGGTCGCCCAACACGTTCCCCGCCCAGAGATCGCCATGCAGCAAGGACGGGAACGGGCGTGACGGCAGATGCTCGTCGATCTGCGCCGCGAGCCTCTCGAGCCGGCGAGCGAGCGGCGCGGGCAGTTCGGGCAGCGACGGGCGCAGCCTTGCCTCGGCCCAGAACTCGGTCCATGTCGCTTGCCCTGCGTTCGGGATCGGCACCGGGCCGAAAGCGTAATCGACGGGCCAACCATAGGGCGTATCATCGGGCGCGCCCGGCGCACGGTGCTGGCGGAGAAGCGACTCGCCGAGTTCCAGCCAGCCTGCGCCCCTCAGCCCGCCGCTCTGGGGTAGCGCCTCCATAACGAGGCAGATCCGAGAGACCGCAAGCACCTTCGGCACCCGCGCGCCCGCCTCGGCCAGCGTTCGAAGCATCTCTGCCTCGGTCTCCGGGCTCGGCCCGCCCTTGGCGATCACCCGCTCCCCACTCGGCAGGTCCATCGCCAGAACCGGGCTCAGATCGCCGCCCGCCAACGGCTTGACCCGCTGCGGGGTCATATCCAGCAAGCGTGCAGCTTCGGTTCCAATCCGTTCGGCTTCGTCCATCTCGTCCTCCCGGTCCGCTCGGTTTGCTCGTTCCGTCGCGGCTACCGGCGAATATCCGCCCTGTGCAGCCCGATTACGGTTGCGTGCGTGCCCCCATCCGGTGCAAATGCCCTTTGTTGCCGTCGATCCGCTTCTCCTTTGCGGGTCAGCCCTTCGCGCAGCTTAGACATTCCGGACGCCTTCGTGTCGAGGACATGCGCGTAGCGCTCTCGACCCGTGGGACCGTCCGCTTTTACGTTCCCGTTCGGGAACGGTACGAGACCCTGACGGAGATTCCCCACACTCGTCTCCGTCGGGCAGCAGCCGCCGCGAACCCCTTGCGGCGGCTGCGTTCACCCGACCCCGCTCATCGCAGGAAGGCGTTCCCGGCGCGGCTCGCAGCAGTTGGCGTAACGGCCTCGCAAAAAGCGAAAGGATCAGCCACCAAGGGCTGATCCAGACAGCCAGCGCGAGCGCCAGCAGCAATAGGGCAGCAGAGCCGATAGGAACGATACGCAGGGCACTGCGCGGCTCGTCCCTTTGACTCCGCGTCGTTCAAACTGTCGCCTTCGCGCCCTTCGGTCCGGCGATCAGCCAGATGATGAAGCCAATCACCGGCAGGATGATGATCAGCAGGATCCACAGCACTTTCTTGCCGGTGGACGCTCCCGAACCAAAGATCGACACGATGGCCCAGATGTCGAGGATGAGGACGATGAGGCCCCCGATCATGCTCAGCATAACTTCACTCCTTTATCGGTTCTTTCCGGCATTTGCCGGTTTTCCTTGGCGGGGAAACTTGCGTCTTCAACGCTTTGTTCCCCGCATTCCCCGATTCAGGCGGATGTGACAGGTCGCTGAGGCGGTCATGGGCGTGACGCCGCCGCCTCCGCGACGGAATCGCCCCCCGCCTCAGCGCCCCGGAGTGAGTTTGCGGATCAGGACGTAGAAGGCCGGCACCATGAAGACACCGATGAAGGTTGCCGCCGCCATCCCGCCCAGCACGCCGATGCCGATCGCGTTCTGCGCCGCGGCCCCTGCCCCGGTCGCGATCGCCAGCGGCACCACGCCTAGCATGAAGGCGAGCGAGGTCATCAGGATCGGACGCAGGCGGAGCCGTGCCGCCTCGATGGTCGCGGCGATCAGTTCCTTGCCCTCGGCCTCGAGGTTCTTGGCGAATTCCACGATCAGGATCGCGTTCTTCGCCGCCAGACCGATGGTCGTCAGGATACCCACCTTGAAATAGACGTCATTCGACTGCCCGAAGACCCAGGCCGAGACCAGCGCCCCCAGAACGCCCACCGGCACGGCGAGCATCACCGACAGCGGGATCGACCAGCTCTCGTATAGCGCGGCGAGACAAAGGAAGACCACAAGCACCGAGAGCGCATAGAGATAGGGCGCCTGATCGCCGGACTGGCGTTCCTGATAGCTCAACCCCGTCCAGGCGACCGCGTAGCCGCCGGGCAGGTCATTGACCAGCTGCTCCATCGCGTCCATCGCCGCGCCGGAGCTTGCGCTGTCCGACGCCTGGCCCGAGATTTCGATCGCATTGGCGGCGTCATAGCGCGACAGCCTTGGGGCGACCGATACCCATTTTGTCGTCGCGAAGGACGAGAACGGCACCATCTCGCCCGACGCGTTCCGCGCGTACCAGGTGTCGATATCTTCCGGCTGCATCCGGTAAGGCGAATCGGCCTGCACGATCACCGGGCGCAAGTTGCCGTTGAGGTCGAAGTCGTTCACCGATCTCCCGCTGAAGATCACCGACAGCATCGAATTGAGGTTGCTCAGCGTCAGACCGAAGCTTTCGGCCTTCTGCTGGTCGATATCCAGCTGCAGTGCTGCCTTGTCCTCATCGCCGCTGACCCGGACATTGGTCAGGCGGCTATCCGATTTCGCCTCGGCCACGAGCTGATCGCCTGCCTCCTTCAGCGCAGCGGTCCCGTTATTACCCTGATCCACCAGATACATCTGGAAGCCCGAAGAATTACCGATCCCGCGGATCGCCGGCGGTTGCAGAAAGAAGACCTGCCCCGCGCGCAGACCTGCGAAATGGGCGTTCGCCCGCCCCGAAATCGCGGCGGCGGTTTGATCCGCGCCAGTGCGCTCACCAAAATCCTTCAGCTTGGCGAAGACCATCGCAGTGTTCTGTCCACCACCCCCGAAGGAAAACCCGAGCGTCGCGAAGACCGAAGCAACATCGGACTTCTCCTGCGTCAGCAGGTATTGGGTGATCTGGTCGACCACATCCGACGTCTGTGCCGTCGTCGACCCTTCCGAAAGGTTCACCATCGCCATGAGCACGCCCTGATCTTCCTTCGGAAGGAAGGAGGACGGCAGCCGGGTCATCACGCCCCAAGCGCCCGCCAGCACGAGAACCAGCACCAGCGCCATCAGGAAGGGTTTGTGCACGATGCGCGCGACCGCACCGGCGTAGCCACGCTGCACTTTCGCGAAACCGGTATTGAAAGCGCGCGCCGGCGCAATAGCGCGGCCCGTCGAGGGGCGCAGGAGTTTGGCCGCCAGCGCAGGCGTCAGGATCAGCGCAACCACGGCAGAGAGCACCATCGCGGTAATGATCGTTACCGAGAATTGCCGATAGATCACGCCCGTCGAGCCGGGAAAGAACGCCATCGGCAGGAACACCGCCGACAGCACAAGCGCCACCCCGATCAGTGCGCCGGTGATCTGGGACATGCTTTTCTCGGTGGCTTGGAGGGGACTGAGCCCCTCCTCCTCCATCACGCGCTCGACGTTCTCCACCACGACGATCGCGTCATCGACCAAGAGGCCAATCGCCAGCACCATCGCGAACATTGTCAGCGTGTTGATCGAATAGCCCGCGACCAGCAGCACCGCGAATGTGCCCAGCAGCACCACGGGAACTGCGACGATCGGGATCAATGTCGCGCGCCATTTCTGCAAGAATACGAGGATCACCAGCAGCACCAGCACGATCGCTTCGGCCAGCGTGTGATAGACCTTCTCGATGGAAAGCTGCACGAAGGGCGAGGTGTCGTAGGCGATCTGGAACTTGACACCCTCGGGCAGCGACGATGACATCCGATCCAGCGTCGCACGCACTGCCGCCGCCGTATCGACTGCATTCGCGCCGTTCGCGAGGTTCACGCCGAACCCTGCCGCGTTCATGCCGTTGAACCTGGAATTGGTGCCGTAATTCTCCTGCCCGATCTCGATCCGCGCGACATCGCCCAGATAGACCGCAGAGCCGTCGGGTTCTGTTTTCAGCAGGATCTTCTCGAACTGTTCGACCGAGGTCAGCTGGCTCTGTGCGGTGATCGTGGCGGTGAACTGCTGGCCTTCGGTGGTGGGCAGATCGCCCAGCGAGCCGACCGAGACGGTGGTGTTCTGCGCCTGTACTGCCGCGGTCACGTCCGTCGGCGTCAGCTGGTATTGCTCGAGCTTGTAGGGATCGAGCCAGACCCGCATCGCGTAGCCCGAGCCGAA
Organism: Thioclava sp. NG1; assembly: GCF_003122275.1. Taxonomy (NCBI): domain Bacteria; kingdom Pseudomonadati; phylum Pseudomonadota; class Alphaproteobacteria; order Rhodobacterales; family Paracoccaceae; genus Thioclava; species Thioclava sp. NG1. The sequence continues at coordinate 211,084 of NZ_QFBB01000002.1, read as the reverse complement.
GACGTTGATCCCGCCCACGCCCGCAGTGCGCTCGATCGCTCCTTTCACTTCGGTGTCCAGAATGTTGCCCAGCTCGACGGTCGAATATTTGCCATCGGTCGAGACCAGTGCCCCGACCATCAGGATGTCCGAGGACGAGCGCGAGACATTCACCCCGGAGGTCTGCACCGCATCAGGCAGCGCATTCTCGACCTTGCGGATCTTGGTCTGCACCTCGTTCTCGGCATCGATCGGATCGACCGAGCCGTCGAAGGTCAGCGTCAGCCGCGCAGAGCCCTGGTTGGAAGAGCTCTCCATGTAGAGCAGCCCGTCGAGCCCGGTCAGCGAGTCCTCGATCGGCGTCGTCACCGAGTTCTCGACCGCCTGCGCGGTCGCCCCGGAATAGCTGGCGGAGATGCGGATCGTGGTCGGCGCGACCTCTGGATATTGCGAGACGGGAAGCTGCGTGAGCGCGTAGCCGCCGGCGAGCATCGTCACCAGCGCGAGCACGATCGCGAAGACGGGGCGATGGATGAAGAAGCGGATCATGCCGGGTTCACTCCGCCTTCGCCGTATCGGTCTCGTCACTCGAGGGGCTCGCATCCTTCACGACCCCCTGCGCGTTGATCGTCACCGGCACCGTCTTGATCTCGGCCCCGTCACGCAGGTTCTTCAGCCCGTCGAGGATCACCTGATCGCCGCTCTCGATGCCGCCGGTCACGATCCACGCGTTCTGATAGGTTCCCGCCGTCGTCAGCATCACCTTCTTCGCCGTGCCATCCGCGGCGACGAAGGCCGAAAGCGACCCATCCCCTTCCCGCGTGGTCGCGCGCTGCGGCACGAGGATCGCCTGAGTCGTGCCCAGCGTGATCTTCGCGCGCAGGAACTGGCCCGGCAGGATCAGCCGGTCGGGATTGTCGAACTTGAACCGGAAATCGACCGTGCCGGTGGTCGAGGACACCGTCGCGCCGGGGCTGACCAGCGTGCCGGTGCCGTCATATTCCTCACCGGTCTCCAGCAGCAGCGAGACCTTCAGTTGATCGCCGCGTTGAAGCGTACCCTGATCGATCCGTTGACGCACCCGCATGATCCGCGCCGCACTCTCGGAAACATCGACATAGATCGGATCGAGCCGCGTTACCGTGGTCAGCGCGTCGGACTGGTTCGCCGTGACCAGCGAGCCGACGGAGACGTTCGCCACATCCGGGTAGCCGTCGATAGGCGAGCGGATCACCGTGCGGTCGAGATTGAGCTGCGCGGTCTGAAGATCGGCCTCGGCACTCAGCGCGGAGGCTTTGGCCTGCGCGAGCGTGACCTTCGCGGTCTCCAGATCACTCACGGAGATCGACGTCTTCTCCAGCTTGGTATAGCGGTCCACTTGCGATTGCGCCGCCTGCACATTGGCGTCGGCGCTCGCCTTCTCGGCCTCTGCAGCGGTCAGCTCGGCCTGATAGGTGTCGTCGTCGATGTGAAACAGCGCGTCGCCCGTCGCGACCTTGTGACCCGCCTCGTAATCGATCGAGGCGATGGTGCCGGCGACGCGCGGGCGGATATCGGTCTGCTCATAGGCCACGGCGCGGCCCGGCAGGGTGACGGTATAGGGCACGGACCGTGTCTCGACCTGCATCACGCCGACCTCGGTCGGGCCACGCGCGCCGCCCGGCATTCCCTGCGCCAATGCCTGCGCGGCGACCCCGCCCGCAAGCAGCATCCCAAGCGCGGCGCGCCGCGTCATCCGACCAATCCTCATACTGAAACTCCTGTCCGCAGCCCGGTTTTCCCGGCGTTGTTCCATTTCTACGATAGGCCCGCTTGGTTCTGTCGCCACTCGCGCGCGGCGGGAAATGCAGGAAACAAATGCTGCGAGCCGTGAGTCTCGGGAAAGACGGCTTGTCTTACTTATTGTTTTAAATGGTAAACTTTCCAATCAACGCAGCCGCTCGCGACATCCGCACCGCAGTTCCGGTGTCAGTTCGCGCCCCGCGCGGAGTTCACGTATTCGCGAGATACCGGAGACAAACCGCCTCGCGACCGCACCGCGTAAAAAAGGGCGCCGATGGCGCCCCTTTCAGCCTCTGTCTAAGGCAGTTCAGAGCGTGATGCGATAGAGCGCGAAGCCGCCCTCGCCGTCGCCCGCCTGCTCGATGTCGAGACCCCGGGATTTCACGTCCTCGACATAGGCCTGTGCCTTCGGGCCGGTCTCGAATAGCACCGTCGCGCCGCCCGCGGGCGCGAAGGACCAGTTCGCGTCGGCCTTCGGGTTGATCGTGCCCTTGTCGTGGATGTAGCGCACGATCACGTCGCGGTTGGTGTCGGGCGCACGGTAGATCACGGTCGAGCCGTCCGCGCCGGGGAAGCTGCCGCCCCCCGAGGCGCGGTAGTTGTTCGTCGCGATCACGAACTCGGCCTTCGGATCGATCGGCTTGCCCTCGAATTGCAGATCGACGATGCGGTTCGCATCGGGGTTCACCGCCACGCCGTCCTTGTCGAATTTCGCGGGCTGGGTGATGTCGATCTGGTAGGTCACCCCGTCGATCACGTCGAAATTGTAGGACGGGAAATCGGGGTTCAGCAGCTTCGCGTCCTTCGCACCCGGCTCGATCTGGTTGAACATGCCTGCAGAGCGCTCCAGCCAGTCCTTCACCTGCGCGCCGGTGACCTTCACCGCCTGTAGCGTGTTCGGATAGAGATAGAGGTCGGAGACGTTCTTGATCGCCACCGGCCCTTTCGGAACATCGGTGAAGTAATCCGGACCGCCGCGCCCGCCGGCCTTGAACGGCGCCGCCGCCGACAGAAGCGGCAGCTTGCCTTCGGGCGTGCCCTCCAGCAGTTTCTTCACGTACCAGATCTGCGCGTTCGAGACGATCTGCACAGAGGGATCGTCGGCCACCAGCGCGAAGTAGGAATAGAGCGGCGCTTCGGTCTCGCCCACCTTGGCGCGGACATATTTGAGCGTCTCTTCATGCACCTGATCGGTGGCCGCGAGGATCGGCTTGTAATCGGTGGTCAGCGGCGTGATCGAACGATCCTCGCCGCGCGCGAAGATCGGGCGGATCTCGGAGCTGTGGCTATCGATCTTCCACTTGCCGCCGTCGCGGCTCAGCATAAGGTCGATCAGCCCCATGTGGTTGCCCCAGAAGCCCGCCTGCACCGCGGGCTTGCCCTGCAGCGTGCCCTTCTCATTGTCGATCCCGGGGCCCGAGAAATCCTTGCCGGGGAAGTTACGGTGCTGGTGCCCGGTGATCACCGCGTCGATGCCGTCGACGCCTGCGACGTAGAAGGCAGCGTTCTCCATGCCGTCGGTCTGAGGACCGTTGTCGATTCCGGTATGGGCGAGCGCCACGACCAGATCGGCGCCCTCCTCGCGCATCTGCGGAACCCATGCTTTCGCGGCCTCCACGATGTCGCGAGTCTGGTAATTGCCCTCGAGATGCGCGCGGTCCCATTGCATGATCTGCGGCGGCACGAAGCCGATCACGCCGACGCGGATCGGCATCTTGTTTCCAGCCCCATCGGTCAGTTCGCGGTCGAGGATCAGGTAGGGCGGCAGGTAAAGGTCGTCCTCGCGCGGGGTCGCGCCCAGCTTATGGGCGAAGTTCGCGCAGACCATCGGGTAGTTTGCGCGGTCGTTCACCTTCTTGAGGAAATCCATCCCGTAGTTGAACTCGTGATTGCCCAGCGTGCCGCAATCATAGCCCAGCAGGTTCATCGCCGCGATGACCGGGTGGGTGTCGCCCTCCTTCATTCCCTTGGAGTATGCGATGTAATCGGCCATCGGGTTGCCCTGCATGTAATCGCCGTTATCGAAGGTCAGGGTGTTGGCGGCTTCCGCGCGCACGCCTTCGATCAGGGTCGCAGTGCGCGACAGGCCCACGGTATCGACAGGCTTGTCGGCATAATAATCGTAGGGCCGGATATGGCAGTGAATATCGGTAGTGCACAGCAGGCGCAGGTGGGCCTGACCTTCAGCCGCGCGCGCGGTGAACGGGTGGACCATCACGAGACCGCCCGCGGCGGTGGTGGTAACGAGAAACTGACGACGCGAAATAAGCGACATAGGGGGATCCTCCGAGACAATTGGCTCCTTGCCGGAGCGCTCTATCCGGGGATCGTAACAGTCTTTTGACCGATTGGACAAAGACCTTGCGTCAACCTGCGCAAATCCGCGTGAGCGGGCGATGCATCACCGCCCGCCGCACAAGATTTCAGCTCTCCGACAGCACCGCCTGCACTTCGGCCGCAGGGCCGGGATGGTGACAGAAGACCTGACGCCCGGCGACCTCCTCGGTCGGCGGAGTTGTGGCGCAGACCTCGCTCGCCCGCGGGCAGCGGGTGCGCAGCGGGCAGCCCGATGGCGGGTTCAGCGGGCTCGGCAGATCGCCTTCCAGCGCGATCAGGGTCTTGTTGCGCTCGATCTCCGGATCTGGGATCGGCACCGCCGACAGAAGCGCCTGCGTGTACGGGTGCTGCGGCTCTGCAAAGAGCTTCTCGGTAGCGCCCGCCTCCATCATCTGGCCCAGATAAAGCACCATCACCTCGTCGCAGACATGGCGCACAACGCTGAGGTCATGGGCGATGAAGATGATCGTCAGGCCCAGATCGCGGCGCAGATCTTCGAGAAGCACGATCACCTGCGCCTGAATCGAGACATCGAGCGCCGAGACCGGCTCGTCGCAGATCAACAGCTTCGGCTCCACCACCAGCGCGCGGGCGATACCGATGCGTTGACACTGGCCGCCCGAGAACTCGTGCGGGTAGCGGTTGATCTGGTTCGGCAGAAGACCGACCTTCTCCATCACCTCGCGGACCTTCTGCTTGCGCTCCCTGCGGCCCATCTTCGGGCGATGGGTGCGCAGCGGCTCCGCGATGATCTCGCCCACGGTCATCCGCGGGTCGAGCGAAGCCAGCGGGTCCTGAAAGATCATCTGGATGTCGGAACGGTATTTCAGCATCTGCCGCGGCGAGAGCGGCAGCAGATCGGTCTTGCCCTCCCAAATGATCTCGCCCTCGGCGGGCAGCATCCGGATCAGCGCGCGGGCCAACGTGGACTTGCCACAGCCGGACTCGCCCACGATGCCGAGCGTCTTGCCCTGCTCCAGCTCGAAGTTCACGCCATTGACCGCGCGCAGCTTCGGCGGCTCGGTCCACGGCAGGTCCGAGGCGCGGCGGATTTCGAAAGTGACCCGAACGTCGCGGGCCTCGATCAGCGGGGTCGTCATGCGGCGGCCTCCTCGATCGTTTCAATGGAACGGTGGCAAGCGCGGGCGCGGCCCGGCGCGAACTCCGTCAGCGGCGGCATAACGTCGGCGCAGACCTCTTCGACGAAATCGCAGCGCGGGCAGAACGGGCAGCCCTTCGGCGCGCCGGTCATGTTCGGCGGATTGCCCCGGATCGGGGTCATCGCGACTTCCGCATCGAGACGCGGCAGCGCGGCCAGCAAGCCCTTGGTATAGGGATGGGTCGGGTTGGCGAACAAAGGATCCACGGGCGACTGCTCCATCACCTGACCGCCATACATGACGATCGCCCGCTCGCAGAAGCCCGCGACGACGCCCAGATCGTGAGTAATCAGCACGGTCGCCATGCCCAGCTCGCGGCGCAGCTCGCCCAGCAGGTCCATGATCTGCGCCTGCACGGTGACGTCGAGCGCGGTCGTCGGCTCATCTGCGATCAGCACATCTGGTTTGCACAGAAGGGCCATCGCGATCATCACGCGCTGGCGCATCCCGCCCGAGAATTCATGCGGGAACAGACGCACGCGGTTCTTCGCGTCCGGGATCTTCACCAGTTCGAGCATATGCGCGGCCTCAGCCACGGCGGCGCGCTTGCCCAAGCCCTTATGCAGCATCAGCACTTCGGCCATCTGGTCCGAAATCCGCATATAGGGGTTGAGCGCGGTCATCGGATCCTGAAAGACCATCGAGATCCGGTCGGAGCGCAACTTGTTCAACTCGGGCTCGGGCAGGTTCAGGATCTCCCGCCCGTCGAATTTCACCGAGCCCGAGGCCTTCCCATTCGCGGCCAGTAGGCCGAGGATCGAGAAGCTGAGCTGCGACTTGCCCGAACCGGACTCGCCGACGATGCCCAGCGCCTCGCCGCGCTCAAGTTCGAAGCTGACGCCGTTGACGGCGTGAACCTCGCCCTCCTGCGTTGCGAACCGGACATTGAGGTCGTTGACTTCCAACAATGGCATATCAGCGCTCCTTCGGGTCGAGCGCGTCACGCAGCCCGTCCCCTACGAAATAGAAACCGAATAGGGTGGTGACGAAGAAGAACAGCGGGAAGGCCAGCTGCCACAGCGTCCCGTAGCTCATCGTCCCCGCCCCTTCAGAGATCAGCGCCCCCAGCGAGGTCTGCGGCTCCTGCACGCCGAGCCCAAGGAAAGAGATGAAACTCTCCGTCAGGATCATCAGCGGCACCAGAAGCGTCGCGAAGACCACGACCACGCCCACGAGGTTGGGCAGGATGTGGCGGCGGATGATCGTCGGCGCAGGCACGCCGATGGCGCGCGCGGCCTCGACATAGTCGCGGTTCTTCAGGGTCAGCGTCTGGCCGCGCACGATCCGCGCCATCTCCAGCCAGGATATCAACCCGACGCCCACGAAGAGCATCCCGATCGAGCGGCCATACATGACCAGCAGCAGGATCAGCACGAACATGTAAGGGATCGCCAGCAGGATATCGACGAGGCGCATCATGAAGCCGTCGACGCGGCCCCCGAAATAGCCCGAGATCGCGCCATAGACCGTACCCACGGACACCGCGATCAGCGTGCCGATCACGCCGACCAACAGCGAGATCTGCGTGCCCTGCACGGTGCGCGCGAACAGATCGCGGCCCAGATCGTCGGCGCCGAAGTAATGGCCGTTCGCGAAGGACGGCGCAGAGGCCGTGGCATCGCCCATCACGTTGTAGTCGATGTCGGAATTGTTCCACGCCGCGATCAGGTTGCCGAACAGCGCGAAGGCCACGACGAAGACGAGCAGCGCCAGCCCGAAGATCGCGGCCTTATTGTTGAAGAACCGCCGGCGCGCGTCCGCCCAGAGCGAGCGGCCCGCCACGTCTTCGCGGCTCGTTGCCTCGGCGAGCGAGGTCATCTTGGATTCGTCTATGACCATGTCAGTACCGGATTTTCGGGTCGATCCATCCGTAGACGATATCGACGACAAGGTTGAACAGGATGGTCAGCGTGCCCAGCAGGATCGTGATCCCCATCATCACCGCGTAATCGCGGTTGAGCGCGCTATCCACGAAGCTTTTGCCGATCCCGCCCGTGGTGAAATACACGTCCACGATCACCGAGCCGGTGATCATCGAAACGAACGCCGGACCAAGATAGGAGATCACCGGCAGCAGCGCGGGTTTCAGCGCGTGACGCATGATGATCTTGCGCTTCGGCAGACCCTTGGCCCGCGCGGTGCGGATGTGGTTTGAGCTCAGCGTCTCCAGCATCGACGAGCGCGTGATCCGCGCGATCGAGGCCATGTAAGAGGTCGAAAGCGCGATCACCGGCATGATCCAGAAGCGCGGATCGTCGAAGCTCCAGCCGCCGCCGGGCAGCCAGTGCAGCGACAGCGTAAACACCAGCACGAGGATCGGCGCCATCACGAAGTTCGGCAGCACCTGCGCGCCGATGGAAATGCCGACGGCGAGGTAGTCGAGCCACGAGTTGCGCTTGATCGCGGCGGTGACGCCGAGAGTGACGCCTACCAGAACGGCGGCGATGAAGCTCAGGAAGCCGTAGGTCAGCGTGACCGGGAAGCCCTGGGCGATGATGTCGTTCACCGAGCGGTCTTTATAGGAGAACGAAGGCCCGAAATCGAAATGGGCGACCACGTTCCACAGATAGGTCGCGATCTGCTTCCACAGCGGCTGGTCGAGCCCGTATTTCGCGTTGAGATTGGCGAGCACCTCGGGCGGCACGGCCCGCTCCGACGAGAACGGCCCGCCAGGCGCCGTGTGCATCAGCAAGAAGCTCGCGATGATGAGCACCAGAAGCGTCGGGATCGCGATGGCGAGACGCTTGAGAATGTAGACGATCATAAGAGTGTCCCGAAATAGGTCGGGCGGGCCGATCGCGCGGCCCGCCCGTTATCGTTTCAGCCGGCTTACTTTGCGACCTTGTACATGTTCTTCGCGTACCAGTTCAGCTGGACGTTATCGAACGGGTAGCCCTTGATCTGCGGGTTCAGCAGCATCGGCAGCGAGTAGGCGTAGATCGGCGCGAGCGGCATGTCCTCGGCGAGGATCTTTTCCGCCTTGGTATAGTCCTCTTGCGGATCTTCCGCCGTCTTCGAGTCCTTCATCAACTTGTCGTATTCGGAATTCGACCACTGACCCGAGTTCTGATCCGACCACGAGGTGTTCACGTCGAGATAGGTCGAGGCCTCGTTGTAGTCGGCACACCATGCGGTGCGGGCCACGTCGAAGTCATGCTGCCCGTTGAGCTTGTCGAGATAGACCTTCCACTCGTAGTTCTCGAGCGTCGACTTCACGCCGATCTGCTTCCAGAACTGCTGCACCGCGATCGCGATTTTCTTGTGGTCGGCCGAGGTGTTGTACATGATCCGCAGGTTCAGCGGGTGATCGGGACCGTAGCCGGCTTCCTTCAGAAGCTCCTTGGCCTTGTCCATCCGTTCCTGCTGGGTCATGTCGGCATAAGCCACGTCCGGCGCCTTGAAGTTCGCGGTCGCCCAGTGGGTCCAGGTATAGGCCGGTTTCTGGCCGCCCTTGAGGATCTTGTCGACGATGATGTCGCGGTTGATCGCGTAGGACAGCGCCTTGCGGACCTTCACGTCCTTCAGCGCCTCGGGGCCGTTCGGGCCGACGTTGAAGCGGTAGGCGTAGACGCAGGAGCGCGGCGGAGCGTGCGCGGCATCCGGATACTCATCTTTCAGACGCGGATACTGGCCCGCCGGGGTCTGCACGAAGTCCAGCTCCCCCGCCTCGTAGCGCGTCAGCGCCTGATCGTTGTCCTGGATCGGGATGAACTTCAGATCGGTCAGCGTGACATTCGCGGCATCGTAATAAGCGTCGTTCTTCACCAGCTCGATCGAGTCGCCGATTTTCCAGCTCTTCAGCTTGTAAGGACCGTTGACGACCATGTTCTCGGGCTTGGTCCAGTCGGAACCGTATTTCTCCACGACCTTTTGCGGCACCGGGAAGGTCGAGGACAGAACGAGCATCTGGCGGAAATAGGGGATCGCGCTGTCGAGCGTGACCTGCAGCGTGTGGTCGTCGAGCGCCTTCACGCCAAGTTCGCTCGGCTTCTTGTCGCCCGCGATCACATCATGGGCGTTCTTCACCTGCATCAGCTCGATATACCACGAGTATTGCGAGGCGGTAGCCGGATCGGCGAGACGACGCCATGCATAGACGAAATCCTGCGCGGTGACGGGATCGCCGTTCGACCATTTCTCGTCGCGCAGGTGGAAGGTGTAGGTCTTCTTGTCGTCGGAGACCTCGTAGCTCTTGGCGAGCGCAGGCACGAGATTGCCGTGATCGTCCTGCTGGTAGAGACCTTCGAACATCTGCTGAAGAACGTCGTTACCGTCCTTTGATGTGCTCAGATCCGGATCGAGCGTCTTCAGATCGTCCTGCAGCCAATAGGTAAAGGTCTGGTCAGCGGCGAGCTTGGTGCCTTCGGGCACTTTGCTCGACTGGGCGAGAACGGGTGCGGCGCTGCCCAACATTAGGGCAAAAGCGGAGATCGCGGCAATCGACTTCAAGGGATACCTCCATTTCCGGGGTCCGGTCGCGCGCAACGTTAAGGCGAGCGCGGGGCCCCGTTTTTTCGTTGATAGGGCATCAAGGGCATGATCGCGGCATGGCGCAAGTCTGACGTAACGGTGCTCACACCCATGTGAGAGCGCATTTCGCGGGCCTACGGGAAATCTTTTTGAAACTTGCGCGAGGCCCTTTTTTTTCGCAACGAACGCCAAGCCCCGTTGCCCGCACCCAAGCCTCCCCGCGCCGTTCCCCTTCGAATCCCTGCGCCCGCGATGCATCCACTCGCGCGCCCCTGTGCGTATGTATTTTGACACACTCGAAAGTTGTTCCGCGTGACCCCTCCGAAAGACCCACTATTGACCAGCTTCGCCCCTCCGCTAGCTACCCTTGGCGTTACAGCCGCGACAGAACGGACTCCGAATGGCCGAACCCGAACAAGCATCCCCGCTTTCGCCCACCCGCCGCTGGGCCGCCGCAGCCGTGTTGCTGCTGGCGAACTTCATGAACCTGATCGACATCACGATCGTCAACGTCGCCCTGCCGTCGATGAAGGAAGAGTTGTCGGCCCCGCCGAACCTGATCGAGTGGATCGTCGCGGGCTATACCTTCTCCTTCGCGATCCTGTTGCTGCCGGCGGGACGGATGGGCGACTTGCTGGGACGGCGCAAGCTGTTCGTCTCGGGCATCGCGCTGTTCACTACCGCCTCGCTGATATGCGGCATCGCCCCGGGGATTGGCACGCTGGTCACCGCACGCATCGCGCAGGGCGTGGGTGCCGCGATCATGACGCCGCAGACGCTGGCGCTGGTGCCGCGCCTGTTCCCGCCAGAGCAGCGCGGCGCTGCCTTCGGCCTGTTCGCGCTGACCGCCGGGCTGGCCTCGGTGGCAGGGCCGATCATGGGTGGGTTCCTGCTCACCGCCGATATCTACGGGCTCGGCTGGCGTCCGATCTTCCTCGTGAACATTCCCCTCGGCATCGCCACCTTCATCGCCGCGCTGATGCTGGTGCCCAAGGGACAGGGCAACCGCAAGCTGGGCATCGACAAGGTGGGGATCGCGATCGCCGCCGTGGCGATGCTGGCGCTGCTGTTCCCGCTGGTCGAGGCGCCGTCGATCGGCTGGCAGGGATGGATGTATCCGATGATGCTCGCGGCCCCGGCTCTTGGCTGGATCTTCATCCGCTGGCAACGTCATCAGGAAGAGCGCAAAGCCCCGCAGCTTCTGCCGATGCGCCTGCTGCGTTCCGGCTCGTTCCTGTCGGGCAGCCTTCTGAACGCGGCGCTATTCACCGCGGTGCCGAGCTATTTCTTCACCATCGCCCTCTACCTGCAGGCGGGCTACGGGCTCACCCCGCTGCAATCGGGCCTGACGACGACGCCCTTCCCGGTCGGCGTCCTGCTTGCTTCGGCCACGACCGGCTGGTTCGGCGACCGCTGGATACGCTGGCGCGTGACCGGAGGCGGCATGCTGCTTGCGACGGGCTTTGCGGGCCAGCTATGGGCGATCTGGTCGATGGGCGACGCGATCAGCTGGTGGCGGATGGCACCTTGGTTCTTCCTTGGCGGCTTCGGCATGGGCAACACGGTGTCGCCGCTGTTCCAGGTCGCGCTCTCGTCGGCGGACAGCAATGACAGCGGCTCGGCCTCGGGTGCGGTGCAGGCGCTCCGTCAGGTCGGAATCTCCTTCGGGATCGCGATCATGGGCGGGATTTTTTTCGGCATGTTGGGCGGCGCGGATCAGGGCGATCACGAGGCCTATCGCAGCGCGATGATGTCGGCGATCGGCTACGCGCTCGTTGTAGCGACGGGGGTGATCCTCACACCGTGGTTCACGCCGATGAAGCTGGAGCGCGCCAAGGACTGACGCCTCCGCCCTCTCGCGCGATGACACGATCGTGCGCGCCAGCCCTACCCTGCGACGCTCGCCGCGAGCGCGGCGCGCCCCATCTACCCGGACCAGAGGGGCGTCCGAACCGGGCCCCCGACAGATGCGAAAGGAGCGATCCATGCGTTACAGACCTCTCGGCCCCAGCGGCCTCCTCGTCTCGGAACTTTGCCTCGGCACGATGACCTTCGGCGGGTCGGAGGGCATGTGGGGCCAGATCGGCCAGCTGCGGCAGGATGACGCCGACGGGCTGGTGAAGACCGCGATCGACGCGGGCATCAACTTCATCGACACCGCGAATGTCTATGCCGGTGGCGAGAGCGAGCGCATCCTCGGCCAGAGCCTGCGCAATCTCGGTATCGCCCGCGACGAGGTGGTCATCGCGACCAAGGTGCTCGGCCCGATGGGCGAAGGCATCAACCAGCGCGGTGCGTCGCGCTATCACATCATGGAGCAGTGCAAGCAGAGCCTGGAGCGGCTGCAGCTCGACCATATCGACCTCTATCAGATCCACGGCTTCGACCCGATGACGCCGATCTCGGAAACGCTGGAGGCGCTGACCACGCTCGTTCAGCACGGCCATATCCGCTATATCGGCCTGTCGAACTGGGCCGCGTGGCAGGTGATGAAGGCGATCGGCATCGCCGAGGCCCGCAAGCTCGCCCCGATCCTGTCGCTGCAAGCCTATTACACGATCGCCGGGCGCGATCTGGAACGCGAAGTGGTGCCGATGCTGCGCGACACCGGCATGGGCCTGATGGTCTGGAGCCCGCTCGCAGGCGGTCTGCTGTCGGGCAAATACGACCGCGACGGCAAGGGCTCCGACGGGCGCCGCGCCAATTTCGACTTCCCGCCGGTCGAAAAGGACCGCGCATTCGACCTGATCGACGCGATGCGCCCGATGGCGGAGAAGCGCGATGCGAGCGTGGCGCAGATCGCGCTGGCATGGCTTCTGCATCAGGAAGTAGTCACCAGCGTCATCGTCGGTGCGAAGCGCGAGGACCAACTGACCGACAACATCGCCGCGACGAAGATCACGCTCGACGCGGACGAGTTGGAGAGCCTCGACAAGCTCAGTGCCCTGCCCGCGGAATATCCCGGCTGGATGCTGGAGCGTCAGGGCGAATACCGCCAGCGCTGAAATAGGGGCGCACATCTCTCACGACACCGCGGCGGGCGGGGCGACGAAATCGCTCCGCCCGCTTTTTCGTGCTGCTGCATCCTCTCGCATGCTGGCCACCAAAGCGGCAGAGGCCCCCGTGCCAAGCGCGTTCCTGCGCCCGGGGCTCAAATCAGTTCAATTTTCATGGACCTCAAAAGACACACCGCGCGTTGGGCGATAAAGCACCTACCAAGGAGAGTTCCGTTGGCACATTCCCGCTCAGCGTCACGGCCACGCAGCATCCTGACTGTTTTGGGGGCGCTCGTCGGCGCCGCCATCGCGATCTGGAATTACGTCACCCCCATGACCGGCGTGACCGGCACGTTCGGCGCAGGGCTGGTGATCGCCTCCTCCGTTTTGATCGCTCTCGCAGGGATCGCGATCCAGATGACAGAGCCGGGCGGAATCCGCACGACATTGCGCGTCCTCGTGGCGCTCGGCCTGATCGGCACCGCTGCAGCTGGCTATTTCCTGCATGAATGGTGGCTGATCGCGGCGATGGGCGTCGTGCTGATCGGCCTCATTTACGACATCGCCTCGAGCCGGGGCGCGCGTTCGAAAGGAGCTTACGCATGAACCGCAAGACCGTCTCGCTCGCCTTCGCCCTCGCCTTCTTTGCGGCCGCCGGGTACGCGCAGGACACGACCGCGACCGACAGCACCGCAACAGATACGACGACCCAACCCGCAGCCGACAGCGGCACGACCGATACCGGCACCACGTCGGGCACGGATACGGCAACCACGGATGCAGCCACGCAATCGGACACGTCCGGCACGGGCGCCGGTACGAACTCGAGCACCGACGCCGGCACGAACACCGATACGGGCGCTACCGCAGACAGCGGTTCCGCGGAGACGGGTTCCACGGGCACCCAATCCGACACCCAAACCAATCAGAACCAGCAGACCAACGACCCTGCCGCCAACGAGTCCACGCCTTCCGGCCCCGAGGCCAGCGCGGATCAGGCCAAACCGGTGGCGGATAGCGTCGCTCAGCCGATGCTCGCCAGCGGCACGCGCGAGCGCAACGGCAAACCGCTGGTGCCCGAGAAGCCCGTCTGGAACAGCTTCCACGGCCAGCTCTCCGCACAGAAATATTCGCCGCTGACCCAGATCAATCCCGACAACGTGGGCGATCTGGAGAAGGTCTGGCAGGTCCATACCGGCGACGTCTCAGATGGCTCGGGCGACAAGCCCGCGACCGTTTGGTCGGCCACGCCGATCTTCGCCAATGATACGCTCTATATCGGCACGCCCTTCTACCGCGTGCTGGCGCTCGACCCGGCCACGGGCGAGCAGAAATGGGCCTTCGACACGAAATCCAAGCTTGAGGCGCTGACCCAGCCCGCGCTGAAGAACCGCGGCGTCGCCTATTGGCAGGCCGAGAACCCGGTCGCGGGCAAGGTCTGTCAGAAAATCGTCTATATCGGCACGATGGACGCGCGGCTCTTCGCGCTCGACGCCGATACCGGCAAGCCCTGCCCCGATTTCGGCAAGGACGGCGTGCTGGACGTGAACCAGTGGAACACGGTCAATGACCGCTTCCCGCTTTCGGTTCTGCAGCCGCCGACGGTTGCGGGCAATCACCTGATCCTCGGCTGGGCCGGTCAGGACTGGGAATGGGCCGAAGCTCCTCCCGGTGCGGTCTTCTCAGTCGATGCGCAGACCGGCAAGCTGCAATGGTCCTTCGAGACCCTGCCCGAGAACATCCGCCGCAAGACCGGCACCGCGAATGTCTGGACCGCGATGTCCGTCGATCCGGGTCTGAACATGGTCTACCTCCCGGTGGCCTCGCCCTCGCCGAACTATTGGGGCGGCAACCGAACGCAGCAAATCCCCTACGCAACCTCGACCACCGCGCTCGATCTCGATACCGGCAAGGTCGTCTGGTCGCGCCAATGGGTCCACCACGACATCTGGGACTATGACATCAACTCCGCGCCGACGCTGATGGACATCACCGTCGACGGCAAGGAAATCCCGGCGCTGATGCAGGGCACCAAGATGGGCTTCCTGTTCGTCGTGAACCGCGAGACCGGCGAAGATGTCTGGCCGATCGAGGAACGTCCCGTCCCTCAAGGCGACGGCACGGTGAAAGGTGAGGTCTATGCGAAGACCCAGCCCTTCCCGACCAAACCGGCGCCGCTTCTCGACCAGTCGAAAAAGCCGGAGGTCTGGGGGATTGCCGATCTAGTTTCCGGCGGCGCCTGCTCGAAGCTGTTCGACAACCTCACCTACAAGGGGATGTACACACCCCCGACCACCACCGGCGAAGGCACGCTGGCCTATCCCGACAGTGCGGGCGGCGTGCAGTGGGGCGGCGTGGCCTTCGATCCGAACGCTCAGATCGCGGTCGTGAACACCTCGCATATCGTGCAGTACATCAAACTGTGGGAGCGCCAGAACTACGAGAAGAACGCCAGCGGCTCGGGCAACGAAGCGGGCTTCTACCCGCAGAAAGGCGCGCCCTACGGCATGAGCCTCGGCAACGCGCTGAACTGGCTCGGGATGCCGTGCTGGAAACCGCCCTTCGGCGAGCTGGTCGCGATCGACATGCACACCGGCGACGTCAAGTGGCGCAAGCCGCTGGGCAGCTCGCAGAAATACGGGTTCTTCATGCCCGAGAGCATGGGCTCGCCCACGATCGGCGGTCCGGCGGTGACCAAGTCGGGGCTGATCTTCATCGGCGCGACGATGGATGCCAAGGCGCGTGCCTACGACATCCAGACCGGCAAGGAGTTGTGGTCCTCGCAGTTGTCGGCCCCGGTCGTCGCGAACCCGGCAATCTACGAGTACAAGGGGCGCGAATACGTGGCCTTCATCTCGGGCGGCAACTCGATCCTGAAGCCCGCCGTGGGTGATCTGGTGGCCGTCTACGCGCTGCCGCAGAACTGATCGCGGCGCAAAACACAGGCCGGGCGGCGCGGCACGGACCTCGCCCCCGCCCAAGACGCGAACCGCGTCCGCAAAGCCCTCACCGCAACGTGAGGGCTTTATCTCAGGAACCTGCGCCGCGCGCGCGGTGTTCCACATTCAGCCGGTTTGAGCGCCTGCCTCCCCAGATGGCTGCGCCAAGCCCGAATTCCGGACAAGGGGGACCCCATGAAGGTTTCATTTCACGTCAATGGCGAGGCGCGCGCGCTCGACCTCGATCCACGCGTGACGCTGCTCGACGCGCTGCGCGATCATCTACAACTCACCGGCTCGAAGAAGGGCTGCGATCATGGCCAGTGCGGCGCCTGTACGGTGCTCGTCGATGGCCGCCGGGTGAATTCCTGCCTGAGCCTCGCAGTGATGCATGAAGGCTCCGAGATCACGACGATTGAAGGGTTCGGCACGCCCGAGAACCTCAACCCGCTGCAGCAGGAATTCGTTTCCTGCGATGGCTACCAGTGCGGCTATTGCACGCCGGGGCAGATCATGTCGGCGACGGGCATGCTGGCCGAGGCCAGGGAAGGCGCGCCCAGCCATGTCAGCGACAGCCTCACCGGCACGTCGGAGCTGACCGATGCCGAAATCGCCGAGCGAATGAGCGGCAATCTCTGCCGCTGTTCGGCCTATCCCTTCATCCGCGAGGCCATCTCGCGTGTCGCCGAAGCGGAGGAGAAATAATGAGACCATTCGAGTATCTTCGCGCGAACGCGCTGGACGAGGCGGCCTCCAAGGCGGGTGAGGGCGCGCAGTTCATCGCGGGCGGCACCAACCTGCTGGACCTGATGAAGCTGCAGGTGATGACCCCCGAGACGGTTATCGACATCAACCATATCGACGGGCTGGACAAGATCGAGCCGCATGAGGGCGGGCTGAAGATCGGCACGTTGGTGCGCAATGCCGACCTTGCGGCCGATCCGCAGGTGCGCCGCGCCTATCCGGTGCTGTCGCGCGCGCTGCTCGCCGGCGCTTCGGGACAGATTCGCAACAAGGCGACCACGGGCGGCAACCTGCTGCAACGCACGCGCTGCCCCTATTTCTACGACCCGGCAATGGCCTGTAACAAGCGCAACCCCGGCGCGGGCTGTGCCGCCAAGGGCGGTGTCAGCCGCATGCTCGCGATCCTGGGCACCTCGGCCGCCTGTCGCGCAGCCCACCCCTCCGATATGGCGGTGGCGATGCGCGCGCTCGATGCGCAGGTGGAAATCCGTGGCACCGATGGAGCGACCCGCACCGTGGCGCTGGACGAGCTTTATCAGCTGCCCGGCGAAACCCCGGAGATCGAGACCTGCCTCGAGCCGGGCGAGATCATCACCGCAGTGATCCTCCCTGCCCCGCAGTCGAACGCGACGCAGAGCTATCGCAAGATCCGCGACCGCGCCTCTTACGCATTCGCGCTCGTCTCGGTCGCCGCCGTGGTCGAAATGGACGGCGAGACGATCAAGACCGCCTCGCTCGCTTTCGGCGGCATCGGCGCGCGCCCCTGGGCGGATGCGCAAGTCAACGCGATGCTCGAAGGCGAGCCCCCCTCGGAGGAGTTGTTCGGCAGGGCCGCCGACGTGCTGCTGGCCGACGCTGTCACCGACGAGGGCAACGATTTCAAACGCGAGATGACCCGCCGCGCATTGGTCGCGGTGATGCGCGAGGCGACGGGCATGGCCCCGGCCTCGACCGGAACGGACAAGGTGGAGGCGCTGGCATGAGCGACACGTTCACGATGGATGAAGCGCAGCCACGGCTGCTGGACGAAACCAATCAGGGTCTGGTCGGCGCCCCGCTCGATCGTCCCGAGGGCAAGCTGAAAGTCACCGGCACCGCGCCCTATGCCGCCGAATTCGCGCTTGAAGGCATGGTCCACGGCGTGATGCTGCGCGCGACGATCACGCGCGGCAAGGTCACCGGCTTCGACGAGAGCGAAGCGAAGAAACTGCCCGGATATGTCGGGCTGTTCCACGGGCCGAAATTCGTTCGCAACCCGGCGCAGGGCATGGCGGGTGCGTCGCCCGTGCAGCCCGGAGACCGCATCGATTATCACGGCCAGCCGATCGGCCTCGTGGTCGCGGAAAGCTTCGAGACCGCGCGCGATGCCGCCGCACGGATCAAGATCAGCTACGAACAGAACCCCGGCGCACCGGTCGACCCGGCCGGGGTGGATCTCGAACTGAACGAGGGCCGCGAAAGCATCCAGGGCGACCTCGACGCCGCGATGGAGAAGGCCGCGCAGTCGGTGGATATCGAATACACCACCGCTGGTCACGTCTCGGCGGCGATGGAGCCGCATGCCGGTATCGCCGAGTGGAAGGACGGTCGCCTTGTTCTACATGGGTCGCTGCAGATGGTGCGATTCAACAAGGAGGAGCTGGCCGATGCGATTGGCGTCGAGTCGGACAAGGTGCATATCCTCGCGCCCTATGTGGGCGGCGGGTTCGGCTCCAAGCTGGGCATTTCCTCGGAACATATCGCGGCGGCGCTGGCCTCGCGCGAGCTCGAACGCCCGGTGCGGATCGTGCTGAGCCGTCAGACCGTTTTCGACGCCGTGCTGCGCCGCACCGAGACCTGGCAGCGTCTTCGTCTCGCCGCCGACGAGAGCGGCAAGCTGACCGGGATCGGTCACGAGGATCGAGTCTCCAATCTCGAAGAGGAAGCCTTCTCCGAACCGGTGAATGCCGCGAGCCGCTTCATGTATGCCGCGCCCAACCGGGTGATGCGTCAGCATATCTCTCGCAATCACCGCACGCCCTCGGGCTCGGTCCGCGCACCCGGTGAAGCGGTCGGCACCTTCGCAATGGAGACTGCGATGGACGAACTCGCGGAGAAGCTGGGTATCTGCCCGGTGGAACTGCGGCTGCGCAACATACCCGAAAAGCATCCCGAAACCGGTCAGGCCTATTCGGCCCGCGCGCTGGAGGAAAGCCTGCGCGAAGGCGCGAAGCGCTTCGGCTGGGACCAGCGCCCCAAGACAGGGACGCGCCGCGAAGGCGAATGGCTGATCGGCATGGGCGTTGCGGGCGCCGGGCGGTCGAACTTCCTTGTGCCTTCTGCGGCGCGCGTCACGCTCAGCGCGGACGGTGCGTTGGTCGAAACCGACATGACCGATATCGGTACCGGTAGCTACGCCATCCTCGGCCAGATCGCGGGCGAGATGCTGGGCCTGCCGATCGATAAGGTCTCCGTGCATCTGGCCGATAGCGACCTGCCGGGCGCGTCGGGCTCGGGCGGCTCCTTCGGGGCGTCGTCGTCTGGGTCTTCAGTCTTCCTCGCCGCGCGCAAGATCCGCGAACAGCTTGCCGACAAGCTCGGCTGCCGGATCGAGGATCTGAAGCTCGGCAACGGCGAGGTCTCCGGCGACGGCAAGAGCGCGAAGCTGGTCGATCTGCTCAGCGATCCGATCAGCGCCGAAGGCAGGATCGAGGGCGGCAAAACCGCCGAGACCCACTTCTCGGCAGGGTATGGCGCGCATTTCGTTGAAGTCGCCGTGAACGAGGTGTCGGGCGAGGTGCGGGTGCGTCGGATGCTCGGCGTTCTCGGGATCGGTCGCGTGCTGAACGAGAAGACCGCGCGCAGCCAGGCCGTCGGTGGCATGGTCTGGGGCGTGGGCGCGGCATTGCTCGAAGAGCTTGGTCACGATCCGCGCACCGGCCATATTGTCACCCGGGATCTGGCCAATTACCATGTCGCCTCGCATGCGGATATTCCGCGCGACATCGAAGTGGTCTTCCTGCCCGAACGCGACGACGAGGCCAACCCGATCCAGTCGAAGGGCGTCGGCGAGCTCGGGATCTCGGGCTCCGGCGCCGCGGTGATCAACGCGATCCACAACGCGACGGGCATTCGGCTGCATCACTATCCGGCCACGCCGGACAAGGTTCTCGAGGGGTTTGCTGATGGACGGTAGTCCGCTCCGCGCGCGCGCACATACTGAAACCCGGCTCGGCATGGCGGAGATACCGCTGCCCGCGCCGGGACGGTTGGCGGCGCTGGCCATTCTGACGCGGATCGAGGGGGCGGGTTACCGCCCCCTCGGTGCGGCTATGAGCCTCGACGATCGCGGCGACATCCGGGGCCATCTCTCGGCGGGCTGCATCGATGCCGATATTGAGCTGCATCTGAAAAAGGTCGCACAGGACGGCTGCCCGCGGCACTTGCGCTACGGCGAAGGCTCGCCCTTCATCGACCTCGTGCTGCCCTGCGGCGGCGCGCTCGACATCGCCGTGATCCCTGCCCCGCCGGTCTCCGCTCAAGAGCGGATGGCCAAGGCGATCGCTGCCCGCATGCCGTTTTCGCTACACCTCTCGGGCGCGCAGGGCGTTCTGACGCTCGCGCCGCAGCCCGAGACCGATCTGAGCCTGCATCTCGTGCCCGAGCCGCGTTTCGTGGTCTTCGGCACCGGGATCGAAGCCGAGACTTTTGCCCAGCTCGCGGCGGGCGCGGGCTATCAGGCCGATCTCGTCATGCCCGAACCGGTGACCCTGCCCGGCGTGACGAGCCACGAATTCCGGCGCAGCAACCCGCTTGGCGAGATCGCGCCCGATCCGCGCATGGCGGCGTTGTTGTTCTTCCACGATCACGACCGGGAAATCCCGATCCTCGCGCAGCTTCTGGAAAGCGACGCGTTCTTCATCGGCGCGCAGGGAAGCCGCCGAACGGCACGTCAGCGCGCGGTGGCGCTGCGCCGCAAAGGGCTCTCGGAAGCCGCGATCTCTCGGCTGCGCGGTCCGGTGGGCCTCATCGAACAGGCGCGCGAGCCGCGGCTGTTGTCGGTCTCCGTGCTGGCCGAAGTGCTGCAACTCGCGCGGGTCTGAAGCTTGGCGCGCAGGATCATTGGCGTGGTTCTTGCGGCGGGCGCGTCGCGGCGCTTCGGTGCGCGTGACAAGCTGGCCGCGCGTTCCGGCGGAGAGGCCGCGCTCGTGCTGCGTGCCGCGAAAACGCTGCGGGGCCTTGGCCTCCCCCGACGTGCCGCGATCACCCGCAGCCCCCGGCTTCCGAAGGAGCTACGCGGCGCGGGCCTCGACCTTCTCTGCATCGGTCCGGGCCGCGCCCAGAGCGCGAGCTTGCATCGCGCGATCCGCGCCGCGCACGCCAGCGGGGCCAGCCATCTCCTGATCGTCCTTGGCGACATGCCCAATGTCTCGCGGGCGCATCTGCGCCAGCTTCTCGCGACACCCGGACCGCATCCGGGGATGGCCACCTCCGAGGGCCGCCTCGCACCGCCCGCGCTGATCCCGCGCAGGCTGTTCGGCGCGGCTTTGCGGCTGACAGGCGACCGCGGCGCCGGGGCGTTGCTGCGCCGCGCCCCCGACCTGCGACGGATTTCGCTGCCGCACGGAACGCTGCACGATATCGACCGCCCCGATGACTTGCGCGAAGCCCCGCGATAGGCGCGAAACGCGGGGAACTGCGCCGAGACCCCCGGCGTTCTCGCCCCATGAAAGATCTGCCCGATCTCGTCTATTATCCCGATGACCGACCAGGCATCACGCGCCGGCGCTGCGGGCGCGGGTTCACCTATACCGCCCCGGATGGCACGACCATCGCGCGCGGTGCCGAGCGTAGGCGGATCGAGGCGCTGGCGGTGCCCCCTGCCTACGAGGACGTCTGGATTTCACCACGTCCGAACGGGCATCTGCAGGCGACGGGGCGCGATACGCGGGCGCGCAAGCAATACCGCTACCACCCTGACTGGACCGAGTTTCGCGCGCAGCGCAAATTCGACCGGCTCGCGGAATTCGGCACCGTGCTGCCACGCCTGCGTCGCGCGATCCTGAACGACCTGCGTGGCCATGATCCGGGCGACCGGGCCTTCGCTCTGGCCGCGGTTCTGGCGCTGCTCGACCGGACCGCGATCCGCGTCGGCAATGCCGATTACGCCCGCGAGAACCGCAGCTTCGGCGCGACGACATTGCGTGGCGCGCATATGACGCTCGACGGGGACACGCTGCATTTCTCCTTCACCGGCAAGGGTGGCGCGCAGGTCGAAAGCGAGCTCCGCGACAAGACGCTGGAACGCGCCCTGACGCGGCTCGACGATTTGCCGGGCGCCGAGCTGATCACGTGGCTGGACGAGGCGGGGGAGCCCCACTCGGTGCGCTCCGAGGAGGTGAACGCCTTCCTCGCTGATCGCACCGGGGCCGAAGGGCTGACGGCGAAGACTTTCCGGACGTGGAACGGATCGGCGGCGGCGCTCGAGGCAGCGATGCGGCAGGCGGATGACGGGCGCGTGACGATCAAGGCGATGGCGGAGGCTGCCGCCGCGCGCCTTCACAACACGCCGGCGATCGCGCGCAATTCCTATATCCACCCCGAGGTAATTGCACTGAACGAGGCCGAGCCGGAGGCGCTCGCCAGCATCGCTCAGGACGCTCCGGCGGTGGACGGGCTGCGCCGCGCCGAGGCGCAGTTGCTCCATCTTCTCGACGGCTGACCGCTTCGAACGCCCGCGATCACGCGACATCACAAATCCGCGCAAAATTGCGAGCCGAGCGTGATCCGATGCCGCGCATCTCCCGTATCTCTCACATGATCCAACATCGGATCTGCCAACGATCCAACCAAGGGAGAAAGAGAATGCTGAGAAGAACCTTCATGGCCGCTGTCCTCGCCGGAACGGCGCTCGTTTCCGCCCCCGCCCATGCCGACAATCATGGCGGAATGGATATCGTCGACACCGCCGTGAACGCAGGCAGCTTCGAGACGCTCGTGGCCGCCGTGCAGGCTGCGGGTCTCGTCGACACGCTCAAGGGCGATGGCCCCTTCACCGTCTTCGCGCCCACGGATGAGGCCTTCGCCGCGTTGCCCGAAGGCACCGTCGATGACCTGCTCAAGCCCGAGAACAAGGACAAGCTGACCTCGATCCTGACCTACCACGTCGTGCCCGGAAAGGTGATGTCCGGCGATCTGAGCGACGGGATGATGGCCGCGACGGTGCAGGGCTCGGAAGTCACGATCAAGACCGACCCCGCGGTCATGGTCGACGACGCCAGCGTCACGCAGGCAGATATCGAAGCCAGCAACGGCGTGATCCACGTGATCGACAAGGTGATCATGCCCAAGTGACGGGCTTCAGGAAAAGCCCCGAGCATTAGGGAGGCCTGTCGAGGGTCCGCTTTTCGACAAGCCGATTCCGGGCCGTTCGCGCAGCTTCATGCGCGAGCGGCTTGTTCTTTGGCCGAGCGCTCGGCCCCGGAGAGAACCCGTTCAGGCATGTGCGCTCAGGATCGAGCCGCTCCCGCCAGGATCGCCGCCACCGGCGACCAGGTCGCTTTCCGCGGGCAGATCGTCGGCGTGAATGACCGGCGCTCCGGTGATACGCGACAGGTTCTGCGCGATTGCTTCGATTGCGACATGGCACGCGTGATCGCCATCGTGCTTGGGCACGAAGATGCGCGTCAAACCATGCGCCTGCATGATGTAGGACAGCACATGCGCGATCGAGCCATGCTCTTCCGGATCGGAGAGCGCCTCGTCTTTATAGGTCAGGAAGGATGCGCAGATCGGCGTCGCGCCACAAGCGCCGAGCTGGGCGATCAGCGCCCCGCGCCCACCGCCTTCTTGCGACAGGCAAACGATGTGAGAGCGGTCATCCTTCAGTGCCTCGATGAACGCGCCGTGGCACTCGAGATCGCAATTCCCGGGATGAAGCATCAGGACGAGCGCGCCCTCCTCCGACGCGGTCGTCTCCAGATTTCGTGACATCATGGTCATATCAGACCTCCTCCTTTGAAATAGAGCGGTGCGCGCCCGGGTCGAATTCCCGGCCCTCTTCTTCGTCCCGAAGCCATTCGGCGGCGCGCCCGGTAATGCGCAACGCGGGTGTGCAGGCGGCGAGCCGATTGAGGAAGCTGCGCGCCCAGATCCGCGTATCGGTCGCCTCGACTACCTTCAGGCAGGCGGTATGGCGCGCCTGACGCTCCTCGAGCGGCATCGTGAGCGCCCGGCGGATCGCGGCCGCCGTCTCGTCGACGTCATGCGGGTTAACCAGCAGGGCCTCGGTCATGTCCTCTGCGGCGCCCGCGAAGCGCGACAGCACCAACACGCCCGGATCTTCCGGGTCCTGTGCCGCGACATATTCCTTCGCCACGAGGTTCATCCCGTCCGCAAGCGGGGTGACGAGCGCGGCCCGTGCGCCGCGCAGCAACCCCGCGATCTCGTCGCGCGGCACGGGGCGGTGCAGGAAACGGATCGGCGCCCAATGGACCTCGCCGAAGCGTCCGTTCACCTGCCCCGCGATCTGCTGCAGATCGGCGGTGATCTCCTGATAGGCCCGCACGCTTTCGCGCGACGGCGGGGCGATCTGCACCAGCGAGGCGCGCGGCCCCGTGTCGTAGCTCTCGAGGTAGCGTTCGAACGCGCGGAAGCGTTGCGGCAGCCCCTTGGAGTAGTCGAGCCGGTCGACGCCGATGACATAGGCGTCGCCGAACAATTCGTGCGCGGGCGGCGGCGCGCAGTCCTGCGCCGCCCGGGCGAAACTCTCAGCCGAGATACCGATCGGAAAGGACCGGACGGATACCTCCTGCGCGCCGAATTTGATCGCGCCGTCGGGCAACATTTCTGCCCTCGGATCGGCGCGGAACATCTCGAGACAGCGCGCCACGTCGGCCCGCGTCTGCAATCCGACGAGATCGTAATGAGCCAGCCAGCGCGCGAAGGCGGGCGGATCGGGCAACACGTCGAGATCGGTGATGTTGGGGAAAGGGATGTGAAGGAAAAAGCCGATGCGATTGGCTACGCCGAGGCTGCGCAGCTCCTCGGCCAACGGGAAGAAATGGTAGTCGTGAATCCAGATGTGATCTTCGGGCGAGATCACCTCGGCCATCTGCTGCGCGATGCGGCGGTTCACCCGGAGGTAGCCCTCGTCGAAGCTGCGATTGATCTCGACCAGATCGGTGCGGTGATGCGCGATCGGCCAGAGCACGGAATTGGCGAAGCCGAGGTAATAGGCCTCGCGGTCTTCCTCGGTCAGACGGAAGGCGAGCTTGTCGTATTGGGTGCCCCCCATATCGATGAGGGCGGGCTCTTCGGACCCGACCTCGGGATGCGCGCCGATCCAGATGCCGCCCTTTTCGCGCAGCGCCTCGTGGAGCGCCACCACGAGCCCACCCGAGGGCGTCGCCTCGGAGGGAATGCGGTTGGACACGACGATGAGACGGGCGGGCATGACTGAAAAAACCTCCGGATTGAACGAATGGTGACGGCTGTCACGTCTGAAATATTCGTCCGCTCAACGCCCCCTTGAAGCGCGCAGTTCCGCCCGATGGCGGAGCGTCGGCAAAAAAGTTTAGGCGATTAACATAAGACATTCCGAACTTTTTGTTCGGGTACATTTTTTCATATCTTTTCATCTTGTTCCGAGAAGTCCGGGAAAAACAGCTTGCTTCGCGCGCGTACGAGGGGACGCCAAAGCGGGATGACAATTCACTTCCGCAGTGTCGCGCGCACGGAACCTCGACGGAGGCGACTGGTTGGCTTTTCAACAAGCGAAACCTGCCACGGAGAGCGACATGTCACACCCGGCTCAACCCCGCACCGAAGACGCGCGTCCGGCGCCGCGGGGGCTGCGCGCATGGGTCACGCGCGAGCGGATCGCCTTCTGGCTGCCGATCGCGATTTTCCTTCTGCTGGTCCTGATCGCTCCCCATATCCTGCTGCTGATCTTCGCAGGGCTGCTCATCGCGGTTTTTCTGCGCATGGGCGGGAACGCGATCGCGCGCAGGCTGCGTATTGGCGAAGGCTGGGGGCTCCTGATCTACGCGCTGCTGCTGATCGCGCTTGCGGTGCTATTCTTCGTATATGCGGCGCAGGGGCTGTCAGACCAACTCGACCAGTTGCTGAGCGCCCTGCCCGAGGCACGAAAGCAGGCACAGCAATTCATCGACTCGCATGGCTGGCTGCATTCCTTCACGCGCTCGATCGATCTGGGTGCGATGGCGCCGTCCGGCGAAGGGGCCGCGACGACCGTGATGGTGTCGATTGGCATGCTCGGGAACGCGTTGCTGATAACCTTCATCGGTGTCTACGGCGCGGTGGAGCCGCAGTTGTATCGGCGCGGGATCGCCGCGCTCTTTCCGGCCTCTGACCGCGACTGGATCGTCGCGAGTTTCGCGACCGGCTGGGCGGCCCTGTCTGGCTGGCTCTTCGCGCAGATGATTTCGATGACGGTGATCGGCGTGCTGACCTTCATCGGCCTCTGGGCACTGAACGTGCCGCTGGCCGCGATCCTCGCGATCCTCGCAGGGCTTCTGACCTTCATTCCCAATATCGGCCCGGTCCTGTCAGCGATCCCCGCCATGGCGATGGGTCTGACGGTGAGTCCGATCACGATGCTTTGGGTCGTGCTGCTCTATCTCGGCGTTCAGGCGCTCGAGAGCAATGTCGTCACACCGCAGATCCAGGAGAGGGCGATGTCGCTGCCGCCGGCGCTGGTGATCGCGTTCCAACTGCTGATGGGCAGCTTCTTCGGCATTCTCGGGCTCGCGCTCGCGACGCCTCTGCTCGCGGTCCTGATGCTGATGACGCGGCGCCATTACCTGCCGCTCGTCAGGCCCGAGACCGCCTGACCACCTTTCCTTTCCATCCCTCCGGAGCTTTCGTTGACCACTTTCCTCATCCTCCTCGGCGCCGCCCTCGTCGCGATTTCACTTTGGGATATCCTTCTGTGCGCGTTGGGCGCAGGACAGTCCGGGGCGCTCTCGCGTGCCGTCGCGCGGTTCGGCTTCGCGCGGATGCGCACGATTGGTCACACGCGGATCGCGCATCGGATTTGCGGACCGGTGACGATGGCGTGGCTGGGCGCGGTCTGGATCGCTGCGGTCGCCTTTGGCTGGAGCCTGATCTTCTTCGCAGCGAGCCGATCGCTCGAAACGACAAAGGGCCTGCCTGCGGCGAGCTTCGCCGACAGCCTCTCCTACGCCGGGCACCTTCTTTCGACGCTGGGCGGCGGCTACGCCAACCCCGCGGGCACCGGCTGGTCGCTGATCTCGGTCATCACCGGGGTGACGGGAATGCTGGTGCTTACGCTGGCGGTGAGCTTTGTCTTCTCCACCACGCAGGCGGCAGCGCAGGGCCGCGCGGTGATGGCGCTGGCTGAGGTATTTCCCCCGGGCTCCGACGAGTTCACCGGGCAGTTCCTGCCGCAATTTTCCAGCTACGTCGCACAGGTGAAATCCATTCCCTTCGCCCTATTCTACAGCACCGCGCGGCCGCAGCGGAGACTGCCGCGCGGGATCTACCGCCTCTGGAGAGACGCACGTCTGACAGAGACACAGCGCCGCGCGCTCCGGATCATCCTGCATGAAATCCCCGGGCTGGAGGAGGTCGCTCCCGAGCGGTTCGACGGCGCGCTTCTCGACTGGGCGATGCGCCACGACCTGTGCCCGAACGAGATGAGGCGCAGCCAATGACACACAGCCTCGCAGGACCAAGAAACGCGCATAACGTGGAGCGGCCCGCATGGTTCCGTGAAAAAAACGTGTTGGGCAGCCGAACTTGTCCGACGAGGAGGTCGGTCTACCGTTTCCGCACACCCCCTTGTGCACTCGAGTTTGCCATGTCCCTTGCCGCATCGATCCGCAGAGCCCCCCTCCTTTCCGGAGCGGTCTTGGCCGTCTGGATGGGCTGGGGCTGGACCGGCGCGGGAGAGGCGCGAGCAGAGAGTTTTCTCGACCCGGCCGGGCCGATCGCCTCCGCTCAGGTTACTCATCTGAAGATCATCCTGATCCTCATGGCGATCGTCGTGATCCCGGTTTTCGCGGCGACCCCTTGGTTGATCCGGCGATACCGCTACGGACGCTCGAAGGGCGAATACCGCCCCGACTGGTCGTTCGCCACGGTGTTCGAAATTCTGGCCTGGGGCGTGCCGATCCTGGTCGTGCTGATGCTTGCCGTTTATCTGTGGCAGCGGACCCACACGCTCGATCCTTACAACCCGGTGGCGGGCAAGGCGGGCAAGCCGCTGGTCGTCGATGTGGTCGCCTACGACTGGAAATGGCTATTCCTCTATCCCGAAGAAGGCGTGGCGAGCGTGGGCGAGCTGGCCTTCCCTGCCTCGCGCCCGCTCGAGCTGCATCTGACGTCCGACACGGTGATGCAGAGCTTCATGATCCCGCGGCTGGGCAGCCAGATCTACGCGATGAAGGGGATGCAGACGAAGCTGCATCTGGCCGCCGACGGCCCCGGCACCTTCGAGGGCCGCAACACGCAGTTTAACGGCGAAGGGTTCTACACGCAGAATTTCAAGGCGAGCGCCATGAACGACGAGGTATTCGCGCGCTGGGTGAAGGCGGCAAAGGCGCGCGGCCTGCCTCTCGACGACAAGGCACGCGCAGCGCTGGAGGAAAAAAGCAACAAGGTCGAACTGGCCCGCGCGCTCGACCAGCCTACCGAGCAGCCGATCCTGTTCTCGACCGCGCCGAGCGGAATGTTCGACGAGATCGCCGGCCTGAAGGAGACGCAACAATGAACACATGGAGCAGCATCTGGGGTTTCCCCTTCGGACGCCTGACGCTGGACGCGCTGCCGGTCACCGATATCGTGCGCGCCGATGGCAGGACCGAGTTGCTCTCCGGCATCACTGGCACTGCCGCTGCGGGCATGGCGGTGCTGGGCTTCGTCGTCGTGGTTATCTTGATCACGGTGAAAGGCTGGTGGCGCCCGCTCTGGAGCGAGTGGCTGACTTCGGTCGATCACAAGAAGATCGGCATCATGTATATCGTCTTCTCCTTCGTGATGCTGGCGCGGGCGCTGGCCGAAGCCTTCGTGATGCGCAGCCAGCAGGTGGTGGGCCATGACGGCGGTGGGATCGTGATGCCCGACCATTTCGCGCAGCTCTTCACCACCCATGGCACGATCATGATCTTCTTCATGGCGATGCCCTTCCTGACCGGCATGATCAATTTCGTGATGCCGTTGCAGATCGGCGCGCGCGATGTGGCCTTCCCGGTGCTGAACTCGGTCTCGCTGATGCTGACGATCGCGGGCGGCCTGATCCTGATGATCTCGCTGGTGCTCGAGCCCTTCTCGACCGGCGGCTGGTCCGGTTACCCGCCCTATACGGAAGCCGCCTACAACCCCGGTGCGGGGCCGGATTACTGGATCTGGGCGGTGACGCTGTCGTCGATCGGGTCGACTTTCACGGGGCTGAATTTCGCCGTGACGATCTACAAGAAGCGCTGCCCCGGCATGAAGCTTATGCGGATGCCGCTGTTCACCTGGACGTCGCTCTGCACCTCGATCCTGATGATCTTCGCGATGCCGCCGCTGACCATCGCGACGGCGCTGCTCGCGCTGGATCGCTACATGGGCTTCCACTTCTTCACCAATGGGGGTGGCGGCAACATGATGAACTACGCCAACCTGTTCTGGCTGTTCGGCCATCCGGAGGTCTATATCCTCATCCTGCCCGCGTTTGGCGTCTGGTCGGAGGTATTCTCGACCTTCTCGGGCAAGACGCTCTACGGCTACACCGCGCTGGTGATCGCGACGATGGCAATCGCGGTGCTGAGCTTCACCGTTTGGGTCCACCATTTCTTCACGATGGGCCAGAGCGCCAATCTGAATGCCGCCTTCGGCATTGCCACGATGACGATCGGGGTGCCCACAGGGGTCAAGATCTACGACTGGATGCTGACGATGTTTCGTGGGCGGGTGCGCATCTCGGTGCCGATGCTCTACGCCATCGCCTTCCTGTTCCTGTTCACCATCGGCGGGCTGTCGGGCATCATTCTGGCGAACCCGTCGGTCGACTACCAGGTCCACAACACGCTGTTCCTCGTGGCGCATTTCCACAACATGCTGATCCCCGGACTGCTTTACGGAATGATCGCGGGCTACACGATGTGGTTTCCCAAGGCCTTCGGGTTCCGGCTCGACGAGAAATGGGGCTACCGCGCCGCGTGGTGCTGGATACTCGGCTTCATGGGGGCGTTCTTCCCGCTCTACGTACTGGGGCTGATGGGAATGCCGCGGCGGATGTCGGGCTATTTCTCCGGACAGTGGCTGCCATGGACGATCATCGCGTTGGGCGGCGCGGTCCTGATCCTCGCCGGTTTCCTCGCGCTGATCGTGCAACTCTGGGTTTCGGTGCGCGATCGCAAGCGGCTGGCCGTGCCGGTAGGCGATCCGTGGGACGGGCGCTCGCTCGAATGGGGCATCCCCGCCCCCGCGCCGGAATGGAACTTCCCCGCCCTGCCCCGCGTCGAGGGCCGCGACGCCTTTGCGACGCTGAAAGCCTCGGGTCATGATCTCGGCCCGCCCGAGGACGGGTTCGAGGATATCTGGCTGCCGAAGAACGCCGCGTTCGGCCCGGTGATCGGGGCGCTCGGCACGGCGCTGGCCTTCACGCTGACATGGTACATGTGGTGGGCGGTTCTGCCGCTTGCGGCACTGGTGCCGCTGGTGATCATCGCTCAGGGCTTCCGGCGCGACACCGAGAAGCGCGTCCCTGCCGAGGAAGTCCGCAAGGAATGGCGCGCCTTCCGCGAACTGGCCGCACGCACGCCGCGCGTGCCCCGCACGTCCGAATACACCCGCGACAACCGCGGCCACGCCATACCGATGTCGCAGGAGGCCACGCGATGAGCCAGACCACCCGTCATCCCGGCCTCAACCTTGGTTCCAAGCACCAGAGCGCCGACGACCAAGCCGAAACCGAAGTCTTCGGCTTCTGGGTCTTCATGATGTCCGATGCGATCCTGTTCGGCCTGCTGATGGCGACCTATGTGGTGATGCGGCCCAACACGAATGGCGGCCCCGGCCCGCAGGAACTGTTCGAGCTGAAGTCGATCTTCATCGAGACGATGCTGCTGCTGACGTCATCGGTCGCGATTGGCTTTTCTCATCTCGCACTCAAGCACGAGCCGCGCCCGGTGAAGATGGTGCTGTGGTTGCTGATCGCGATGGCGCTCGCGCTGACCTTCGTGGGCTTCGAGATCCACGACTTCCTGAAGATGTTCTCGGAAGGCGGCACACCTCAGCGCAGCGGATTCCTGTCGTCCTTCTTCGCGCTGGTGCCGCTGCATGGGCTGCACGTCACGTTCTCCTGCCTCTGGGCCGTCGCGATCCTGGGGCAGATGCTCGTTTACGGTCTGGACGACCGGGTAAAGCTGTCGATGGTGCGCCTCGCGGTGCTCTGGCACTTCCTCGACATCGTCTGGATCGGAATTTTCTCCATCGTCTATATCGGGGGGCTGGCATGAGCGAACATGACGAAAGACGCCAAGAGGCCCGCAGCTACCTGATCGGCTATGCGCTCGCGCTGGCGCTGACCCTGCCGATCTTCGCACTGGTGGCGTGGGATCTGCTGCCGAAAGTTGCGATCTGGTGGACAACCGCCGTGGCCGCGATCGTGCAGATCGTGGTCCATTTCCGCTTCTTCCTGCATATTCGCCTGAAGGGGCAGAAGCAGGAAGACCTGCATCTGATCCTGTTCACCACGCTGATCTTGCTGCTGATGGGCGGCGGGACGCTGTGGCTGCTGTGGAACCTGCACGCGCGGATGATCTGAGCCGATCAGGCCCCGAAGCGGCCGATCTCGAAGCCAGCCTCGGTCAGGTGCCCGCGCAGTGCCCGCGCCATCGCCAGCGCCTCTGCCCCGTCGCCGTGCAGGCAGACCGTGTCGATCTTGCAGGGGATTTCCTTGCCCGAGGCGGTCACGATCGCGCCCTTGCGCAGCATCTCCTCGATCCGCGCGCCGACCTCTCCGGCGTCATGCAGCACCGCACCGGGCTTCGATCGCGCCATCAGCGAAGCGTCGTCCTCGTAGGCGCGATCGGCGAAAATCTCGCCCGCCCAATTGGCCTGCAACTCGCGCGCAACCTGCTCCATCGGGGTCTGCGGCAGAACGACGAGGATGATGTCGGGCTGCACTTTCAGGGCGGCGGAATAGCAGGCCCGCGCGATCTCGATATCCTCCGAGGCCATGTTCGACAGCGCCCCGTGCAGCTTGAAATGCCGCACCGCGCCACCCGCCGCGCGGGCCATCGCCTGCGCGGCGCCCAGTTGATAAGTGACCAGATTCGTCAGCTCCTCGGCGCTGAGCTTGATCCGCCGACGGCCGAAGCCCTGCAGATCCGCAAAGCCCGGATGCGCGCCGATACCGACATCGTTGGCCACAGCTGCGCGCATCGTCTGCGCCATCACATCCGGGTCGCCCGCGTGGAAACCGCAGGCGACATTGGCGGAGGTAATGACCTCCATCAGCGCGGCGTCGTTGCCCATGATCCACGGGCCGAAGCTTTCTCCGATATCGGCGTTCAGGTCGATCTTAGCCATTTTCTTCCTCCAATTCTCGCCCTGCCGTCACGCCGCTGATCAATTGGTAGCTGAGCAGGTCATGAATGTCGTGCGGATCGCGGATCAACGGGCGCAGCTTGGCCCGCTGTGCCTGAAGCTGCGCCTCCCAGCGCAGGTCCAAGGCGTCGGCCTCGTCCAGTGTCACCGCTTTGAACCTCAGTTTCGTCCCCGGCGCGGCTTGGGCGATGCGCGGCAGATCGCAGGGCAGCACGGTGCCGATCCGAGGGTAGCCGCCGATGGTCTGGCATTCGGCGAGCAGCACATAGGGCGTGCCCGCGCCCGTCATCTGAATATCGCCCTCGAAGATCACGTCCGAGGCGAGCCCCTTGGCCATGTCCGAAGTCAGCGCGGGCGCATCGCTCTCGAGCGCCACGCCCTGACGGTTGCCCTGCCGCGCGCGGGTGAATTCGGTCGCTTTGAGCCGCGCGAAAGTGGCCTCGTCGAACAGGCCCGTTTGCGGCCCCGGGATGATCCGCAGCGTGCCCCCCGAGAAACGGTCGTCCTGTGTGAGAACCATCGCGGGCGCGTCGGGCTCGGGGTCCGTGCCAAGCGGCAGGCGCGCGCCCGATTCCAGTGCCGATCCGATCCCGGCGGCGAGATGCGCCGAGCGGCTGCCCAGCACTTCGGGCGTCTCGATCCCGCCCGCGAAGGTGAGGTAGCCGAACATGCCTGCACGTGCGGCACCGATCGACAGCACCTCGCCCGGTTCGATCTTGTGGCTCGCGCCCCAGCGCAGGGGGCGTCCGTCAAGCTCCGCCTGCATCGGCGCACCCGTCAGGGCGATCCGCGTCGGAGCCGTAACCTCGAACCGCCCGCCGCTCACCGCCATTTCCAACGCGGGAAGCGGTTTGCGCGACCCCAGAAGCGCCGACGCCTCGACCAATGCGAGCGGATCGACCGCGCCACCGCGCGAGATGCCTTGCGCCATGCGACCGGGGCGGCCCATGTCCTGCACGCTCACGCTTGGCCCGACGCTCCGCAGGATCAGCGATCCGCCGCTCATGACCGCACCTCGCAACGCGCGCCGCCCATCGGATCGCCCGCCTTCAAAAGCGCGTCCATCTCGGTGCCGGAGACCGGCGCGAGGCGAACCTCGTCGCCCGCATGCAGCGGCACGGGGTCGGTTTGGTCGGGGCGGAACACATCGAAGGCCGTCCGCGCGATCTGATGCCAGCCAGTGGGCGAGGCATTCGCGAACAGCACCAATTGGCGCACCGCCACGCAGAGCGCGCCTTTCGGCACGCGCGGGTTCAGCTCGGACCGGCGTGCGAGATTCCAATGCTCGGGCAGCAGGCCGAGGTAAGGCTGGCCCGGCGCGAAGCCGATTGCGAGGACGCTCAGCGGGATCTCGGTGATCTGGTCGATGGCGGCCTGCGGGGAAAGACCAGCGAGCTTGGCGGCCTCTTCCAGATCGGGTCCGTGGTCGCCGCCGAACGCGACAGGCAAATGCCAGACGCGCTGCGCGGGATGCGGCGCCGCACTCAGCCAATCGGCCTCGGACAGCAGGGTCTCCAGCCGCTCGGCCATCTCGGCCCGCGTTACCGCCTCCGGATCGAAACGCAGCAGAACCGACACGAGGCTGGGGACGACCTCGCGCAAACCGGCCAGATCGCTCTCCGTCACGCGCTGATGAAAGCTCTGCGCCGCCGCAATTGCGTTGGGCTCTGCGACCAGCGCGAACCGCACCAGAAGACCGTTGCCGCCCGCCGGCAAAATCTGCGGCCGATGCGCTTGGGCCGTTCCGGGCCGCAATGCTTCTTCGAGCATCATGTCAGGGCAACTCCACTGGGTCAGGTCGCGATTTTGAAACTTATCGTTGACTTTGATTTCATTTTACAGACAATTTGTCAACGTTATGAAAAAGAGGCGGACACGAATTCCGCCGCGACCCGACAGGAGAGAGATATGATCAGATTTGCTGCAAGCTTCGCGGTTGCGCTGGGACTGGGCACAGCCGTTCAGGCGCAGACCTGGGACATGCCGACGCCCTATGGCGACACCACCTTCCACACCGTGAATATCCGCGACTTCGCCGAGGACGTGTCGAAAGCGACCGACGGCAAGCTGGAGATCAAGGTGCATTCGGCGGGCTCGCTCTTCCCGCATTCCGAGATCAAGAACGCAGTGCGCTCGGGTCAGGTGCCGATCGGAGAGTTCTTCCTCTCGACGCTCTCGAACGAAGATCTGGCTTTCGGCGTCGACAGCCAGCCTTTCCTCGCCACCAGCTACGATCAGGCCGAAAAGCTTTGGGAGGCGCAGAAGCCCGTCATCACCAAGCTTCTCGACAAGCAAGGGCTGATGCCGCTGTTCTCGGTGCCGTGGCCGGCGCAGGGGCTCTATACCAATGGCGAGATCAAATCCGTGGACGACCTCGCAGGGCTGCGCTTCCGCGCCTATAACCCGGCGCTGGAAGAATTTGCGACGCTCGCCAAGGCCGCGCCCGTGCAGGTCGAAGCGGTCGACATTCCGCAGGCCTTCTCGACGGGCCAGCTGCAAGCGATGATCACCTCGCCCTCGACCGGCGCGAATTCCAAGGCGTGGGACTTCGTCGACACCTACACCAAGATCGACGCCTGGCTGCCCAAGAACATCGTCGTGGTGAACAAGCGCGCCTTCGACCGTCTGAGCGAAGACGAACAGAAGGCCGTGATGGATGCCGCCGCCACCGCGCAGACCCGCGGTTGGGAGATGTCGAAGAAAGAGGCCGCCGAAAAGACCGCCGAGATGAAGGATAACGGCATGGCGATCGTCGATCCGAGCCCCGAATTGGAGCAGGGTCTGAAGAAGATCGGCGACGAGATGCTGGCCAACTGGAAAGAAAAGGCCAGCCCCGACGCGCTTGAGGTGCTCAAGGCCTATCAGGGCAACTGAGCCCGCTCGATCCGGGGCCCTTCCGCCACTGCGGGAGGGCCTTTTTCGATGCTCTTCCTCACACAAGCCCTCGGAGTATCCACCATGCGTCGCCTGCTCGATCAGGTCTATCTTCTGTCCGGAGGGATCGCCGCCGTCTCGATCCTCGCGATCTGCCTGCTGGTCACGGCACAGGTCGGGCTGAACGTGCTCGCCCGTCTGGGCGGGCCCGCTCTCTCCTACACGATCCCCTCCTATGCCGATTTCGCGGGCTATTTCCTCGCGACGGCAAGCTTCATGGCGCTGGCCCACACACTGCGCCACGGCAGCCATATCCGCGTCAATCTCGTGCTGACCCGCCTGCCCGCCCGTGGCCAATGGATCGCCGAGCTCGTAGCGCTCGCGCTTGGCTTCGCGGCCAGCGCCTACGCTGTGTGGTTCGCGACCTCGCTGATGCTCGAGAGCCTGCATTACGGCGATATGTCCACCGGCATCGTCGCGATCCCGATCTGGATTCCGCAATGTGCGATGGTCGTCGGGCTGGGCCTTCTGGCGCTCGCCTTCATCGATACGCTGATCGAGAGCGTCCGCGCCAAGCGCCCGGTGCTCGTCGATGATGTTTCGGAGTAAACCATGTCCGATCCGATGACCTTCGCAATTCTTCTGGGCCTGCTTCTCGTGCTGCTCGCAGGCGGCGTCTGGGTGGCGCTGTCTCTGCTGATCGTGGCGCTGGCGGGGCTCAGCTTCTTCTCCGGCGCGCCGACCGGGCTCGTCATGGCGACCACGCTTTGGGGCAACAGCCATAGCTGGCCGCTCGCCGCGCTGCCGCTTTTCATTCTGATGGGGGAGATCCTGCTCCGCTCGCGGCTGTCCGAGGACATGTTCTCCGGCCTCGCCCCGTGGCTGGGCCGCGCACCGGGCCGCTTGCTGCATGTGAACGTGCTGGGCTGTGCGATCTTCGCGGCCGTTTCGGGGTCGTCCGCGGCGACGGCGGCCACGATCGGGCGGATGTCGGTGCCCGAACTCACCCGCCGCGGCTATCCCGAGAGCCTGATCCTCGGCACGCTGGCGGGCTCGGCCACGCTTGGCTTTCTGATCCCGCCCTCGGTGATCCTGATCGTCTACGGCGTCGCGACCGAGCAATCCATCGCGCGCCTCTTCATCGCGGGAATCCTGCCGGGGCTGATGCTGGTCAGCCTGTTCGGCGGCTATGTCGCGCTCCGGGCGTGGATGAACCCCGCCGCGATCCCGCGCGAGGACATCACCCTGAACCTGCGCGAGAAGCTGCGGGCCTCGCGTCGCCTGATCCCGATCGTGATCCTGATCGGCGGCGTGATCGGCTCGATCTATACTGGTGTCGCCTCGCCCACCGATGCGGCGGCCGTGGGCGTAGTCTTTTCGGTGATCCTCGCGGTCGCGACGGGCAGCTTCCGCTGGCGCGACTTCAAGGACGCGCTGTTCTCGGCCACCCGCACCAGCGCGATGATCGCTTTCATCCTGCTCGGCGCCTCGGTGCTGTCGGTTTCGATGGGCTTCACCGGCATTCCGCGCAACCTCGCCGCGTGGATCGGCACCTTCGGGCTGTCGCCCACCGCGCTGCTTGCAGTGCTGACCGTGTTCTTCATCCTGCTGGGTTGCTTCCTCGACGGGATCTCGGTCGTGGTGCTGACC
Organism: Thioclava sp. NG1; assembly: GCF_003122275.1. Classification (NCBI taxonomy): domain Bacteria; kingdom Pseudomonadati; phylum Pseudomonadota; class Alphaproteobacteria; order Rhodobacterales; family Paracoccaceae; genus Thioclava; species Thioclava sp. NG1. Next base: position 174,592 of record NZ_QFBB01000002.1, on the reverse strand, counting down.
ACCTCGATCATCCTGCCGATGGTGGAAGCCGCCGGGATCGACCCGCTGTGGTTCGGCATCTACCTCGTGCTGGTCGTCGAGATGAGCCAGATCACCCCGCCCGTGGGCTTCAACCTCTTCGTGATCCAGGGGCTGACCGGCTACAACATCCTCAAGGTCGCCCGCGCGGCGCTGCCTTTCTTCGGGCTGCTGTTGCTGGCGGTTCTGCTGATTACGCTGGTCCCGGGGATCGTGACCTACCTGCCCTCGCTTATGGGCAACTGAGCCAACGACCCGCGCGACCTCAGAGCGAAGAGGCCGCGCGGCTCGCCTGATCGTAATAGCCAGACAGCACGCGCAGGGCCGAGGCGATCTCACGCAGGTCTTCGCCCGCCATACCGCCTTTCTGGATCGGCTCGAGCAAGCATTCCTCGCGCACTTTCCGATAGCGTTCGCACAGCTCGCGCCCGCTTTCCGAGGTGCGGTAGAACACTTCCTTGCCGCGCTTCTCGGAATCCAGCAGCCCCAGCTTCAACAGCTTGCGCAGCGCATAATTGACCGTATGCGTGTCCTCGATATTGAGCAGGAACGTGATGTCGTTGAGCCGCTTTTCGCGGTCGCGGTGATTGGTGTTGTGCAGCACGAGGATTTCGAGCGGCGAAAGCTCCATCCCCGAGGCCGCCATGCAGCGCTGCATCCATCGCGCGAAGGAGTTGTAGGCGATGATCATCCCGTATTCGAATTCCGAGGCTTCCCAGCCCGGCCCTTCGGCCAGATGGCGGGATGAGACGATGCGGCGTTCTCCTGCGGGCATGAGCGGCACTCTCCTTTCGTGCGTTTACGCCCTCACCTTATAGACATTTCGCTGACATTCTATCCTTGAGAGAAATTTGGCGCGCGCTTTTGCAGGTTCGCCATCACCATTTCCATCTGCGCGGGACCGCCGATGATCTCGGCCTGCAACTCGGCCTCCAGCGCCAACCCGCCGCCGGGCGGCATCGTCCATGCCTGCTCCACCAGCGCCTTGCTCGCCGCCAGCGCCTCGGGGGAGCGCAGGGTGAATTCGGCGGCCATGTCGCGCGCCGCCCGCAGCGGGGTCTCGGCCACGCGCGTGATCAGCCCCAGCTTCTGCGCCTCACCGGCCTCTAGCACCCGGCCCGTCATCATCAGCTCTTTCGCGATATCCGCGCGGGTCAGTTTCGGCAGGCTCTGCGAAATGCCCATATCGGGGATCAGCCCCCATTTCGCCTCCATGATCGACAGCCGCGCATCCGGCGCCGCGATCCGGAAATCTGCACCGAGCGCGAGCTGCATCCCCGCCCCGAAGGCCACGCCCTCGATCGCGGCGATCACCGGAACCGGCAGCTGCGCCCATCGCGTCACCGGGCGCTGAAATCGGTTCGCGCCCTGCGCATCGGGTTCGGTCATCTGCGCCTTCACCCCCGCCAGATCGGCCGCGAAGCTTTGCATCACACTCAGGTCGAGCCCGGCCGAGAAGCAGCCGCCCGCGCCGCTCAGGATCACCGCGCGCAGGCCCTTTTGCTGCGACAGGCTCTGCGCCGCCTCGGCCAGCACGTCGAACATCTCCAAGGTCCAGGCGTTCTTCTTTTCCGGGCGATTGAGGGTCACCTCCGCCACGCCCTCCGCGCTCACCGAAATCTGCACCGGGTCGGCCATGTCCATCCTCCTCGCTTGGCTCTGCGCACTATGCAGACCCGCCGCCCCCCTCGCAAAGCGGAACGCGGGGTCATAGGTAGGAGATCAACAGGCGCGCGCGGCGTTGGACAGCCCTGCGCGGCGCGCTAGCTCTGCCCCGACGGAGGTTCCCCATGCAGCAATTCTCACTTCTCGATCTGTCGCCCGTGCCCGAAGGCAAGACCGCAGCCGATGCGCTGGCGGGAACAGCCGACTTGGCCCGGATGGCCGAAGACGCGGGCTATCACCGCTTCTGGCTGGCCGAGCATCACAACATGCCCGGCATCGCCAGCGCCGCGACCTCGGTGCTGATCGGCCATGTCGCCTCGGTGACCAAGAGGATGCGCGTCGGCGCGGGCGGCATCATGCTGCCCAACCACGCGCCGCTGGTGATCGCCGAGCAGTTCGGCACTCTGGCCACGCTCTATCCCGACCGGATCGACCTCGGGCTGGGCCGCGCGCCCGGCACCGATGGCGGCACCGCCCGCGCCCTGCGCCGCAACATGTCGCCCGAGGACACGTTCCCCGCAGACGTACAGGAGCTGCTCGCCTATTTCAGCGACGAGGCAGAGAATTTCCGGGTGCGCGCCATTCCGGGCGCAGGCACGCATGTGCCGATCTGGATCCTCGGCTCGAGCCTCTACGGCGCGCAGCTTGCCGCCTATCTCGGCCTGCCCTACGCCTTCGCGTCGCATTTCGCGCCCGATATGCTGGGCGATGCGCTCGACATCTATCGCAGGAGCTTCCGTCCCTCGGTCCATCTCGACAAGCCTTACGCGATGATGGCCGCCGGGGTCTTCGCCGCCGACACCGATGAGGAGGCGCAATATCTGCGCTCGTCTCAGGTGCTGGCCTTCGCGCGGCTGCGCTCGGGTATGCCGGGCAAGCTGCCGCGCCCGACCGAGGATCTGTCCGAGGTGCCGCCGCAGATGATGGTTCAGGTGCAGCGCGCGCTGTCCTGCTCGGCCACGGGTTCCAAGGACAAGGTACGGGACGATCTGGCGCGTCTGATCGCGCAATACGAGCCCGACGAGCTGATGGTGACCGGGATGATCCACGACGCGGAGGCGCGTCAGAAGTCCTTCAAGATCGCCGCCGAGGTGCTGAGCGAGTTTCGCGAGCAACCTGCCGCGGCCTGAGGCACGGCGTGACACTCAGACATGCAAAGAGGCGGGCCCGGAAGCCCGCCTCTTTTCGTTTCAATCCGGTTGGCCTCAGTGCCCGGTGATCGCCGGGAAGGCCACCAGCAGCCCCACCGCGAAGATCTGGATCGCGATGAAGGGGAGCAGCGAGCGGAAGATCTCGCCCAGAGAAATGTCCTTCGGCGCGACCGACTTCAGGTAGAAAGCAGCTGGCCCGAAGGGCGGCGACAGGAAGCTCACCTGCATGTTCATCGCGAACACGACGCCGAACCAGACCGGGTCGTAGCCAAGGTCTTTCACGATCGGCACGAAGATCGGCATCGTCAGCAGCGCGATCCCGACCCAGTCGAGGAACATGCCGAGGAAGAACAGGATCGCCATCATCGTGAGGATCACGATGATCGGGGTATCCGACACGCCCTTCAGCAGCGCCGAAACGAAGTCGATCCCGCCCATCAGGTTGAACACGCCGACCAAAGCCGAAGCACCGATACCGATCCAGACGATCATCCCGCAGGTCGCGAGCGTCTGCAGCGCGGCCCCTTTGAGCATCGAGAGCGTCAGCTCGCCCCGGATGATGGTCGAGAGCATCACGCCCGCCACACCAAGCGCCGAGGCCTCGGTCACCGAGGCGATGCCGCCATAGATCGAGCCCAGCACGAAACCGATAACCAGGACCGGCAGGATCAGGCCCTTCAGCAGTTTGATCTTTTCCGACCACGGACGGTCGTCGGGCTCCGGCGCAGGCGCCAGATCGGGGTTCAGCTTCACCCGGATGATCACGAAGATCACGTAGAAGGCCGCGAGCATGAAGCCCGGGATGAAGGCCGAGGTGAACAGATCGCCGATCGAGACGTTCGCGGTGAGACCGTAGATGATCAGCACGATCGACGGCGGCACCATGGTGCCCAGCGAGCCGCCCGCACAGATCACGCCGATGGCGAGCTTGCGGTCATAGCCCTGGCGGATCATCTGCGGCAGGGCCAGCAGACCCAGCAACACGATCTCGCCGCCGATGATGCCAGACATCGCCGCGAGAATGACCGAGACGAAGATTGTCTGGATCGCCACCGCGCCGCGCATCCGGCCACCGACGAGCTTCATCGCCTCGAACAGATCGCGCGCGATGCCCGATCGGTCCAGAAGCGCCGCCATCATCACGAACATCGGCACCGAGACGAAGACGAAACTCGATACGAAGGAATAGACGCGGCTGGTGATCAGCGGCACCGCCATCGGGCCGAACCAGCCGAGCGCGAAGATCAGCGCCACCAGCAGGGTCACGAAAGCCAGCGGCATGCCGGTCAGCAGCAGGCCGATCAGCAGCGCGAACAGCAGGACCGTCCCGTAGCCGATCCCCAGAGCGGAGAGGTCGAAACTCAGCAGATGCTCGATCATTTACCTGCCTCCGATGCGAAGGCAGCCCGCAGGTAGTTCACCGCCATGATCACGAATTGCACCACCATCAGGCCGAGCACCACGAGGAGGAAAATCTTCAGGTAAGCCGGGAACGGCGGATCCCAGGCGCTGCCGGAGGTCTCGAAGTGGACGCCGCCGCCGGGGCGCATCGTCGCCTTGATGACCATGCCGTAGGCTGCCCAGGCGAAGAAGCCCGCCGCGAAGAGACAGATCAGCGAGATGATCGCGTCGAGGATGCGCTTCGCCCGGCCGGTCACCAGATCGTAGATCAGCACGACGCGGATATGGCTGTTGCGCACAACGCAGTAGAGCCCGCCATAGACGAAAGCCATCGCGCAGAGGAAGATCGTGGTCTCATGCGCCCAGATCGTCGGGCTGTTGAAGCCGTAGCGCAGCACGACCTCGTTTAGCAGGATCAGCGCAGAGGCGATGATGCCGATCGCGAAAACGATTCCCACGGCGTTGATCGCGCGGCCGAGGATGCCCGCTTCGGCGATGGTCGCCGCTTCGTCCTCGCTCTGCACCGGTTCCGGCGTGTGCGGATCATGTGCGGGGTGATCCACCCCGGTCTTGTCGGGTTGTGACATTGCAAAAACCGCTGCTGTCAGGAAACTGGAAAAATGCGGGGCCGCAATGGCAGCCCCGCACCGTTAGTGTATCAGATCAGAGAAGGTTGTTCTTCTTCAGATAGTCGGTCAGGACGTCATAGACGTGCTGCGCCTTCTCCGACTTCTTGGCGACCTTTTCCCACTGGGTGATCGCGATGCGGCGGAACTTGGCGCGCTCTTCATCCGACCAGTCGTGGACGTGGATCTTGCCGCCTGCTTCGGCCTTGGCCACGGCCTTCTTGTCGGCAGCCGCGAGATCGCTGACTTCCTTGTCCGCGAATTCCTTAACCGACTCTTCGAAGGCTTTCTGCAGATCGGGCGAGAGCGCCTCCCACTCTTTCTTGTTCATCGCGACGCCGACGAGCGGCATCGAGTGGAAGCCCGGATAGACCGGGTTCGGCGCGATGTCGTTGAGGCCCTGCGCCTGGTTGGTCGAGAACACGGTGTAGTCAGCCGCGTCGATCACGCCCTTGTCGAGCGCGGTGTAGACTTCGGACCCCGGCAGGTTCACCGGAGCAGCACCCGCCGCCGCGAAGACGTCCTGCACAAGGCCTTCCGGCGCGCGCATCTTCAGGCCCTTCAGGTCAGCCACGCCGTCGAGCGGCACTTTCGACACGAGCGCTTCAAGACCGGTGGTGGTCGAGCCGATGTAATGAACGTCATAGGGCTCGAACAGATCGTTCGCGAGCTTCTGGCCACCGCCATTGTTCATGAAGTCCAGCAGCTGATCGGTGCTCGACCATGCGCCGACCGGGTTGCCCAGCAGCGAGAAGGCCGGGTCCTTGCCCGCGAAGTAGGAGATGTCGGTCACGATGCCGTCGATGATGCCGGCGCCGGTCGCGTCCAGCGTCTCGTTATGCTCGACGACGGAGCCCACGGGCATCATCTCCACCTGGATCTGGTTGTCGGTGCGCTCGGCGAGGTTCTTCGCCCAGTTCTGCTGGAGTTCGAAGTTCGGATTGCCTGCCGGGTCCGAGCTCTGGAACTTGTACTTGTGGGTTTCGGCATTCGCAGCGCTGGCCAGCGCCAGAACGGCGACGCTCGCGAGGGCGATTTTACGGATCGGTTTCGTCATGGTGTCCTCCCTTAATAGACGAAATCAAACTTGCGAGGCCGTGAGGCCCCAGGCGTTCAATATCTGCGAACAAAGCGCCTCGGGCGCTTCGCGGATATCGCAGGTCTGCGGGGCCTCGTCGGGCCCCGGCAATTCCAGATCGGCCAATTGGCTGTCGAGCAGCGCGATCGGCATGTAGTGATTTTCGCGCGCGGCCATTCGCGCTGCGATCAGGTCGTGCGGCCCGGTGAGATGCGCGAGATGAATCACGCCGAGACTCTGGCGCAGGCGATCCCGATAGGACCGCTTGAGCGCCGAACAGGCGAAGGCGACCGTCTTGCCGTCGCGCCCCGCCTCAATCACGCCCTTCGCCACGAGGTCCAGCCAGTCCCAGCGCATCTCGTCGTTGAGCGGCAGACCGGCGGCCATGTGCGCGACATTCTCGGGCGGATGGAAATCGTCAGCATCGAGGAACACGCCACCCACGGCCTGCGCCACGAGCCGCGCCACCGTCGTCTTGCCGGTGCCGCAGACGCCCATCACTAGGACCGGTGTCGCGTTCGCGCTGCTGCTGTTTGCCATCTTGCCTTACCGGGTTCACAGGTGTTTCTTGGGCACTGAGGGGTAATGTAAGCGGTTACATTCGTCAATCGCACTTTTGAGCAGGGGCGCGCTCGCAGGGAGGATCAATGAATAAAAACAAGGAAACAAAATCAGTTACGATGCGCGACGTCGCCGATCATGTCGGTGTAAGCGTTGCCACGGTTTCGCGTACCCTGCGCAATCCCGAGGTCGTTTCGCAGGCCGTGCGCGACAAGATCGCCGCCGCCATCGAATCGCTCGGATACCTTCCCGACCCCGCGGCCCGCGCCCTCGCCTCGACCCGCTCGGACATCATCGGGGTGATCCTGCCCTCGGTGTCGAACAACGTCTTTGCCGATGTGATGGACGGTATCTATTCCGCAGTCGAAGGCACGCACCACTCAGTCCAGCTCGGCTATTCGCGCTATGCGCCGCTGTCGGAAGAGAACCTGATCCGGGTCTTCCTGCGGCAGCGCCCGGCGGGACTGATCGTGACCGGGATCGACCAGACCGAGGCCGCGCAGGCGCTGTTGCGCGAGGCGGGCTGCCCGGTGGTGCAGATCATGGAGACCGGCGACGCCCCCTATGACCGGATGATCGGCTTTTCGCATTACGACGCCGCCCGCGCCGCCACCGCGCACCTGTTCGCGCAGGGCTATCGCCGTCCCGGTTTCCTCGGCGCGCGGATGGACCCGCGCACGCAGCGCCGTCTCCACGGCTTCCGCGACGAGTTGCGCGCGCAGGGCGTCGAGGAAGGCAAGCGTATCCAGACGACCACCCGCGCCTCCTCGGTGACGCTGGGCAGCCACCTGCTCGCACAGCTTATGGATATTGCCCCCGAGACCGACGCGATTTTCTGCATCAACGACGACCTCGCCCTCGGCGCGATGTTCGAAGCGCAGCGCCGCAACCTGCGCATCCCCGACGATCTCGGTATCTGCGGCTTCAACGACATGGAGATGATGGCAGCCGCCGAGCCGTCGATTTCCTCCGTGCGCACGTTCCGGCGCGAAATGGGCGAAGGGGCCGTGCAACTGATCCTCGACTCCCTCTCTGGTACCGCGGCACAGGAGAAGATCGTCGACCTCGGCTACCAGATCGTGCAGCGTCGCTCCACGCGGGGGCACTGAGCGTAAGCCCGCCGCGAGACGCGAGGAAACGCGAGGTGCAACGGGGTGCGGGATCGGCAGGCTGCTCGCGCTGACTGGCTCGCCACCGGATGACGCACTGTTGTGGCATTCGGCCGTTCTCCTCGCCCTCGCGCGGGTCGCGGCCTATCTGGCTGGCGAGGGGACCGAACGCGCCGCGCCGCGACGGGGCCGAGCAGCGCGCCAAACAGAATCGGGAGAGAGATCAAATGACGCCAGCCGTTTTCGCCATTCCGGGAGACATCGCCCAGCTATCCGGCGGGTTCATCTACGAGCGCAAGTTGCTCGAGGCGCTGCGGGCGGAGGGCCGCAACGTCGAGCATCTCGAACTGCCGCCCGGTTTTCCCGATCCGACATCCGAGGAAACCAAGGCCGCGCGCGCGCAGCTGACCGCCATCCCCGGGAGTGTTCCGGTGATCCTAGACGGGCTGGTATTCGGCTCGATCGATACGCAGGTACTCGATGACATGGCGGCGCCCGTGGTGGCGATGCTGCACCATCCGCTAGGCCTCGAGACCGGCCTCGCCGAAGACCGCGCGCGTCATCTGCTGAGGCGCGAGAGAGAGAACCTGCGCCGCGCCGCGCATGTCGTGGTGCCGAGCCCGCATACCAGCACGATCCTGCAAAAGGAGTTCGGTGTCGCTCCGGAGAAGATTTCCATCGCCCTGCCCGGCTTCGACCGTCCTCCGGCGCTGGAGAGCGCGAAACCGAGCCCGCCCTTGATCCTGTCGGTCGGGCTGTTGGCCGCACGCAAGGGCCATGACGTCCTGATCGACGCCTTGGCGGAGATCGGAGACCTGGACTGGCGCGCACAGATCGTGGGCGGCGCGCACGATCCCGACGTGGCGGACGCGCTCGCCCAGCAGATCGATCGGCTCGGACTGGCTGCGCGGGTACAGCTTGCCGGACGGATGGAACGCGACGCGCTCGACGCGGCCTATCGCGACGCCGCGATCTTCGCGCTGGCGACCCGCTACGAGGGCTACGGGATGGTCTTCGGCGAGGCCATGCTGCACGGGCTGCCCATCGTGACCTGTCGCACCGGCGCCGTGCCCGACACGGTGCCGCCAGACGCAGGTTTTCTCGTTCCGGTGGATGCCCACCTCGACGTCGCCGAGGCGCTGCGACAGCTTCTCGGAGATGCCGAACTGCGCGCCCGGATGGGTGCGGCATCGGCAACTGCGGGAACGGCTCTGCCCGACTGGCGCGACACGTCGGCGATCATGGGGCCCGTGCTGGACAGCCTCATGGCGTGACCGCACTCAGCCTCCCGCGCCGCCTCCCCGCGCGCGCGCGCGAATTCAGCGTGTCCGCTTCCGGTTCCGACACGTTTTTCTGAATTACGTGAGTGATCCGAAAAGGAACGTGGGCCGATCGGGCTCGTTTCATTCCCGTAATTTGAAAAGGAGGCATCTCATGCAATCCAAGATTCGCACCCTGACCGCTGGTATTGCCGCATCGCTCATGGGCACGATGGCGATGGCCGCCACGCCCGCATCCACGATCGACCACGCGAAGGGCGTCCAGCCGCGCCCCGACCTGGACCAGCAGGTCGCCGCAGCGCTTAAGCAATGCGCCAGCCTCGAGGATTCCTGCAAGAAAGTCGCCACCGACTCCGCTGCCGTCCTCGTCTTCCCCGAAGTGACCACGATCGACCTCGGCGTCGGTGGCTCGGGTGGCTCGGGTGCCATGGTCCAGAACGGCAAAATCCAAGGCTATTATGACATCGGCAAAGCCTCGGTCGGTCTCCAGATCGGCGCCAAGCAGGCCAGCCAGATCTATGTCTTCCCGACCAAAGAGTCCGTCAAGCAAGTGCAGAGCGGCGGCGAATGGCATGTCGGCGCCGGCGCAGGCATCACCGTGGTAAACGCCAATGCCACCGCGAACGCGTCCTCCGGCAATCCGCGCGTCTATGTCTTCGACAGCTCGGGTCTGAACGGCGGCGCGAAGATCAGCACCCTGCGCATCTGGAAAGACGGCGACAACAGCTAATCGCCGGTGCCCTTCCCGCCGAGGGAAGGCCCGCGATGAGAAAGGCCCCGGGGAATGATCCTCCCTGGGGCCTTTTTGCCATAGTAGAGCGCGCCGCTCAGGCCTTGCGCGCGTCGCTGATCGCCTTGCGCAGCGTGTCGGCATCGACCGCGCCGGGATAGACGTCGCGCCCGACGATATAGGCGGGCGTGCCGCGCAGCCCGATCGCGACTGCCTGCGCATCGTTACGCGACAGCAGCGCGTCGATCTCCTTGCGGTTGGCCTTGTAGCCCGCCATCGCCTTGTCCGGATCGACACCGGCGTCGGAGAGTGTCTTGTCGATCAGATCGTTCGACAGCTTTCCTTCCGTCGCCATCAATGCCTCGAGCCCTTCCTTGTATTTGCCCATGCTCTGCGCGCCGAGCACCAGCTGCGAGGCATAGACGGAGGGCGCGCCGAAGATCGGCCAGTCCTTCATCACAACACGCAAATTGCCGTCTTCTCGGGTCACCTTCTCGACCACCGGGTGGTTCGATTTGCAGTAGGGACACTGGTAGTCGAAATACTCGACCAGCGTGATATCGCCATCCGGGTTGCCAATCGCGGGCGCGACCGGATCGTGGAACACCGCGTCCGGCGAGATGTCGACCTCGGCAAGGCTCGCCGTCGGCAGGATCAGCGTGGAGCCCGCGGCGACGCCGGCAAGGGTAAGGAAATTCCGGCGATCGATCATGTATTGTCTCCTGTGGTCTGGGGGAAATCTTCGGGTGAGTAGGGAACGGGCGGCAGCGGCTGGCCCGGCGGCACCGTGCCCTTGCCGCTCTCGGCACGGGTCAGCACGACGACATGCGTGCCAGAGCGGACGCGGTCGGCGAGGTCGATGATGTCCTGATTGAACAGCCGTATGCAGCCCGCCGAGGTCGCCTTGCCGATCGAACTGTCATCCATCGTTCCATGAATGCGGTAGAGCGTATCCTTGTTCCCCCGGTGGATATAAAGCGCCCGCGCGCCCAAGGGATTGTCCAACCCGCCTTCGAGCCCATCCTTGACCGGTCCGTAAAGCTCGGGATCCTCCTTGATCATGCTCTGCGTCGGCGTCCAGCTTGGCCAGTCCCGCTGATATGGGATGCGTCCCTTGCCGGAAAAGCCGCGCCCGTCCTCGCCCACCGCGACGGTGTAGCGTAGCGCGCGGTTATTCTTCTGCACGAGGTAGAGCTTGCGCGCCCAAGGGTCGACCACGATGGTGCCGGGCGGCTCGTCGGTCCAGTAATCGACTTCCTGCCGCGCTTTCTCCTCGCTCAGATACTCGGGCTTCACCGCGGGGATCGTGCGCCCGTCGTCCTCCATCGCGCTGTAGATCGCTTTTACGCGTGCGCTGAGCTGCGGCGCTTGCGGCGCGGGCTCTGGGTTAGAGGCAGGCGGCTCGGGTGCACAGGCCGCGAGTGCGATCAGGGCAAAGGGGACGAGGCGGGTGAGGGTCATTGAGCGATCTCCGAAAGCGAGGTCGTGAGTTTCGGCGCGGTGACATCCCCGATCAGGCGGGTGCCCTGCGCCTCCGTGTGATCTGGGTTGAGGAAGATCAGCGTCGGCGGGCCGATCACGCCCAACCGTTTCAGAAGCGCCTGCTGCGGCGCGCCGGTTTTGGTTACATCGACCGCGATGGGCGTGACGTCGCGCAGTGCAGCCTGCACCCGCGGGTCGGGGATCACCTCGCGCGCGATGGTCGCGCATTCGGTGCACCATTCGGCGGTGGTGATCAGCATCACCGGCGCGCCCTTCGCAGCGGCCAGTGCGGCGTCGAGCGCTTCGGGCGTCTCGACATGGGTGAAGTCATCCTCCGTCAGCACGCCCGACGAGGCAGCCGCGACGGTCTGGCTCGCTGCGAAGGGAGCAAGCGGCCGCAGTGGATCGCTGGCCCCGCTTGCCGCACCGATACCCTCGATGGCACCGGCCAGCAGTGCCGCGACGCCAAGCGCGCCCCCGGTGCGGCGCAAGCCCGAGCTTTCCGGTCCGAACCGGTCGCGACCGCCCAGGGCCACGCCCGCACCGATCAGCAGCAGTGCCCAGAGCGCGAGGATCGCCGGACCGGCGATGACGCGGCTCAGCAGCCAGATCGCCACGCCCAGGAAGACGAAGCCGAAGGCGCGGTTCACGCCGACCATCCATTCGCCCATGCGCGGCAGGATCGCCGAACCGAAGAGCCCCACGGCCATCAGCAACACGCCCTGTCCCAACCCCAGCGCAAACAGCGCCGAGGCCCCGAGCCCGGCGTCACCCGTCTGCGCGATATAGAGGAAGGCCCCGGCCAGCGGGGCCGTCACGCAAGGTCCGACGATCAGCGTCGACGTGAAGCCGAGGATCGCCGCCCCCGCAAGCGTGCCGCGCCGCCCCTGCACGGAGCTCACCTTGTTGGTCAGCGCCTGCGGCAGGCGCAGCTCGAACAACCCGAAGGAGGACAGCGCGAGGACGGCAAACAGCAGCGCCAGCGCAATCACCGTCGCAGGGGCCTGCATCAGGAATTGCAGGTTCTGCCCAGACCACGCTGCCACGATGCCCAGAAGCCCGAAGGCCACCGCCATCGCCAGCACATAGGTTCCGGTCAATGCGAGCCCGCGCGCAGGCGTCAGGTCTTTTCCTTGCGCGCCGAGCATCCCGGCCACGATCGGCACCATTGGCAGAACGCAAGGGGTGAAGGCCAGAAGCAGACCGAAGCCGAAGAACGAGGCCACCACCAGCGCCCAGCCGCCTTTCGCCGCTATCCCTGCGACGAGCCCGTCATCGGAAGAGAGGCTCAGCTCGCTCCCGCTTTCTTCGGAATTGGATGCAGCCGGTGAAGGGCTTTCGGCCTCGGAGGACGCCGCAGGCGCAGAAGACGAGGCAGGCGCGTCGCTCCGCGCATAATCGGGCACCCCGGCGGCTTGGTTCGACTGCGCCGCGCCGGATGCAGACGCAGTCGCGGCCCCATCCGGCGGCACGATCTCGCGGCTTTGCGGCGGGTAGCAAAGCCCCTTTTCTTCGCAGCCCTGCCAGTGCAGCGTGAAGGGGCCGGTGATGTCGCTCACCACGGCCTCGGTGTGATCATGCCAGACCTCGACCGTGCCGAAATTCGGATCGTCCTTCATCTCGCCCGGCTGCGTCTCGATCACCGGCGTATCGCCGTCCTCGGCGCTCACCGTCAGATGCTCGCGATAGAGGTAATAGCCCGGCGCGATGTCAAACGAGACGGCGAGCGTCCCGTCATCCTGCCACTCGGTCTCGACCTGAAACGCCGCTTCGGGCGACAGCGGACCGCTGCCTCCCTTGGGCTTCAGAAGATCGAAGCTTTGCGCCGCAGCGAGGCCGGGCAACAGCAGCGAGATCAGAAACACGCCCCAGAGGGTGCGCAGCGATAGACGGGAAAGAGCCTTTGCGTTCATGTTGGCCGGATCGCGGGCGAAGCTTAAGTCAGTCTTAAGATTCGTGCGCTGTATCCGCCGCGAAGGAGAAAAGATGCGCATACTCGTCGTCGAAGATGACAGCATATTGGCGGATGGCCTGCGGGTCGGGCTCGGCATGGCCGGCTTCACAGCCGATGTCGTCTCCTGCCTCGAAGATGCCCGCGCCGCGCTGGCCGGGGCGGAATATCGCGCGCTCGTGCTGGATTTGATGCTGCCCGATGGCTCCGGGCTCGAACTGCTGCGCGAATTGCGCGCAGGCCGCGCCGGGCTGCCGGTGTTGCTGCTGACCGCGCGCGATCAGGTCGAGGACCGGGTCGCGGGGTTGGACGCAGGCGCTGATGACTATCTCGGCAAGCCTTTCGACCTGGACGAGCTGGCTGCGAGGCTGCGCGCCCTGTCGCGCCGGTCGGACGGGCGAGCGGCAGCACAGATCGCCCATGCCGGGCTGGAGCTCGACCCCGGCACCCGTAGCGCGGCCTTCAACGGCCAACCGCTGAAACTCTCGCGCCGCGAATTCGCAGTGTTGCAGGCGCTGGCCGAACGCCCCGGACGGGTGCTTGCGAAATCGGATCTCGAAGACCGGCTCTACGGCTGGGACGAAGAGGTCGAGAGCAACGCCGTCGAAGTTCATATCCACCATCTGCGCGCGAAGCTCGGGCGCGATTTCATCGAAACGCTGCGCGGCATCGGCTACCGGCTGCGCCCAGAGGAGACCTCGCCATCTCGCTCCGCCTCCGCCTCTTCCTGATCCTCACCGGCGCGACGCTGGCCGTCTGGCTTTCGGCGGTGCTCTGGATCGAGAATTCCACCCGCGCCGAGGTGACGCGCGTGCTCGACGCGCGTCTGGTGGAGGCGGCGCGCATGGTCTCGTCTCTGGTCTCGAAAAACCAGATCGCGCTGAACCGTGACGATCCGGCGCAGATCACCCTCTCGCATGACGAGAGCTACGAGCATCAGCAATTTTGCCAGATCTGGTCTTTCACCCAAGGTCTCGTCGGACGCTCGAACGGGGCGCCGAGCGCGCAGCTGGTGCCCGCCGATGCAACGGGCTTTCGCGATGTGACGCGCGACGGCAAGGCGCTGCGGGTCTACACGATCATCGACCCCGACCTCGGCGGGCAGGTCACGGTGGGCGACAGTCTCGCGATGCGCAACCGGCTGGTGCGCGACGTGATCGAAGGGTTCTTGTGGCCCGCGCTGGTGATCCTGCCGGTGATGTGGGGATTGATCTGGCTTGCGATCTCGCGCGGGTTGGCACCGCTAGACCGCTTCGCCCGCGATCTGGACGCGCGGCCCAGCGAGGATCTGCGCGCATTGCCCGGCACTGCCCAGCAACCACGCGAGATCCGCCCGCTCGCCGGAGCGCTCGACGACCTTCTGGCACGACTGGCCGCCGCGCGCGGGCGCGAGCGCGAGTTCATCGCCTACGCCGCGCATGAGATGAAAACGCCGCTCGCCGGGCTGAAAACACAGGCCCATATCGCGCGCCATGCGCCCGATACCGACACCCGGGAACACGCCCTTGCCGCAATCTCGACCTCCGTCGATCGGACCGACCGGATGGTGCGGCAACTTCTCGATCTGGCGCAGGTGGATAGCCGCGAGACGCGGGCGACCCCGGTCGAACTGACCGGGCTGCTGCGGCAGGTGCTGGGCGATCTGGCGGGGCCTGCGACGCGGCGGGGGGTGACACTGGAACTCGAGAGCGCTCTGGACGCCCCGAGCGTCGGCAGCGATCCGCTGCTTCTGTCCCTCGCCCTGCGCAACCTGATCGAGAACGCGGTGCAGGCGAGCCCGGACGGAGCAGCGATCAAGGCGCGTGTGACCGGGTCCGACGACGCGCTTTTGATCGACATCCATGATGGCGGGCCCGGCCTGCCGCCAGAGATCGCGCAGCAGGCGGGACAGAAATTCGTCAAGGGCAAAGGTGCCGATGCGAATGGCTCTGGCCTAGGCCTCGCGATCGCGCGCGATGCGTTGGCGCGTCTGGGGGCCACGTTGCGTTACGAGATGCGCGACGACGGGCATCACACGCTGGTCGACCTGCCCACCGCGTGAGGGAGGCAGTCACTCCGAGGCGTCGAGCATATCTTTGAGCTTGTCGACCCGACCCTGGCTAATCGAGACGGCATCGGGAAACGCGATCGCTGCATCACGCTCCAGCGCCGCGCCCAGATCGAAGGCGTTGGCCTTGCGGACTTTCTTCAACTCGTCCCACGAGATCGGCATCGCGACCGGCGCACCGGGCCGTGCGCGCAGCGAATAGGGCGCGATCGCTGTCGCTCCCTCGCCGTTGCGCAGCCAGTCGACGAAAATCCGACCCTTCCGCTTCGACTTCGACATTTCGGCGGTATAGCGTTTGGGCGACCGCGCGACGAGAAGATGCGAGAAGACCCGCGCAAAAAGCCTGACCGTGTCCCATCCGGCGCTGCGCCGGAGCGGCACCGTCACGTGGATACCCTTGCCGCCGGACAAGAGCGGCCAGCTCGGCATGTCCAACTCGGCCAGCAGATCGCGGATCTCGATGGCCGCATCTTTGACCCCGGCGAAATCCAATCCCTCGTCGGGGTCGAGGTCGAAGACCAGCCGGTCGGGCCGCTC
The DNA here is from genome assembly GCF_003122275.1 of Thioclava sp. NG1. Taxonomy (NCBI): domain Bacteria; kingdom Pseudomonadati; phylum Pseudomonadota; class Alphaproteobacteria; order Rhodobacterales; family Paracoccaceae; genus Thioclava; species Thioclava sp. NG1. The sequence continues at coordinate 158,956 of NZ_QFBB01000002.1, read as the reverse complement.
CAGCCGATCGACGCGGCTGCCCCAGATGTGGAACTCGATCGTGCCCATCTGCGCGGCCGCGACCAGACCCTCCGCTGTGCGGATCATCATGTACTGCGCGGTCTTGCCGTCACTCTCGGTGATCTCGACATTCTCGATCCCGTCGGGAAAGCCCCGGCCTGCGTGTTTCTGGAAGAAGCGCTCGCCGCCCAGACCTTCGGGCAGCCGGAGCAGCGACACCGGATGCTCGGCAAGATGCGGCAGGATGCGATCGGCCATCGCCTCGTAATAACGCGCGACATCGAGCTTGGTATAGCCGGCGCCCTCGAATACCACCCGCTCGGGCGAGGAAATCCCGATCTCCGCGACGTTCGGGCGCTCCTCGGAGGGTGCGTCGTTATCCAGCCGTACCGTGCGCGCGGGCTTGTCCTCGCGCAGCCCGAGGAAGACCGCATGCCGCAACCGGTCGCCCCCGGTGCGCTCCGCATAGCGAATCTCGGCGACCAGTTCGGGCCTGATCCAGTGCATGCCCTTGGCCTCCGATGCCTCGACATCGGCGGGCGCGGTCTTGCGGGCGAGCGGTTTCATCGCCTTGGCCAACGCCTCCGCCTGATCCTCGTCGAAGCCGGTGCCGACCTTGCCGACATAGCGCCAGCCGTCGCCCTCGGCGGTCCCCAGCGCGAGCGAGGCGAAGGGCCGGCCACGCTTGTCGCTTTCCTGCCAGCCGAGAATGACGAACTCGTCGCGGCGCTCGCATTTGACCTTCATCCACGATTTGGAGCGGGTCCCGCGATATGGTGCGTCGATGCGCTTTGCGATCAGTCCCTCGCCGCCCGCTTTGCAGATCGTGTCGAAGGCACCCTCGGGGTCTTTGGAGATCACCGGGGAGAGCTGCGCAGGCCCCAGCGCGGGGAGCGGCTTCATCACCTCCTCCAGCACTTCGCGGCGTTCGGAGAGCGGCGCCTTGCGCAGGTCCTCGCCGTCGCGCGACAGGATATCGAATCCGTAGAAGCGGAACGGCCCGCCTGCCGTGATCGCCTTTTGCAATTCCGAGAACCCGTCGAGACCTGCGCCTGCGACGATCTCGCCGTCGATCAGGGCGCTGTCGCAATCGGTCTCAGCCAAGGCGGGCAGCAGGCCTTCGAAGCGATCCGTCCAATCCTTGCCGTTGCGTGTGAAGACGCGCGGGCCGTCGTCTCCAAGCGCGATCAGTGCCCGGTAACCGTCGAATTTCAGCTCGTGCCACCACCCCTCGCCCGCGACCATCTTGTCCGACAGGGTCGCCAGCTGCGGCTTGGAGAAGCCAGGGCGTTTGCCGCCTTGCGTCTTGACGGGCGGCTTGTCGGCGGCGATCTCGCGCATCGTGCGCTGGCTGAGAACAGAGCGGCGATAGCGCGCAACCGGATCGCGCGCGCCGCTGGCCGCGTCCTCCGCCTTCGTCAGCAGCCAGTTCTCGCGCTTGCCTTCGGTTTTCATGCGGATCAGGTGCCACTCGCCTGTCAGTCGCGCGCCATGCAGGCGAAGGTGCAGATGCCCTTTCTTGAGCGCCTTGCCGACCGGGATCAGCGGCTGCCAATGCCCCAGATCCCACAGCATCACCGTGCCCGCGCCATAGTTGTCCTTCGGGATCGTCCCCTCGAAGGTGAGATAGTCGAGCGGGTGATCCTCGGTCCGCACCGCGAGCCGCTTTTCACCCGGATCGAAAGACGGTCCCTTGGTGATCGTCCAGGACAGCAGCACGCCCTCCCATTCGAGGCGCAGATCGAAATGGGTGCGCGTCGCGTCGTGTTTCTGTATCGAATAGCGCGGCGCGAGATGGCCCGAGGCGGTGCCGCCATCGGGCTCTGGCGTCTGCGCGAAGTCGCGCATCTCGAGATAACGATCGAGGCTTCCCATCACGCCGACTTCTTCGTTGAGGACTTCGCGCCGGAGGATTTGCTGGATTTCGACCCGGATGACTTCGCGCCGGAGGTTTTCGATGACGATTTGCGACCCGTCGATTTGCCCCCGGATTTGTCGCTGCCATCGGCCTTGAGGCTGTCCTGCAGCGCCGACATCAGGTCGACCACGTTATCGCCGCCTCTGCTGCTGTCATCCTCGCCCGCCTTGGCGCGGGGCGTCTTCTTCGACTTGCGTTTGCGGTCGATCAGATCGCGCAAAGCCGCGTCGTAGTGATCGGTGAAGGCGGAGGCGTCGAAGCTGTCGGTCTTGCGGTCGATCAACTGAGTGGCGACCTCCAGAAGCTCTTTGTCCGCAGGTTCGTCCTCGATGTCGGAGAACAGCGGGTCGGCTTCGCGGATCTCGTCGGCATAATGAAGCGTCTCCAGCAGGATGCCGTCGCCGCAGGGCCGCAGCGCGCAGAGATATTCCTTGCCGCGCATCACCAGTTGGCCAAGCCCCACCTTCTTCGATTGCCGCAGCGCATCGCGCACCACCCGGTAGGCATCCTGCGCCAGATCGTCGGTCGGCACGACGTAATAGGGCCGGTCGTAATAAAGCGGCGGGATTTCGGACGCGTCGACGAATTGCACAAGCTCAAGCGTCTTCTTTGTTTCTAGCTTGATCGCGTCGATCTCTTCGGGCTCCAGCAGCAGATATTCATCGTCGCCGAGCTCGTAGCCCTTGAGAATCTCGTCGGCGTCGATGGGCCCGATGCCGGGGACGGTCTTCTCATAATGGACACGCTTGCCCGAAGGCCCATGGATTTGCCGGAACGACAGTCGCGCGCCGGATTTGGTCGCGGAGTGGATTTCGACGGGGATGCTGACCAGCGACAGTCTGAGCTGGCCTTTCCAGATCGCGCGTGAGGCCATGAGCGGCTCCTTTGGCTTGACCTTGGGAGAACGCCCGCTGCCGCGCGGGGTTCCGCGCCGGGCTCGGGCGCTTGATGCATCTTCCGCATAGACCCGCGCAATGTCGAGCGTCGCCTCCATTTTTACCCTTATCAAAGCCGGCACACGAGAAATCGGAGAACCGGCGAGCGGCACGGTGGCCGTCGGGGCAATCGGTCATGGAACAAAGGCCGGAGAACGAGCGTTCGCCCCCCTGTCGGATTTATCTCCATACCGATGGAAGCGCCTTTGGCCCCCTTGCGGTCACCAGCATGTGCCTGCCGCTCTCGGAACCTTGCGAAGGCGCCTCGCATTCGGTCAGCAACAGCATCACGAACAGGAGCAGAGCATGGCGAAAATCGCATTTCTTGGCATGGGAGCGATGGGCTCGCGGATGGCGCGAACCCTTCTGGATGCGGGCCACGATCTTGTCGTCTGGAACCGGACGCCGGAGCGCTGCGACCCGCTGATCGAGGCCGGAGCCACCGGCGCGAAGACCCCGCGCGACGCCGCCGCAGCCGCCGAGTTCACGATCTCGATGCTGCGCGACACCGATGTCTCGCGCGAGGTCTGGTGCGACCCGGAAACGGGCGCTTTCGCAGGTCTTCCGGAAAGTTCCGTCGCAATCGAAAGCTCGACCATTACGCCCGAAGGTGCGGCAGAGCTGGGCGAATTCGCCCGCGAGCGTGGGCTGACCTTTCTGGAAGCGCCGGTATCGGGCACGCTGCCACAGGCCGAGAACGGCGCGCTGGTCTATTTCCTCGGCGGTGAGGCTGAGACCGCCAAGCGTGTGAATGACGTGCTCGAGCCGCTCGCCAAGGCACAGCATCATGTCGGCACGTGGGGCATGGGCGCGCGAATGAAGCTCGCGACGAACGCCATGCTGGGCGTTCAGGTCGCGGCCTGGGCGGAGATCATTCCGATGCTGGAGCGCGGCGGCATGGATATCGATCTTGCGCTGGAGGCGCTCTCCTCCACCCCGATCTGGACACCGAACGCGCCCTATATCACCGGCACGATGCAGCGCTCGGATTTCACCCCGCAATTCCCGGTCGACCTGATCTCGAAGGATTTCCGCTATGCCATCGCCGAGGGCGGAGAAGCGCGGATGCCGATGACCGAAGCCGCCAAACGCCTCTTCGCGCGGGCGAGCGAGGCCGGCCATGGCGATGAGAACATGACCGGCGTCGTGCAGGTGAACCGCGACTGACGCGCCCTCAGCCAGCCGATTGCAGGATCAGGATGCGGTCGAAGAAATCCGCGACCGCGTCCACCGCATCGAGCGGCAGAACCTGCGCGACATATTGATCGGGGCGCAGCACCAGCAAGGCGCCCTGCACCCGGTCGATGCCGCGCAGATCGAAGATGTCGGGGCCGGTGACGGCGGGGCAGAAGACCTTCTCGTAATCGACCAGCCCGTAGCGCCCCTTCTTGGGCCGCAGGAGCGCGGGCAGCGCCTCGATCAGCATCTCGCGGTGGGGCGTCTGGAAGACTGCGCGAAGGTCGATGACGCTGTCGATATCCGCGCCCTCCGGCGTGAAGCGGTGAAGCAGCCCCTCCGGCCCGTCGAGCCGGTCGCATAGCTGCGCGATCGCCCCGCCTGTCTCGCCACTGTCGCCTTCCGGCGCGAAGGCCAGAAGCCGCCAGCATCCATCCGCCTTGAACGCATGACCCAGCTGCATCGGCTTGGCATCCGCCAAGCGCACCACCGGCGCAGAGTGGAACCGCTTGCCCACGACCTGCCCGGCAGCGAGTGCCTGATGCGCTGTGTCGCCGATCAGAAGCCCCGACGCGTATTGCGTCTCGACCCCTGCGGTATAGCGCCCGTGCTTCTGGAAATAGGCCTGAAACTGCGCCTCATCGTCCTTGGTCTGCGGCTTCGCGCTGAACAGCCGCGCCATGTCGCGGTCGAAATCGACGAGCTCCTGCGCCTTGGCCTGCCGCTCCTCCGAATAGGTCCGGAGAAGGCCTGGCCGCGCCTGCCCGCGCAGCACGGCCGCCAGTTTCCAGCCGAGGTTGAACGTATCGGCCATCGAGACATTCATCCCCTGCCCGGCCTTCGGGCTGTGGGTGTGACAGGCGTCGCCCGCGATGAAGATGCGCGGCTCGGGCGCGCCGTCGCCGTCTCTGTCGCTATCGTCGAAACCGTCGCAGACACGCTGGCCGATCTCATAGGCCGACCACCATGCGACCTCCTTCACTTCCAACGTATAGGGAGCGAGGATGGCCTGCGCCTTCTCGATCAGCATCTCGGCACTGACGTTTCGGTCGGCGGCGCGTTCTTCGCCATGCAGCGCGTCGAGCTCGATATAGAACCGCACCAGATAGCCGCCTTCGCGCGGGATGATCAGGATGCTGCCCTCGGTGGCTGACTGGATCGCCGCCTTGAGCCGGATATCGGGGAAATCGGTGACCGGCAGCACATCCATCACGCCCCAAAGCTGGCGCGCGGATTCGCCGTGCAATTCGTGCCCGATGGATTTGCGCACCGTGCTGCGCGCGCCGTCGCAGCCGACGACATAGCGCGCGCGGATCGTCTCGGTCCCGCCCGGCGCATCGAGGCAGTCGAATGTCGCGACGAGCGGATAATCGGGATCGTCGGTGCGGGTGAGCATGGTCAGTGCGCGGTCGTAATCGGGGGTCAGGCGGCGCGGGCCGTTGCGCATCGTCTCGAGGTAGAAATCATGGACCCGCGCCTGATTGAGGATGACATGCGGCATCTCCGAGAGATCGTCGGCCACGTCTTGAATCCGGTCGGCCCGTTGCAGCCCGTCGCCTTGCGCGCCGGGCCGCCAGAAGGCGACCTCGTTCACCCAATAGCCCTCTTTCATCACCTTCTCGGCGAAGCCGAAAGCCTCGAACATCTCGACCGAACGGCAGGCGATGCCATCCGCCTGCCCGACTTCGAGCGGGCCGGGTTTGCGCTCGGTGATGCGCACGGAAATCTCGGGGAAGGCTGCAAGCTGCGCCGCAAGCGTCAGCCCTGCCGGGCCGCAGCCGACAATCAGAACGTCGACCGTGTCGAGCTTCTCACCCGCCTGCGGATGACGCGGCGCGATGGCCGGATCGCCGGGGATGAACCCGTTCAGATGAAACTGCATAGCTCGCCCTCCCAATTGATATGCATACTTACCATTAGCGGAAGGACTGGCGCCGCGTCAATATAGTAAGTACACTTACATAAATCGCGGAAGAACCGGAGCGCAGCTTATGCCGAACGAATTCGAGACCATGCCCGGCCACCTTATCCGGCGGCTGAACCAACGCTCGACGGCGGTGTTTCAGAAACGGATCAAGGACGCCCCGCTGGAGCTGACCTCTGTGCAATTCGCGGCGCTCGATGCCTTGTCGCGCGAACCGGGGATGGATCAGGCGCAGCTGGCGGCGCGCATTGCCTATGACCGCGCGACGATCGGGGACGTGGTGAAACGGCTGGTGCAAAAGGGGCTCGTCGAGCGGACCGTCAGCGAGACGGATCGGCGCGCGCGCAGCTTGCATCTGAGCCCCAAAGGCGCGGAGGCGCTGGAGGGCGCACGGCCAGTGGTGACCCGGCTGCAGGCGGAAATCCTGGAAGGGTTGAGCGAGGAAGAGGCCGCGCAGTTCATCGTGCTCGCCCGCAAGGCGGTCGCCCCGCAGGACTGAAAAAGGGAGGCGATTGCTCCGCCTCCCCCAAATCTTTCCGTCCAGACGGGCTCAGCCCTTCTTCAGGTCGAGCTTGTCCATCGGCATCGAACGCACGCGCTGCCCGGTCAGCACCGAGACCGCGTTCGCGATCGCCGGCGGCACGGCGGGCAGCGGCGGCTCGCCCACGCCCCCCATCTTCGCGCCACTCTCGATCACCTTCGCATGGATGCGCGGCGCCCGCGCACCCCCGAGGATCGGGTAGTAGTCGAAGTTGCGCGCCGTCGGCTTGCCGTCCTTGTAGACGACCTCTTCGATCAGCGCCTCCGAGGTGCCGAGGGTCGCAGCACCCATGATCTGCGCCTTGATGATCGACGGGTTCACGATGCTGCCCGGGTCGAGCACGTCCCAGACGTCATGCACCACGATCTTGCCGTCCTGGATCGAGACTTCGGCAATCGCCGCAGCCTCGCTGCCGAAGGGCGAGGCCATCGCGACACCGCGGGCGCGGCGGGTGCCATCCTCGGCATCGAAGGGACCACGCTTCCAGCCGCCCGACAGATCGCCGACCGCTTTGAGCAGATTTGTCAGACGCTCGTTCCCTTCGAGCAGCTTCATGCGCAGCTCATATGGGTCCTGCCCGCCCGCATCGGCCATCTCGTCGAGGAAGGCTTCGTAGAAGAAGTCGTTCATCGAATGGCCGACCGAGCGCCAATAGGCGAGCGAGGTCGGGTTCTCGACATAGTTCTGCGCAATGCGGCGGTTCGGGATCGCGTAGCTCTTGCCGGTCAGCCCCTCGACGGCCATCGCATCGACCTTGTCGGGGTTGTGACCGTTCAGCGCCTCGGTCGGGCCTTCACAGGCGGAGATCGCCTCCAGCGCCACCGGCATGCCGTTCTCGTCCAGCGCGCCACGGAAACGCACCGCCGCCATCGGGCGTAGCGGGTCGCGCAGGAATTCCTGCTCGCGCGTCCAGATCACCTTGATCGGCTTGCCGACCTCCTTCGCAAGCTGGACCGCCTGCGGGAAGGGGTTGGCCGACGGGTACAGGAAGTGCCGCCCGAAGAAACCACCCAGCATCGGCGAGTTGACCTTCACCTGCTCGGGCTTGATCCCCGCCGCATCGGCGATCTGGGTCTGGAACTGCTCGGGCGCCTGGTTGGGCAGCCAGATGTCGAGCGTGCCATCCTCGTTGAACCGCGCCAGCGTCGAGGCAGGCTCGATCTGGGCGTGGTGCAGGTACTGGCTCTGATAGGTCGCATCGACCGTCTTCGCTGCCCCGTCGAAGCCCGACTTGATGTCGCCTTCGCTCTCGGCCTCGGTGCCGTCGCCCTTGGTGTTGGCCAGTTGCTTGGCGAACTCCTCGGTCGAGAAATCGGCGGGCATGTAGCGGATTTTGGACTTCTCCTCCTCGTTCGGCTCCTGCCAGTCGACCTTGGCGGCTTCGACCGCCGTTTTCGCGTCCCAGAAGCGCTCGGCCACGACAGCCACCGCGCCGTCGAGCTTATGCACCGACATGACGCCGGCCATGCCCTTCACCTCGTCGAGGTTGCTGATATCGCCGGGTTTCAGCCCCAGACGCGGTGCGTGCTGGACGGCTGCGTGGAGCATGCCGTCGACCTTGGCATCCATCGCATACATCGCCTTGCCGGTCGATTTCTCGTAGACGTCGACGCGCTTCACGGGCTCGCCGATCCACTTGAAGTCTTTCGGGTCTTTCAGCGTCACGGAATCCGGGCTGGGCACTTCCTGGTCGAGCGCATCGCCCGCCAGCTCGCCGTAGCCCACCGACTTGCCGGAGCCCTTGTGGACCACCTTGCCTGGCTCGGTCGACAGTTCGGACACCGGCGCGTCGAGCTTCTTCGCCGCTGCTTCCAGCATCATCTGCCGTGCAGCCGCGCCGAGCTTGCGCATCGTGTCGTAGCTGGTACGCACCGACATCGAGCCGCCGGTGATCCGCATCTTGCCGTAGACCACGAGGTAATCGCTGCCTGCGGGTGCGTTCTCGACGATGAAGCTGTCGGGGGCGACGTCCATTTCCTCGCCCACGATCTGTGCCATCGCGGTGAAGACGCCCTGCCCGCCTTCGTTGAACGGGCTCAGCAGACGGACCTTGCCGTCCTTGCGCAGCTCGAGGAAGGCCGGGACGTTGGCGCCGGGCGGCATCTCCTGCGCGGCAGCCGCAGCCTTGTTGGGCGCGACGCTCAGGCCGAAGCCCAGCACGAGCGAGCCCGCGGTGATACCGGCCGAAGCCAGCAGGAAGCGGCGACGCGAGACGTTCTCGGGCGCGCCGGTCGGGTAGCCGGGATCGGAAATCTTGGGATCGTGGTCGTTCATTGCGCATCCCCCGCTTTCGCTGCATCGGTACCGGCAATCGAGGCGATCGTATCGTTGATCGCGTTGTAGGTGCCGCAGCGGCACAGGTTGGTCATAGCTGCCGTGATGTCATCTTCGGTGGGCTTGTCGTTCGACTTCAGCAGCGAGGTCGCCGCCATCACCTGACCCGATTGGCAATAGCCGCATTGCGGCACTTCCTTGTCGACCCACGCCTCGACGACACGCTTGCCGACGGGGTCGTTCTCGATCTCTTCGATGGTGGTGACTTCACTGTCGCCCACCGCGCTGACCGGCAGCACGCAGCTGCGCTGCACGGTCCCGTCGAGCAGCACCGAACAGGCGCCGCATTGCGCGATCCCGCAGCCGAATTTCGTGCCGGTCATGCCCAGCTCATCGCGGATCACCCATAGGAGCGGGGTATCCGGGCCGGACTGCACGTCGACGGACTTGCCGTTGATCTTCAATTTCATGAGTTCCTCCTCGCCGTTTTATCGGTGAGCGCCCGCGCGGCGCTTGTTGGCCGACCTTCACGTAGGGCGCACACGGCGAGAGGCACTAAATTTTCGTGAAAACTTCGCGAGAAGAGGGAACCGTCTCGGGTGCCGAGGCGTCAGCGCGGCGCGACGCCCTGCCCTCGTTCCGGTTCCGTGAAGGCAGGGACACAGCGCACCGCGCCGATGCCGTTCGAGACGCGCGTGGCGCTTGCGCTCAGCCGCGCCAGGTGCGGACGGGGCCGCAATCGACATGCACGAAATGCTCGCTCGGATAGTAGCCGACACCGCCGCCACGGATACGCAGGGCCACCTTGTGCAGCATGCTGGTCGAGACATGCGGGTGCGTGATGTCGAGCGCCTCGCCGCGCATGTGGAAGCTGTGCGTCGCGCCATGCACCAGCCGGTTCGTCTTGGGCGTGCGATAGCCCGACACCAGCATCAGCGGCGTGCTCTGCTCGAGGAGCTTTTGCATGTTGTAGGCGATGTTGATCGTGCGGTTGTCGATCTTCACCTCCTTCTCCTGACGCCAGTCGCGGGCGATCCGGTAAAACTCGCGCATCGCCTGCTCGTCATATTGCCCCTTCGAGAAATAGACCGCGTCGAAATTCTCGTTGGTATGGGGGTTGTGGAAGCTCAGGCGACGCTCGTCCGTCTGACCTGCTGCCTGTGCCGGGGTGACGATGTAGGGGGTTGCAAGTACGCCCGCCGCGCCCAGGAGAAACTCGCGCCGAGCCAGACCCGTTGCCTTTGCCATGATAGATGTCCCTTCAAATTCGTGTCGAAGGGCGCAAATTCGAAATTTCGGGACGGAACAAAAGGGCGGGCCCGGGTTCCATCGATGGAACCGGCAGCCAAATGCCGAGTTGTCAGCGACGACTTGCCGACAGATGCCTGGGCCTCAAGGTCATCTGAACGGTTGTGATCTCTTGAAACCCGCTCAGCCCTTGCAGGTCACGACGGCGAGAGCGAGCGCGAGGGCAGCCTCACACGGGGGAGAGGCCGGATTTCCGCTTCCGGACACGCCAACGCGCCTGAAAGCTCCACCCGATTCGCCCCGTGGAGACTTGGAGCCCACGAAGACGCAGCAGCTTCGCGGTGCGCCTTTGGGTCACCTGTAAGTCCTGCCTAACGCCGAATGTCGACATGGGTTCCGGAAAAAATCGGCATGCGTGTGGGATTGGTCGCACTCGCGCGCGGGGAACAGCGCGCAGCTGCGGGCGTTCGTCCCTGCGCGCCATCCTTGCCCGCCTCTCATCCTCAGACCGCCGAAAGGACCGACCCATGCCCGAGCAACCGACCCCGACCGAACGCGAGGCGATGGCCCGTTTGATCGCCAACGCCAAAGAAGCCGCACAAGAACCGGGCAAGGCGGGGATCGCCGCCGCGATCCTGCGCGACGGGGAGATCATCGCCGAAGGCGAGAACGAGGTGCATCTCGACTGCGATCCGACCCGCCATGCCGAGATCGTCGCGATTGCGAAGGCGACACGCGCGCAGAACGACCCGTCGCTCGATGGCTGCGTGTTGCTCACCACCCTGCAGCCCTGCGAAATGTGCCTCTCGGCAGCGCGCTTCGCCGGGATCACGCGGATCATTTTCGGCGCGCAGAAGGAAAACGTCGCCGGAAAATATTTCGTCTTCCCCGCCCTGACACTGTCGGAATTCCGCACTGCGGGCGGGGCTTTCGAGGCGATCGGCGGCGTGCTGGAAGAAGACGTCGTCGCGCTCTATGCCGACGGCGAGGAATGATGCCTGCTGCAGACAGTGAGCGTGACAGCAAAAAGGCGGGGCCGACCCCCCGCCTTTTCCCGTTCTCGTAGACGACCGGCTCAGCCGCTGATGCTCTTGGCCGAGGCCATGCCCGGCGCTTTCGATTCACCGCCCAGCTTGTCGCGGACCGCTTTCTCGATCCGAGCGCCAATGTCACCATCGACGTTACGCCAGTACTCAAACGCCCGCTGCAGCACCTTCTCGCTGACGCCATCGCAGAGGTGTCCGGTGACGTTGGTCACGAAACGCTCGCGCGCCGCGTCATCCATCACCTCGCGCACCAACGCGCCCGCCTGGCTCCAGTCGTCGTCATCCTCGCGCTGTCTGTAGGCCTCGCGCACCATCTCGCCATCGGCATACCAGAGGCCGGCCTCGGCCTGCTGCGGATGCGCCTCCGGACCGCCGTAGGAATTCGGGAAATAGACCGGGTCTTCCGACTTGTTCACCCGCATCTCGCCGTCCTTGGTATAGGCGTTGACCTCGCTTTGCGGCTTGTTCACCGGGATCTGCTTGTAGTTCACCCCGAGCCGCGCGCGATGCGCATCGGCATAGGAGAAGCCGCGCGCCAGAAGCATCTTGTCGGGCGAGAGACCGACGCCGGGCACCATGTTGTTGGGCTCGAAGGCCGCCTGCTCGATCTCGGTGTGGAAATCGGTGGGATTGCGGTCGAGAACCATCTTGCCGACCTCGATCAGCGGGTAGTCTTCGTGCGGCCAGATCTTGGTCAGATCGAACGGGTTGATGCGATAGGTCTTGGCATCCTCGAAGGGCATGATCTGGAAATACAGCGTCCAGCTCGGATGGTTGCCTTCGGCGATCGCGTTGAACAGGTCGCGGCGGTGAAAGTCGCTATCGGCGCCAGCCATCTGATCGGCTTCGTCCTGCGTGAAATGGGCGTTGCCGTCGCCTTGGTCGGTCTTGAAGTGGAACTTCACCCAGAACATCTCGCCGGCTTCGTTGACGAGCGAATAGGTGTGGCTCGAATAGCCGTTCATCTCTCGCCAGGTGCGCGGGATGCCGCGATCGCCCATCAGATAGGTCACCTGATGCGCGCTTTCGGGCGAGAGGGTCCAGAAATCCCACTGCATGTCGTGGTCGCGCAACCCGTTATCTGCGCGGCGCTTCTGGCTTCGGATGAAGCTCTGGAACTTCAGCGGGTCGCGCACGAAGAAGATCGGGGTGTTGTTGCCCACCATGTCGAAATTGCCGTCCTCGGTATACATCTTCACCGAGAAGCCGCGCGGGTCGCGCCATGTGTCGGGGCTGCCGCGCTCGCCGGCCACGGTGGAAAAGCGCGCGACGATGTCGGTCTTCGCACCCGGCTGAAACACTTTCGCCTTGGTGTATTTCGAGACGTCGCCCGTCACTTCGAAATAACCGAACGCGCCCGAGCCCTTGGCGTGCGGCTGACGCTCCGGAATACGTTCGCGGTTAAAATTCGCCATCTGTTCGATGAGGTAGTGATCGTTCAGAACGATCGGACCGTCGGAACCGACCGTGAGCGAATGTTCGAGACTTTGGACGGGGGCGCCCCCGTCTGTGGTGGCGGGGCGTCCGCGCTTGTCGTTCGTCATGTCGGAACCTCTGATAGTGGAGAATAATGGTTCCGAAACGCGGGGGGTATGGCGGAGTTCCTTGAAGTTTTCCCGACAGAATTCACGGCTACGGCATATGACGCAGCCCGGCTGGGCACGATCGCCAGCTCGATCGCCTCCGGTTTTTGCGTGTCACGCTCAGGAACCGATTACATTGCGGCGCATTGGTCCCGTTGGCGCGTCGCCGTTTCTTCCGCATATTTCTTCCGCATATGGAGCCCTCAATGACCCCGAGTTCGCTGCGTTTCGATCCGTTTGCGGGGCGACCCGATACTCTTGGCGCGCGCGTCACGGGAGACGGCGTGAATTTCGCGATTTTTTCCGGAGAGGCCGAGAAGGTGGAGCTCTGCCTTTTCGACGACGAGGGCAAAGAGGAATTGACGCGGCTGGAAATGCCGCAGCAGGAGGGCGGGATCTGGTTCGGGCATCTGCCCGGCGCGCAGGAAGGCCTCGCCTATGGCTACCGCGTGCATGGACCTTTTGCCCCCGAGGACGGCCTGCGCTTCAATCCCAACAAGCTGCTGCTCGATCCCTACGCGATGGCGATGCGCGGCTATCTGAAATGGGACGACGCGCTCTTTGGCTATCCCGTCGGAGGCTCTGACCTCGAACAGGACACACGCGATTCCGCGCCCTTCATGCCGAAGGCGATCGTGGCCGATCCGCAATTCGACTGGGATCAGGATCAGGTGCTCCATCGCCCGTGGTCGGAGACCGTGATCTACGAGGCTCATGTGAAAGGTATGACGATGCGCCATCCGGGTGTCGTGCAGGCCGATCGCGGGACGTTCCGGGCGTTGGCCTCGCCGCCGATCATCGACCACCTGCTGAAGCTCGGCGTGACGACGATCGAGCTGCTGCCGATCCACGCCATCGTGCAGGACCGGCATCTGGTCGAGAACGGCCTGTCGAATTACTGGGGCTACAATTCCATCGGTTTCTTCGCCCCCAATCGCAGCTATCTGCCGGGCGAGGACGTGCACGAGGTACGCGCCGCGGTAAAGCGCTTCCACGAGGCCGGGATCGAGGTGATCCTTGACGTCGTCTATAACCACACCGCCGAGGGCAACGAGCTTGGCCCGACGCTCAGCTTCAAGGGCATCGACAACCGCAGCTACTATCTCCTCTCGCCGGAAAACCGCCGCCACGGCTTCGATACCACCGGCACCGGCAACACGCTCAACGTGGCCCATCCGATGGTGCTTCGCCTCGTCATGGACAGCCTGCGCTACTGGGTTGAGGCGGTGCATGTCGACGGCTTCCGCTTCGATCTTGCGTCCACCTTGGGGCGCGAGCCGGACGGCTTCGAACGTGAAGGAGCGTTCTTCAACGCGATCCGACAGGACCCGGTACTCTCTGGCGTGAAGCTGATCGCCGAGCCATGGGACGTGGGCGAAGGCGGCTATCAGGTGGGCGGCTTCCCCTGGCCCTTCCGCGAATGGAACGACAAGTTCCGAGACGACACCCGCGCCTTCTGGCGGCGCGACCCCGGCATGGTGCCGAAGCTTGCCGACCGGCTGATGGGCTCGCCCGTGCAGTTCGACCACACACACCGGCCCGCCACCTCGTCGATCAATTTCCTCGCCGCCCATGACGGGTTCACGCTCTGGGATACGCTGAGCTACAACCACAAGCACAACGAAGCCAATGGCGAGGACAATCGCGACGGCCACGACCACAACCTGTCCGACAATATGGGCGTCGAAGGCCCGACCGACGACGCCGAGATCGACGCCGCCCGCCTGCGCCGAGCACGCGCGATGTTGGGTACGCTGATGGTCAGCCACGGCGTACCGATGATCCTCGCGGGCGACGAGATGGGCCAGAGCCAGAACGGCAACAACAACGCCTATTGTCAGGATAACGAGACGACCTGGATCGACTGGGAGGGCGCGCGGGTCGATCTGCGCGACAGCGTCGGCGCGATGATCGCGTTCCGGCAGGACTGGCGCTATCACCTCGCCCCGCCCGCCTTCGCTCCCAACGTCGCGACCCCGGTCAGCGACTGGTGGCATCCCTCCGGGCGTCAGATGAAGGACGACGACTGGCAGGATGGCGGTCTGTGCTGCGTGGGGCTGCGGCACCGGCTGGAGGGCTATCCGGAGTTGCTGATCGTCGCCAATGCGGGCGACGCCTGCGAGTTCACGCTGCCCGGCAAAGGCTGGCACCATATCCTCGACACGACGCGGGACAATCCGCGCTGCGACGAAGCTGGGGAGGAGAAAATGAATCTGCCTTGGCAATCGCTGCACGCTTTCTGTCGCGCCGAGGAGGCATCGCCCGACGAGGCGACTTCGTGAGAGAGGCGAGCGATCCCCTGCCCCTGCGCTGGGGCGCGCATCCCGGAACAGGCGGGTCGTGGGACTTCGCCATCTGGGCCCCTGCGGCAGAGCGCGCAGAACTGATGCTGGACGGGACCGCGCATGACATGGCACCGGTCGGAAACGGCGGCTGGCAGGCCTCGATCCCGGCGCGCGAGGGCCTATCCTACACGTTCCGCCTCGACGGCACCGACTACCCCGACCCCGCCGCGCGACTCCAGCAAGGCGATGTTCACGGGCCCTCGCTGACCCACGACCCGGAGGCCTACGACTGGGGCGCCCCGTGGCACGGGCGCCCATGGGACGAGGCGGTGATCCTCGAAATTCATATCGGCACCTTCACCCCCGAAGGCACCTTTGCCGCCGCTGCGGAACGCCTGCCCGAACTGGCCGACCTCGGCATCACGGGCATCGAGATCATGCCGGTCTCGCACTTCCACGGCGCGTATGGCTGGGGCTATGACGGGGTGCTCCTGCGCGCCCCGCATCCCGCCTATGGCTCGCCCGATGAGATGCGGGCGTTCATACGCGCAGCCCAAAGCAACGGGATCGTGGTAATACTCGACTTGGTGCTGAACCACTTCGGCCCGTTCGGAAATTACCTCCATTCTTACGCGCCCGAAGCCTTCGGAGGGGAAGCTACGCCTTGGGGAGATGCGATCGACTTCACCCGGCCCGAACTGCGCGCGCTGCTGCGCGACACGGCGACGGGATGGATCGACGAATACCGCCTCGACGGGCTGCGGCTCGATGCAGTCCATGCGATCCGCGACCCGTCCGAGCCGCATTTCCTGATTGAGCTTCTGCAAACGATCCGCGCGAAGGAGCGCGAACGCCCGATCCACCTGATCCTCGAGGACGAGCGCAACCTCCCCGATCTGCGCGAGGCCGGTTACGATGCGCAATGGAACGACGATTGGCACAATGCGCTGCATGTCGCGCTGACCGGCGAGACGCAGGGCTACTACAAGGCCCATGCCGCTGACCCGTTCGGTGATCTGGCACGCGCAATGACGCTGGGCCAGGTCGAGGAAGGTCAGACGCGGGCCGACGGGACGAAAGCTCGTGGCGCGCCCGCTGCTCATCTGCCTTGGTCCGCATTCGTGAATGCCAACCTCACCCATGACCAGGCAGGCAACCGCCCCAAAGGCGAACGCCTCCTGAGCCTGATCGGCGACGAGGCGGGTGCGGTGACCCATGCGCTGTTACTGCTGATGCCCTTCACGCCGATGCTGTTCATGGGCGAGGAGGTCGGCTCCACAGCGCCCTTCCCCTTCTTCGCAGACCCGCCGAAACACGCCGTCGCCGCGCTGCGCGAAGGCCGAACGAAAGAGCTGCAAGGCCTCGGCTATGACACGAGCGCGATGATCGACCCCGCCTCTCCTGACACGCCGCGCCTGTGCTACCCTTACGGTGACACCAGGCGGCGCACGCGGGAGTGGTTGCGGCTGACGCGCGAACTTCTGAGCCTGCGCCGGAGGCATCTGCTGCCGCTTCTGCGCAGTGGCAAGCGCGGGCCCGGCGAGGTCACGCGCCACGGACTGAAAGCCTTCCATGCGCGCTGGCCATTCGGCGCCGGGACGCTCGACATTCTGGTTAGCCTCGGCGCGCCCGCATCCAACGCCGCGCGCCGGGACACCGCGCTGTTTTCCATGGGCGACCCGCGTCGGGACGCCTTCGCCATTGATGTGAGGATTGATTGATGCCGTCCGAGGAGCCCGCCGCCACTCATCCGATGATCGCCACCTACCGGCTGCAGCTGCGAAACGGCATAGATTTCGCGACGGCGAAAACCTTTCTGCCCTATCTCGCAGACCTGGGCGTGAGCCACCTCTACCTCTCGCCGATCTTCACCGCGACGGAAGGCTCAACCCACGGCTACGACGTCGCCAACCCGCAGGAGATCGACCCGGTCCTCGGCGGCGAGGCAGGGTTTCGCGACCTGTCGGAGGCTGCGCAGGCGCGGGGGCTGGGCGTCGTGCTCGACCTTGTGCCGAACCACACGGCACTCTCGCTCGACAATCCGTGGATACGCGATGCGATGCGCCACGGCCCCGACAGCGCATATGCTGAATACTTCGCGATCGACTGGTCCCAGAAGCTGATCCTGCCCTTCCTGCCCGAGCCGCTCGACGACATGCTGGCGGCAGGCAAGCTGCGGCTGACCGAGGATCACCGCGGCGCGGTGGAATGGGAGGGTGGATGGCTCCCGCTCGCCTCCGGGACGGCAACGCTGGGCGACGTGGCCTCCGTGCTGACGCACCAGCATTGGCAGCTGCGCGACTGGACGCGCGAACGCGGCGCGCTCTCGCATAGGCGTTTCTTCAATGTCACCGGTCTGATCGGGATGCGCGTCGAAGACCCCGCCGTCTTCGACGCGATGACCGAATTGCCGGCGCGGCTGGTGCGCGAGGGGCTCGCCCACGGGCTGCGGATCGACCATATCGACGGGCTCGCCGATCCCGTCACCTATCTCGAACGGCTGCGCCGGACTGTGGGCGACGCAGTGCCGATCTGGGTGGAGAAAATCCTGACCGGCGACGAGGCGATGCCCGCCGAATGGCAGACCGATGGCACCACGGGTTACGAGGCGGGGCGCCAGATCTGCCGCGTGCTCACCGCGCCCGATGGGTTCGAACGGCTCGACACGCTTTGGCGCGATCGCACCGGTGGCTGCGACGATTACGAGACGCTGTGCCGGGAAGCCCGCGCGCAGGTGATCCCCGAGGACCTCGCCGCCGAGCTGCACCAACTGATCGACCTCGCGCAGGCGGCGCTCGCGGTGGACCTCCTCGACCCGCCCGACGCCGAGACGCTGCGCGACGCGATGCTGGCGTTGCTGATCCACTTCCCGCGCTATCGGACCTATATCACCGCGCCGCCCGCCTCGCCCGAGGATCGCGCGGTGATCGAAAGGACCGTGGCAGCGGCCGCGGAGACTCTGCCGCAGCGCGAGGCGCTCGATCTGCTCGCGGGGCTTCTGTTGGGCGGCACGGATAAGGCGAGCCGCAAGTTTCGCATACGCTTCCAGCAGGTCACGGGTGCGGTGGTGGCGAAGGCGCAGGAGGACACCGCCTTTTTCCGGCACACGCGCTACCTCGCCGCGAACGAAGTGGGCGCGGAGCCGGATATGCCGGTTCTGGACGCCGAAGGGCTCAATGACTGGTTTGCGAGTGCGCAGGGACAACGCTCCGGCGGCCTGACACTCACCTCCAGCCATGACACGAAACGGGGCGAGGATACGCGGATGCGCGTCGCGGCGATCTCGCATCGGCCCGAGACTTTCGCCGCTTTGTTCGATGCCGCGATGCAGGCGGCCGCACCTGCAGCCCCCGGCTTCGTCTGGTACGCCACGCAGAGCCTCTCGGGAATCTGGGACGACCCCGCCCCCGGACCGGAGCTGTCCGAACGCCTGACAGAGCACCTCCGAAAGGCCCTGCGCGAAGGCGGAGAGATCACGCGCTGGTCCTTCCCCGACATCGAGGCCGAAGAAACCGCTTTGGACGCCGCCCGCCGGATTTGCGCGGCGTGGGAGGCGCAGCCGCCAGCAGAACTCGCGCGCCTGATCGCGACAGGGAAACGCTTGTCGCTGCTGCAACTGGCGCTCAAGATGATGCTTCCGGGCATGCCCGACATCTATCAGCGCGGGGAGCGGGCGCTCTACGAATTGACCGACCCCGACAACCGCCGTCCCTTCGCCCTGCCGGAGACGCTGACGCCTTTCGAGCGGAGCAAGTCAGAGGCCACCCGCCAGCTGCTGAGTTTACGCAGAGCGGCGGCGGAGGTGTTCCGCTCGGGCGCAGCCGAAGCCTCGGAGCGCAATGGGGTCTTCACGCTCACCCGTCGCTCGGACGGGCGCGAGATCACGCTCCGATTCTGCCGCGACCTCACCGACCTTCGTGACGGCGTGCTGTTCGAGATTTCCGATTCGAGCGCTGCGGACGCCTCTGGGACCCTCCGCTTTCCGCCACCCGGCTGACCGACCGGCGAGATCGATCCGACCGGCTTTTGACACATCGCGCGAGACCTCCCCCTAGACTCAAAGGGTTATCGGGCACCACTCGAAATGGTAAAAAAACTTGCGCGAAAATCTTACCGCGAACCGGCGGAAAACCGGGAACCGCGGCCCCGATTTGTGGCTTTTATTCATGAAAAGCGTTAAACTTTTGAACGTCGCAGCGTCACGGGGAGGAGCTCTGATGCTGACTCAAAAACGGCCCAATTTATTGAACGGTTGTCTTCCAGTGGTCTTGGCCGGCGGGCGCGGGAAGCGTCTCTACGAGCTGACCGAGAACATGTGCAAGCCTGCCCTGCCCTTTGGCGCTGGCGGCCTGCGACTGGTGGATTTCACCCTTGCCTCGTTGCACGCCGCTGGGTTCACGCGCGCCATCATCGCCACCCAGTACCGGCCCGCGCCGTTGATCCGGCACCTCCACGCCCGATGGGCGGACAGCTTCCCCGACGGGCTGCTGATCCGCGACGCGACGCGGCTTTCGCGCGGCGGCTATCGCGGCACGGCCCATGCGCTTCTCGCCAATCTGAACCTACTGGAGCGCGAAGGCGTTAACGACATTCTGGTGATGCCTGCCGATCAGATTTGCGACATCGATCTGCGTCCGTTCATCCAGCGCCACCGCCTGAGCGATGCGCCCGCGACGCTGGTCGCCGCGACCCTCGCGTCTTCGGACGCGGAGCATCACTCGGTGCTTGAGGTCGCGCAGGATGGCCATGTCAGCGCGCTCACCCACCGCCCGAGTTCGCCTGCCGAGATCGACGGCAGTTCAGGGCGAAGCCTGGTCGCCACCGGCATTTACCTGTTCAAGACCGCGTGGCTCCGCGAGGAATTGCCGAAACTGGCGCTGGGACGTTTCGACATTTCGATCGGGGCCGACCTGCTGGAAATCGCACTGCGCGAGAAGGCCCTGCAAGCCTACCGCCTGCCACGCGGCGACAACGGCCGCGAAGCCTATTGGCGAGATATCGACACGCTCGACGATTATCGCTCCGCGCTTCTCGATTTCGCGGCACCGCAGGGAACCACGACGCGCGGCAGTCCGCCGCTGAGCTGCCTGCATCTCGATGTGCCTCCGGGCGTCATCGGGGTCGGTCGGCGCTCTGCGCTGACGGCGAAAGGATCGGTGTCGCCTGACTGCCACTTGACCGATACGCTGCTGGCGCCCGATGTCTCGCTGCCGGCGGGAACGATCGTGGAAGGGATCGGACGCAGCAACATGCGCTGGTTCCGACGCAGCGGCGACACCAACCTGATCACGCAGGCAATGGTCGACCGCTCGATCGCGCGGCTGCACTAAGAGCTGATAGCGACCGAACGGATTTTCGGAATGGGCCGACGCGATCCGCTCGGGCAATCCGGGTTGGGCGGAGACCCCGATACAGACCCAACTGCACACCGCCGCAGCGACGGCGCGCAAAGGAGTCACCGCCGGATCCGCTCCGGGGGCTTAGACCGCAGCGAAAAGCGGCGCGCCGATATAGGAGCCTTTCGGTGCTGCGGGCGGCACCCAGAACAGCCCCGATCCGGTGTGGGAAATGTATTCGTTCAGCAGATCCGACGCGCCGAGCCGCCGTTGCAACGCCTCGAAATGCGCAGGATCGTTCTGGTAGCTGATGAAGAACAGCCCCGCATCGAGCCGCCCGACCGCGTTCAGACCGCCGGTGAAGTTGTAGCCGCGCCGCAGAATGCGGATGCCTTCATTGGTCTCATGCGCCGCGAGCCGGATATGCGCATGCGTCGGGATTACCGGCTCGCCTTGCGCGTTCTTCGCCTTGAAGTCAGGCGTGTCGAATTCATCCGTGCCAGTCAGCGGCGCGCCTGTGAGCTTGTGCCGCCCGAAGACATCGTTCTGGTGGCTGACCTGCGCGTTGTCCCAGTTCTCGATATGCATCTCGATCCGGCGCATCACCTGATAGGTGCCGCCATGCTGCCATTCGGGCCCGTCATTGGCCCAGACATGCTGCGCGAGTTGCTCGGGCGTGGTGATGTTGCGGGTGCCGTCGCGATAGCCAAAGAGGTTGCGCGGCGTCTCCTGCCCTGCCCCGGCCGAGGCGCGCCCGAAGCCGAGTTGTGTCCAGCGCACGGTCGCGGCGCCAGTGCGTTTCGCGATCCGCGCGAGAATGCGCACCGCGTGATAGGCGACCTGCGGATCGTCGGCGCAGGCCTGCAGCGAGAGGTCGCCGCCACTGATCTCGGGGCGCAGCGCGTCCGAGGGCAGATCGGTCAGCGGGCGCAGATGCGGCGGGGCCTTCGCCGCCAGCCCCATCTCGGGCGAGAACACGCGCAGGCCTAGACCCACCGTGACCGTCAGCCCCGCCGGGCCGAGACCGAGCGCCTCGCCGGTCTCGAGCGCGGTCGCCGCGGCGCGGTCGGGCTCGACCGGGCCGACCGGCTGCCCTTCCATCATCAGCCCGATCGAGGCCGACCAGCGCGCGAGCAGCACTTGCAGCGCACGCGGATCGGTCCCGGTCAGGTCGAAGGCCATGGCCATCAGATGCTGCTGCGGCGGCGTGGCGATCCCGGCCTGCGGCCCGGTCCCGTAAAAGGCGTAGCGCCTCTGGTCCGGGTCGGGCATGGCGTCGGGCTCGACCTTGCCGGTCTCTGCCCCATTTCCCGCCGTGGCGAAGGTGCCGCCAAGCGCTGCCGCGCCCAGAAACAGCCCACGCCGTGACAGTCCTGCCGGTTTATCGTCTTGCCCGCGCATCATGGCCTCCTTCGTCTTCAGCTTGCCGTGGCGACTTTTTCGGCGATCCGCGACAGCGGCTCCTGCAGCATCTGGATCGCGCGGCTCAGCTTCACCGCGTCCGATTTGCGCAGCTCGGCATCGTAGATCTTGTAGCCGCCCAGAGCGTCGGGATCGCGGTAGTCTTCGAGTATCGTCTGCACATCCGCGAAGCGCTGCGCGATGGTCTCGGCGACGTCCGGGTCGATCCGCTTCAGCCCCGGCTCGAGGAAGGCGAACGCCTGATGCGCGCCTTCGATATTCGCCGCGAAGTCAACGAGGTCGATATGGCTGTAGGCCTCTTCCTCACCGCTGATCTTGCCGCTTTGCACTTCTTCTAGAAGGGCTGCAGCGCCGTTCGCGAGATCCTCGGGGCGATACTCGATCCCGCCGGACAGATCGGCGAGCATCTTGACGTTCTTCACCAGCTCCGCCGCATAGGCCTTGGTCTCTTCGGTGATTTCGCCTTTCTCGAACAGGTCGCGCTCAACCGCGTGGAAGCCGTGCCAGCCGACCGCCGGGTCGAGGTTCGAGGCGCGCATGTCGATCAGGTAATCGAGGTTGCCCGAGTTATCGGTCGGGTCGGTGCCGGGAAGGACGAAGCCCTCAACGTCGGGCTCGATCCGCTCGTAGAACGGACGGGCCTGCGCATAGGCCGCCTTTGCGCCCTCCACGTCGCCCGCATCGACTTTCGCGGCGAGACGTTCGCTCGCCGTCACCATCGCGCCGACCATGCCTTCGACGTAGTTGGCGTAGCCTGCGGTGCCTTCGTCCAGCAGATCGCCGATCGCGCTTTGCGCGCGCTGCTTGCTCTCGCCGGTCACGGTGAAGGCGACGGTGTCTTCGGCAGCGCCCGGGCAATAGATACGATAGTCGCCACCGTCGAGCGTGACGGTGAAGCTCGAGGCAGGCAGACCGGGAGCGAGGTTCTCTTTCTCGCCGAGGATACGGCTGTCCGACAGCAGCTCCAGCTCGGAAATCGCGGGGGCGGATTCATTGGTCACCGTGAAGGTGATCGGCCCTGCCGCCGCGCTGTCGTGATCGAGGACACATGCGCCGCCATTCTCGCCAGTCAGCGTGATAGCGACCTGCGCGGCCCCGTTATTCGTGGGCGCATCGGCCAGTGCGGGCTGCGCGAAGAACGCGGTTGCGGCGAGAAGTGGAATGGCGCGGCGGCGCGCGCGGGGCGACATGTTCATTGTCAGGCTCCTGTATTTGCTCTGCGGAGTTGGCTTGGTCAGAGGGACCTGGCGGGGAAAAACGGTGCGGGGCGCGCACGGGCGAGCGCGGAGGCCGCCAGCGCAAGCGCGATGAGGAAGAGGATCACGGGCAACTCTCGGGCCCAGAACTGATGCTCGATGCGGGCGCGGCGCAGCGCACGCAGCGCATCCGCGGCCTCTTGCGTGGCGGCAAGGGCCATGACCCAGTCGCCGGTTGCCGAACCGCTGGGCGCTGAATCGACGCGCAGCGTGCGCGGCGTGGTCAGCCCACCGCCCGACAGGCGTAGCGTCACCGCGCTATGACCCTGCGCATCGAGAAGCGCATCGCCCGCTGTCCAGACGGTCACTTGCTCCAGCCGCGTCCACTCGGCCACGAAAGGCCCGGGGTTGCGCGCGGGGCTGACGCCCACCGGCAGCCGCCCACCCGCGAGCTGCGCAAGCGTTGTGAGATCGATCTCGCCGGGGGCGCCCGCGATCTCGGTCTGGCTCTGCACTTGGCGATGCAGGGACGGGAGACCCAGATGCCGTTCCGGCGTCGCTTCGGCGCCCGTCAGATCGACGCGGGTCGCACCTATTTCGAGCATGTGTCCCTGCAGACGCAGATCGGGTCCGGCGGAGGTGTCGACATCTCCTTCAAGCACACGCGGCGCATGATCGGGCAGCGTCACCTGCGGCTGCGGCCAAAGCGCCGCGATACCGACGGCCAATGCCGCGAAGGCGACCGCGAGAGAGCCGCGCAGCCATTGCGCCGTGCGGGGATCGGGGCGCAGCGCACGCGGCCAATAGGTCAGCGCCGCGACCGGGACCAGATAGGCGATCCAGCCCAGCAGCTCGATCAGGCGCGGATCGGCGGGAATGCCGAGCACACCCGTGATCAGCGCCGAGCGCACTGTGCCGGGGGCCACGAGCCAGCTCAGATCGGCAATGCGCTGCTGCCCCGCCAGCAACCAGCCCGCCTCATGGGCCGAGCGCAACGTCTGCAGCACCAGCCCGGCCGCAACGAGGATCAGGAACACGCCGGTCCAGCGGAAGAAACGCCCCAGATTGAGCCGCATCCCGCCCTGCGCGATCGCCCAGCCGAGCGCGACCGAGGCTGCGAGGCCAAGCGCCGCGCCGAGGCCCGCCCAATGTCCGGTCTGCGCACCCGAGATCGTGGCGAGCAGGAACACCGCGGTCTCAAAGCCTTCGCGCAGCACGGCGAGGAAGGCCATCGCGGCCAGGGCGATCCGGCTCCCCTGCCCCAACGCCGCGTCGGCGTCCCGCTCGATCTGGCCCTTCAGCCCCGCCGCGTGGCGCGTCATCCACAGCACCATCAGCGTCACGAAGACGACCGCGACGGCGGCGATCACGCATTCCAGCTTTTCCTGCGCGCTTTGCGGCAGCGCGGCCTCGATCAGCGCCAGACCGGCCCCCACGCCGACCGACAGCGCCACCGCGGCAGCAACGCCAAGCCACATCTCGTGCAGACGCTCGCCCCGGGCGCGCAAAAAGGCCGCGATGATGCCGACGATCAGCGCCGCCTCGAGCCCTTCGCGCAGGCCGATGATGAATGTTGCGAGCATGAAGACGTTCCTCGTCGATTCCCGAGTAATTTGCTTGGGTATTCGTTAGCTGCGTCGCCTGACGGGCGCAACCCCCTAACCCGAGTAATTTTATCGGGTACCCGGCACGGCGTTTCTTCGCGCTCGCAGCGATCAGGCGATTTGCAACTTCCGTCATCTTGGGGCAATTCGTGCAGGTCGCCCTCGCAGCGCCGCGCAATTTGGCGATACGGCGTAGCGAGCGAGGCGACACCCCGGGCCGACGGCGGCCCGCATGTAACAAATTCGGAGGCCGTATTTTGGCACAATCGCAAATCGGGCTGATCGGCCTTGGCACCATGGGCGGAATGCTCGCCCTCAACATCGCGGAAAAAGGGTTCGACATCGCGGTGTTCAACCGCACGACCAGCGTCACCAAGACTTTCCATGAAAACGCGGGCGAGCTGGCGTCGAAAATCACGCCCTGCGAGAGCCTCGAAGAGCTGGTGAAATCGATCGCGAAACCCCGCGCGATCATCCTGATGGTGCCCGCGGGCGAACCGGTCGACCAGCAGATCGAGGCGCTGCGCGCCTATCTCGACGCGGACGACCTGATCATCGACGCGGGCAACGCGAATTTCCACGACACCGAGCGCCGCGCCGCCGAAGCCGCGAAGGCCGGCCCGCGATTCCTCGGCATCGGGGTCTCGGGCGGGGAAGAAGGCGCGCGCCACGGGCCTGCGATCATGGGCGGCGGCGAGCAGCAGGACTGGGACCGCGTCGCCCCGATCCTCAATGCGATCGCGGCCAAGTTCGACGGCACGCCCTGCGCCGGTTTCATGGGCAAGGGCGGCTCGGGCCATTTCGTGAAGGCCGTGCATAACGGCATCGAATATGCCGACATGCAGATGATCGCCGAGACCTACGGCGTGATGCGCGACGGGATGGGCCTCGACTCGCAGGCCTGCGGCGAGATCTTCGCGAAATGGGACGAAGGCGCGCTCAAATCCTACCTGATCGAGATTTCCGGCAAGGTCGCACGCGCCACCGATCCCGAGAGCGGCAAGCCGATGCTCGACATCATCCTCGACCGCGCGGGCCAGAAGGGCACTGGCCGCTGGACCGTGATCGAGGCGCAGCATCTCGCCGCCCCGGTGCCGGTGATCGAAGCGGCAGTGATGGCGCGCAACCTGTCGTCGCGCCTCGTGGCGCGCCAGCAGGGCGAGGAGATGTTCGGGGCCGCCCCCGAGGCGCTGCCCGAAGGCGCGCTGAGTGCCGACGATCTGGAGAACGCCCTGATCGCGGGCAAAATCCTGTGCTACGCGCAGGGGTTCGAGCTGCTGCGCTCGGCCAATGCGCCCTTCGACTGGGATCTGCCGCTGCCCGATATCGCCTTGGTCTGGCGTGACGGCTGCATCATCCGCTCGGCGATGCTCGACGACATGGCGAGCGCGCTCAGCGAGTCGCCCGATCGCAACCTGATGTACGCGCCCTATTTCGCGGACCTGCTGAAGACCCATCACAGCGCGCTGCGCAAGGTCGTCAGCATCGCCGCAGCCCACGGGCTCGCAGTTCCGGCCCTGTCGATGGCGCTGAGCTATTTCGACACGATGCGTACCGCACGCGGCACCGCGAACATGATTCAGGGCCAGCGCGATTTCTTCGGTGCGCACGGGTTCGAGCGCACCGATCGCGAGGGTGGCGACTTCCACGGCCCCTGGGCCATGTAAGCGCAGACTGAAGGCTTGAAGAAGTCCGCCCGCGCCTCGATGAGAGCCGCGGGCGGTTTGCATTCGGCGAACCTCCGGACGCCGCGACCCGCGCCGCATTCACGAAGACGTGCGCATCCAGACTGCGCCCACGGCAGTTGATCCCCATCAAAGTCCCGAAGCCGCGAGCCCGTTACCCTCGTCGCATTCAAAACGGAGGCCGGGACTGCCATGACACGGGATTTCGAAGGAAAATCAGCTATCGTTACGGGCGCGGGATCTGGGATCGGCGCGGCGATCGCCAAGGAGTTGGCCGCCCGCGGCGCTTCGGTCTTGCTTGCCGATCAGAATGCGGATGCGGCCAAGTCCGTGACCGAGGAGATCCGCAAGGCGAGCGGCACGGCCGAGCCGATGGCGGTCGACGTCACCTCTGCCGATGCTGTCGAAGCGATGGTCGCCAAAGCCGTCAAGGCGTTCGGCAAGCTGGATCTCGCGGTGAACAACGCCGGCATCGGGGGCGTGCAGGCGCCGCTCGGGGAATATCCGCTCGACAGCTGGAAACACGTGATCGACGTCAATCTCAACGGGGTGTTCTACGGGATGCGCTACGAGATCGCGGCGATGCTGAAATCGGGCGGCGGGACCATCGTGAACATGTCCTCGATCCTCGGCTCGGTCGCGTTCCCCAGCGCCTGCGCCTATGTCGCGGCGAAACATGCGCTGCTCGGCCTGACACGGGCGGCGGCGCTCGATCACGCGGCGCAGGGCATCCGCGTCAATGCGGTCGGCCCCGCCTTCATCGAGACGCCGCTTCTGTCGGGTCTGGCACCTGAGGTAAAGGACTCTCTGGTCGCCCTGCATCCGGCGGGGCGACTCGGCACGCCTGAAGAGGTCTCGGCGCTGACCTGTTTCCTGCTATCGGACGCCGCGAGCTTCGTGAATGGCAGCTACCACCTCGTCGATGGGGGATATACCTCGCGATGAGCGTGGCCGAGGGACGGATCATCGCGGTGCGCGGGCCGGTCATCGATGCGAGCTTCGATGGCCCGCTGCCGCCGATCTATTCGATCCTCACGACGAGCGATGGCGATCCGGAGGGCAGCTTCGAGGTCCATGGCCATCTCGACGCGCATCGGGTGCGCGCCATCGCGCTGCAATCGACGCTCGGCCTGTCGCGCGGGCGAAAGCTGCACGCCACGGGCAAGCCGCTCGAAGTGCCGGTGGGCGAGGCGGTTCTGGGGCGGCTGATGGATGTGACCGGGGCGATGCGCGACGGCGGCGATCCCCTGCCCAAGGAAACGCCCCGCCGCCCGATCCACGGCTCGCCGCCGCGCCTGTCGGGCAGCGGCGCCGTCACCGCCTTCGAGACCGGCATCAAGGTGATCGACCTGATGCTACCGCTGGCACGCGGCGGCAAGGCCGCGATGTTCGGCGGCGCTGGCGTGGGCAAGACGGTGCTGGTGATGGAGCTCATCAACACGATGGTCGAAAAATATCAGGGCATCGCGATCTTCGCGGGCGTCGGCGAACGCTCGCGCGAGGGCCACGAGATGCTCGCCGACATGACCGACTCCGGCGTACTGGCCCGCACCGCGCTGGTCTATGGCCAGATGAACGAGCCGCCCGGCGCGCGCTGGCGGGTGCCGCTGACCGCTGTCTCCATCGCCGAGGATTTCCGCGACCGCAATCACCGCAATGTCCTTCTGATGATGGATAACGTCTTCCGCTTCGTGCAGGCGGGCAGCGAGGTTTCCGGCCTTCTGGGTCGCCTGCCCTCGCGCGTGGGCTACCAGCCTACCCTCGCCTCCGAGGTCGCCGAACTGGAGGAGCGCATCGCCTCCGCCGCCGGAGCCTCGGTCACCGCCATTCAGGCGGTCTACGTGCCGGCGGATGATTTCACCGACCCGGCCGTGACCGCGATTTCGGGGCATATGGACAGCTCCATCGTGCTGTCGCGTCAGCTGGCCTCGGAGGGAATCTACCCCGCGATCGACCCGCTTGCATCGTCGTCGCAATTGCTCGACCCCGAGATCGTCGGGGCGGAGCATTTCCAGCTGGCGGGCGAAGCGCGGGCGCTGCTGGCGCGGTTCCGCGAATTGCAGGACATCATCGCGCTGCTCGGCGTCGAGGAGCTGGGCGCGTCGGACCGGCTGGCCGTGCGCCGCGCGCGCAAGCTGCAACGCTTCCTCACCCAGCCCTTCGTCGTGACCGAGGCGTTTACCGGCCAGACCGGGCGCTCGGTGCCGCTGGCCGACACGCTGGAGGGATGCCGCGCGATCCTTTCGGGCGAGGCGGACGAGTGGTCCGATCAGTCGCTCTACATGATCGGCGGGATCGACGAGGCCCGCCAACGAGAGGAGGCCGCGGCATGAGGCTCACCATCGCCACACCGCTCGAGATCGTCGTCGATGCCAAGGACGTCACCGCGATCCGCGCCGAGGATGCGAGCGGCGGCTTCGGAATCCTGCCCGGCCATGCCGAGTTCCTCACCAGCCTCAGCATCTCGGTCATCTCCTGGGAGGCCGAGGGCAAGCGACACTATTGCGCGGTGAAGGGCGGCGTTCTTATGGTCGAGAATGGCAGCGACGTCTCGGTCTCGACCCGCGCCGCGGTGACCGGCGACCTGCCGGAGCTGGGCGACACGATCCTGAAACGCTTTCAGGCCGAGGATGATGCGGCGAAGACCGAGCAGGCCGACGCCACCCGGCTGCATCTGCTCGCAATCCGACAGCTGGTGGCGAGCCTAGACGGCGCGCGAACGCGGGAGCACTGGACATGACCCACCCGCCGGAAGACCCGGACAAGACGGAGGAGCCGATGGAAAGCGCCGCGCGCCGCCACGCCGCCCGGACCGAGAAGGCGCGACGGGAGGGAGAAATCCCGCTGGGCCGCCGCTTGGGCCAGATCGGTGTGCTCGGATGGATCGTCGTGCTACCGATGCTCGCCGGAGCCGCCGGGGGACGATGGATCGACCGCAGCGCCCAGTCGGGCATCTTCTGGACCGCCGCGCTGATGATGGTGGGGCTTGTCGTGGGGTGCTGGCTCGGCTGGCGCTGGGTGCAACAGCAATGAGCGGGGTGGAGCTTCTTCTTGGCGCAGGCGCCCTGATCCTCGGCATCGGCGTGGGGCTCGTGCATTTCGCGCTGCTGCGGGCGGGAACTGATGCGATGCTGCTCGAAAGCAAGGCGCTGAAGGCGATCGTGCTGACCGTATTGCGCCTCGGGCTGACGATCACGGTTCTCGTGGGCTGCGCGCTCTTGGGCGCCGTGCCACTGATCGCGGCGGCGCTCGGGATCGGCATTGGGCGGGCGCTCACTCTGCGACGCGCGAGGTCCGCATGAACTCGCCGCTGGAGACCGCCGTGCTTTTCTGGATCGGCCCCGTGCCGATCACGCAACCCGTCGTCACGACATGGGTGATGATGGCGATGATCGTGGCCGGCTGCTACGCGCTGACCCGAAACCTGAGCCTGCAACCCGGACGCCGGCAAGCGGCGCTGGAGCTGCTGGTGACCGTGCTCGACACCCAGATCCGAGAGACGATGAGCGTCTCCCCCGACCGCTACCGCACCTTCCTCGGCGGGCTGTTCCT
Source organism: Thioclava sp. NG1 (assembly GCF_003122275.1). NCBI lineage: Bacteria > Pseudomonadati > Pseudomonadota > Alphaproteobacteria > Rhodobacterales > Paracoccaceae > Thioclava > Thioclava sp. NG1. Next base: position 129,231 of record NZ_QFBB01000002.1, on the reverse strand, counting down.
GTTCATCCTGATCGCGAACTGGTCCTCGCTGGTCCCCGGCGTGGAACCCCCGACCGCCAATCTGGAAACCGATGCGGCGCTGGCGCTGCTCGTTTTCGTGGCGGTGATTGTCTACGGCATTCGCGCGGGCGGCGTCGGGGGCTACCTGCGCAGTTTCGCAATGCCGACGCCGCTGATGATCCCCCTAAATCTCGTCGAGACGCTGACGCGCAGCTTCTCGCTGCTGATCCGCCTGTTCGGGAATATCATGAGCGGGGTCTTCATCATCGGCATCGTGCTCTCGCTCGCGGGGTTGTTCGTGCCGATCCCGTTCATGGCGCTCGACCTGCTGACCGGGCTCGTCCAGGCCTACATCTTTACCGTCCTCGCCATGGTGTTCATCGCGGCGGCAGTGGCGGAATCCCAACCCTCCCGAGACTCCGGAAAGGACTGATCATGGAATATGTTGAAGTGGCGAGCATCATCTCGGCCGCGGCGGCGGTGGCCTTCGGGGCGCTCGGCCCCGCGCTTGGCGAAGGGCGCTCGGTCGCGGCTGCAATGGATGCGATCGCCCGCCAGCCCGAGGCCGCGAACGCGATCTCGCGCACGCTCTTCGTCGGGCTCGCGATGATCGAGACGACGGCGATCTACTGCCTCGTGATTGCGCTTCTCCTGCTGTTCGCCAACCCGTTCATCGGCTGACCATGACACTGGACTGGTGGACGCTCGGGCTGCAGACGCTCAATGCGGCGGTACTGATCTGGCTTCTGAGCCGGGTGCTTTGGCGCCCGATCGTGAGTGCCATCCAGGCGCGTCAGGCCGAGGCCGACAAGCAATTGAGCGACGCGAGCGAGGCCGCGCGCAAGGCCGACGAGGCGAAGGCACGGGCCGAGGCGGCGCTTGATCAGGTCGGCACGCGCAAGTCCGAGATTCTGGCGCAGGCCCAGACCGAGGCCGAAGCCGCGCGCAAGGCGCTTCTGGATCACGCCCGCGCAGAGGCTGCCGACATGGCCCGCACCGCCGAGGCCGAGCGCGCTGCCCGTGCGGAGGAAGCCGAGAAGCGATATGCAGCACGCGCAGCCGATCTGGCGCAGCGCATGGCCGAGCGGATCGGCGCGCGCCTGTCGCGGCCCGCGCTGCTCGAAGCCTACGCGACGGACCTTCTGGCGCAGGTCGCGGCGCTCGACACCGAGGATCGCGCCGCGCTCGGCTCGGAAAAGCTCATGCTACGTATCAGCGAGGCGGTGGAAGCGGGTTACGGCGAAGCGTTCGCCCGCCGCGTTGGCCAGACCCTTGGCAAAGAGATTGGCCCCGCGATCAAGACGGATGCGGCGTTGATCTGCGGCCTCGCGCTGGAGACTGAACATCTGCACCTTGAAAGTTCATGGGCCGCCGATCTCGCCCGGATGCGCAAGGAGGTGGCCAATGACACCCAATGATCCGGACGAGTGGTTGGACCGCAGCGTCAAAGCCATCGAGCGCGCGCCTCTGGGCCCCGTCGTGCGCCGCAGTGGCCGGGTGGAGCGCGTGTCCGATGGCGTCGCGATGGTGTCGGGCCTGCCCGAAGCCCGCGCCGGCGAGCGGCTGGTCTTCGAGGGCGGACAATCGGGCTTCGTGCATGTGCTCGACGAAGAGACCCTTGCGGCGGTGCTTCTCGACGATATCGCGGGCGTCGCGCAAGGCGATGCGGTGACCGGCACGGGCGACGTGATGCGGGTTCCGGTGGGGCCGGAACTGTTGGGCCGGATCGTCGACCCGCTCGGGCGGCCCCTCGACGGGCTCGGCCCGATCGCGGCCAGTGCAAAGCACCCGGTCGAACGCCCCGCCCCCGCGATCATCGACCGCGCGGCAGTGGTCGAGCCGATGCAGACCGGCACGCTGGTCGTGGATGCCCTCTTCGCGCTTGGCCGGGGGCAACGCGAGCTGATCGTGGGCGACCGCGCGACCGGCAAGACAACGCTCGCGCTCGACACGATCCTGAACCAGAAGGACGGCGACGTGACCTCGGTCTATGTCGCGATCGGTCAGAAGACCTCCTCGGTGGAGCGCGTGATCGAGACGCTTCGGCGCAACGGGGCGCTGGCGCGCACCATTGTCGTGGTCGCCGGGCCGTCGACGCCGCCGGGGATGCAATGGCTCGCCCCCTTCGCAGGCATGACGATGGCCGAAGAGCTGCGTGACACCGGCGGCCACGCGCTGATCGTGCTCGACGACCTCACGCGCCACGCCGCCTCGCATCGCGAGCTTGCGCTGCTGACCCGCCAGACGCCGGGGCGTGAGGCCTATCCGGGCGATGTCTTCTACCTGCACGCCCGCCTTCTGGAACGTGCCGCGCGACTCTCGGACAAACTGGGCAGCGGCACGCTGACCGCCTTGCCTGTGGCCGAAACCGATGCCGGCAACCTCGCAGCCTTCATCCCGACCAACCTGATCTCTATCACCGACGGGCAGATCGTGCTGGATACGAAGCTGTTCAACCGCGGACAGAAACCCGCGGTGGATGTCGGCACCTCGGTCAGCCGGGTCGGCGGCAAGACGCAGGCGCACAGCCTGCGCGACGCGGCGGAGTCGATGCGGCTCGATTACGCCCAGTTTCTCGAACTGGAAATCTTCACGCGTTTCGGGGGCATGCCGGACACGCGGGTGAAGGCGCAGCTGGCGCGCGGCCGGGCGGTGCGTGCGGTGCTGGCTCAGGTTCAGCACGCGCCGCTGCGCCTCGCCGATGAGGTCGCGCTGGTTCTGGCGGTGCAGGCGGGGCTTCTCGACGGGTTGGAGCCCGCGCAGATCGACGCGTTGCGCGACGCGCTTCCCGGCGCGCTCGATGCGGCGGGTCTGTCTGGGGCCGATTTCTCCGCCAAGCTTAGCGAAGGTCTGCATGACCAGATCCTGCAATGCGTGAAGGGGATTCTGCCGGAGCCTTCGAAATGAGCGAGCAGCTTGCCGAAATCGAAGCGCGTATCGGCAGTGTCCGCACGCTGGCCTCGGTGATCCGGGCGATGCGCGCCATCGCGGGCGCGCGCGTGCGCCAGACGCAGGGACAGCTTGCCTCGGTCGACCTGCACGCGGCGACGGTGAGCCGCGCGCTGGACCGGGTGCTCTCGCTCGCCCCCGAGCCGCCCAAACCCGAAGGGCCGCCGCTCACCGTTCTGTTTCTGGCGGAGCAGGGTTTCGCGGGCTCGTTCAACGCCCGGCTACTGAGCGCGTTGGGGACGCCGCCCGGCGGCCTCGTCGTAATCGGGACGCGCGGCGCAGCGCTGGCGGCGGAACAAGGGCTGAGCGCGCTTGCGCAGTTCCCCCTGCCCTCCCACGGCCCGGCAATCCCGCCCTTCGCGGACCGGCTGGCCGAGACATTGCTTCAGCTTGCGGGCCGGGCGCCGATCGACGCGTTTCACGCCCAGACGGAAGACGGCAGCTGGAAGGCCTGCCGTCGCCGCATCTTCCCCCGTCCGGCCCAGCCGAGCGCACCGCCGAGCCAGCCGCCCCTGTTGACGCTGCCGCCGGAGCAGCTTTGCGCCGCACTTTTCGCCGAGATGCTGCATGCGGAACTGTGCCGCGTCGCGCTGCACGCCACGGCGGCGGAGAACACCGCCCGGATGCTCGCAATGGCCTCCGCCCAGGGGACGACCGAGCGCAAGCTCGACGCGCTGGAACAGACCGCACGGATTTCGCGGCAGGAAGCGGTCACTACGGAAATTCTGGAGCTTTCGGCCGGGGTCACGTCCAGCTGAGCTGAAACGTCGTCAAACCCACCGCGCAAGCATCGCCACGGCGGAAAACGGCTTCGGCCGAGACCGCGGGTTGCAGGAAAAGGTCTAAGATTCGCGATCGCCCGCGCGCCCGAGTGGTCTCGGGACATCCGCGCGGGGCAAGCAATTTGAAGAGCGGGCCGCTCAGTGCAGCCGCGCGTCGGACACAGCGAGCTGCTCTGCATAGCCGCCGCGGACCTTGAGCGACGACAGCATCGGCTGGGATTGCATGATGTAGCCCTCAAGGAAGGTGACGAGGGCGATGCGCCAGCGACGTTCGATCTCGATATAGGGATCGGAAGTGGCGAGCGAGCTCACGTTGACTGACACCGAGAATTTCTGGGGGTCGAAGGTCGCGCGCTGATCGAGCAACTCGGCGCGCAGGGTCGAGGTGAATACTTTTTCCGGCTGCGCCAGTGTCGCCAGCCCTGTGAGGTCGATCGAGTCGGTCGACGCATAATCGGGAGCACCGCCGAGGAACCGAAGAGAGAATTTTCCGATTTCCGCAACACCGCGCTCGCCAACCTTAACAAGCAATTCGAGCGACACGTGTTTAACATTCATAATCATTACCTCCGTTGGTCGCGAGTAGCCCCGAATGGGCCGTTGCGGCTCGCCGACGGGGGCTGGATCACATGCAAGCGCGGCGATGTTGTGACTTGATTTGGGCAACTATGTCAAAGTTAGTTTTCACGTTACGTCACCTATCGGGACAGCGGCGGCGAGTCCATCGGTGGGATCGGCCGCTTGCGAAATATCGCTGCGGCCATCGCCCGCGCATATGGAGCGGCAGAGCTGCCTCGAGGGTCGTCTCGCCAGTGCCGCTAAGCACATCGGCCACAACAAAAACATTGCCGCGCCCCACGGTGCGCCCCAAATAGTTGAACCGGGTCGTTCACCCGAGCGACCTAGTTCATTTGAAATTTTCGAGAGGAACCCGACATGCAAAGCCCGATGAAGAAAAAAGCCGTGCTCGCTCTGGTCGCAAGCTGCGCCCTGGGAATCCTGGCTGCCTGCAACCAGACTCAGGGCACGGCGACCTATCCCGACGTTCCGAACATGAAGGCGAATATCGAAAACCCGATGTGAGCTCGCGGCGGCTTTTTCGCCGCGCCCATGCCTCGCTCCCTCTCTTGAACAAGCTTGAATAAGAGCCGGGAGCCGGCCCGCCACTGACGCGGCGCATCATTGCCGGCAAAGAGAACATCGGGCGCGCTCCCGCGCCGCTCGCGCGTTCGCTCATGTGGGCCTGTAGCGACTTGCTGCCGCTCAGCAGACGACTGAAAGGGGCTTCGTCCGGCTCGAGGAAGGAACCGGCACCGGACCGATGTAAAAACAGGTGCGCCCCCGCCCAGAAAGGGCGGAGGCGCTTTCTCAATCTCGGGAAAGATCAGCCGACGAGCTTTGCCGTCATCTCGACCAGGCGCTTGGCCTGATGGGCAATCGCGGCCTTACCGGCCTCGTCGACACCGCCGGCGTTAGTCGAGAAGCCGTAGGGGTTGCCGCCCGCGTTGAAGATCGCCTCGTCGGTATAGCCGGGCGCGACGATGATGCAGCCCCAGTGCATGGCCGTGGTGTAGAGACCAAGGATCGTCGCCTCTTGCCCGCCATGGGCGTTCTGCGCGCTGGTGGTCGCGGTGAAGGTCTTGTTGGCGAGCTTGCCCGCGCCCCAGAGGCCGCCCAGCGTGTCGATGAAGGCGCGCATCTGGCTTGCGGAGACGCCGTAGCGGGTCGGCCCGGAGAAGAAATAGCCATCGGCCCATTCCATATCGTCAGGGGTCACTTCCGGAATGTCGCTCATCTTCTCCAGCTGGTTTTTCCAGGCGTCCTGACCTTCGACGACGGCTTTCGGGGCCGTTTCGGGAATGCGGCGCAGGCGCACCTCGGCCCCGGCGGCCTCGGCGGCTTCTGCTGCGGCCAGCGCGACGGCGTGGTTGGTGCCATAGGTGGAATAAAAGACGATTGCGATCTTCGGTTGTGCCATTTCTATCTCCTGTGTTGGAAAGGGTCTGAGGGGCAACGCCGCCCTCAGCCGTGTTTTATGAAGGTGCCGTTGTTGAGTTCGGTGAGCGCCTGGCGCAGTTCATCCTGCGTGTTCATGACGATCGGGCCGTGCCATGCGACGGGCTCCTGAATCGGACGCCCCGTCATCAACAGGAAACGGAGGCCTTCGTTCCCGGCCTGCACCGTGATTTCGTCGCCTGCTCCGAAACGGACAAGCGTGCGGTTGCCGGTCATGTCGCGGATATTCAGCTCCTGCCCGCGATATTCCTTCTCGACCTTGATGCCGACCGGATCGCTGGCATCACGGAAGGTGCCGGAGCCCGCGAAGACATAGGCGAGCGCATTGGAGCGCGTATCGACCGGCAGTACCTTGCGGCGTCCCGCGGGAATCGACACGTCAAGCAGCATCGGATTTGCGGCGATCCCGTCGACGGGACCGGTCTTGCCCCAGAACGAACCTATGATGACCTTCACAGTCGTGCCGTCGTCATCGCCTTCGATCGGGATATCGCTGGCCGTGATATCCTGATAGCGCGGCGCCGTCATCTTGAGCGCCGAGGGAAGGTTGGCCCAAAGCTGGAAGCCGTGCATCTGCCCCTTGGCATTGCCCGAAGGCATTTCCTGATGGACGATACCGGAGCCTGCGGTCATCCACTGCACGCTGCCTGCGCCGAGAAGCCCGCGATTGCCGAGCGAATCCGCATGCTCCACTTGGCCGTCGAGCACATAGGTGATGGTCTCGATGCCGCGATGCGGGTGCCACGGGAAGCCCTTGGAATAGAGCCGCGGATCGTCGTTGCGGAAATCGTCCATCATCAGGAACGGGTCGGTCAGCGACGGATCCCCGAAGCCGAATACGCGGTGCAGATGAACACCGGCGCCTTCGAGCGCGGGTTGCGCCTGACTGGTGGCCGAGACGGGTCGAAAGGTCATGGAAGCCTCCAAATGTCGTTGATCAGAGTTTGGGGCTTCTCCAGGAAAATGAAATTAGCGAAGGTCCCGCATGTCCTGTGCGCAAGCGCGCAGACCTGCAAAGGTTCCGCAAAGAGAACCGGGCCACCCTTGAGCAGCCCGGTCGTCTTTTGCCTTAGCTGATCCGCTCGGGATCAGATGTTTCCCTTCGACATCTCCCCGGCGATGAAGTCAGCCTGCCGGATCGCGAGCGCCACGATGGTCAGCGTGGGGTTTTCGGCGGCGCCGGTCGTGAATTGGGAGCCGTCCGAGATGAACAGGTTGGGCACGTCATGGGTCTGGCCGTGTTTGTTCACCACACCGTCGCGCGGGTTCTCGGACATCCGGTTGGTGCCGAGGTTATGTGTCGAGGGATAGGGCGGCGTCGGCAGCGTCCGGGTCGCCCCAACCGCTTCGTAGATCGCCTTGCCGCGGGCATAGGCGTGATCGCGCATCGCCCGATCGTTCGGGTGATCGGTGTAATTCACATTCGCGACCGGCAGCCCGTAGGCGTCCTCGACCGAGTGGTTGAGCGTGATGCGGTTGGTCTCCTGCGGCATGTCTTCGCCCACGATCCACATCCCCGCCATGTTCTCGTAGCTGTCGAGCGCAGTCGTGAACTCGCGCCCCCAGCCGCCCGGATCGAGGAAGGCCGCCATGAAGGGCAGACCGAGGCTGAGCGTTTCCAGCTCGTACCCGCCGACGAAACCGCGCGAGGGATCGTGACGCGCCTCGTCGCGGACGATGCCCGCCATCGTCGTGCCGCGCCACATCTTCACCGGCTTGTCGAAGATGCCGTAGACCGAGCCCGTGGTGTGCCGCATGTAGTTGCGCCCCACCTGCCCCGAGGAGTTCGCAAGCCCGTCGGGGAACATCGTCGAATGCGAGTTCAGCAGCACGCGCGGGCTCTCGATCGAGTTGCCCGCGACGCAGACGATCTTGGCCTTCTGCATCTGCAGGTTGCCGTCCTTGTCGAAATACTCGACGCCCGACGCGCGACCCTTGTCGTCATGCAGGATACGCGCGACATGACAGTGGACGCGGACCTCCAGATTGCCGGTCGCCTCGCCGCGCGGAATATCCGTATAGGCCGACGACCACTTGGCGCCCCATTTGCAGCCCTGGAAACAGAAGCCCGTCTGCTGGCACGACATCCGGTCGTCGTAGTCGATCGAGTTGATCGCCATATGGCCTGTATTGACCTCTTGGTAGCCAAGCGACTTCGCGCCTTTCTCCAGCACCTTGAAGTTGTTGTTGCCCGGCAAGCCCGGACGATCGCCGGTGCGGGTCACACCCAGCTTCGCCTCGGCCTTGTCGTAATAGGGCGCAAGCTCCGCCGGATCGATCGGCCAGTCGAGCAGGTTTGCCCCGTCGACATTGCCGTAATGGGTCTTCGTCTTGAACTCATGGTCCTGAAAGCGAAGGCTCGCCCCGGCCCAGTGGATCGAGGTGCCGCCGACCGCTTTCACGATCCATGCGGGCAGACCCGAGAAATCCTTGGCCACGCGCCAGTCGCCGCTCGTGGTGCGCGGCTCGGTCCAGGCGAGCTGGCCGAAGCTTTCCCATTCGTCATTGATGTAATCTTCGGGCAGATAGCGACCGCCCGCCTCGAGCGCCACGACCTTGACGCCCTTCTGCGCCAACTCGTTGGCCAGCACACCGCCGCCAGCGCCAGTGCCGATGATGACAACGACGCTGTCGTCGCTCAGATCAAATTTCGCAACCATGTCTGCCTCCCTTACAGCCAGTCGATGTCGTCAAAACCGCGGTTGATGTAGCCGCCCTTGGAATAGGACTCGCCCTCGTAGCCGAAGATCGGCCAGACCGCTTTCTGGTTGTAGAGGCCGGTCACCAGACCACCCCGAATCTTCTGGAAGAAGGGGCTCTCCTCCATGCCCCGCAGGATCATGACGCGATCCTTCTCCCAGCCGGTTTCAAGGTAATTCGCGAAGCCTTTACCGCGCGCCGCCGCATCGAGCGCGGCGATGCCGGCTTCGATCTCGTCGGCCGCATCTGGGCTGTCATAGCCTTTCACCGCGATGACATAATACTGGTCGTCGACCCTGTCGTGCGGATAGATATCGCGCGCCATCTGCACCAGCGTCGCGAAGGTCGTGGGCTTGAGCGCCGAGAGCTCGGTGGCCCAGGCGGCATTGCGCGCCGCCATGAACCCCGCCCCCACGACGAAGCTCGCCCCTGCCGCGGTCGCCCGCGCCAGCAGCTGCCGTCTGGTCAGCCCTTTCGAGCTTGCCTTGGTCGTCATTGTCGTCTCCTCCCTGATGTCTCCCTTAGGAAAATCTCACTTGAAGCGGCCTTCGCGCGCGAGCACCTCGATCTGGTATCCGTCCGGATCGGCCACGAAAAAGAACTTCGCGACGACCTCCCCTGCCGGCGCGAATTCCACGAGTTTGCGGGGCGCGAGGCCCTCCGCCTCGAAGCGCTTGTGTTCGGCTTCGAGATCATCGACCGCGACCGCGAAATGGCCGTAGCCATCGCCGAGGTCATAGGGCTCGGTCCGGCCCTTGTTGACGGTGAGTTCCAGTTCGAAATCGCTTTCGGGATTGCTCAGATAGACGAGCGTGAATTCCGGAAAGTCGAGACGGTCGGCGACCTTGAGGCCGAAAGCCTTGTCGTAAAACGCGACCGAGCGGTCCTCGTCGAGGACACGGATCATGGAATGAATGGATTTTGCCACCGGTTGCTCCCGCTGTAGTGCTGTCAGTTGTCCTGAGAGCGTAGCAGCGGGCGAAGGTGGGGCGGGTAGTAGGTCTATACTACCCCTCAAGAATGTTTGACGTCAGGCTTGCGCTACTCTGCAGCGACGGCGAGCGGTGCGCGATCGGCCGATATCTCCATGAATTTCAGGCAGGCACAGCGCAGGAGCGACGTGAAGTTCGACGGCTCCCCGCGCAGTTCGAGCACTTCGGCATGCAGCGTCGAGATGAAGGTCGGCGTGGATACCCCGTCCCGCGCCGCGATCTCGTCGAGAATATCCCAGAAGGCGTTCTCGAGCCGGATGCTCGTGCTTTGCCCGTTGAGCCGAAGCCTGCGTGTCTCGCTGGAATAACGCTCCGGATCCTGACCGGCGAATACATGGCACATATCGTCTCTCCTCCCTCGGATCCGATTGCCGGGGCGAACCAAGATTCACCCGAGACTCAAGAATATGGGCAATCCGGAGCGGGTCAATCGTGTTGTGAGAGCGGACGGAGAGGCCCGCCTATTCGCTCGATCCCCGCTCAGACCCCATCAAACGCGGCAGATCGCCGAACTTGCCGATCAGCCCGAAGACGACCGCTGCGAGCAGAACGAAAAGCACCGACACCACCCCGAGGATCGGCGTGTAGCCGTAGCGCAGGGCGTTGAAGATCTTGATCGGGATCGTCTCGACGGTAAAGCCCGCGACCATGTAGGCGATGATGTATTCGTTGAGGCTGAGCACGAAAGCGAAGGCATAGCCCGACACGATGAAGGGCAGCACCAGCGGACCGATCACCGTGCGCAGAACCGTCCAGCGCCCTGCCCCCATCACGCGGGCGGCCTCCAGCAGCGCGCGGTCGATGCCCTTCAACCCGAGCGAGATCGTCACCAGCGGCAGCGTCACGAGGAAAACGGCATGCGAGACGATCGTGGCCCAGATCTGCCCGTACCCGCCGACCGTCATCCAGAACACCATGAAGCCCAGAGCGGAGATCACCGGCGGCAGCGTGAAGGGCGCGAGCCCCAGCCCGGTCAGCAGCCGCGCCGCGATGCCGTTGCGCTCCCACGCGAACAGCGCGAGCGGCAGCGCGACTGAGACCGAGAGCGCAGAGGCGCAAGCCGCGATCAGCAGCGAATGGCCCAGCGGCACCAGCCACGCGCTGTCCTGAAACAGCGTGCCATACCACCGCAGCGACGGCTCCACCGGGGGGAAGCGCAGGGTCTGCGGCCCGTTCAGCGACACTCCGGTCACGACGACCAGCGGCGCAAGCAGCAAGAGCAGGATCACGATCACATAGGCGCGTTTCAACCAGCTTGTCATGATGCGCTCCTTTGCCGTCCCGCGAGCGAGGCGAGGCCCACGAGGGCCAGCGCCACCAGCATCAGGAAGATCGACATCGCCGCGGCGAACGGCAGGTTCGTCTGGTAGATCGCCTGATCGGTGATGTGGACCGAGAGCGTCCAGTCCTCGGAGCGACCCAAGAGCTGCGGCAGAAGATAGGAGCCCAGCGTGAAGACGAAGACGAGGATGAAGGCGCCCACGATCGCTCCGCGCAGGTTGGGCACGATCACCCCGAAGAAGGCGCGCGAGGCGGAGGCCCCCATGACGCGGGCGGCCTCGACGATCTCGGGATCGAGCCGGGAGACCGGCGGGTAGAGCACCAGCACCGCGAAGGGAAAGCCGATATAGCAAAGCCCGGTGATCAGCGCGAAGAGCGACGGCGTATAGGCGCGCGGCGCATCGATCATCCCGAGCCAGTAGAACAGGTTCGAAATCCCCGCCGTCTTCGACAGCAGTGTCGAGAGCGAGAAGCCGATGATGACCTCCGAGAGCGACAGCACCGAGAGCAGCACCACGAGCGCGACGGTCTGCGCGCGATGGCTCATCGAGGCGAGGAAGACGGTGAACGGAAAGGCCAGCACGACGCAGATCGCGGCCGCCGCCAGCGACACGCCAACCGAGACGCCCATCACCTTGGCGAAGAAGGCGGTCATGAACCGCGCGTAATGGGTAAGCTCGAAGCCCGGGATGAAGGCGCCGGCCGGATCGCGTTGCGAGACCGACACGGCGACCATGATCCCGAAGGGCACAAGGAAGAAGACCGCCAGCATCAGCGCCGGCCAAAGACCGACCCAACCCGGTGTCGCGCGCATCTCGGTATTCTGGCTCATGTCACCACCACACGCTCGCCCGGGCGGAAGCTGAGGCTGACCCGGTCGCCGGGGCGATAGCTCGCCTGCGTCTCGGGGGAGAGTTGTGCAGTGATCTCTTGGCCCTGTGCTTCGAGCAGCACATGGCGGCTTTCGCCGAGATCGCGCAGGAAGGTCACTTCCGCCTCGATGCCGCCAGCGCCCGCGGGCTCGATGGCGACATGCTCGGGCCGGATCGAAAGCTGCGCCTCGCCTTGCTCGAGAGCGATCCTGTCGCCCTCGGCAATCGGCAGCCGCGCGCCCAGCACCTCGATCGCGCCGTCGCGGACGGTGCAGGGCAGCAGGTTCGTCGTGCCGATGAAGCCCGCCACGAAAGCATTCGCCGGGTTGCGGTAGATCTCCATCGGCGCGCCCGCCTGCTGGATCACGCCGTCCTTCATCACGATGACCAGATCGGCCATGGTGAGCGCCTCTTTCTGGTCGTGGGTGACGACGATCGTAGTCACGCCGAGGCTTTGCTGGATCTGGCGCAGTTCGATCTGCATATGCTCGCGCAGGCCCGCGTCGAGCGCCGAGAGCGGCTCGTCGAGCAGGAAGACCTTCGGGTCGATGGCGAGACCGCGCGCAATCGCGACACGCTGACGCTGGCCGCCCGAGAGCTGGTCGATCCGCCGCGCGCCCATGCCGGGCAGGCGCACCAGTTTCAGCAGTTCATCGGCCTTCGCGTCTCGCTTGGCGCGGTCTGCGCCGCGGATCGCGAGCGGATAGGTGATGTTTCCCGCCACGTCGAGATGCGGGAAAAGCGCCAGCGACTGGAACACCATGCCCATGTCGCGGCGGTGGGTCGGGACCTTCGTCTGGTCATCGCCATCGACGACAACCCGCCCCTTGGTCGGCGTCTCGAGCCCGGCGACCACCCGCAGAAGCGTGGTCTTGCCGCAACCCGAGGGCCCCAGAAGGCAGACGAATTTACCCGTCGGTATCTCGAGCGAAACATCATCGAGGGCGGTGAACGACCCGAATTTCTTGCTTAGCCGCTCGATGCGCAGATTGGTCATCGCTGTCCTGTTTCCTCAAAGCAAATAGACGCCGTGGCGACATGCAGACGCCACGGCGCAAGTTGGTAGCCAAATCAGCCGGTGATCATTTCCGACCACTTCTGATTGATCCAGTCACCGCGGTCCACATAGATATCGTAAAGCGGCAGGATCGGCTGCTTGTCCGAGGACACGGCGGCGAATTCCTCGTCGGTCAGGTCGGTCTTCTCGCGCGGCACGGTCGGCGCGGTGCCGACATTGCGCGACAGCTTCGCCTGAATTTCCGGCTGGGCCATGTAGTCGATGAAGATCTGCGACTGCTCGAGCGCGCTCGACGCCTTCGACACCACCCACGAGCCGGAATCGAGTACCGCGCCCTCATCCGGGAAGGTCGAACGCACGGGCTTGCCCTGCGAGGCGGCCAGCGAGGTCACGTCGTGGTAATACTCGCCCATCGGGATTTCGCCGGTCTCCAGCGCCTGCTGGAACTGGCCCTCGTCGCGATACCACAGGCGCACATTCGGCTTCACCTCGGCGAGCTTGTCCATGACCTTGAGGATGCCTTCCTCGGTCTTGAGGATGTCGGTGCCGCCGAAATAGGTGGTCGCGGTAATCTCGAGCAGGAACGAGTTCGTCGCAAGCGACATCAGACCGAGCTTGTCCTTGTTCGCCGGATCCCACAGCGCCTTCCACGAGGCGGGCGCATCGGCATAGGCGTCGGTATTCGTCACCAGCGTGATATACCAGCTGACTGCGCCGGTTCCGTAGACGCTGCCATCCTCATAGCGATGCACGAAGTGATCGGGGAGCGCGGAGATGTTGCTCATCTTGTCCGCGTCGAGCTTGGCCCAGAGGCCCGAGCGCTCGCCTTTGATACGCGGCAGTTGCGCGATCATCGACACGTCCGCCGGGGCCTGATTTGCGCGCGCCGCCTGCGACAGCTGCACCAGCCACGCCTCGCCCGTGGGCTCCGCGATGCTTTCGACCTCGATACCCGTGGCGGCCGTGAAATCGGGGTAGATGAACTTGTCAAAGCTGTCCTTGAAGTAGCCGCCATAGGTGCCGACCTTCAGCGTCGAAGAGGCCGCGCGCAGCACGGTCGGAGCCGCAAGCGCGGCCGTTCCAAGCGCGGCACTTACCAGAAACTCACGTCTTTTCATTGGATATTCTCCCTGTTGTCCGGCTTGTCTTAACGCCCTTGCGGCACGCCGGGCAGCGCGCAGAGCATTTCGTAGAGGAAGTTCGCGGCGATCACCGCCGTGTTGCCTGCCATGTCGTAGGGCGGCGAGACCTCGACCAGATCGCAGCCCACGAGGTTGAGCCCCGCCGTCCCGCGAATGATCTCGAGTCCCTGCATCGTCGTCAGCCCGCCAACCTCGACCGTGCCCGTGCCGGGCGCGAAGGCCGGATCGAGGCTGTCGATATCGTAGGACAGATAGACCGGCGCGTCACCGATTTGCGCACGGATATCCGCCATCAGCGGCGCGAGCGATTTGTGCCAGCACTCTTCGGCCTGGATGCAGGTCCAGCCGCGCTCGCGGCCCCAGTCGAAATCGTCGGCGCCGTAACCGGTACCGCGCAGACCGATCTGGAAGACCTTGTCGTTGATCAGGCAGTCCTCTTCCCAGGCGCGGCGGAACGGGCAGCCATGGGCGGCTGTCTCGCCGAACATATCCGCGTTGGTGTCGGAATGCGCATCGACATGGATCAGCGCGACCGGCCCGTGTTTCTCCTTGATCGCGCGCAGGATCGGCCAGGTGAGCGTGTGGTCGCCGCCCAGCGTGAGCGGGATCGCATCCTGCGCGAGGATGCCGCGGTAATGCTCCGCGATGATCTCCACCGACTTCTTCAGATCATACAGGTTGATTGGCACGTCGCCGATATCGGCCACCTGCAGATGCTCGAACGGGGCCGCGCCCGTGGCCATGTTGTAAGGCCGGATCATCCGGCTTTCGTCGCGGATCTGGCGCGGGCCGAGACGTGTGCCCGGGCGGTTCGACGTACCGATATCCATCGGAATGCCAATGAAACACGCGTCGAGCCCTTCCGCCGTCGGTGCGGAGGGCAGTCGCATCATCGTCGCGGGCCCGCCGGTGCGCGGCATCGCGTTTCCGCTCAGAGGCTGATTGTATCGGTGTTCGGTCATCGCAATCTCCGTAATTCGCGGAAGCATGCGTCGCGACGATGGACTGAAAAATATAGTTGTGTCGAAATTCACTTCGACGAAATTCGAAGCATAGATCAGACGGTGACGCTTTTTTCAGCATCTCCTGCGTAGACCGCTTCAAGCTCCGAGCGCATGGCCTGAGCAAGCGGCGAGGCCTCCGCATCGGGGCGCGTGATCGCCTCGAAGGGACAGCGGTAAAGGAAACGCTGCGGCAGGATGGCCCGCAGGCGGCCCGCCTCGACCCAGCGCCGCGCGGAGTGGTCCGGCATGTAGCCGATGAAGGCGCCCGAGAGGATCATCACCAGTTGCTGCTCGAGCCCCTGCGCCATCGCGGTCGTCTGCGGAAAATCGCGATTGTTCCAGTGATCATCCCGCCAGTAGCTGCGCCCGACCGCGCGCATCGAACTGACGAATTCAGGGGTCAGCGCCGCATCGGGCACTGACCAGAGCGGGTGACCCGGCGCACAATAGAGGAAGTTCTCCTCGTCATAGAGCTTTCGGTAATTGAGCCCGGCCACCTTGTGCGGGAAGGACCCGATCGCGAGATGCAGCGATCCGTCGAGTACCCGGGTCTGAAACTCCTGTGGCGAGCCTTGCGCAAGCTCGAACCGGACCGAACGCGCGCGACGCTCCAACGCGGCGATCGCTTCGGGCAGCCGGAAGTTCGGATCGGTCACGACATGGTCCACGAGCCCGATCCGCAGCGTGCCCGAGAGCGTGCCACGCAGGGCGGCGGTTTCGGTGACGAACTCCTCCGTCGCGGCGATCAGCTTGACCACCGCCGCATGCACGATCTCGCCCTTCTGGGTAAGCCGGAACCCCGCTCGTCCCCGCCGGCAAAGCGTCACGCCAAGCCGTTCTTCCAGCGCCGTGATCTGCGTCGAGATCGTCGACTGGCTGACATTGAGCTCTGCCTGCGCGGCGGCGAAACCGCGATGGCGGACGACCGCGTCGAAGACGCGCAGAAGACGCAGGTCTGTTCCCGCAAGCTGCATCAGGCCGTCTCGTCGACGTGGCGGAAGTCCTGCGCCTGCGTCGAGACGAGCGCGGGATCGTACTGCCGCTTCAGGGTGGCAAGGAGCATCGCAGGATCGCTCCCGGCGCGGGCGAGCGTCTTGCCGTCGGGGCCCATGATGACCGAAAGGCCGAAATACTCCAGATCGGCCTCGCTGCCGCAGAGATTGGCATAGGCGATGGCCAGCCCGTGATTGGCCGCCATCGCGGGCACGACATGATCGCCCACATGCTCGAACGGGCGCATCGCGGCGGTCGGCGCGAGGATCAATTCGACCCCTTTGTCACGCAGCGCCGCGACATGCGGGGCGAATTCGACATCGTAGCAGATCAGGATCGCAGTGCGCTTGCCCGCCAGGTCGAACAGCGTGTAGCGCGATCCCGGCACGAAGCGCTCGGCCTCTGCGGGGCCGTAAAGCTGGATCTTGCGATGATTGCCCAGCACCTCGCCCGTCGACGAGACGCAGATCGCCGAATTGCGAAGCCCGTCCGCGGCGCGCTCGGGGTATCCGACGCAGATCGCGCAGCAAGCCTCGCGTGCAAGCGGCGCGAGCCGGTCCGCCATATCCTCGACGCTCAGCGCAAGCTCGTTGAGGTCGTCGCGCTCATACCCGGTCAGGAACAGTTCGGGAAAGACGATCACCGCCGCCCCCGCCTGCCCCGCCGCGCGCGAGGCGCGGGCGATCTGACCGAGCGCGGCGTCACGATCCCCCGCGACCGTCTGTCCCTGCCAGAGCGCCATGCCCAGCCCGTCTTGCGCCTTGTCACTCATCGCTGCCCTGCTCTCGCTCTACGAAATTTTTCTGCGCCAGTTTCACCGCTCCGGAAAACGGCTGCAAGTCCGGAGCTGTGGATGGCGCATCGGCGCGCCGCCAACCGTCGGCGCTTCACATCTTCGGTGTCCATGGACCTTCAGCGCCGCGTTCGAGTTCTACCGTCAGATTGACCTAAAGGCCTCTTGAACCGCGACCCACGCGCAAGCCGGTTTCCCATCCCATTCAAACAGGAGATACGCCCATGAAAGCCGCCATCATCCGGGACTACGACACGGCGATCGAAATCGACGACATCGCCCCGCCCCAGCTGAAGGAAGGCTCCGTCCTGATCGCCGTCCACGCGGCCAGCGTGAACCCCATCGACTACATTCTGCAATCGGGCGCGATGAAGGAAAACGTCCCGCTCGAGTTCCCGCATGTCATGGGATACGACGTTTCGGGTGAGATCATCGAGGTCGGCCCGGGTGTCACGGATTTCGAAGTGGGCGACGCGGTGTTCGCGCGCCCCAACCAGGAGGACGCCGGCGCGATCGCGCAGGTCGCTCGCCTCAAGACCGATGAGATCGCGCTCAAGCCCGCGAAGCTGAGCCACGAGGAAGCGGCTTCCGTTCCGCTCGCCGGACTGACCGCGTGGCAGGCGCTGATGTCGAAAGCCAAGCTGAAGTCGGGCGACAAGGTTCTGATCCATGCCGGATCGGGCGGGGTCGGCACCTTGGCGATCCAGATCGCGAAGCATTTCGGGGCCCATGTCGCCACCACCTGTAGCCCGCGCAACGCTGATCTGGTCCGCGAGCTCGGGGCGGATATCGTGATCGACTATCACAGTCAGGCCTTCGACGAAGAGCTTTCGGATTACGACATCGTCTTTGACCTGCTGGGCGGCGAGACGCTGAACCGCTCGTTCAAGGTTCTCAAGAAGGGCGGCAAGCTCGTCTCGATCAAGGGGCAGGACACGGACGATCTGGCCTCCAAACACGGCGTCGAGTTCGAATGGTTCCTGATGGAGCCCGATGGCGCGATGCTGTCCGATCTGGCCAAGCTGCTGGAAGACGGGGCCGTTCGTCCCGTGATCGACCGCGTCTACCCGATGAGCGAGACGCGTGAGGCTTATGAGCAGCTCAAGGACGGGCACGCCGTAGGCAAAATCGTGGTGACCATCGACCAGACCTGAGACCGCTTGCGGAAGGACTGAAAGCGGCTTGCCGGTCGGGGTGCGTATCCCGACCGGCAATGTCGTCTAGGATCGGCTTTTCCGACAGCGGGTTCGGCTCAAATACCCAGTTCGCGCGCCACGCGTTCGGCCGCAGCCAATGCGCCTTCCATGTAGCCGCCCATCTCGGGCGCGGTCTCGGATGAGGAGAGATGCACATGTCCGTCATGGAGGCCCCGAAGGACCGGCGGCAGGCCGTAATCGGGGTGAAACCGGAGCGGCTCGAAATCGGCTTCCGTCGCGGTTTCGGGGGCCATGGCCCAGTCCTCCAGCGCATAGGTCACCGGGTTGGCGGCTTCGGGACCGAAGATACGCGCCAATTGCGCGAGCGCCATCGCTTCGATCGTCTCTCCCTGCCCGATCCGCGCCCGCGCGGGGACGCCCAGAAATCCGAAGAGCGCAGCCGGAGATCCTTCCGCCCCGGAGGCATCGTGGATTTCCGCCAGCGGCCCGCGCTGGCTCATCGCATCGCCTGAGAGCCCGGCTTCGCGCCAGAACGGACGCTCGTACACCGCGACGAACTTTGCGTGTCCCGCCATCCACGTCGGGATCGCGCGGAGCGCCTGCATCTGCACGTCGCTCAGCGGCGGCGTAAAAGAGATCTGCGCCGCGACGCGCGGCGGCACGGCAAGCACGACATGCTCGGCCCAGCAGACACGGCCATCCGCAAGCGTGACCGAGGGCCCAGTCCCAAGCGCCACGACCCGCGCACCGGGATGAAGCCGCGCGGCCGGAAGCTCAGCGGCCAGCGCGTTCGTCAGCGCGACCATTCCGCCTTCGAGGCGCCACGACCCGGCCATGCTGGCAAACCCCATGTTGCGGTGGACATGGCCGTTCGCATCTTCCAGCGACACCGCGCCGCGCGCGTACTGCTCGAACTTTCGCAGCTTCAGCGCCTCGGTGAGCGCAGCGATACGTGGCTGGCCGGGCCAGAACCACGACGGGCCGAGATCGACCTTCCCGGCACCGATCTCAAGCGCCTTGACCCGCCCGCCGAAGCGGGGCCGTGCCTCGAACAGCTCGAAAGAAACCCCGCGTGCGTGCAGATGCCGCGCAAGCGCCAAGCCTGCCAGCCCACCGCCGACGATCGCGACCTGCTTCTTCATCGAAGTCCCGTCATTTGGAGAAAGGGTTTTCCGTCACTGGTCCGGTGGCGCTACAAAGCGCAGATGCCCTGTCTTGATCCAGAACTCCGCGCCGTCCTGCCCCGCCTGAACCTGCAGCGTGTGTCCGATAGGCAGGCGCAACCACGACCCCTCGCGCAGCTCGTCGCCGCTCTCGGTCAACGTCCCGCCAAGCACGAGCAGTTCCATCCCGCCCGGATCATCGAGCGACAGGCTCGCATTCGGCGCCAGCCGGAAATAGCGAACGATCTCACGTGCATCGCGGTGAAGCTCGGAGCACTCAATACCCTCTTCGGTGTGGACCAAATCGGTCCGCATGTCCTTGTGGAACTGGTCGCGGTCGTCGGGGTCGAATTGCCAGAGCTTCACGAAGATCGTGCAGCCGCCCTCCGAGCCCGGACGATGCCGGGTCTGCGGCGGATTGCGCACGTAAGTTCCCGCCGGATAATCGCCGCTCTCGTCCTGGAACACCCCTTCCAGCACGAGGTATTCCTCGCCCCCGCCATGCGTATGCGCCGAGAAACCATGCCCCGGGGCGAAGCGCACGATGCTCGTCGCCCTTGCCACCTCGTCGCCGATCCGGTCGAGCATCCGCCGCTCCACGCCAGCCGACGGCGAGCCATGCCAATCGAGCGTGTCGGAATGAACGAGCACGCGCTCCGAAAACTCCGCGTTGATTTCCATATGTCCTCCGAAATATTTGCCCCAACCCGAGGTGGACTGTCGCACCGCCCCTAAGCGGTGCGTAATCGGGAGCTATGCTCGGATGGCCGAATTTCAAATCGCGAAGGCGCGAAGGCCGCCGACTACTCCACTCGGCGCAAATCGTCGAACTGAACCGAGATCGCCTCGGCCGGATAATCGGCAGTTTTCGGCAGGTCCGCAATCAACGTCGTCGGCCCTCTTCCGGCCTGCGCCACGGCCTGCCCGTCGGGGCCCGCGATCACCGACTTGCCGCCAAAGTCGATCTCTCGATCAGGTCCCGCGTAATTCGCGTAGACGACCACGGCCGCGTTTTCGTTCGCCCGCGCCCGCACGAGCAGATCGGGAACGTGATCGTAGCCAACCGGATTCGCCGTGGGCACGAGGATCAATTCGGCCTTGGCACGCGCCAGAGCACGCGCATGTTCCGGGAACTCGATGTCATAGCAAATCAGCAGACCGGTCCGGACGCCATTCAGCTCGAATACGGGTGGCGCCTCCGTACCGAAGTCGAAGCTCGCACGCTCCATCTCGCCGAAGAGCTGAATCTTGCGATAATGCGCGACCCTTGCGCCTGTCTTGTCGAGCACGGACGCCGCGTTGAACACCTGATCGCCCAGCCGTTCGGCCCAGCCATAACAGATCGCACACCCGTGTTTCCGCGCGATGTCGCGCATCGCTGCGCACCACTCTCCGTCGAGCGGTTGCGCTTGCTCGCGGTGTTCTTCGGGGCGGTTGTAGCCGGGCAGTATCAGCTCGGGCAGCACGACAAGATCGGCTCCGAGCGACGCCACACCGCTCACCCATTCCTCGATGATCGCAAATATTTGCCTCTGATCAGAGGAAAGCGGCCGCGGTTGGACAAGCGCGATTTTCATGTTCGTCTCCATTTTCGACAGACAAGGGTTATCGCTTGCGCCGCAGCCCGGCAATCAGAGCGCGACCTGCAAACTGCGCGCCCCTTTCCGGGTCAAGGCGGATCGGATTACTCGCGGCACAGGGATCGCGCGATGCATCAACGATCAGGTCGGGATATCGTTTTCCTCCACCGTTACGCCCATCCCGATAAGGGGCGAGGACATGTCGGAGCGCGCCTGCAGCGGCATCTCCCGGCGCCGTCGGTCGGATCCGCGGCGAACCGACGTAGCCTATACCGTGGCCGCCACACTCTGGGGAAAGAGTTCGCCTGTGCCACGGCTTTGCACGCTGCCATCGTCCTCATGCATAAGGAACAGGGCGTCGAGACCGCGCGCCTTCGCAACCTCCAGCCCCTTGCCCGGACCGAGCACCATCAGCGCGGTGGCCCAGCCATCTGCTTCGGCGCAACTGCGCGCGACCACCGTCACGGAGGCAGGCGATGCCAGCAACGGCGCGCCACGCGAACGATCCATCGTATGCGAGAGCCTGCGCACGCCGAGATCGATCCAGTGACGGTAATCGCCCGACGTTGCGACCGATGCATTCTCGAGCGCGAGGATCGAATGCGGCATGCGGCGAAGCGGATCGGGGCTCTCGACCGCGATCGTCCACGCGCTGCCATCTGGCCTGAGCCCCTCGGCCCGCATTTCGCCGTCGATCCCGACAAGACCAGCCTCGATCCCCTGCGCGGCCAGCGTCTCGGCGAGGCGATCCACGCCGTAACCTTTCGCGATCCCGTTCAGGTCCAGCGCCGCGGGGCAGTGCTTGCGCACCCTGCCATGGTCGATCTCGAGCCATTCATATGCAGGCTGCCGCGGCACGCTCATCGCGGCGCGGATCGCGTCGGGCGACGCTTCGTCGGGCCCGAAGCCCCACGCCGTGACTGCATCGCCGAGCCCGACATCGAACGCGCCCCCAGAGGCTTTGCCGATCTCCAGCCCGAGGTGGAGCACTTTGGCCAAGCGACCGGGCACCTTCACCCATTCGCCTTCCGGAGCCGCATTGAGCCGCATCAGGTCGCTGTCGGGTTTCCACGTGGACATCTGGGTGTCCACCTCCGCAACCGCCGCCTGAAGCGCGGCCCGGATCGGCGCGGGATCGCGCCCGGGCGGTGCGAAAAACAGGGCGGTCCAGCGGGTGCCCATGGTCGGGCCGTGCAGGGCGTGGCGCACGAGATCAGAAGATGTCTTCGACATAGCGTCCCTCCGTTTTCAGTTTGGTCGCACTCAGACCAGAGGCCGCGAGGATATCGTGAAGGGCATCGGCGACCCCCGCCGCCATGTCTCTCCCGCCGCACACCATGATCCGCGCGCCGCTCTGCACGAGCCGAACCAATTCGGGGCCATCGGCGCGCATCGCATCCTGCACATAGCGCGGGCGCTGGCCGCGCGAGACCGAGGTCACGAGCCGCGACAGACGGCCCTCGTCCTTCCAACCGCCGATCTCCTGCGCATAGAGGAAATCGCTTTGCGGATCGCGCATCCCGAAGAACAGGTGGATCGGGCGACGTTGCTCGTTCTCACGCACGAAGCCCACAAGGGGGCCGATCCCCGTGCCCGCGCCAATCAGGATCAGCGGCGTATGCGAGCGGTCCGGTCGGAAGGCGGGGTTGCGCCGGATGAATGCGCGAACGCGCTCCCCCGGCTCGAGCGCCGTCAGTTGGCTCGAACACAGGCCGCCGGGATGCTTCCTGACCACGATCTCCAGAAACCCGTCGCGACGCGACGACGCGAGCGAATAAAAGCGCGGTGTCGGCGCCCCTTCGGGCAGGATCCCGATCAGGTCTCCCGCGGCGAACCGCGTGAAACCCGTACCCGTCAGCCTCTGCCAGAACGTAGCGCGCGGCAGCGAGAAGCGCAGGATCGACGTCGGCGCCTGCACGTCCGCCCCGTAATCGCGCCGCGACTGGAGCGTGAGTTCGGTCGTGACGGGCGGCGTCGGTTGGTGATGCAGATCAAGCTCGATCCCGAGCACCGCGCCCAGCGCCTGCCCCCAGCGCGCGAAGGCCTGCGGCGACTGACGGTCGATCGTGTCATAGGGCAGAAGAACCGGCCACCTCTTCGCGTCCACGGTGTCGGCAACCGTCTGGGCATAGGCGCAATAGGCAGGGAAACTCCGGTCCCCGAAGCCGAGCACGGCAATCGGGATATCCAGCGCATCGGAATGGGCTTCGAGTTTCGTCAGGAACCCTTTCGCGGAACTGGGCTCCGCCCCGTCGCCATAGGTTGCCGCGAGCACGATGATCCGATCGGCCCGGGCGTAACGCTCGGGGGCGAAGGACGACATCGGCGCGATGTGAACACTCTGGCCCGCTGCGCGAAGCGCCGCGTGCAGGGTCGTCGCAAACCCCCATGTGCTGCCGCTTTCGCTACCGACGAGAAGGATCGTCTCCGCGCGCCCGGCCGACTGGTTGGCCCGGACACGCGGGCGTCCGCGACGCCCCACGAGCCAGATCGACACGCCGGTCAGACCCATCGCCGGCACGCCGAGCGCCATGAGACCCAGCACCGCACCAAGCAGCGCAGCGCCCTGCCCCGTATGCAGGGTGTAGATGGTTTCCGAGACGCGTTGCCATGCGGTCAGATCCGCCCAGGCGAGCACGGTGCCGGTGCCCTGATCGAGATAGCCGGTGCCGCGATCGGTCTTGAGCGTGAACACATCGGTGGCATCGCCGTCATAGGGGAAGCTCAGGCTGCGCAGTTCCGAGACGGGCGTGGTGCCGAGCAAGCCGAGATCGGCAATCGACGCGCCCGTTTGGCCGCTCACCTCGGCGGGCACGCCCAGCGACGGCCCGCCATCCGGGATCAGCGCGAAGGTCGAGGCCGTCATCCACAAAGAGGTGACGGAGGAGAAGATCAGACCTATCACCGCGACGCGGGCGATCTCCACATGGAGCCGCCCGGCGAGCGGCCCGCGCAAACGGGAGAACCAGTTCCGCCAACCGCCGACACGCCGCGCGACGAGCATCGCTCCGGAGACCGAGAGCACAAGCATCGCGACGGCGCCCAGCGCGCTCGCGACACGGCCGGGATCGCCGAGAAAGAGGGAGCGATGCAGGTTGGTCAGCCAACGCTGAAAGCCATTCGGATCAGCCGAGGCGACGCCGCGACCCGTCATGGGATCGATTACGGCGGCACCGGGCTGTCCGGACTCGAACCAATAGGCGGTGATCCGCCCCGACGGTGCACGCCGGATCTGCTCGAGCCCCGGATAGACAGTCTGGATGCGCTCGGCGAGGGTCGCAACGCTTAGCTCTGCGCCGGCCTGCGGCGCCGCGATCCGCTCCGTAACCGGAAAGACCGCGAGCACCGCGCCGCTAAGCGCCAGCACCGTGACAAGCGCCAGGGCAATCAGCCCCGGCCAGCGATGAAACGCGCGGATCATGGCCTTTCACCTCACATGTCGTAGGTGAAATCGGCCACGTAGCGACGGCCCGAGACCGGCTTGCCCGCGCCGTCCGTGGTCAGCGGTACGGCGATCTCGTTGGGGCTGTCGCGCATGTCCTCGACCGCGGCGTCGACGTGGAGCGTGTAGCCCGCGTCGAAGAGCGCATCCGCGAGATCGAGCGTTATCTCGAGCGTCCGGCCCGCGCCGACGCTGGCGCCGGTGATGCCGTTGATCTGCGCCGGGTCGCCCGCGGTCGCGCGATACCAGTCGCGGAGATGCTCGTAATATTTGGACTTGCCACCCGCCATCCAGAGGCTGCCCGCATAGGCGCCCGAGGGGTCGGTGACATAGAGCGCGAGATAAGCGCCGTCGCCGCCGTAATTGTTCAGCGTGGTCTTGAGCGTGACGGGCTGCGCCGACGCGAGGGCGGGAACGGTCAGCGCCGTGCTCAGCGCCAAAGTTGCTAGAAGAGACTTCATTACGGGAATCCTTTTTTGGGGGAGGAATGCGATGTCGGCTCAGTTCACCTGAACCTTGGGCGGCGCGCCGTTGCCGAAGAGACCGTTTTTCGGCGGGGCGACCGTGCCCGCGGGGGCCGGGTTGCGCGCCGATGCGCCGTAATCGTCATCGTCATCGTCGTCGTCTTCTTCGTCATCGTCCTCATGTTCCGACCTGATGAGGCGCAGCGTCGCCGGATCGAGCTTGGTGTCGATTTTCCGCCCGTCGCGGTCGCGGCCCTCGATCTTGTATCGGCCGTCTTCGCTCTCGATTTCCTCGACGGTCCAGCCGTTCTCGCGCGCCATCTGCATCACCGCATCACGGGACATTCCTTCGCCGCGCGAAGACTTTCTGTAGTCGTCGTCGGCCAAGGCCATCCCTGCGGGCAGCAGGGCGATGAGGGGAAGTGCAGTCAGGGTCTTTCGCATGGCAGTGTCTCCTTTTTCATCTGCTACCGACAATCTGGGCAGCGGACCTGAGGGCATCCTGACAGGCGGACGGTTTCCGCTTCAGCTTGGCGTCAGGAAAAAGGCCCCGCCGTGTGAGGGCGGGGCCGAGTGAGGCCGCGGAACGAAACGGCCTTGGTGACGAAATCGGAAGCGGTCAGGCGATATCGCCGGGGCCAGGCGCACGCTTGTCACCGGTGAGCATCGACCGCGCGAGGTTCTCGCGATGCCGGAAAGACGCAAGAACGACACCGGCGACATGCAACGCCACGAGCAGCAGGACCAGATTGGCGAGAACCTCGTGCAGCTCCTCGAGCGCCTCGTTACCGCCGCCCTCTGCGCCCTCGCCATATTCGCCCTCCTCGTCGGCCAGCGCCGGGGTCACGATCTGCGGCAGCGCGGGCAGCATCGCGAGGCGTGTCGGTTCCGCCATCAGCCAGCCGGTGAAGGCGGTTCCCGACAGCGAGATCAGCAACGCCACGATCATCAACGCCCCCGCAGGGTTGTGACCGAGATAGCGACGCTCCTTGCCGCGCAGCATATCGCCAAGATAGGAGAGCGTCTGCGCCGGCCCTCTGAGGAACTGGGTGAACCGGGCATAGCGCCCGCCCACGATCCCCCAGATCAGTCGGAGCGCGACCAGCCCGGCGACAGTGTAGCCTGCGACCTCATGCACCGGCTGCACTTCGTCGGCGGTGAACCAAGCAATCACGAAGGTGGCGACAAGAGCCCAGTGGAATATCCGCACCAGCGGATCCCAGACCCGCACGCGTCCCCCGGCCTCGCCGTTCGGACGCGTTGCGTCGCGAAATGCTGCGTCACTCATGGTTGTCTCCTTCACGATCTTGGCGGGACCGACCGTCTTCGCCGTTTTCAAATTCGATCTCGAGAACCTGGAGCGTCGCCGGATGAAGCTTCACTTCGACCCGGCGGCCCTGCACGTCAGTGCCGTCGATCTCGTAGCAGCCGTCGTCGATCTTGATGCGGCGCACTGTCCAGCCGTTCTGCTCGGCGAGCTGGACCACGGCGTCGCGGGGCTGCCAATCCGCCATCGGCGCGAAACAATCGTCATCGGCCAGGGCCGCCCCGGCCGGGAACGTCGCGAGAAAGGCGAGAATTGTCATGGTCTTCTTCATGGGCCAAACTCCTGTTCACGGCCAATTCCGCACCTTTCATGGGCAATCAATCTGACGGGAACCTGAAGCCGCATCCCGCGCAGCGTCAGCTTGGTGTCAGCCGGGCGGGTTAAGAGGGGTCAACGGACAAGAGATGGAACGAAGATGCGCATGCTGCTGATCGAGGACGACACTATTCTGGGCAACGCGGTGCGCGACCAGATCGCAAGCGACGGTCACTCCGTGGACTGGGTCACGCGACTCGACGAAGCGGGCGCGTCGGTCCGCAGCACCGGCTACGATCTCGTCCTGCTGGACCTCATGCTTCCCGACGGTCGGGGCATCGGCTTTCTGAAGGCGCTGCGCGGCCGGGGCGATGTGACGCCGGTTATCATCATGACCGCGCTCGATCAGGTCTCGGACCGGATCGAGGGGCTTAACGCGGGCGCCGACGACTATCTCGTGAAGCCCTTCGATCTCGCGGAGCTCTCGGCGCGCATCGGGTCGGTGGCGCGGCGCTACAGCGGCAATCCGAACCCGATCGTGAGCCATGCCGGGCTCGAGATCGACCTCGCCGCGCGCAGCATCAGGCGCGACGGCAAGCCCGTGCAGCTGACCGCGCGCGAATGGGCCCTGTTCGAAGCGTTCCTCTCGCGACCCGGCCAGTTGCTGTCGAAAGCCCAGCTAGAAGAGAAGCTCTACGCCTTCGATGCGGAAGTGGAGAGCAACACGATCGAGGTCCATGTCAGCCGCCTGCGCAAGAAACTCGGCGCCCATGTGATCGAGACAGAACGCGGCCTCGGCTACAGGCTGGGCAAGGCATGAGGCTGCCGCGAAGCCTTCAGGCCCGTCTGGGACTTTCGCTCGGGGTCGTGCTGGCGTTGATGTGGATCGCCGCAGCGACGGTCACCGCGCTGATCGTGCGCAAGGAGATGAGCGAGGTCTTCGATTCCACGCTTCAGGAAACGGCGCAGCGGATTCTGCCCCTCGCGGTCATGGATATCGTGAACCGTGACAGCACGAATGTGACACAGCGCCTTGCGCAGCTTCGCAATCACGAGGAATTCTTCACCTATATCGTGCGGGACGCGGAGGGGCGTATCCTGCTCCAATCCCACGCCGCCGATCCCTCCGTGTTCCCTGCGTATGAGGGACGGGGCTTCAGCCAGACGGCCACCCACCGGCTGTACAGCGATGCCGCGCTTCAGGACACGGTACGGATCACCGTCGCGGAGCCGCTCGCGCATCGCGCGCAGGTCGCCCGCGAGATCGAGCTCGGCCTCGGCCTGCCTTTGCTGATCGTGATCCCGCTCGCTTTCGCGGCTGTCGTTCTCGCGGTGCGGACCAATCTGGGGCCGTTGCGGCGGTTCCGGACCAGCCTCGAGGCGCGCAACGCCCGCGACCTTACACCCATTCCGACTGACGACCTGCAGGCCGAGATCGCCCCGGTCGCAGCCACGCTCAACAATCTTCTGGGGCGGTTGCGCGAGGGGATCGAGGCCGAGCGAAGCTTCGCCTCGAATGCGGCCCATGAACTGCGCACACCGCTTGCCGGTGCCATCGCGCAGACCCAACGGCTGAGCGCGGAAACCACCGATCCAGCCGCCAAGGCACGCGCCGCCGATATCGAAGCGACGCTCAAACGTCTCACGCGGCTCTCGGAACGACTGCTGCAGCTCGCCCGGGCGGAAGGCGGGCCGTTGCGGCTGGAGCGCAGTTCGGACCTGCGCATGACCGCCCGCCTGATTGTCGAAGACCTCGCGCGCAGCCTCGATCCCGGGCGTATTGCGCTGGAGTTACCGGAGACGCCCGTGCTCTCGGATCTCGATCCCGACGCCTTCGGCATCCTGTGCCGGAACCTCATCGAGAACGCCCTGAAGCACGGTGCGCAGGACGACCCCGTCACGGTACGGCTGACCAAGGAGGGCGTGTTCACAGTGACGAATGGCGGGCCCGTCATCCCCAAGGAGACGCTGGCGCGCCTGACTGCGCGGTTCGAGCGAGCAGGCAGCACGAATGACGGCAGCGGGTTGGGCCTCGCCATCGTCTCAGTGATCGCGGAGCGCATCGAAAGCCCCCTCACTCTGACCTCGCCGCCGAGCGGTCGCGACGCGGGTCTCGAGGTCAGGGTGCAGCTCCCTCTGAATGGGACGGAGGTTAAGCCGTCGTGACGGTCACACGCCGCAGGGATGGGCAAACGACCGCCGCATGGCATCGTCGTTTAGCGAAGGCGCAAGAAACGCTGAGAGACATCGACCTCAACGCGATGAAACACTTCGTGGCCGTCGCCCGGCTGGGCGGCATCTTGAAGGTAGCCGAGGAACTGGGCGCGTCGCCCTCTCCCGTCAGCGAGCGCGATCATTCGAATGGCCGAGCGGGGACGGAAATAAACCGTCCGGGGTAAAGCCAGCTCCGATCAGACGTGATATTCTCGATATGTCAGGGTCTTGCATCATCTGAGAAAGGCACCAGCGACGTGATCGCCAGAGACGTGCGGTCCCAGCTGCTGTTCTTGGCCGGCACTACGTTCGTTTTTACTCTGGAGACCTCAACCGGCCGGCGCGCCCCGTGATCACAGGAGCTCATCATGAAACTGAAGGCCTATCTCCTCGCCTTTCTACTTGTCGCACCGTTTCAGGCTCTGGCCGACGGGGCCGGGCGCGCATGGATTTCACTCTCGAAAGACAAAGGACTTGTCACGATTGAGACCTTCTCCCGGCTGGAGCCCGGCCATTCGGGTAAATATATCCTCGAGGTGATGAAAAGCGGCCCGAACGGGCGATCCGTCAACCGGCAAGCCGGCTCTGTTCCTGTATCCGATGGAGACGCGACCGGCCCGCTTTCCACAGCGAAGATCTCGTTGGAAGCGAATGCGGACCTCACCGTTCACCTGCGCGTCACCGATGACGAAGGGCGGGTGTTCGAAGATACGGCGGTGAAATCCGGCGAGTGACCCTGCAGCGGATCAGCCGCCGAACACGCGCTTATTCGGAGCGTTCTCCGGGAGGTTTCTTGAGCCGGACGTAAGCCGCATAGCCTTCTCGCAAGGGGGTGTACTCCGTGACGTTCTCCACGAGGTCGCCCTCGAAGCGGTCATCGACCTCCGGCAACCGGTCGACGTTCTTGTCGGCCCTCAGACCGTCCGCATATTCGACCTTGATCTTCATGGCGTCCTCTCAAATCGGGTAATTTCTATGAACTCGCAGCGCCCCGCCCGCGTGCGGGGCGCCACCCTTCGTCTTCAATGGAAGCGCGCATCGATGATCCGGTCGGCGATCCGCGCGGCATTGGCGAGGATCGTCATCGCCGGGTTCACGCCGCCGCCGGTGGGCATCAGCGAGCCGTCACAGATCCACAGATTGTCGACATCCCAGCTGCGGCCCATGTTGTTGGTGACCGAGGTCTCGGGATCGTCGCCCATCGGGCAACCGCCCATCAGATGCGCCGTGCTCTGGGTTTCGAACAGGTTGTGACCGCCCGCGGCGCGCATCATCCGGGACATGAACCCCCGTGCATGTTCCTGCAGCCGCTTGTCATTGTCGCAGAAGGAATGGGTCACCTTGGCCCGGGGAAGGCCAAGCGCATCGGTCTCGTCGGCCAGCGTCACGCGGTTGTCCGGTGACGGCATCGACTCTCCCACCATCTTCAGCCCCGCCATCCGGTTGTAGCGGCCCATCTTGCTCAGCAGATCGTCGCCGAACAGCCCCGACGAGGAGACCAGCGTGCCCGCAAAATCGCCGGGCAGCGGGCCTTGGCTCATGAAGGAATAGCCACCGTCGAAATCCTTGCTCGGGTCGTCATCGGCATAGTTCCAGTGCTCGCAGGTCGCCATCGAGGGCGGGCCCTTGTACCAGCGGATCTCCGCGTCGAACTCGCCCCAGACGGCGTCGTTCGCATGCACCATGAGGTTGCGCCCGACCATGCCGTTGGAATTGCCCAAGCCCTGCGGATGCTGTGCGTTGGCCGAGTTCAGCAACAGCCGCGGCGTCTCGATGGAGTAGCCGGCCACCACCACATTCGCGGCCTTCTGGAAATGCCATTCCCCGTCGCGATGGTAGGAGACGCCACTGGCGCGCCCGTCCGGGCCCGTTTCGATGCGGCCAACCATGGCGAGGTCGCGCACCTCCGCCCCCGCCTTGATCGCGCGGGGGACATAGGTAATCAGCATGCTCTGCTTGGCATTCACCGAACAGCCGATCTTGCACATGCCGCGATAGGCGCAGGGCGGAGACTTCCCGCGTGGCGCGGAGACGGTGCAGAGCGGCGTCGGCGCCCAATCGACGCCAAGCGCCTCGGCCCCGCGCGCCAGAACCAGACCGGCCTCGTTCACCTCATGCTCGCGATAGGGGTAGCGCCCGCGATCGGGCCCCCACGGGTAGCGGATCGGCCCCGAAATCTTCAGAGCGTCCTCCACCTCGTCGTAGTAGCGCCACATCTCGCGCCAATCGACGGGCCAGTCGCGGCCGTAACCAAGTTTCGAGCGGGACTTGAACCATTCCGGACGGAAGCGGAGCGACACCATCTGGAAATGCACCGAGGAGCCACCCACCGCGCGGCCGGAGTTGTTCGCCCCGAGTTCGATCGGATCGTCGCCGTCGGAGATACGCGGATCGAGCCAATAGAGCTTGTCCTGCTCGCGCTCATCGGATGCGAAGTCGCGCTTTGGCTGGAAGAAGGGACCGGCATCGAACAGCACCACCGACATTCCGGCTTCGGCGAGCTTGGCTGCGAGAACCGAACCGCCGCAGCCCGCACCGACGATCACGAAATCGACCGGCGCGTTCTTAGGGTATTCGCGCATCAGCACCTGCCCTTCGCGCTTGAATACGTCCGGGGCGTGGCCATCCACCGCGCGGGGGCGATCGCTGCGAGACGCGTCTTGGGTCATGCCTGGTCCTCCCATTTTCCGAAGGGCGCCTCCCACGGGTCGATCTGGCCGGCCTTGAGGCGCACATAGCCGCGTGGCGCGGCGGGGCCGCCATAGCCGATCTCGCTCATCCCGGCGGGGGCGCTGTAATAGATTTCCACGATCTGCTTGAGCAAAAGCGCGCGGAAGAATTTCTGCGGTGGCATGTCCTGCCATGTCTCGGGCGCGCGACAGTCGCTGCGATCGATGGCGCGCAGCAGGCGCTCCTGCTCGGGCCGGTCGAGCTCGCGAAATCCGCGCCCGTCGAACGTCGCGCGTGCCTCGGCATCAATCGCCTTCAGGCCGCGGGGCCATGCCTCGCGCTCGGGCGGCATCGTGGCGAACCGGGTGCCGGTGCCGCGATCCTCGTGCAGCGCCGCGTCGATGAAGGGCGCGATGGGCACGGGCTCGGGGCGGCGCTGCGGGATCACGACCGCGCAGAGCGCCTCCAGAAGCGCGAACTGGTCCGGGTCGAGGAAGCGGCGCGGCGGCGGATCACGTCGCGCGCGCAGAACCTCGCGGGTCTGATCGTCGAAGGACGGGCTGTCCCATTTATCGAGCACGTCATAGCCCGGATACGGGGTACGAAACGGTTCGCTCATATCGCTGCCCTTTCCTTTGTCTGGTGCGGCTGATCCTGTTCCACCGCGAGCAGATCGAGTGCGGCACGCCCGGTCTTGCCGAGCCCCGCGAAGCTGATTGGCGCGGGCATCGGCGGGCCCGCCAGCGTCGTCTGTCGCCAGTTGCGCCAGCCCGCCGAGTTGCGTGCGACGCCGTAGGCATGAAAGCCTGTGCCGACATAGCCAAGCCCCTCGACCGCGCGCAGCAGCAGGGTAAGCGGGCGCCGGAAGCGCCTATGCGGATAGATCGCCTGCGCCATCAGCCCGGCGGCGGCGAGCGGCGGCAGCGTGACCGGCAGATACATCGCCTTGTCATGGAACGCGCCGCGGAAATGCAGCAGCGCAACTTCGCCCGACTCCGCCACCAGCGCGAGCGCGGTGAGGCAGGCCAGTTCGCGCCCGTGCAGATGCTCGTAGCCGCGAGTCTGGGCCATCCGGTGGGTGACGATGCCGAACAGACCGCTCATGATCAGCGCCCCCGGTGCACCGAGCGGCGCGGCGTAGAACAGGTTGTTCCACGAAATCCCACCGGGCCGGCGACTGATGTTGCGCAGGTGGAACCCCATCCCGGCCATCCCGATCCCGACGGAGGTGAGATGCGTCGCCTCGAGCGCCCGGCCGCGCTTGCTGCGCCGCGGCTCCGCCAGGGCGGCTGCCATCGCGGTCGCTCCAGTCAGCGGGGCGACATACATCTCGTCGCGGCGGAAATCGCCGCGCAGATGTTCCAGCGCGCTGTCGAAAAGGACGCTTGCGCCCATGATCGCGGCCCCGTCCCGACCGAGCCGCAGCGCCTCGCGCTTGTTGCGCGACCGCTTCACCGGGTTGCCGGAACGCGGGCGGCGCGCGGCCAGCCCGGCGGCGACGAAACCGAGGCCCACGCCTGCGACGATGGCGCCCAGCCCGATGCCGCCGACGGGCCGACGGGTGCGGCGTCGGAATGCTTCGTATATCCTGTCATGGGTCATTGCGAATTCCCTTTGCTACTGCCGAAACCTTTCGTCCCGGCGTCAGACGATGCGCCGGGAACTGCGCTCAGGCCTGTCGGAACCGCTCGGCTTCACGCGGACGCAGCCGCAGCCCCAGCCCCGGTTCGCCATTGTCGCGAAGCTGGCCCTTATCCGGCTCGGGCGCGCCGTCGAACAGCATCCCCTCGATCCGGACATGGTCGTGAAACCATTCGAGATGGATCGCGGGCAGCGCGGCGAGGCAGGCGTGCAGATGCAGCGCGGGAGCGCAATGCGCAGAGAGCGGCACCTGATGCGCGGCGCTCAGCGCGGCCACGCCCATGAAGCCGGTGATACCCGCGCAGCGCGTGGCATCCGCCTGCAGCACATCCACCGCGCCCGCTTCGAGCATGTGGCGGAAATAGCCGATATTGAAACCGTACTCCCCCGCCGTGACATTCATCCCCGCCGGGGCCCGGTCGCGGCACAGGCGCAGCCCTTCGAGATCGTCCGAGGAGACCGGCTCCTCGTGCCATTCGACGCCGAATTCGCGGGCACGCTCGGCCAACGCCAGCGCCTCCTTGCGGTTCTGGGCACCATTCGCATCCATGAACAGCCGACAGTCGGAACCGATGGCGTTGCGCGCCTGTTTCAACCGGTGCGGATCACGATCGGGGTCGCGCCCGACCTTGATCTTCACCATCGAGAAGCCTTCGGCGGCCCAACCCTCGAGTTGGTCGCGCAGCTGCCGGTCGTCATAGGAGGTGAAGCCGCCCGAGCCATAGGCCGGAATCGCGTCGCGCGCGCGGCCGAGAAGGGCGGCGACGGGCTGGCCCAGCAGCTTCCCTTTTAGGTCCCAAAGCGCCGTGTCCACCGCCGCAATTGCCATCGCGACGGGACCATCGCGCCCGATGTTGCGCGTGGCATGCACCATCGCCAGCCAGAGCTTCGCGATGTCGAGCGCATTGCGCCCTTTCACTTGTGGAAAGAGAGTATCGCGCACGATCCCCGCCGTCGCGGGGGTCGTGTAACTGTAGCCAAGGCCGGTCTCGCCCCCAGCGGAGATGGAGACGAGAACCATCGAGGTCTCGCTCCATTCCAGCGTCCCGTCGGATTCCGGTGCATCTGTCGGGATCGTCAGGACGGAGACGTCGACCCCCTCGATCAGCGGATCGGAGCCGAGGGTCATCTCAGCGGTCCGTGACGCGCTTGAACGCCTGCTTCACGATGCCACCGGCCTCGGAGTCTCCATGGACGAGCGCGCTCATGAAGGATTTCGCCTGCTCCATCGTGATATGGGGCGGCAGCGTCGGCACGTCGGGATCGACGGTGGCGTGGATCACGGTCGGGCGATCCGCGGCGAAGGCGGCTTCCCAGGCCGGACCGATCTCCTCGGTGCGGTCGATCCGCAGCCCCTTGAGGCCCAACAGCTCCGCATATGCGGCCATGTCGATATCGGGCACGTCCTGCGTCTTGTCGACACGCGGGCTGTCGGCCATCGCGCGCAGCTCCCAGGTCACTTGGTTGAGGTCCTGGTTGGCCAGCACACAGATCACCAGCCGCGGGTCTGCCCAGTCGCGCCAGTATTTCGAGACGGTGATCAGGTCGGTGATGCCCAGCATCTGCATCGCGCCGTCACCCACGAAGGCCACAGCCGCGCGGTCCGGATAGCAGAACTTCGCCGCCACAGCGTAGGGCACGCCCGGGCACATCGTCGCCAGCGTCCCCGAAAGCGAGGCCTTCATGCCGCGGCGGATCTTGATCGCACGCGCCAGCCAGTTGGCCGAGCTGCCGGAGTCCGCCGACAGGATCGCGTTGTCGGGCAGCCGCGACGACGCCTCCCAGAACAGCCGTTCGGGATTGACGGGGTCGGCGCTCTCCTTGGCGCGCTTTTCGACACCGTCCCACCATTCGGCGGTCTTCTTCTCGATCTTCTCACGCCACGACCGGTCGGTCTTGGGCTTGAGGCGCGGCAACAGGGCCTCCACCGTGTCGGCTGCATCGCCAACGAGGTTCACGTCCATCGGGTAGCGCATCGACACCATCGTCGGGTCGAGGTCGATCTGCACCGCCTTGGCCTGCCCTTCCTCGGGCAGGAATTCCGAATATGGGAAGCGCGAGCCGATCATCAGAAGCGTGTCGCATTCGCGCATCATCCAGTCGGAGGCCTGCGTGCCCAGAAGCCCGATCGAGCCGGTCACGAAGGGCAGATCGTCCGGCAGCGCGGCCTTGCCCAGAAGCGCCTTCGCGACGCCTGCGCCAAGGGTTTCGGCAAGCTGGGTGATCTGCGTCTCTGCGCCGATCGCGCCCGCGCCGACGAGGATGCCGACCTTCTCGCCCGCGTTCAGGATATCCGCCGCGGCGGCGAGGTCCTTGTCTGCCGGCAGCAGGCGCGGCGCCTGATAGCCGACGCCGCTGTGGACGGTGCCATGGGCGTGGGGCGGCGCTTCGACCGCCTGAGCCTCCTGCACGTCATTGGGGGCGATCACGCAGGTCACGCTGCGCCGCGCCTGCGCGATCCGGAGCGCCCGGTCGATCAGGTGGCGCGCCTGTCCCGGTGCCATCATCGTGTGGACGTATTCGCTCGCCACATCCTTGAAGAGCGATTGCAGGTCGACCTCCTGCTGGTAATTGCCGCCAAGCGCGTTGCGCCCCTGCTGGCCGACGATCGCAAGCACCGGCTGGTGGTCCAGCTTGGCGTCGTAGAGACCGTTGAGCAGGTGGATCGCGCCGGGGCCGGAGGTCGCGAGACAACAGCCCACCTCGCCGGTCCATTTCGCATGCGCCGCCGCCATGAACGCGGCGCTTTCCTCGTGGCGTGCCTGAACGAATTCGATCTCGTCATCGCGTCCAAGCGCTGCGACGAGCCCGCTGATCCCGTCTCCCGGGAAGCCATAGATACGGGTAGTGCCCCACTGCTTGAGGCGAGAAAGAATGAAATCGGCAACGGTGTCGGACATGTCTGCCTCCACTGTCAGATGTGATGAATGGATTAGGGAAACGGATGCGTCTTGCTGATGTTCCCACAAGAGCCTGTGAGGAGGGGGCCGCGGCGCCCCATGAAGAAACACAGGAACATAGCAGCGCGCATCCGGTTGGTGCGTTCAGACCCATCCAGAAAGGAGCCCGGCAATGAATTACCCCAAACCTCCCTTCCCCAAGCAACCGCAATCCGTTCCCGGTTCGACGGAGAAGATGGACCCGCGCCCCGATCATGGCGAGCAGAGCTATGTCGGGTCGGGCAGGCTCGACGGGATGGCCGCCCTTGTGACGGGCGCAGACAGCGGCATCGGTCGCGCCGTGGCCCTGGCCTATGCGCGCGAAGGGGCCGACGTGATGATTTCCTATCTCGAAGAGCATGACGAGGCCGAGGAAACGCGCCGGCTTGTCGAAGAGGCAGGCCGCCGCGCGTATGTGATGCCCGGCGACATTCAGGACGCCGATCACTGTCGCGCATTGGTGCGCGATACGCATGAAGCCTTCGGGCGTCTCGACATTCTCGTCAACAACGCGGCGCACCAGATGCATTTCGACGAGATCGAGGACATCTCCGATGAAGAATGGGAAACGACCTTCCGCACCAACATTCATTCGATGTTCTACCTGTGCAAGGCGGCGCTCCCGGTGATGGAGAAGAACGGCGCGATCATCAACACGGCCTCGATCAACTCGGACAAACCCAATCCCGGTCTGCTGGCTTACGCGGCGACCAAGGGTGCGATCCAGAACTTCACCACCGGGCTGGCACAGATGGTGGCAGAGCGCGGGATCCGCGTGAATTGCGTCGCACCGGGGCCGGTCTGGACACCGCTGATCCCCTCGACGCTGCCTGAGGACTCGGTCGCGCATTTCGGCGAGGACAAGCCGATGGGCCGCCCCGCGCAACCGGCGGAGCTGGCTTCCGCCTACGTGATGCTTGCCGATCCGCGCTCGAGCTACACGTCAGGCGCGACGGTGGCCGTCACCGGCGGCATGCCGATGATCTGATTTAAAGACGCGGGCCGCCAGCAGAAGCTGCGGCCCGCGCGAATTTTCGTTCGCTCGACTTTTCGGCGGTCAGGCGTCCGAGCACATCACGCGGGCCCTACGCCGAGCTGATTGCGGACCAGCAGAACACCACGCACTTCCTGTGCAAGCGCTTCTGCGAGCGTGCGCTGGAATTCCAGCCCGATCGTGCCTTCGAGCGTCACCACCCCTTCTTCCGCGACGATCAGGACATGGCTCATGTCGACTCGTCCGTCGCCCTCGAGCGCGCTCCGCACGGCGGACGCCAGTTCGCCGTCGGGGAGGATCTCCGCGGGTTGCTCCGGCAAGTCCGGCATGATCGGTTGCTCGACGCCGTGATACCCGTCCGGTCGGCTCGGCGCCGCAAGGTCAGAGCGCACCACATGGACGTCTCTGACGTCTTTGTCATCGCCATTCTCGGTCATGATCTCCTCCATGGCTATGGAACGGATCAACGAGTGAGCATCCCGCTTGTTCCTGCGCGCACGCCAGCCGCGCACGGTTTGTTCCGCCAGATTCACGATGGTTCGCGCCATGGAACAAAGGCTGGCGGGGTTCGTTTTTCGGGTAAGCATGACGACCCTCGCGCGGAGCACTGCACGGGTCCCACGCGGGGGTCTCACTTTGACCAAAGGAGGCCTACCATGTTGACCAGACTGCTCTTTGCAGCCTCAGCCCTCGGTGCCTTGGGGTATCTCATCAACCAACGGCGCGGCACCTCGGCACAGGGCGTCCGTCCCGCAGGTCCCTCGCAGATGCGAAACCCGCCTCGGAACTGGGACCGGGTCGACGAGGAAATGGATGAAAGTTTCCCGGCAAGCGATCCGCCCGCGAATTATTGACTTCAATTCACCTAAAATCGGGGTCCCGGCGCCAACCCGCCGGGACCCCGCGAAGAGAGCGACCAGATGCCAAATACCTATCTCGAAGAAACATTGGTCACGCTGGAGGCTCGTTTGATCGCGCAACGCCGCGTTCTGGCACGGCTGGTGTCGGAACTGCCCGCAGAATCGCGCGAGACCGTCATGGCGTGGATCGGCGAACGCGAAGTCATGCATGACGGTCAGGAAGATCCCGGCGCGGACCCGGACGCGACCGACGCGCTTCCGCTAAGCATTGCCGAGGAGTTCCAGCAGATCGCGACGCTCGCGCGGCGCCACCGCCGCGGCAATGGGTGATCCGTCCGGCCGAAGCGCAGAGGACGAAGGCAGACGCCCGTGATGCCACCTGCCGCGGGCTTGGCGCAGCCCGCATCGGCGTCGCGCCCCTAGCACCAGCAACCAATCAGGCCCATAGCGAGGCAAGGCAAATGCAGAATTCCCAATCCATTCCCCATCTCTCGGGGATCGACAGCACCCGGGCCTTCCTCAGCGAGGGCTATTCGTTCATTTCCCGCCGTTGCGATCAGCTTGGGAGCGATGCGTTCCGAACCCGGCTGATGCTGCGCCCCGTGACCTTCCTGCGCGGACGCGACGCGGTACGCAGCTTCTATGAGCCGGGACGGATGACGCGTCGCGGTGCTATGCCGCCCACCGTGGTGCCGCTTCTTCAAGGCAAGGGCAGCGTGCAAAGCCTCGACGACGAAGCCCATCACATCCGCAAGCAGATGTTTCTGGACCTCATGGACCGCGACCGACTGCGCGCGGCCCGCCGGATTTTCGCAGAGGAATGGCAGGCTGCGGCCCGCAGTTGGCAAGGCTGCGAGATCGACTTCTCTGATGCCGTCGACGGCATCATGACGCGAACGGCGCTGCGCTGGTGCGGCATCGACCCGGCACAGCACGACGTTGCCAGCCGCGCGCGCGAACTCAGCACGATGTTCGCCGCGGCCGGCACGCTCGGGCCTGCCTATCTACAGGCACGCTGGCTCCGGGCGCGGTGCGAGCGTTGGGCGCGCAGCCTGATTTCGCAGACGCGCGAAGCGGACGGACCTGCCGGAAGCACCTTGGCCAAGCTCGCCTTCCACACCGATCTGGACGGCAGCCGGATGAGCGAAGACGTGGCCGTGAAGGAACTCCTGAACATCCTGCGTCCGATCGTGGCGGTCGGGCGCTATGTCGTGTTCGCCGCCCACGCTCTGCACTCCCACCGCGCAGCCATCCCGGCCGTTGCGGAAGACGACGAGCCGACCTGCCGCGCGATCGCCGAGGAGGTGCGCAGGCTCTACCCGTTCTTCCCGGCGATCGGCGGGCGCGTGCGCGAGGCGTTCGACTGGCACG
Source organism: Thioclava sp. NG1 (assembly GCF_003122275.1). Lineage (NCBI taxonomy): Bacteria > Pseudomonadati > Pseudomonadota > Alphaproteobacteria > Rhodobacterales > Paracoccaceae > Thioclava > Thioclava sp. NG1. The sequence goes on along the minus strand of NZ_QFBB01000002.1, from coordinate 90,612 downwards.
GCGCCCGGTTCGAACCCGGCGATTGGCTGGTCCTCGATCTCTACGGCACCAACCACGACCCTGACATTTGGGAGGACGCGGAACGCTTCCGCGCCGAACGCCATCTGGGCCGTGACATCCAACCCGAGGGGCTCGTGCCGCAGGGCGGCGGCGACTATCTGCAAAATCACCGCTGCCCGGGCGAATGGCTCACGATGGAGCTGCTGACCGAAGCCGTCATGCAGCTGCGCAAGCTCGATTGGACGGTCCCCGAGCAGGATCTGACACTTTCCGACAACCAGTTCCCCCCGCTGCCGGGAGGCGGCCTGCGCATTGCAGTCCAGCCGGAGCATCCGAACGCGCGCTGCTGAAAACTCCGGGGCGACAGGCCGAACGCATGCCAGATACCATGTCGAGCATGGGCAGGTCGCAGCCGGTCGAACGCCCCGGCTAAGAGACTTCGTGCCGGCGCCCAGCCCGCGCCAACTCTTGACGTCGTCCCGCGATAGACCAGATTATTTTCGAAATGACGTTCGCATCGAGTGGCCAAATTGTCGGATCCACATCCGGATTAGGCCAACATGCTGCTAGATTGACCCAAGGCGCCGCAGACAATCCGCCTTTGCCAAACAGCCTGAACGAGGTCCGCTATCAACGCCCAGTTACTTGCTGCCCTGATCCTTCTGCCGTTCGTGTTCATCGCCATTTACGCAGGCGTGCACGAGTTCCTGCGTTACAAATCGAAGGGACGTGCGAATTACGGCCTGATCTTCGATGAGGAGACCGGAACCTCCTACGTGACCGGCATCTCCGAGGAGGAGGAGGCCTTCGACCCCGAAGATTTCGATCCCAATGACTACAACGAGACCGCGGCCGTCGAGGAAACCGACGGGGAAACCAGCGAGGAAAGCGACGAGCACAAATCCTGAGCCTCGGAAATCCGGCCCCGCCATCGACGCCCGACAGGCGATCGAGGCGCGCGACACCGGCGAGCGGCAAGGACCGGAAGCCGACGAAGGCGCCCCCTTTCGGTTCGCGCCTCAAGCGGCAGGCTGCTGCCAGCTTTCGCCGCGATAGGCGCTGTCCCAGAACCGCCATTCATGCCAGCAACTCCGCGCGAAGGCGCGGTGCATCCGGGCTCGCGCGGGCGCGTCTGCAATCGCGCCCAGCCTGTCCGTCAGCTCCAGCATTCGCGTCACGCTCTGATCGAACGCCTCTCCGGAATAGGTCGCGATCCAGGCCGCATAGGGATTTTCAGCGCCGCTGAACTGCGCGATCTCCCGACCGATATCGCGATAGATCCAGAAACATGGCAGCAAGGCCGCCACCGCTTCGGAAAAATCGCCGATCGCAGCGCTGCGCAGCAGAAAAGAGACGTAATGATCGCAGGCCGCCGAAGGCTCGATCCGCGCGAAATCTTCCGCCGAGACGCCGAACAGCCCCATGTAATGCGCGTGCAATTCGCGCTCGACGGCGATCGCTCCAGCCGCTGATCCCGCAAGCTGCGCCACGGTCGGGGCATCCGGGGCTTTGGCGGCGGCCAGCGCGAGCGCGCGGGCGAAGCCTTCGAGGTAATGTGCGTCCTGAATGATGTAGCCCTGGAAGGTTTCCCGATCGAGGCTTCCCTCTGCCAGTTCGCGATTGAAAGGCATGTCATGGATTTGGCGGCGCAGCGGCGCGGTCGCCTGCGCGAGGTCTTGGGCGAAGCTCATTTCTTCTTCTCCTGGAATGCGTGGAAATGGTGCACCGGCCCGTGCCCCGACCCGACAGTCAGCCGATCAGCTGCCGCAATCGCCGCGCTCAGATACGCCTTCGCCCGCTGGGTGGCCTCCGCGAGCGGCACCCCTGCCCCGAGCCATGTCGCCAGCGCCGAGGACAGGGTACAGCCCGTCCCGTGCGTGTTGCGCGTCGCGATGCGCGGTGCGTCAAGCCAGAGCTCTTCCTGCGCCGTGACCAGCAGATCCGGGCTTTGGTCGCCTTGCAGATGACCGCCCTTCAGCAGCACCGCACGCGGCCCGAGCTCGCGCAGCGCATGGGCCTGATCGCGCATCTCGTCGAAGCGCGTCGCCTCGGCGCAGCCCAGCAGATCGGCGGCCTCGGGCAGGTTCGGCGTGATCAGATCGGCCCGGGGCAGCAGGCTGTGCAGCGCGGTCACCGCCGCCTCTGCCAGCAGCCGATCGCCGCCTTTCGCGACCATCACCGGATCGAGCACTACCGGACAGTCGAGCCCGGTCAGCCTCTCGGCCACAGTCTCGATGATCGCGGCATCGCCCAGCATTCCGATCTTGATCGCGTCGGTACGAACGTCTTCGCGCAGCGATGCCAACTGAGTTGCGATCAGCGCCGTGTCGCACAGGCTCACCGCCTGCACGCCGCGCGTGTTCTGGGCGGTCAGCGCGGTAATCACGCTCATCGCGTAGCCACCATTGGCGGAGATGGCCTTGATATCGGCCTGAATGCCCGCCCCGCCCGATGGGTCGGAACCCGCGATAGTGAGAATATTGGGGATCATGTGTCGCTCCATGCGTTGCGCAGGGTTCGGGTGGCGCGCGTCATGTCGGGGGCACGCGAGATGGCAGAAATCACCGCGAGACCGGCACCGCCCGCCGCGCGGATTGCGGGCGCGTCAGTGGCAGTGATCCCGCCGATCGCGAGGCAGGGAAGATCGGTGCGCGAGACGATCCGGGCAAAGCCCACATGGCCGATCGGGGCGGCATGGTCGGGCTTCGAGCCGGTCGCATGGATCGGACCGACGCCGAGATAATCGATGCCGGGAGGAACGGCGGCGATCTGCGCCTCGGTCTCGATCGAGAGGCCTAGGAGCATGTCGGGCCCGATCCGGCGGCGGATCGCGGCGGGGTCGCCATCGCTCTGGCCGATATGCAGCCCTGCGGCCCCAATCTCGATGGCCACCGCGACCCTATCGTTCACGATCAGCGGCACGTCATAGGGGGCAAGCGCTTCGACCAGCGTCCGGGCCAGCGCGGCGAATTCTGCATCGGGGAGCACCTTGTCGCGCAGCTGCACCCAGCCTGCACCGCCCCGTGCCGCGGCCACGGCTTGCGCGAGCACCGGCTGCGGGGCGGCCGGGTCGGTGACGAAACAGATGGACGGGATCATCATGCGGATTCGATCCGAGCTCCGGTGCTCAGCGCCTCGGCGTCGATCGCATAGAGCGCATCGAGGAACGCGACCTGAAAACTTCCCGGGCCTAAGGCACTCGCCCCGGCGCTCTCCCCGGCGAGCCCGAAATAAGCCAGCGCCGCGACGACCGCCTCGAAGCGAGGCTGTCCTGCGAGAAACGCAGCCACCAGACCAGTCAGCGAACAGCCCAGAGCGGTCACGCGCGGCATCATCGCATGGCCATTGGCGACCCGCGCAGCGCGCTCCCCATCCGTCACAAAATCGACCGCGCCGGTCACCGCAACCACGGCCCCGCTCATCCGGGCCAAGGCCCGCGCGGCGCCTTCCGCGGTCTCGACACTCTCAGTGGAATCCGCCCCTTTCCCCGCGCCAGCCGCGCCAGCCTCGCCCGCAAGCGCAAGGATCTCCGACGCGTTGCCGCGGATTGCCGTCGGGCGCAGTTCCACGAGCCGCGCACCGAGCGCACGCCGATAATCCGTCGCGCCGACAGCGACAGGGTCTAGCACCCACGGGGTTCCCTGCGCGCTCGCGACCTTGGCCGCCGCCGCCATCGCCTCCGCCCAGGGCGGCGACACCGTGCCGATATTGATGCTGAGCGCCTGCGCGAGTCCGGCGAACTCGGCCGCCTCCTCGCGCGCATGCACCATCGCGGGCGAGGCGCCGGAGGCGAGCAGAACATTCGCCATCACGTTCATCGCGACGTAATTGGTGATGTTGTGAACGAGCGGCGCGGTCTGCCGCATCGCCGCGAGATATTGTCCGGGATCTTCCATCGCTCTCTCCTTGGCTGCGGGCATCAGGAGAAGTGCGAGGGGGCAAAGGCGGGAACGCGCCTGACCGTCTCACGCGCCTCCCTCCGCCGGCATTATCCGGTTCAGGTTCTAAGGGTTCGTCTCAGCCCGGTTGCCCGAGCGCCCCTGTCGCTTCGCTCCGAGAGGTGACAGCCTTCGCGCCGCCCGTCAAGCCGGGTCAGACGAGGCGCCCACAGCTTCGCCGCGATCAGCATCCAGCGCATATCCGTGAACGGCGGAACGGTTCTGGTCGCCGTCATATGGCAGGCCGGAAAGAGCGAAGATACGGGCGTCGTTTTCGGATCCGCTTTCCCATCCGAAAGCTGCTCGGTGCAGCCCCGTCTGCCTGATGCCCGCAAAGCAGAATGGAACAAAGGCCCCTTGCATCCGTTGGGGAACCATATCCCCCACCGCTCCGTCCCAGCATTATTGAGCGAGGTTTTTTAGCATGAGACGTCTAGACACGCATTCCGGAACGGCCCTGACCGGCCTCGTTACCGCCCTTGTCCTCTGCGCGAGCGCAGCCTACCCGGGCTCTTCGGACCAGCAGACCCTCTTCACATCCAAGCAGGCATCGTCAGGCCACGACGTGTACAAGAAGCACTGCGCCGATTGTCATGGCAGCGATCTGATGGGGGATGCAGGCCCGGCACTGGCGGGCAAGAAATTCGCCGACAGCCTCGACTACAGCGGCATGACCGGCAAGCAACTATACGACTTCATCGCGAAGCACATGCCCAAGGATGACCCGGGCGAGCTGACCGACAAGCAGTATCTCCAGACATTCGCCTATCTGCTTTGCAAGAACGGTTTCAAACCCGGGGACAGCGCGATCGACCAGAAAGCGATCGATGCGATGGACCTGCAGCCGTTACCGGACTCGTCGCAGTCATCCTGCGACTGACCCGACCGCCGCGGCTGATCATTTCAAGAGAGGAGGACCGAACATGGCACATTTGCCACCATTCACCGCGACCTCGCGAGGCGCCGTCCGACCTCTGATCCTGTCCGTATGCGTGGCGGCCCTGCCGGCACTTGCGCACGCGAAGCAGAGTGACGAGATCCAGGGCACGAGCGACACGAACCGCGCCCAGATGAAGGAGCTTCCCGCTTCGGCGAATGTCGCTGTCGACGACAACGCGATGCGATCCGCCAAGGACAACAAGTCCGATTGGTTGCTGCATGGCCGGAGCTACAGCAACCAGCGCTATTCGCCACTCGACCAGATCACGACGGACAATATCGACAAGCTGCACCCGGTTGCCTTGGTGCAGACCGGAAAGGTCGCCAGCTTCGAGACCACGCCGATCGTCGTCGATGGCGTGATGTATATCTCGACACCGATGGTCGATAACGAGATGACGGTCATGGCCGTCGATGCCGCAACCGGCGAGACGTATTGGAGCACGACCTATGACGTCTCGCAGGTCAAGACCTGCTGCGGCCCGGTGAACCGGGGCGTGGCCGTGGGTTACGGTAAGGTCTACATTGCGACGCTCGACGCCAATCTTCTCGCGCTCGACGCCAAGACAGGCAAAAAGGTGTGGAAGACCAATCTCGCAGACCCGCAAGCGGGGTTCTCGGAAACGATGGCGCCGCAAATCTATGACGGCAAGGTGATCGTCGGCAGTTCCGGCGGCGAATGGCCGATCCGCGGCTTCGTCGCCGCGATCGATGCGAAGTCGGGCGAGGAGGTGTGGCGCTGGCACGCGACGGATCCCGACACGTTCGAAGGCGACTCGTGGAAGTCCGGTGGCGGCATGGTCTGGACGACCCCCGCAATCGATCCGGAGCGAAACATGGTGATCTTCAGCACCGGCAATCCGAACCCCGACCTCGACGGCTCTAGCCGCAAAGGCGACAACCTCTATACCGACTCGATCGTCGCGCTCGATGCCGATACCGGCAAGCGCAAATGGCACTATCAGGAGGTCAAGCACGACGTCTGGGATTACGACGCCGTCAGCAATGTCGTGCTCTTCGACGCCAAGGACTCCAACGGCAAGGTCGTTCCCGCTGCGGGCGAGGCCGGCAAGGTCGGCTGGCTCTATGTGGTGAACCGCGAAACCGGCGATCTGATCCGCAAGTCGGACCCGCTCGTGAAGATGTCGGACAACATGTTCACGCCGCCGACCAAGGACGGGGTTAAGATTCTGCCGGGCGCCAATGGCGGCGCGGAATGGTCGCCGCCGGCCTACTCGCCGGAGACCAACCTGTTCTACGTCATGGAAATGAACCAGTTGATGAACTTCACGACCGATGGCGAAACGACGACGCTGCCGGGTACGCTTCGGCTGGGCAGTACGTTCAAGAACGTCAAGGGCGACGAGGCGATGCAGACCGGCGTGCTCGACGCGGTGAACGTCAACACCGGCAAGGTCGAGTGGAGCTACGACGCGCCGCAGCCGATGATCGGCGGCGTTCTCGCCACGGCCGGGAACTTGGTCTTCACCGGCGAGGGCAACGGCATGTTCGACGCCTTCAATGCGAAATCGGGTGAGAAGCTCTGGAGCTTCAATCTTGGTGCCGGCGTCAACGCACCGCCGATCACCTATCAAGTCGACGGCGAGCAATATGTCGCGGTCGCAGCCGGCGGCAACTTCCAGCTCGGCTTCCCGCGCGGCGATGTCGTGGCGATCTTCAAGCTCGACTGATCCGCCACGAAAACACGTTCAACCTCAAATTCAGGGCCGCGACGCATCCGTCGCGGCCCTTTATGCAGAGAAAGTTTCCGGCGCGCCCCCTGAACGGCTATCTCGCCCCCGCGGCCGACGAAAGTCGCGCGGCAGGAGCGTCGCGATCACCCGGGTAGGCGCACCGCGGGCTCGGGCCGCCCAGCGACTCCGGCGGGGGCGCAATAGACCCGGCCCTGCGCGGCATCGGGTTCCTCGATCCCTTCCTTCGCCGTGGTGACAAAAAGCGTCTTGAACTCCGGCCCGCCGAAAGCCGGACAGGAACTGTGCCGTCCGCCGACTTCGATCGCCCGGTCGAACCGCCCGTCGGGCAGGTAGCGCGCGACCCGCCCCGATCCCCATTGCGCACTCCAGAGCGCGCCCTCGGCATCCGTCAGCCCGCCGTCGGGGTTCAGCCCATCCGCGCTCAGATCGACGAAAATCTCCGGCGCGCCCTCTGGCCAGCCTTGCGCATCCAGCGCGACCGTCATGATCTTCCCTTTCGGCGTGTCGGAGAAATAGGCGCGCCTTCCATCGGGGGCGAAACAGATCGAATTGGGGATCGAGATTTCGGGGAAAAGCCGCTCCACCGTGCCCTCGAAATAGCGATAGATCGCACCTGCGCCGGTCTCCGCGTTTCTGCCCATCGTGGAGGCCCAGAATCCCCCCATCGGATCCGCGCGGCCATCGTTGCAGCGGGTGTCGTCGCGGTCGGCCTCGATCGCGACGAGCGGCTCATGCGCACCCGAGGCAATGTCGAAACGGCGCAGCCCGGTTTCGGTGGAGATCACCAGCGTGTCGGCATCGACCCAACCCGCTGCAGAGGCCATCTGCCCAATGTTCCATTCGCGGGGCCCGCTCGCGTCGCGGCTGAGCAGCCGCCCTGCGAGGATGTCGAACCAGAACAGCTGGCCGCGTTCGGGATGCCAGAGCGCGCCCTCGCCGAGAAAGCAGTTGCGGTCGTCGTAAATCTCGTAGCTCATGCCGTGCAGACCTCGTCATAGCGGGCGACCAGCGCGCGGGCCTTTCCGGCTACGGTATCCACGCTGTCGCCGGGTTTGTAGAGCGACGAGCCGATGCCGTAGCCCGCAGCGCCGGCCTTATGCCACTCGCCCATGTTCTCGGCGGAGACGCCGCCCACCGCGAAGAGCGGCACTTCGGGCGGCAGCACCGCGCGCATTGCGCGCAAGCCCACGGGGCCGATCAGCTCGCCCGGGAACAGCTTGAGCCCGTCCGCCCCTGCGGCGAGCGCCGCGAAGGCCTCGGTCGGGGTCATCACGCCGGGAAAGCTCTGCAGACCGGCGGCTTTGGAAGCGGCAATCACGTCGGTGTTGCAATTGGGCGAGACGATCAGCTTCGCGCCGGTCGCGGCGACAGCTCCGACCTGGTCCGTGGTCAGCACCGTCCCCGCCCCGATCAGCGCGTCCGAGCCGAAGCGCCCCACCATCGCGGCGATGCTGTCGAGCGGGTCGGGGGAGTTCAACGGCACCTCGATCCGGGTGACGCCCTCGGCGATCAACGCCTCGCAGACGGGGATGGCTTCGGCGGGAGTGATCCCGCGCAGGATGGCGATGATGGGTCGGCTCATGTTTCGGCTCCGATGGTCTGGCGCGCGGCATAGAGCCCCGCGAGGGTCACGTCTTCGGCGTCTTGGCAGGTCGCATCAATGCCGCGACCTGCCAGCGCCCGGGTATAGAGCGGGCTGAGAACGGGGCTTCCGATCAATGCGACGGGCTGACCCTGCCAGAGATCGCGCGCGGCGGCCAGTTCCCAGCCGATCAACAGCCCCGAGAGGCGGCAGGCGGCGGTTTCGGGCGATTGCGCGCCCAGAAGCGCCCCGGCCCGCAGCGCGAACAGCGCCCCATAGGCGCCCGCCGGATCGGCCTGCGCCTCGGCCACCGCCGCGTCGAACGCTGCCATGTCCTGACACCCCTTACCGATCGTGTGGCGCAGCACGGAGCGATGGGCGAGCAGGTCGTAGATCTCGCCGGTCATACAGCTGCGGAACCGCTCGATCCGACCCGCGCGCAGGGCCACCCATTTCGTATGGGTGCCCGGCAGGCAGATAGTGCCCTCGAAGCCGGGATTGCGCAGCAGGAAGCCAGCGATCTGGGTCTCCTCGCCGCGCATCACGTCGGGCGGGCTGTCCTGCCGCAGGCCGCAGGCGATATAGACCGGGCGCGCGGCGTGATCGGGCACCCGCACGAGGCGCGGCTGGGCGGCGCAGGGCACCGGCGCATAGGGCGCCTCGGCCCAGCCCTGACGCGAGCCGACCATGCCACAGGTCACGACCGGAGCCGCGCCCCAGCCTGCAACGGCCTCTTCCAACACCGGTCCGAACTCGGCGGGGGCGAGCTTGCCCATCCCCTGCTCTGAGCTCCGTCGGTCGAGCACTTCGCGCCCGCGCATCGCCCAGACACGCAGGTGCGTCGTGCCCCAATCGGCGGCGATCCAGTCGGGAGCCGCGTCACTCATAGTCTTTCTCCTTCAATCAGGTGGATGCGCTCGGGGAAGGTCCAGGGCAGTGTGAGCCCCTGCCCCATCAGCGCTTGCCCACTGAGCGTAACCGGTCCGGTCTTAAGCGCGGGGATCCCACGCGACAACCGGGGCAGGTCTTCTGCCGTAATCAGCCGCAACCGATAGCGCGCTGCGGGGTCCAGCCCCGTCAGTCGCAAGGGGCGCGGCAGGATCTGCGCGGAGGTCGCCGCCTGACCTGCGAAGGCCACGAAACGGCTACCATCCTCGGCCAGCTGCAACTCGGCGATCACGGCCGGGTCGGCGCTGTCGAGCCGCAGGATATCCGCCCGCATCCGCCAGTCGCGGTTGTCCTTCCACCAGCGCGTGACGGAGGTCAGCACCTCGGCCTCCTCCGCGGTCAGCTCGCGCGGGTCCATCTCGAATCCCATATGACGTTGCGCCGCGACCCAGGCGCGTTTGCGAATATCGATCACCCGGCCCGAGGTGTGGCAATGGCGCGGGCCGACGTGAGAGCCGGTGACGCAAGCAGGCAGGAACAGCGCGGCATCATGCTGGATCCGCAGCCGCTCCAGCGCATCGTTGCTGTCCGAGAGCCACACGCGGCCGGTGCGTTCGAGAATGCCGAAATCGATCCGCCCGCCGCCCGAGGCGCAGCTTTCGAACTCCACATCTGGATGGGCCGCGCGCAGCCGGTCGAGCAGATTGTAGAGGCCCCGCGCCTGCGCTGCGTCGGGATACGGCAGCACGCGGTTATGGTCCCATTTGACGTAAGCGATTTCATAGGCCGAGAGCACCGCGTCGATCGCGGCAAAGAGGTGGTCGCGCACCGCCGGGTTCGCCATGTCGAGTACGCGCTGCTGACGACCCTCGATCTGATCGTCCGGGCCCAGCAGCCAGTCGGGATGGGCCCGCGCCAGATCGCTGTCGCGATTGACCATCTCGGGCTCGAACCAGAGGCCGAATTCCATCCCGAGGCTTTGGACATGATCGACCAGCGGCGTCAGCCCGTCGGGATATTTGCGCGGATCGACCGCCCAGTCGCCCAGTGAACTGGTGTCGTCGTCGCGCTTGCCGAACCAGCCGTCATCCAGCACGAAGCGTTCCGCACCAAGTGCGGCGGCGCGCTCTGCGATAGATTTCAGCTCGGCCAGATCGTGCTTGAAATAGACCGCTTCCCAGCAGTTGTAATGCACCGGGCGCGCCTTGGCCCAAGGGGCGTGTTTGCGCAGATGGCGCTGGAAGGCCACCGCGCAGCCATTCGAGCCCGCCTCCGAGAAAGCGGCATAAAGCGTCGCGGTCTCGAACCGCGTCGCCGGTTCCGGCTCGGAGCCGCTCGCATGACCGAACTGGATTTGCCTGCGTCCGTCAGGAAGCTCTTCGGCCACCATCCGATGCCCGCCCGACCAGCCGTAATGGAAGCCGCGGGTTTCGCCTTGCGTCTTGGTGGCGCCGCGCGCAGGCAGGATCAACCCGGGGAAATGCTCGTGCCCGGTACGGCCCGTATGGTTGTCGCGCACGCGCTGACCGGGGCGCCACGGCGTCGCCTCGATCTGGAATTCACCGATCCAGCGCCCCGAGACTTCAAGCATCTCGTCGGCCAGCTGCGGGCCGGGAAACACCGGGGCGGCGAGCCAATGAAGCGTAATCGGCTCATCGCTCTCCAGCTCTGCGCGCGCCGCGATCAGACCGGTGTCGGGGTCGAGCGTGAATTGCGCGCTATAGCGCAGCCCAAGCGCCGCATCGCGATAGGTAAGCCTCAGTTCGCGGCCGGTCTGCGTCTCGCTCTCGAACCGGAAGGCGGGGCGCAACGGCTGCCCCGCCCCGTCGCGCGCGATCAGGCCGGGCTCTCCGGGGAAGCTCTCGCTGGCCTCGGGGCAGATCGAGACCTCTGGTGCGCGGTCGAGCATCCCGCCGGTGACATCCGGCACGCTCGCGACGGCCAAGCCCGCGAGGTCTTCCCCCTCGGGCAGCGCCGCGCCCCAATAGACGATCTCGGGAAGCCTCTCGTCGTGACCCGCCAGAACGAGGCTTTGGCGGGTGTCCTGCAAATGCCATGTGCGGATCATTTCACCGCCCCGAGCGTCAGCCCTGCGATGAAGTGTTTCTGCATCAGGAAGAACATCGCCACGGGGGGCAGAGCGGCGAGGATCGAGCCTGCCGACACCAGTTGCCACGCCGCGACCCATTGACCGTTGAGCGATTGTAGCCCTGCGGTGATCGGCTGGGTATCCGCCCCCGTGGTAAGCACCGTCGCCCAGAAATAGTCGTTCCAGATGAAGGTGAAGATCAGCACCGACAGCGCCGCGATCGCGGGTCGCACCAGTGGCAGCACGATATGCCAGAAGATCTGCCATTCGCCCACGCCCTCTACCCGGGCGGCTTCGATCAGCTCTTTCGGGAGCGCCTTGATGAAGTTGCGCATGAAGAGCGTGCAGAACCCGGTCTGGAAGGCGACATGGAACAGTGCGAGCCCGGTGATCGTGTCATAGAGCCCCATCTTCACTGTCAGGTCGCGCACCGGCACCATCAGGATCTGGAAGGGCACGAAGTTCCCTGCCACGAAGATGAAGAAGATCAGCAGGTTGCCCTTGAACTTGTAGACGGCGAGCGCAAAGCCCGTCAGGCAGGACAGCGCCACCGCCCCGATCACCGTTGGGATCGTCACCTTGAAAGAGTTCAGCATGTAGCTGGCGAAGGGCGAATTCTTGAACACGTCGAGATAGTTCGAGAAGGCCAGATAGGACGGCACCCCGAAGTAGTTGCCCTGCGCGAGATCGCTCGACGGACGGATCGAGGTGACGGCGACGCCCAGAAGCGGCAGCAGCCAGAGCACCAGCATCACCGGCAGCAAGACCTGATAGGTCAGTCGGGCGGCGGGGCTCATGGATTGAATGGGTTTGGGAAACATCTCACAGCCCCCTTTCGTCGCGCCACATCTTCCAGATGAAGCCCGAAATGAAGATCATCATGATCGCGAACAGCACCACCGCGATCGCCGCGCCATAGCCCATGCGATAGCCGTATTCCGACAGCGCCTGCTCGTACATGTAGTAAGACAGCACCCGCGAGGATCCGAAGGGCCCGCCATCGGTCATGATCGACACGAGATCGAAGCTGCGCAGCGCACCGATCACGGTGACGACGACCGCGATGAAGGTAGCCGGGCGCAATTGCGGCAGCACGACATACCAGAGCATCTTGATGCCCTTAGCTCCGTCGAGACGCGCCGCTTCGATCTGGTCGGGCGCGACCGCGTTCAAACCGGTCAGGTAGAGGATCATGCAGTAGGCGATCTGTGGCCACAGACCGGCGGCGATGATCCCGTAGGTCACTGTGTTGGGATTGGCGAGGATCGCGATCCCGGTCCCGTCGAGCCATTTCGTCAGCTCGAAGAACAGTCCGAAGCCCGGTGCGTAGAACCACGAGAAGATCAGGCCGACCACGACCTGAGAGATCACGAAGGGAAAGAAGAACAGCGATTTGTAGATCCGGATGCCGCGCACGGTCTGGTTCAGGAAAAGCGCGATGAACAGCCCGAACGGGATCGCCAGCATATAGAGCACCAGCCAGATCACGTTGTTCTTGAGGCTGGTATAGAAGGCGTCGTCATCGAGCAGTTCGAGATAGTTCGACAGACCGACCCACGTCTTCGCGCTCAGCCCGTCCCATTGAAAGAAAGAAATCCACATCGATTCCACGATCGGGATCAACACGTAGATCAGGAACATCAGCGCGCCGGGGGCGAGAAACAGCCAGGGCGCGAGCTTGCGGTTCAACCGGCGGCGGCGCGGTGCGGGCGTACCCGTCTCCGCGTGCGGCTCGGACATTGCGGGTGAGACGGTCATCGTCGCACTCCTCGGATCTGGAAAAACAGGAAGGGGCGGCGCCCTGTTACAGACGCCGCCCTAGGGGAGGATCAGTTCTTGTAGACGCGCTGACGCACCTTCTCGAGCCGGTCGAGGATCGCGTCGAGATGATCGGGATAGGCCATGAATTCCTGGAAGCCTTCCATGCCCGCCTTCGCCATCTGTGCCGGTGCGTCACGATCGAAGAACTGCGCGATACCGCCGTCGGCCGTGGACAGGATCTTGAAGCCCGCTTGCAGGAAGGGATCGTCGCCAACCGAGGAGTTCTTGTTGATCGGCAACTGACCGAGGGTCTCGTTCATCTTGGTCTGCACGTCGGCCTTCGCGACATAGGCGAGGAACTTCTTGGCGTCTTCCTTGTTCTTCGCGCCTGCCGGGATATGGATCGTATCGGTCGGCGCTTCTTCGGCACGCGGAATATCCGGGTTGATCGTCGGGAAGTCCATGAAGCCAAGCGTGTCATTGGTCATCCCGCCATCCTTGAAGGTGGCGACGGCGAAGTTGCCCATGACGTAATTCGCAGCCTTGCCCTGAACGATGTTCGACACAGCATCCTGCCAATCGATCGCGGCGACGTTCTTGGTGGTGTAGGGCAGAACCTTCTTCCACTCTGCGAAGACAGCTCTCACGCGGTCGTCCGTCCACGGGATTTCGCCGCTGGTGAGCTTCATGTGGAAGTCGTAGCCATTGGTGCGCAGGTCGAGATAGTCGAAGATCCCGGCCGCCGGCCACAGCGCCTTGGTGCCCGTGGTCAGGCAGTCGACGCCCATCTCCTTGAACTTCTTGCAGTTCGAGATGAACTCGTCCCAGGTCTTGGGCACGTCCACCCCGGCCTTCTTGTACAGGTCTTTGTTATAGTAGATGCCCCACTGGTAGTAGGTGTAGGGCACGCCCCATTGCTTGCCGTCGATGGTCATCGACTTGAGCGCCGAGCCGAGGCTGTCCTTGAGCCCGTTCTCCTCCCAGACATCGGACACATCGGTGAATTGCCCGGCATTGACGAAGGGCGCCATGCGATTGCCCGCATACCAGTTCGCCAGATCGGGACTGTCGGCGGTCAGGAAGTTGCGGATCGCGGTCTTGTAGCCTTCGTGATCGAAGGTGTTCACCTCGACCTTCACATCAGGGTTTTCGGCCTCGAAGCCTTTCACGAGCTGCTCGAAGGCGGCCTTCGGCGCCGGATCGGACGCATCGGTGAAGAGCTTGAGCACGCGCTGTTCGGCCATTGCCGGAATGGCGATCGACCCCATCAGCGCCACGAGCGCGGTGGTTTTCAGGATATTCATTCGGTTCTCCTCCCGTTTCAGTAGCCCACGGCCCAGCGATTTTAGTTTCAAATAATGGAACCGTGTTTTACATATTGAAATGCTGCCGCGAATCTCTCATCCTGTCAACAGTCCTGAGGAGGAGCCCATGAACGACGCCACGCCAAAGCCGGAGAAATCGGACGGCACGGTCGGACGCACGCTGGCCGTGCTCGACCGCGTCGCGGAATTCGGCCGACCCGTGCGCTTCGCCGAGCTGCTACCGGTCTGCGATCTGCCCAAGGCGACGCTGTATCGCTTCCTGCAAACGCTCACGAACCAGGGGATGCTGTCGCTCGACGAGGACCGTCAGACCTATACGCCGGGCTTGCGTCTCGTGCGCCTCGCCCATGCCGCCTGGGCGCAAAGCTCGCTCGCGCCGATCGCGGCACCCTATCTCGACCAACTGTCGAAGGAGACCGGCCAGACGCTCCACCTCGCTCAGCTCGATCAGGGCATGGTACTCTATGTCGACAAGCGAAACGCCTCGCGCCCGGTCGAGATGTTCTCGCAATCGGGCAAGGTCGGCCCCGCCTATTGCACCGGAGTGGGCAAGGCGATGCTCGCCTATCTCCCCGAGGACGCGCTGCAGAATGCGCTGACGCGGCAGAGCTTCCATCGCTTCACGGAACATACCCTGACCGACGTGACCAGCCTGCGCGCGGAACTGGAGAACATCCGCAAACGCGGTTTTGCCTGGGATGACGAGGAGCATGAACCCGGCATCCGCTGCATCGCCGCCCCGATCCTGTCGCCTCAGGGCCGCGTCCTGGGCGCGCTCTCGATCACCTCGGCCCAGCCCGACGGTCAAAGACAACTCGAAACCTACGCCCCGCTGATCCTCGAGACGGCGGAGAAGATCGCGAAAGCGGCCAGCCACTGGCGCTTTCCGGAACAGAAACGCGCCGACTGAACCCCGGTGCGCAAAAACAGGGAGGAGACCCCGTGAGCGGAGTCGCATTGGAGAAGATCGTCAAACGGTTTGGCGATGCGGAGGTGATCCACGGCGTCGACCTGACGGTCGAACCGGGGGAATTCTGTGTCTTCGTCGGGCCGTCCGGTTGTGGCAAGTCAACGCTTTTGCGGATGATCGCGGGGTTGGAGGAGACCTCGGACGGTGCGATCCGCATCGGCGGCCGCGAAGTCACGAAAGCCGAACCCGCCGAACGCGGCATCGCGATGGTGTTTCAGACCTACGCGCTCTACCCGCATATGACGGTGGGCGAGAACATGGGCTTCGGGCTGAAGATGAACGGCCATCCCAAGTCTGAAATCTCCGAGAAAGTGCAGGAAGCCGCGCGTATACTCAAACTGGAGCCGCTTCTGGACCGCAAGCCCGCTGCGCTTTCTGGCGGTCAGCGCCAGCGCGTGGCCATCGGCCGCGCGATCACCCGCGGCCCGGACGTTTTCCTCTTCGACGAGCCGCTGTCGAACCTCGACGCCGAGTTGCGCGTCGAGATGCGCGCTGAGATCGCGCGTCTGCACCGCGAGATCGGGGCGACGATGATCTACGTCACCCACGATCAGGTCGAGGCGATGACGATGGCCGACAAGATCGTCGTGCTGCGGGCCGGCAATATCGAACAGGTCGGAAGCCCGATGGAGCTTTACGACGACCCTGACAATCGCTTCGTCGCGGGCTTCATGGGTTCGCCTTCGATGAACTTCCTCGCCGCGACCGTGGTAGACGGTCAGCTCGACGTGCCCGCTCTGGGGCAGCGCATCGACAGTCCCGTCGCCTTGCCCGCGGATGGCACGAAGCTGGAGATCGGCATCCGCCCCAACGCGCTCCGCCTGAGCGGCACGGATGGCAATTTCACCATCGAGATGGCCGAGAACCTTGGCGGCGTGAGCTACGCGCATCTGGACGGCGTGACAGGCGAGCGCGTCGTGGTCGAGACCGATCAGCGTCTCCACGGCGCGGTCGGTGGCAAGACCGGGATCAGCTTCGATCCGGTCTCGGTCTATGTGTTCGACACCAGCACGGGCGCACGGGTGCGCGGATGAGCCTTGCCGTCGGCCTTGTGGGGCTGGGAGCGATCGCCCGCGCCCAGCACCTTCCCGCGATTGCGGAGACGGACGGCGTGCATCTCGCCGCCATCGCGAGCCGCAATGCCACCCTGCCCGACCTGCCGAGCTATCCCGACCTGCGCGCGATGCTCGACGCCGAGCCCGAGATCGGCGCCGTCTCGCTCTGCACCCCGCCACAGGGGCGGTTCGATCAGGCGATGGCGGTGCTGCGCGCGGGCCGTCACCTGATGCTCGAAAAGCCGCCCGGCATGACGCTGAGCGAAGTCGAGGCGCTGCGCGAGACCGCCGCCAAGGCGGGGCTGACGATCTTCGCCACATGGCATTCGCGCGAGGCGGCAGCAGTGGAGGCGGCACGCCAATGGCTCGCGGGGCGGGAGATTTCCGCAATCCATATCGACTGGCGCGAAGACGTGCGCAAATGGCATCCCGGGCAGGAGTGGATCTGGCAACCCGGCGGGCTCGGCGTCTTCGATCCCGGCATCAACGCACTCTCGATCCTGACCCGCATTCTGCCCCGCCCCGTGCGGCTGACAACAGCCTCGCTGAGCATCCCGCAAGGCCGCCAGACCCCGATCGCTGCCGATCTGGAAATGTGCGCGGGAGAGACCCCGATCAGCGCCGCGTTCGACTGGCGGGAAACGGGTGACGAGCTGTGGCGCATCACCCTTCAGACCGACCGAGGCGCAGCAACGCTCGACAAGGGCGGCGCGGAGTTCAGCACCGATGGCGAGGTAATCGCCACGGGCGAGAACCGCGAATACGCCAACCTATACGCCCGGATGCGCGATCTGGTGCGCGCCGGGCAGAGCGATCTCGACCTCGCGCCGATGCGCCTTGTCGCGGACGCCTTCATCAACGCACGTTTCGCGATCACCGAACCTTTCGACGCCTGATCGCGCCGACCAACCCCGAGGACCGATATGAAAATTACCGCCATCGAAACCTTCATCGTGCCGCCGCGCTGGTGTTTCGTGAAAATTTCCACCGACGAGGGCATCTCCGGCTGGGGCGAGCCGGTGCTGGAGGGCCGCGCGGCCTCTGTCGCTGCCTGCGTCGAGGAACTCTCGGACTACCTGATCGGCAAGGATCCCGGCCATATTCAGGACCACTGGACGGTCATGTATCGCGGCGGCTTCTATCGCGGCGGCGGCATCCACATGTCGGCCATCGCCGGGCTCGATCAGGCGCTGTGGGACATCAAGGGCAAGGCGCTAGGCGTGCCTGTCCATTCGCTTCTGGGCGGCCAGCAGCGCGACCGCATCCGGGTCTATAGCTGGATCGGCGGCGACCGTCCGGGCGACACGGCGCGGATGGCGCGCGAATGCGGCGACCGGGGCTTCACTGCGGTGAAGATGAACGGCACCGAGGAACTGCAATTCATCGACTCCCACGACAAGATCGACGCCGTGCTGGAACGCGTGCAGGCGATCCGCGAGGAAATGGGCCCCGATTTCGGTATCGGCGTCGACTTCCACGGTCGCGTCCATCGCCCGATGGCCAAGCAGCTCGCGAAAGAACTCGAGCCGTTTAACCTGATGTTCATCGAGGAACCGGTGCTGAGCGAAAACGCCGAGGCGCTGCGCGAGATCGCGAACCATTGCTTGACCCCGATCGCACTGGGTGAGCGGCTCTATACCCGCTGGGATTTCAAATCGATCCTGCAGGGCGGTTACGTCGATATCGTCCAGCCGGATCCCAGTCATTCCGGCGGCATCACCGAGACTTACCGCATCGCGGCGATGGCCGAGGCCCATGACGTGGCTTTGGCGCTGCATTGCCCGCTGGGGCCGATCGCACTGGCGGCGAACCTGCAGCTCGATGCGGTCTGCTACAACGCCTTCATTCAGGAGCAGTCGCTGGGCATCCATTACAACAAGGGTTCCGACCTGCTCGACTATCTGAGCAACCCGTCGGTCTTCGAATATGACGACGGCTTCGTCGCGATCCCGCAGGGGCCCGGCCTAGGCGTCGAGGTCAACGAGGAGAAAGTCCGTCAGGCGGCTGCGGAAGGTCACCGCTGGCGCAACCCGATCTGGCGCCATGCCGATGGCAGCTTCGCGGAGTGGTAATGATGAGAGAGATCAGCAAACTGAACGGAGGCTGGACCTTCGCGGAAGGCTTCGACACTGCCAAGGTCGCAGAGCCCCTACAGGGCGAGACGGTCACCCTACCCCATAACGCCGCCGACCTGCCGATGAGCTATTTCGACGAGCGCGACTTCCAGCGCCCCTTCACCTATCAGCGTGAGATCGCATGGAACGATGCGTGGGCGGGAAAGCTGGTCCGGCTGCGGTTCGATGCGGCGATGGCCGATGCGGTGGTCTATGTGAACGGCGCCGAAGTGCTGCGTCACCGCGACGGCTATACGCCCTTCACCGTAGATCTGACGGACCGCTTTGTAGACGGCAAGGCGTTGGTGACGGTGCATATCGACGGTTCGGAAAACCCCGAGATCCCACCTTTCGGTGGCCGCATCGACTACCTCACCTATGCCGGGATTTATCGCGACGCCTGGTTGGAGGTGCTGCCCGAGGCACATATCGCAAGCGTGAAGATCGAGACGCCCGACGTGCTGGCCGAGACCAAGCGCGTTCTGGTCAAGCTCGACGCGCCGGGCCCGGTGGAGGCGGTTCTGTCGGACGCCGAGGGCCACGAGATCGCACGCGGCCTGGGCACGGGCGAAATCAGCTTCGATGGCCTCGCCGATATCACGCTCTGGTCGGTCGAGACGCCCGCGCTCTACACACTGACGCTGACCTTGATCGAGAGCGGCGACCGCCTCACCCAGCGCTTCGGCTTCCGTCACGCGGAATTCACGCCCGAGGGCTTTTTCCTCAACGGGGAGCGCGTGGTTCTGCGCGGCCTCAACCGGCATCAGAGCTTCCCCTATTCGGGCTATGCCCAAGGCAAACGCAGTCAGGAGCGCGACGCGGAAATCCTGCGCTACGATCTGGGCTGCAACGTCGCGCGCACCTCGCATTACCCGCAAAGCCCCTATTTCCTCGACCGCTGCGACGAAATCGGCCTAATGGTCTTCGAGGAAATCCCCGGCTGGCAGCATATCGGCGGCGACATCTGGCAAGATGAATCGGTGCGCAATGTCGAGCGGATGATCCGGCGCGACTGGAACCACCCCTCGATCATCATCTGGGGCGTTCGGATCAACGAGAGTCCCGATGCGGAAACGTTCTACAAACGCACCAATGCCCTCGCGCGTGAGCTGGATGCGACGCGCCCCACCGGCGGCGTGCGCTGCATCACCGACAGCCAACTGCTCGAAGACGTCTACACCATGAACGATTTCATCCTGGGGGATTTCGAACTGCCCTTCTCGAACCGCCCGCGTACGAGCTTGCGCGATCAGCAGGAGGTGACGGGGCTTCCCACGCGCGTGCCCTATCTGGTGACCGAGTATAACGGGCACATGTATCCCACCAAGGCGGGCGACCCCGAGCATCGCCAGCACGAGCATGTGCTGCGCCATCTCGACGTGCTCAACGCCGCCCACGATCCCGATGCCGGACTTGCAGGCTGCATCGGCTGGTGCATGTTCGACTACAACACGCACAAGGATTTCGGCGCGGGGGACCGGATCTGCCATCACGGCGTGATGTCGATCTTCCGCGAGCCGAAATTCGCAGCCTACGCCTATGCCAGCCAGCGCGATCCCGACGAGGCGATCGTGATGGAGCCGGTCACCGTATGGTCGCGCGGCGAGCGAAATATCGGCGGGGTGATCCCGCTGATCGTGCTGACCAATTGCGACGAGGTGGAGTTGTCCTACGCCGACGTGGTCAAGCGCGTCGGGCCCGACCGCACACGCTTCCCGCATCTGCCCCATGCGCCAGTCGTCATCGATTACGACCATTTCACCCCCGACGAGGTGACCGCCTGGGGGGAGAGCTGGCATGCGGGCCGCCTGCGCGGATACCTGAACGGGGAGTTGGTGATCGAGCGCGACTTCCCCGCCGACGCGATGTTCGACCGGCTGGAAGTGGCGCCCGATGTCACCGAAGCCGAGGCCGATCCGAGCGACGAGATCCGGGTGATGATCCGCGCTCGCGATCAGGCAGGCAACAAGCTGCATTTCCTAAACGAGCCGGTGTTCCTAGACGTCGAAGGTCCGGCGAAGCTGATCGGCCCCGATTGCGTGGCGCTCGCGGATGGCGCGACCGGCTGCTGGCTCCGCCTGACGGGTGAGCGCGGCAAGATCAGGGTGACCGCGCGGCTTCGTGACAAAATCGAGTCGGTGGAAATTGCGGCGCTGTGATTGGCAAGGGCGCAGGAGCGTATCGCTCGCGCCCTCTCCATCGCAGACTATCGATGAAGATTGACCGCGCGACGCAGGCGATGCGCGATCACCTGTCGCGGATTCTCGATCAGATCGACCGCATCCAGGACGATCACACCGAGCTTTTCGAGGTCGCACCACAGAGCTGAGTTCGGGACGGGGTGAATTATTTCCGAGGCCCTGCCCGCCGAGTCCGTGTGCATCAACGAGGCGGTCGGGACGCTTACAGGAGGCCTCGGCTCGCGGCGATGCTCGCAGCCTCTCGCAAGGTCTTCGCCCCGAGCCGGTCGGCAGCGCCCCTGAGCCGCGCCTTGACGCCCCCGACGGAGAGCTGCAATTCGTGGGCGACCTGCTTGTGGAGATAGCCCTTGGAATAGAGTTGGAGCGCTTCCATTTGCGCCTCGGTCGGCATCTCGGGCTCGTCCGAATGGATGCGCGAGAGAACCCTCTCGATCTCTTTCATTTCGGAAACTCGAAGCTCCCGGTCTGAGCGCGCAAAGATGCCAAGGCTCCGCTTCGGCATCTCCTGCGTCCCGTGGATCGACACGACACCTCCGAATTCGAAGCCGAAAGACCGATAGTCGCGCATGAAGCTCGTGCCGACGAAGCTGTCTATTTCACCCCACCGCGCATAGCCCGAATTTTCCTGGCACCAGCGCAGCAGCGGATCGGCCAGCGCCAACCCGGAAAACGTGTAATGATTGATCCATTCAGGCGGAAACAGGTTCAACTCGGCTTCGGGCGCGAAAAAGCCAGCCCGCAAGGCGACGTAGCAGCCTGCTGGAGCGAGATCGGCGAAAAGGCTCTGGTGATCACGAAGAATCATGCCGTTTCGAACTTCCATTCTGTCCGAGTGCTCAATAGTCACTACGGAAGTGCGGCTCGGTTGGACCAAGATAGTTCCGCAATGCGTTGGTCGAGGGATTCACTGAACATAATACAAGGGTAGCTGCATGATCGATGTGCGTACATTGCGCCGGAAATTGCAACTTATGAGTGCAATATCAGACTGGAAATTCGCCTTAGGGCTGCATGTGCGCTTTGCAAACCCTACACTCCTATACCAGACATATCCACAGGAATGGATCGATTTCTATACTGCGAACGGTCTCGTGTTCCGGGATCCGACGGTCAGATGGGCCATGACGCATACAGGCATTTGCGATTGGTCCGAGCTCGCGGAGCAGGACGAGAGCAACGTGTTCGGTCAGGCGGCCGAGTTCGGACTGCGCTATGGGAAGGCCGTCGCTGTCGGTGACGAGACCCGGTCCGCCGGTTTCTTCGCCCATCCTTCGCGAAGGATCGAACAGGCCGAAGTCGAGGAAGCGCACGCACTCCTCAAGCAATTGCACGACATGACGAAGGGCGTGGAACTTATGCCTGCGGAAGAGTTGAAGCGCCTCCGGGCCGAACTGCACCCCTGAGGTCTTCGCGCGGCACGAAACGAGTTCGCCCGTGCCGGGCGATAGCTTAAGTTGATCCCGCCGGGCTCGATTAGCCCGTCACGATCCCGTCCGCCGGGCCGAAGCGCGGCTTGGCGAATTGTTCCTGATGCCACAGCGGGTAGATCAGGGGCGGGCGGCTGACCTCGTCGAGGCGGGCGAGATCTTCGGTGGAGAGCTTGACGTCGAGCGCGCGGAAGTTGCGCTCGAACTGCGCCACCGTGCTACCGCCGACCACCAGCGAGGCAACGCCGGGACGGGTGAGCAGCCATGCCAGCGCGATCTGCGCAGCTTCGACGCCATGCGCCTCGCCGAGCGCGTTCAGCACATCGACGATCTTCCAGAGCCGCTCCTGATCGCGGATCGGCGGCTCGGTCCAGCCCTTGGCCTGACGGCTGCCCTCCGCCACCGGATTGTCGCGGGTGTGTTTGCCCGACAGCAGCCCCGCCGCAAGCGGGCTCCAGACGGTCGCGCCGACGCCCTGATCGACCGCGATCGGCAAAAGCTCGTATTCCGCCTCGCGCGCCTCGAGCGTGTAGTGGATCTGTTGCGTAACGAACCGCGCCCGACCCGGCTTCTCCGAGGCCATCAGCGATTTCATGACCTGCCAGCCGGTATAGTTCGAGCAGCCCGCATAGCGGATCTTGCCCTGATCGATCAGCGTCTGCAGGGCTTCGAGCGTTTCCTCGACCGGGGTTTGGCCGTCCCATTCATGGATATGATAGATGTCGATGTGATCGGTGCGCAGACGTTTCAGGCTGCGCTCACATTCGCGGATCAGGTGCCAGCGGCTCGCGCCCTCGCCATTGGGGCCGTCATCGATCGGCATGCGAGCTTTCGACGAGATCAGCACCTTGTCACGGCGGCCTTCCAGCGCCTCGCCCACGATCTCTTCGGCGGTGCCGGTGGAATACATGTTCGCCGTGTCGATCAGGTTCACACCGTGGTCGATCACGCAATCGAACAGGTCGCGGGCCTCGGCCACGCCCTGACTGCCGACCATCGCGAAGGGACCTTCGCCGCCGAAGGTGAAAGTGCCCATCGCGAGGGCCGAAACCTTCAGCCCGCTCCGTCCCAGCGTATTATAGTGCATGTCCCTCTCCTACGCGCCCAAGGCAGCGCTTGTCTCTTCGATGAGGATGCAGGCGACGGTGCCGCCCGCGTCCTGAATTCCCTTGGATTTCTCGCCGAACGCGGCAGCCTTGCCGTGCTGGGCTTCCATCTCCTTGGTCGCCTCCAGCGCCTCTTTCGCAGCTTGGGCTGCTGCGTGTGATGCCTCGGCGGGCGATGCGCCCGCCTGCGCCTGCGCGGCGATGGTCTCGGCGACCGGGTGCAGCACGTCGAGTACGGTCTTGTCACCCAGCTGCGCCTTGCCGCGCTGCGCGATCCCGTCGCGGAAGGCAGCCCAGAAATCGGCCAGCGCGGCGGTGTCCATCACTTCCGCACCGTCGAGTGCCTTCGCTCCGCGCAGGAAACCCGTTGCCATCAGCGTGCCCATGGTCGAGGGCGCGGCTTTCGCGATCGCGGCGCCCGCGGTCTTCATCCCGTCTGCCAGCGTCTCGGGCGCCTTTTCCTCAAGGGCGGCCGCTGCGGCGGCGAAACCCTTCGCCATGGTCAGACCCAGATCGCTGTCGCCGACCTTGCCGTCGAGCTCGATCAGGGCCTGTTTCTCGGCGGCGAACCGGTCCCGATAGCGGTTGAACAGACCCGGCAGCGCACTTGCATTCATCGTCATGGCAGCCCTCACTTCGCGATATGTTTGAAGAACGGCGTCGTCGCGCTGCGTTCGATGAGCGGCTTCAGCTCGTCATCGAGATGCAGGACCGAGATCGAGGCGCCCGCCATCTCCATCGAGGTCGCGAATTCACCGATCCAGACCTGCGCGATGGTCACGTTGCGTTCTGCGAACAGCTGCGAGATGCGGCGGTAGAAGATGTAAAGCTCTTCCATCGGCGTCGCGCCCAGCCCGTTGACGATGATCGCCACCTCGTCGCCTGCCGCGTAATCCTGCTCGGCGAAGATGCGCTCCATCATTTCGTCCACGACGGCATCTGCGGGCTCGAGCGTCTTGCGGGTGATCCCCGGCTCGCCATGGATGCCCATGCCGATTTCCATCTCGTCTTCGCCGAGCGTGAAGCTGGGCTTGCCGACCTCGGGAACGATACAGGGCGTCAGCGCCACGCCCATTGTGCGGGTGCGCGACTTCGCCTTCTCGGTCAGACGGACGACCTCGGAGAGCGGCTTCATCTCGGCGGCGGCGGCTCCCGCGACCTTGTAGAGGAAGACGATCCCGGCGACGCCGCGGCGCTTGTGTTCCTCGCCCGGCTTGGAGGAGGCCACATCGTCATTGCCGACCACGGTGGCGGTTTCGATATCGTCGACCTCGGCCAGTTCCCCGGCGAGGTCGAAGTTCATGATGTCGCCGCTGTAATTGCCGTAGAGATAGAGAACCCCTGCCCCCTGATCGACATGCTTTGTCACTTCGAGGATCTGGTCCGAGCTGGGCGACTGGAACACGCCGCCGACACCCGCACCGTCGAGCATCCCGTCGCCGACATAGCCGAGGAACAGCGGCAGGTGGCCGGAGCCGCCCCCCGTCACGATCCCAACCTTGCCGGGGACCGGGTTCGCCGTCACGAAGCAATGCAGATCGTCCGCGACATGGGTCACTTCCGGATGGGCGGCGTAAATCCCCTCCAGCATCTCTTCGACGAAATCTTCGGGTTTGTTGAGAAACTTCTTCATCGGATCACTCTGCTTTGCGTTGCTTGGGTTTTTGCTTGCGGCGCACGAAGAAGGCCGCTGCGAGAAGGATGAACGCGCCCACGACAAGGCGCTGCCAGGTGCTGGGGATGCCCACCAGAACCAGCGTGTTGCTGACCACGGTGATCAGGAGAACACCCGCCACGGTGCCCAGCACCGAGCCCGTGCCGCCGGTGATCCGCGCCCCGCCGAGAACGACGGCGGCGATCACCTCGATCTCGGTGCCGACCAGATCGAACGGGTTGGCCATGCGGGTCGCGCTGACATGGATGATGCCTGCGAGACCTGCGAGCGCCCCCGCGAAGGCGAAGACGAAGACATGCACCACGCGCTGGCCATAGCCGAGCCGCGCCGCGACCTCCGGGTTGCCGCCGGTGGCAAAGATCGCCCGCCCCATCAGCGTGCGGTCGAACAGGAACCAGGCCAGCCCGACGACGACCGGGAAGATCAGGAAATAGGCGGGCAGATCGACGGTCACGCCATTGGCGCCCTGAAACTGGTAGAGCGCGGCCTTGCCGAAGGCGGTCATCTGCGGCGGAAGCTCCATCAGCCAAACCGTGCCCACGAAGGCCAGCAGGATGCCGCGGAACAGGTATTGCGTGCCGATCGTGACGATCAGCGAGGGCACGCGCAGCCCGTGAACCAGAAGGCCGTTCACCGCGCCCAGAAGCGCACCGGCCACAACTGCAATCGCGATGATCGCCGCCATCGGCAGATCGGGCGCCACGGTGATCACGAATTTCGTAAGCGAATACATTGTCAGCGCCGCGATCGCGGTGAAGGAGACGTCGATGCCCCCTGCCGCGAGAATGGCGAAGACACCGAGCGCGAAGAGCCCGGTCACCACGCTCGCGCGGCCCATATCGATGAGCGAGCCCGGCTGCAGAAAGTTGGGGTTGATGATCGACACCGCCACGCAGATCACGACGAGGATGGTCAGCGTCACCATCTCGGGGCGACGTCGCAGGGTCTCCCAAATCGTCAGTTTGTCCTCGGGACGTTTGGGCGTTGATCGGTCATTCATCTCTTGCACCATGGTCATCAGGCAGCCTCGTTCGCCGAGCCAAGCATCGATTGGTAAATACGGTTCTCGTCGGTGGTCGCGGCGTCGAGTTCATCGACGAGGCGACCGCGATTCATCACGAGGATCCGGTCGCAGTTCTGCAGCAGTTCCGGCAGGTCGTCGGAGACGATGATCAGCC
Source organism: Thioclava sp. NG1 (assembly GCF_003122275.1). Taxonomy (NCBI): domain Bacteria; kingdom Pseudomonadati; phylum Pseudomonadota; class Alphaproteobacteria; order Rhodobacterales; family Paracoccaceae; genus Thioclava; species Thioclava sp. NG1. The sequence continues at coordinate 64,649 of NZ_QFBB01000002.1, read as the reverse complement.
CGATCCCGCGCTCCGCCATCGCCTGGATCGCGCGGTAGATCGTGTCCTTCGACCCGACATCGACGCCGACGGTCGGGCCATGAAGCACCAGCAATTTCGGCTCGATGCTGAGCCACCGGCCGATCAGCACGCGCTGCTGGTTGCCGCCCGAGAGCGCCGAGACCGGCAGGTCGATATTGCCGGTATTGAGGTTCATCGCCTCGGAAATCTTGCTCGCCGCCTCGCGCCCCTTGCGCTTGTCGACGACGCCCCCGCGCCCACGGAGCCGGTCGAGGATCAGCGTCACCTCGTTCTGGTAGATCGACTTCTGCAGGAACAGCCCTTCGGAGAGGCGGTCCTCGGGGACATAGCCGATGCCGCGTGCAATCGCGTCCGCGGGCGAGTCGAGATGCACCCGCGCGCCGGAAATCTCGATATGGCCGGAGCTCAGCGATTGATGGCCGGCCAGCGCGAGCGCGACCTCGTTGCGACCGGAATCCGAAAGACCGGTGATGCCAAGCACCTCGCCAGCCTTCAGCGAGAAGGCGACATCCTCGAAGTCCGCGCCGGAGCTCGCCCCCTCGACGCGCAGCACCTCTTCGGCGCGCGGCGCGCCATTGCGGTAGCGCATCGTGTCCAGTTCGCGCCCGGTCATCAGATGCGAAAGCTCGGCGCGGGAATAGTCCGCGATCGGGCCCTGCGAGATACACTCGCCATCGCGGAAGATGATCGCTTGCCCGCCGATGCGGTAGCACTCCTCCAGTTTGTGGGTCACGAACAGCACCGCGACGTCGCGTTCGAGCAATTTGCCGACCAGTTCGATCAGCGCGTCGACCTCGTGCCGGGTGAGCGAAGTGGTCGGCTCGTCCATGATAACCAGCCGCGCGTCGGCGGCGATGGCCCGCGCGATGGCGACGCGCTGCCGGATCGCAAGCGGCAGATCCCCGACCATTGTGTTAAGGAGTTTCGCCGTCGGCTCCAGCCCGACATTACGGATTGCCTCGCGGGCCGTTTCGCGCAGACGGCGGCGGTTCAGCAGCCGCATCAGGCGCCCGTTGCCGCTCACCAGTTGGTCGCCAAGCGCGACATTTTCCACGACGGAGAGGTTCGGCAGCAGGGAGAGGTCCTGATAGACCGTCTCGATCCCCGCTTCGAGCGACTGGATCGGCGACAGCTCGCTATGCGCCTGCCCATCGAGCACGATCTCTCCCTCGCTGGGCGCATGGGCGCCCGAAATAATCTTGATGAAGGTGCTCTTGCCGCAGCCATTCTCGCCCAGCAGGTGATAGGCGACACCAGTGTCGATCGTTACGTCGACGCCGCGCAGCGCGTGAACACCGCCAAAGCGTTTGTGGATGCCGCGCAGCTCCAGAAAATGTCCGTCTGACATCTGATTGCTCCCCCTGAACACCGGTCTTTTCCGTCCCATGCGCCGCAGCTCCTCCAGCCTAGGCACGGGCGGTTCGAAAGCCGGCCGGGGCTGCCCCCGGCCGACCGATTTTTTCACGTCTTAGAAAAGGGTCTCTTTGTAGGTATCCTTGTCGACGAGAACCATGCCGTTACCCACGACGAGCACGCCGTCACCGGCACCGGGGCGCACGCTGACACTGTGGTAGCCGTCGACACCCAGATCCATGCCGTCGGTGATCTCTTCACCCGCGAGGATCTTGGTGGCCAGCGAGTTCATCGCCATCCCGGCCTTCTGCGGATCCCAGAAACCGATCGCGGTGATCGCACCGCTGTCGAGATAGGCCGCCGAGGGGTTCGGCAGACCGGTGCCCACAAGGCAGACCTTGCCGGCCAGACCGGCTTCTTCGATCGCGCGACCGACGCCGAGCACATCATTGCCCGCCGAAGTCTGGAAGCCCTTGATATCCGGGTGCTTGCGCAGGATTTCCTTGGCTTTCTCGTAGGTGCCCTGGGCGTCGTCGAAGCTTTCGTTGTTCGGATCGACGAGTTCCATATCCGGGTATTTCTTCGCGTTCTCCTCGCCCGCGCCGACCCACTGCATGTGGGTGCGGCTGCCCAGCGAGCCGACGAAGGTCGTCCACTTGCCCTTGCCGCCCATGCACTTGGCCAGACGCTCGTTCAGCGCCGCACCATATTCCGCGTTATCGAAGGCTTCGACATCGGCCATGGTGTTCTTCTGGTTGTCAGCCTCGTGGGTCACGACGACGATGCCGCGATCCATCGCGCGCTTGAGCACGCCTTCGAGGATCGCCGGATCCATCGGCACGACGGCCAGCGCATCGACGCCGCGCGCGACGAGATCCTGCACGATCTGCAGCTGCTGGGCGGAATCCGCCGTGGCGGGGCCGACCTGCTCGATCTTCATGTCGGGATGTTCCTGCGCGTATTTCTCGACACCGGTTTTCATCCGGTCGAACCACGGGATACCGCTGATCTTGACGACCGTGGTGATCGACTTACCTTCCTGCGCTGCGACCCCTTGTGCGCCAGCCAGCATTGCCGCCGTGGTCGCGGCCAACAGGCCGATTTTCAGTCCTTTGAATGCCATGATGATCTCCTCCCTGGATTACATTCTTCGGCTCAGTGTTTCGGAGCGCGCGCCGCGCGCCCCAGCGAAAAGCGTGTGATGACCTGGTCGACCAGCTCGAAGCGGTTGACCGCGAGGAAGCACAGCAGCAGCGCGCCCCAGGCGAAATCCCGCACGAAATTCGAGAACCCGACGAAGTTCAGCAGGCTCGACAGAAGCTGCAGCGTGATCGCCGAAAGCACGACATTCACGATGCGCCCATAGCCGCCCTCGGGCCGCACCCCCGCCATCACCGCGACAAGGATCGCGATCAGCAGATAAGAGGTGCCGTAGTCCCATTTCACGTTGATGTTCCGCGCCGCGATGATGACCCCGGCCAGACCGGCCATCAGCCCCGAGAGCGCGTAGGTCGTGATCAGGATGCGGTCGCGATTGAAGCCGCTAAACAGCGCCGCCTTCGGGTTGGCGCCGGTCAGCATCAGCTTCATCCCGTAGGGCGTGAAGCGCAGCACCCCGCCCAGGATCAAAGCAGCGCCGAGGAAGATCAGGAAGCTCGCCGGCACTCCGAAGATCAGGCCATTGCCCAGATCGTAGAGCGCGGGCGGCGATCCGATCGTCACCGAGCGTCCTTCCGAGAACACGACCGCCGCGCCGGTGAAGGCCATCTGCGTGCCCAAGGTGCACAGGATCGGCGTGATCTCGAAACGCGAGATCAGAAATCCGTTCAGCGCACCGCCCAGCACGCCGATGATCAGACATCCCCCGGCGAAGGTGATAGTGAACAGCACGGGCGCTTCGTCGACCGGGAAGATCGACAGCGCAACAAGCCCCGAGGCCACGCCCGAGAGGTTCGCAAGCGCGATCCCCGACAGGTCGATCCCACCGTTGCCGGAGCACATCGCCAGCATCACGCCGATCGCGAGCAGCCCGATCTCGGGCACCTGGTTCGCCATCGATTGCAGATTGTAGATCGAAAGGTAATTGCCGCCGGATGCCGCCCCGCCGACTGCTAGAAGCAGCACGATGAGCACGGACAACACAAACAGGTTCCCATCCAGTTTCGACATCTCCTCCCCCGCGCCGTTTACTGAAGAATTATCTTATTTACTAAATTCGTACTATTATGTTTACTAAAGTCAACCCCGTTTGTTCACTAGCTGCTTCGAGCGCGAGCGAATAAAAAGACCGAACTTTCCGAAGGCCCGTTGTGCAGTGCGGGAGGTTCGCCCATAGATTGAAGGCCACATGAGCGACACGATGGAAATTGAGCCAAAAAAGCCGGTCACCCTGCGCGAAGTTGCCGGGCACGCGGGGGTTTCCGCTGCCACCGTTTCGCTGGTCCTGAACGACAAGGGCGACATCTCGGAGGCCACCCGCGCCCGCGTTTTGGAAGCGGTGGAGGCGTTGAACTACACCCCGCGCTCGAATCGGGCGCGGACCGAAGTCACCAACACGATCCGCTTTCTCAAGATCGCGCGCCACGGCCAGACGGTGAATCGCGACCACAACCACTTCATCTCGGACTATATCGACGGGATGTCTTTCGAGGCGCTTCGCCGCGACTACGCGCTGCAGGTCGTGAGCTACGAACAGGAATCGCTGCATCAACTGTTGTCGAGCCTGGACGGCTCGGAACCGCGCGGCATCGTCGTGCTCGGCACCGAACTTTCACGCGAAGATATCGAGACGATCATCGAGCGCGCGCCGCTACCGACCGTGCTCATCGACACCTACCACCCGTTCCTGAAGGCGAATTTCGTCGATATGGACAACGATCAACTCGTCTACGATGCGCTCTCGCATCTGGTTTCGCGCGGCTTTCGCAAGATCGGCTATGTCGGAAGTTACAGCGAGGTGATGAACTTCCGACTGCGTCAAACGGCTTTCCGGAACGCGGCCGCAGCGTTCGGATTGCAGAGCGAGGACGCGCAGGAACTTTCGGTGAAGTCGACGCTGGACGGCGCCTATGAAGAAGCCTTGACCCAGTTGAGCGACCGGCCTCTCGCGGATGCTTATTTCTGTGCGAATGACATCATCGCCTTCGGCTTCGTAAGGGCCTTGCGCGAATTGGGCCACAGAGTGCCGGAAGATGTTTCGGTCGTGGGCTTCGACAACCTTCCGACCTCGAGCGTCTTCGATCCGCCCCTGACTTCGGTCGACGTTCCGAAAGCGCGCATCGGCGCGATGGCGATCCGCCTGCTCGACGACCTCATCGCGACGGACGAGCGAGATCAATCTCCGGTGAAGGTCCTGATGACGGGGGAACTGGTTGTGCGCGATAGCGTGGCGGATTTCAAACCACGGCGCTGAAACGCGAGAGCTTCTGAAGCTGCGACGTAACTTTCAGCTGCCCCCCACTATCTCGTCGAACGCACGGCAGAGCCGTTCCGTCACCTGTGCAGTGCCGGACGTGCCGCCGAGGTCGCGGGGGCGGCTTTCGGGATCCGCCGTCACGAGTTCGATCGCGCGCATCATTTGCGCCCCTGCCTCGGTCTCTCCGAGGTGCTCCAACATCATCGCCGCGCTCCAGAAGGTGCCGATGGGATTTGCGACGCCCTTGCCGGTGATGTCGAAGGCGGAGCCATGGATCGGCTCGAACATCGAGGGCGCAGCGCGCTCGGGGTTGAGGTTGGCCGTGGGCGCGATGCCGATAGAGCCGGCGAGCGCCGCAGCCAGATCCGAGAGGATGTCGGCGTGCAGGTTCGTGGCGACGATCGTGTCGAGCGAACGCGGATCGAGCGTCATGCGCACGGTCATCGCGTCGACCAGCATCCGGTCCCACGTCACGTCGGGAAACTCGGCCGCGATCTCGGCGGCGATTTCGTCCCAGAGCACGAGCCCGTAGCGCTGCGCGTTGGATTTCGTGACGACCGTCAGCCGTTTGCGCGGACGTGCCTGGGCCTGCGAGAAAGCCACGCGCATGATGCGTTCGACGCCCGCGCGGGTGAAGATGGCGGTCTCGGTGGCGACCTCATGCGGCTGGCCGCGATGGCTGCGCCCGCCCTGCCCCGCATATTCGCCCTCGGAATTCTCGCGCACGATAAGCCAGTCCAGATCGTCCGGGCCGACGCCCGCAAGCGGGCTCGACAGGCCGGGCAGGATCCGGGTGGGCCGCAGGTTCGCGTATTGATCGAGCCCCTGACAGATCGCGAGGCGCAGCCCCCAGAGCGTCAGGTGATCGGGCACGTCCGGCGCGCCGACCGCGCCGAAGAGGATCGCGTCATAGGCCCGCAGCGCGTCGACCCCGTCCGCGGGCATGAACGTGCCTTCGCGCTGATAGCGTTTCGAGCCCCAGTCGAAGCGGTCGACCTCCAGCCGAAAGGCGTTGGTATGGCGGCTCAGGTGATCGAGCGCCGTCAGCGCGGCGTCGACCACCTCCGGCCCGATCCCGTCGCCGGGGATGGCCGCGATACGATACACCCGGGTCGTCATGGCCGCATCACGCCTTCAGCCACGCCTTGAAGGCGTCATCGTAGTCGGGATGCCAGCGCGACAGCGGCGGGCGGTTCTCGGTGATGTCGCCCGCCGCCCAGAGGATGCGCTTCACGTCGGTCGCGCGGTCCACGTCGTTGTCCGGACACAGGATGTAGAAATCGCCGCGCTCGATCGCGTCAAAGAGGAATTCCACGACCTGTTCGGGCGTCCAGGCGCCAGCGGGTTTCTCGGTGCGCCCGCCCGCGGTCAGCGGCGTGTAGACGAAGCCCGGAATGAACAGCCGCGCCTCGACCTTGCAGTCCTCGCGGTTGCGCAACTCGTGCTGCAGCGCCTCGGTGAAGGCCTTCACGCCGGCTTTCGACACGTTATAGGCCGGATCGCCCGGGGGCGTGGTGATCCCCTGCTTGGAGCCGGTATTGACGATCAGGCCAGGCGTGCCCGACGCGATCATGCGCGGCGCGAAAATCTGGCTGCCACGAATGATCCCGCCCAGATTCACCTCGAGGATGCGGTCCCAGTTGCCTTCCTCATCGAAGATCGAACTGCCGGGCTGCATCCCCGCGTTGTTCATCAGCAGGTTGACCGGACCGAAGCGCGCCCAGACCTCGTCGGCGAGCGCCATGAGCTGCGCGCGGTCCGAGACGTCGGTCGCCAGCGTCATCACGTCCGCCTCCGCGGCACCCGCGGCGATCAGAGCGTCGGAGGCGGCGTCGAGCGCAGCCACCGGCAGATCGGCGATGCAAACGCGCATGCCAAGCCCGGCGAGGTGGCGGGCGGCAGCGAGGCCGATACCCGAGGCCCCTCCGGTGACGACTGCGACATTGCCTTTGGCGAGAGCGGGATGCATGGCATTTCTCCTTTCAGTTCGGTGTCCGAGATCGGCGCACGCTTCAGGCAGTCGCACCGGCGAAGACCTCGAAATCAGTGTCGATGATGGTCGGCGCAGACGGGCGTTCTGGCGAGGCCAGAACTTCCTCGATCGCCTTCTTGCCGATCAGGAAACGGTTCGAGCGGACGGTCGAGAGCGGCTGGGGCAGCTCCTTGCCGATATCGAGACCGTTGAAGCCGAATATGGCGAATTGGTCGGGCAGGCTGATGCCTTCGGCAAGGCAGTGGAAGACGCCGCCCACCGCCATGTCGTCGTTGGAATAGACCGCGACGTCGACCTGCGGGGCCGAAGCACGCAGGCGCGCTGTCTGTTCTCGACCCGTACCGACCGAGCTGGGCCCGTCATCGATCGCATGCGCCTCGATGGAGAGCCCCGCTTCGGACAGCGCCTCGCACAGCCCGTCATAGCGCAGCCGCGCGCGGCGGTCGGCCTCCCAGTCATGGCCGACATAGCCGAAATGGCGGTAGCCGCGTGAAATCAGGTGGCGACCGATGGCGTGGCCTGCACGGCGATGCGAGGTGCCCACCGCGATGTCGATCGGCGTGCTGTCGATATCCATCATCTCGACGACGCGGATGTCGCTCTGTTCTAGCATCTTGCGGGTCGCGTCGGTGTGATCGAACCCGGCCAGCAGGATCGCGGCCGGTTTCCAGCTGAGGATGCCGCGCACCACGGCCTCTTCGCGGTCCACATTATAATCCGTGGTCGAGATCACCGGCTGCAGGTCACTTCCCTCGAGCCCGGCATGGACGCCCTGCAGGACTTCCGGGAAGACGATGTTGGAGAGCGACGGGATGACGACGCCGACGAGGAAGGAGTCGAGCGAGGCCAGCGAGCCAGCGATGCGGTTGGGGACGTAGCCCATCGCGCGGACCGTCTCCATGACCTTCTCGCGGGTAGCTTCGGCGACGAGTCCCTTGTTGCGCATGATGCGAGAGACCGTCGACTCGCTGACATTGGCACGGCGCGCGACCTCGCGCACCGTGATCTTGCTTTTGCGGTCGGGCAATCGCTGCTTGGTCCCCATGACGCTTTCCTCCAATTCCTTTCGGGCAAGCCCGAGTCAATTACCCAGAAATGCACCTAGCGGCAGCGTTTTCAAAGGCCATACATGCATGGCGCGAAAACATCGCGGGGACCGTGGCGATCATACCTCCACGTATTTGCGCCACGGATGCGCTTCCTTGAAGCCCAGAACCTCGCGCGCCTTGCGGTTCGAGATCGGTGCCTCGTCGGCGCCCATCTCACGGGTGATCGGCGTATTCGGGCAGTATTTCTTCAAGAACTCGGTGGTCGGCATATCGGCGGTGATCGTGTCGTTGACCGCGTTGAACACCTGATAGCCCAGACCGTCCTTCTCGATGCACAGATGCACGATCTCACCCAGATCGCGCGCGTCAATATAGCTCCAGGCGTTGCGTTTGCGGCTCATCGGGTTCTCGAGGAACCCCTTGAACATGCCGTATTCATGGGGCTCGATCACGTTGCCGATGCGCAGCGCGTAAATATCGGCGCCGTAGCGGGCGGCGAAGGCGCGGGCGGTCTTCTCGTTGCAGACCTTGGAGAGCCCGTAGCTGTCCATCGGATCGCTGTCGTAATCTTCCTCGAGCGGGAAGGAGTGAAAATCCTTGTCGCCCTCGGCGAAGCACACGCCATAGGTCGTCTCGGACGAGGCGATGATCACCTTGCGCACGCCGAGCTTCATCGCCGCCTCGATCACGTTGTAGGTGCTCATGACGTTGGCCTGATAGGTCACGTTGTCGGGCTCGATCAGCACGCGCGGGATCGCGGCGAAATGCACGACCGCATCGGGCGGCGACGGCGGCGCGCCCTTCTCGAACCCGCCGAAGTCGTGGTGGGTGGTCAGCGCGTTGAACACGGCGCCGCTGTCGGTCACGTCGGTGATCAGCGTGTTCACGCCCGGGACGTCGAGCGGCTTGAGGTCGACGTTGAGCACATCGTAGCCCTTGCTCAGCAGATGCGGCACCGCATGACGCCCTGCCTTGCCGGTGCCGCCTGTGAATACTACGCGCTTGGTCATTTCAATCTCCGTTTCGTTCATTCGCTTTTCGGTTCGGCGGGACGGCCTCAGCCGGTCGCCGCCAGCATCACGCTTTCCTGCGTGGCGTTCTCTCGGGTCAGTTCGCCGCTGATCTTCCCCTCCTTCAGCACGATCACACGGTCGCTGATCGCCAGGATCTCCGGCAGGTCCGACGAGACGACGATGATCGACATGCCCTCCTCGGCCATCTTGCCCAACAACGTGTGCACCTCGGCCTTGGCGCCGATGTCGATCCCGCGCGTCGGCTCGTCGACGATCAGGATCTGCGGACGGCGCGCGGCCCATTTCGCCAAGACGACTTTCTGCTGGTTGCCGCCCGACAGGTTGAGCACCTTCTGCTCGGGCGACGGCGTCTTGATGCCCAGCGCGCGGATATAATCCGCACAGGCCGCCGTTTCCTTGCGACGGTTCACGAAGTCGAAGCTGCAATAGTCGCTCAGATGCGTCAGGGAAAAGTTCTCGCGCACCGACATGCCGAGGACAAGCCCTCGCGATTGCCGATCCTCGGTCACAAATCCGAGCCCATGCTCTATCGCGTCCGAGGGCGAGGAAATCCGCGCCGGTTTGCCGTTGATCGAAATCTCGCCGCTATGGGGGCGGCTGCCGAAAATCATCTCCATCACTTCGGTCCGTCCGGCACCGACCAGACCGAAGAAGCCCAGCACTTCGCCGCGATGCAGGTCGAAATCGACATCGCGCACGAACACTCCTTCGTCCTTCACGCGCTTTTCGGTGAGATTGCGCACCGACATCAGAACCTCGTCGGTCGCGTGGGAGGTGTGATGGCCGAAAAGCTGGTCGAGCTCGCGATCCACCATCAGGCGCACCAGCAGGTCGCTCGTCATCTCGGAGACGGGCCGTGTATCGACGGTGCGACCGTCGCGCAGCACTGTGACGCGGTCGGCGATTTCGAAGATTTCCTCGAGCTTGTGCGAGATGAAGACGATACCGACACCCTGCTCGGCCAGTTTGCGCGACATGCGCAACAGCGTCGAGGCCTCGTGGTGGCTGAGCGACGCGGTCGGCTCGTCCATGATGATGAGTTTGGAATTGTAGGAGATGGCGCGGGCGATCTCGATCAGCTGTCTCTGGCCGATCGAAAGCGTGCCGACCATAGCTTCCGGGTCGATTTCCACGCCAAGCTCGTGCAGCACCGCGCGGGTGTCCGCATTCATCTTGGTGCGGTCGATCAGGCCGGTGGGCAACAGCGGCTCGCGCGCGAGAAAGACGTTCTCGGCGACGGTGAGGTTGTTCACCACCGCGAGTTCCTGGTAGATGATCGAGATACCGAGCGACCGCGCATGGACCGGGTTCTTGATGACGACGGGTTCGCCCTCGACCCGGATCTCGCCGCCCGGATCGGCGCGCAGCACGCCTGTCATGATCTTCATCAGGGTGCTCTTGCCGGCGCCGTTTTCCCCTGCCAGCACATGCACCTCGCCGGAGTTGAGATGCAGGTCGACGTGGTCCAGCGCCTTCACCCCGGGAAAGGTCTTGGAAATGCTGATCATTTCGAGAAACGGTTTCATCGCGGCCTCAGGCTGAAGAATGTCGGGCGGGGCCACGCTTGGCCCCGCCCAGGTGTCGTCGGAGATTACTTGGTGTAGCTGTCGAGGTTGTCGGCAGTCACGACGGTCACACCGGTGTCGATGTTCTGCGGATCGGTCTCTTCACCCTTGATCTGGGCCACGAGATGCTCGACCGCCAGCTTGCCCATCGTGATCGGGCGCTGGACCATGATGCCGTCGATGAAGCCTTCCTTCACGCCCTTGATCGTGTCGGGCAGATCGTCGAACGCAAAGACCTTCAGCTTGCCTTTCTTGTCCGCGAACTCCTGCTGCGCGAGAACCTTCGCGACGGCCGGGCCGCCGACCTGGCTGATGCCGAAGATACCGGCGAGGTTCGGGTTTGCGCGCAGGAGCGCCTCGGTCACCGAAACGGCGCGGGCGAGGTCGTCCTCGGTGCCTTCGGTCGCGACCAGCTTGATGTCGGGATAGTCGGCCAGCGCTTCCTTCACGCCGTCGATCCGCTCGTTCAGGTTGGACGCACCAAGCTGACCGGTGACGATCGCCACCTCACCCTTGCCGCCGAGCGCTTCGGCCATGGACTTGCCCATGGTGACGCCCGCCTGCTTGTTGATCGTGCCGATATACATGCTGCGCGCGCTGTTGGCGCTGTCGCTGTCGAAGGTGACGACCTTGATACCCGCATCGGTGGCCTGCTTGATGATGCCCTCGACCGATTTCGGCTCGTTGACCGAGATCCCGATCCCGTCGACGTGACGCGCCATCAGATCCTCGATGATCTTGACCTGCGTCGAACCCTGCGTGTTCGCCGGCACCACCCACTGGTAGTTCACGCCCAGCTCTTTCGCTGCCTCGGCCCCGCCGGTGTTGCAGTCGTCGAAGAACGGAACGGCCACCTTCGGCACGAGCGCCACGGTGATGTCCTGAGCATAGGACGCAGCCGCCCCCATACCGGTTGCCAGGGCCAGAACCGCCGCGGCGGCTTTCATTGCAATACGCATCTTCTCTCCTCCTCCAGACCCGACCACGCGCGGCAGGCCTCTATTGTTGATGCAGTTTCGGTTTTGCGCCCCGCACCGGGGCCTTCTTCGTCCGGATCTCGCGCCGCTCTCTCCTCTTCGAGACGCGGTCCGGCTTCTTGATCTTGTTGCTTTCCGGACGACGCGGCTCAGCCGCGGCCGCCCATCCGATTGCGCAGCACGTCCAGACTGACCGCGATCAGGATCACGCCGCCAGTAATGGCCTGCTGGGCATAGGTATTGATGTTGAGCAGCACGACGCCGTTGGCGATCTCGCCGATCAGGGCGGCCCCGATGACCGCGCCCAGCACCGAGCCGATACCGCCCGCAAGGCTGGCCCCGCCGATTGCGGCGGCGGCGATCACCTCAAGCTCCGAACCGAAGCCGGACGCCGGTTCTGCCGACAGGTAGCGCGAAAAGGCGATAACGCCGGCCAGCGCAGAGATTGTCGAGGACAGGACGTAGACCGCGAGCTTGACGCGCTGGACCTTCACCCCGCTCAGACGTGCCGCGTTCTCGTTGCCGCCCGTGGCATAGACGTGCCGACCGAAGCGGGTCCGGGTCATGATGACGGTGAAGACGAGCGTCAGAACGAGCAGGATCACCACCGGCACCGGCACCGGGCCGACATAGCCCTGCCCCAGAAAGCTGAAGCTCTCGGGAGTGTCTGGGGTCAACGGCACGCCGTGGGTAATCATATACATCAAGCCGCGCCCGATGCTCAGCGTGCCGAGCGTGGCGATGAAGGGCGGTAGGCCGATCGCGGTGATCAGCAGCCCGTTGGTCAACCCGAAGGCAAGCCCGACACCGAGCCCCGCGGCCACCGCCGCATATTGCGAGTAGCCCGCATCGAAGCAGAGCGCCGTAATCAGACCGGCGAGCCCCATCGCGGAGCCCACCGACAGATCAATCCCGCCGGTGATGATGACCATCACCATGCCGATGCTCATGATGGCCGTCAGCGAGAACGCCCGCGACACCCCCATCAGGTTTGACACGGTCAGGAAATACGGTGTGAACAAGCTGATCAGCAGCCCCATCAGGATCAACGCGATCAGAACGTTGAATTCACGCATGTGACGCAGTTGAAGCAATTGATGCAGGACTCGCATGGATTTCCTTTCCGATGGCGTGACCGAATTTTCCGACAGTGCCAAAACGCCCCTCCCTTCTCCGCGTCCCCGACCTTCCGCACGCACATCCGGCGCCGAACGCTTCGGCGGGGGCTGGCGGGTCGGACGGGGGTTCGCCCGAAATGCTAGCGCTGCCATTCCTCCTGTGACAGCGCTGTCATATTGCGAACCGCAAAGCCGTCTTGTCAATCAGCAAATAACAAAAACTTGTGTCAGGACAGGTGTCGGAAGGACGCGCCCTCCCCTGCGGAACATAGTTCCGAACCCGGTCAAAGCGTTTCAAACAAGGCGCTTGAGACATTCCGGCTTGTCATCGAAGCAGGTCCATGATGATACTCGCGAACATGACAGCGCTGTCATGGCTAGCGAGACCAGAGCGCGTCAACCGCAACAAAGGAGCCCGCGAATGCATCACGAAAGACACGAATCACCTCGCTCCCTTGCGATGATCCATACCGTCGCCGGGTTGATCCCGGAGCTCGAAGGCCTGGCGCAGGCCCACCTGCCCGACTGGAAAGTTTTCAACATGCTCGACGAGAGCCTTCTGCGCCTGACGATCCGCGACGGATCGGTCAGTCCGATGACGGCGCGCCGCCTGACGGGCATGATCTGGTCGGCGGTCGATGCAGGGGCCGAGGCGGTTCTCGTGACCTGCTCCAGCCTCGGCGGCGCGGTCGAACGCATCGCACCGCTCTGCCCCGTGCCGCTGATGCGCATCGACGAGGGGATGGCACAGGAAGCGGTCGCAAAAGGCCGCCGTATCGGCGTGCTCGCGACGCTGCAATCGACATTGACGCCCACCGCCGAGCTGATCGAGCGCGTCAGCCGCGAGGCCGGGGCGGACAGCGCCATCACGAGCCAGGTCGTCGAGGGCGCCTTCGAGACGCTGCAATCGGGCGACCGCGAGGGGCACGATGCGCGGGTTGCCGAAGGCATCGCCCGGCTCGCCCGCGAAAACGACGTGGTGGTTCTAGCACAGGCCTCGATGGCGCGCGCGCTCCAACGGCTCGAAACGAGTGCGGATGATCCGCCGGTTCTGACCAGCCCGACCTTGGGCATCGCGCATGTCGCAAGACTTCTGGCGCGCTGATCGCGCCTGGACAAACGATACTCAAGAGGAGGAGATATAAATGAAATACAGAACCTTAGGACGTTCTGGACTCAAGGTTTCGGTGCTCACGATGGGCACGTTCACGTTCGGGGGCGCAGGCGCTTTCAAGGCCGTCGGCGCCCAAGGCGTCAGCGAAGCGCGCAAGCTGGTCGACACCTGCATCGACGCCGGCATCAACCTCTATGACACCGCGAACATGTACTCGACCGGCCTCTCGGAAGAGATCCTTGGCGAAGTGCTCGACGGTCGGCGCGATGACGTGCTGATCTCCTCCAAGGCGCGGATGCGGATCGCCGATGGACCGAATGACGAGGGCTTTTCGCGCTATCACCTGATCCGCGAATGCGAACGCTCGCTCAAGCGTCTGCGGACCGACCACATCGACATCTACCACATGCACGAATGGGACGGCGTGACCCCGATGGAGGAGATGGTCTCGGCGCTCGACACGCTCGTGCAACAGGGCAAGGTCCGCTACATCGCCTGCTCGAACTTCTCGGGTTGGCACATCATGAAGGCCCTCGGCGTCAGCGACCGGAGCCTGCGCGAGCGCTTCGTGGCGCAGCAGATCCACTACACGCTCGAGGCCCGCGAGGCGGAATACGAATTGCTGCCGATCTCGGTCGATCAGGGGCTGGGCGTACTGGTCTGGAGCCCGCTCGCCGCCGGTCTTCTGTCGGGCAAGCATCGCCGAGGCAAGGACACGCCGGAAGGCTCGCGGCAATTCGCGGGCTGGACCGAGCCGCCGATCCGCGACGAGGAGAAGCTGTGGAACGTCGTCGATGCGCTGGTCGAGATCGGTGACGCGCATGGTGTCTCGGCGGCGCAGGTCGCGCTGGCGTGGCTGCTGACGCGTCCCGCGATCAGCTCGCTGGTGATCGGCGGACGCAATGAACAGCAGTTCCGCGACAATTTCCGCGCAGTGGATCTGGAGCTGAGCGAGGACGAGCTGAAGCGCCTGCACGAGGTCAGCAAGCTGCCCGTGATCTATCCCTATTGGCACCAGCAGCAATTCGCCTCGGACCGGTTCAGCCCGGGCGACTGGGCGCTTCATCGCGATTACATCGAAAGCTGATAAGGGGCGCGCCTTCGTCTCAGGCGAAGGCGCGCATCCAGTCCAGACCATCCTCTGTCCGGCCTGCCGGGCGGTATTCGCAGCCCACGAACCCTTCATAGCCCAGTGCGTCCAGTTCGCGCAGAATGCGCGCGTCGTCGAGCTCGCCGGTTCCTGGCTCGTGCCGATCCGGCACCGCGGCGATCTGAACATGCCCGATGATCGGCGCCATCTCCCGCAGCCCCATCAGCACGTCCCCGTGCAGAATCTGGCGGTGATAGATGTCGAATTGCAGCTTGAGATTGGGCAGCCCAAGCTCCGCGATCAGGTCGGCAGCGAAGCTGAAATCATCCAGAAAATAGCCCGGCATGTCGCGCGTGTTGATCGGCTCGATCACTACATCGAGCCCCTGTGCCCCGGCCGCATCACAGACCCTCCGCAACGAGTCGCGATAGGCGGTCAGCGCGGTCACATCTTGGCGCGAGGCGAGCCCACTCATCACATGCACGCGCCCGACCCCGGTCGCCTCGGCATAGCGCAAAGCAGTATCGATCGAGGCGCGGAATTCCTCGGCGCGATCCGGCAATGCGGCCAGCCCGCGATCGCCCGCCTCCCAGTTGCCGGGCGGCAGATTGAAGAGCGCCTGCGTCAGGCCGTGCGCCCGCAGCCGCTCCGCGATCGCCTCGGGCGGGCGGTCGTAGGGAAAGAGATATTCGACCGCATCGAACCCGGCCTTTTTCGCCGCAGCGAAGCGGTCGAGAAAATCGTGCTCGGTGAACATCATCGTCAGGTTGGCGGCAAATCTGGGCATCGTTCAGCCCTCGCTTGCAGGCGCTGCATCAGGCAGATCGAGCCCCGCGATATTCGCCAGCATCCGCGCGACAGAGGCATCGTCATCGCGCCCCATCCCGGCCGCCGCCGTCATCACGAACATCTGCAGAGCCGTCCCGGCGATCGGTGTCGGGAATTTCAGGTCCCGCCCGATATCCGCCACGATCCCGAGATCCTTGGTGAAGATATCCACCGCGCTGCGCGGGCTGTAATCGCCCTCGAGGACATGCGGCACGCGGTTCTCGAACATCCACGAATTGCCCGCTGACGCGGTGATCACCTCGTAGACCTTCTCCAGGTCCAAATCCATCGCCTTGGCGAAGGTGATCGCCTCACAGGCCGCCGCGATATGCACACCGGCGAGAAGTTGATTGACCACCTTGAAGGCCGCGCCCGTGCCTGCCTCCTCGCCAAGCTCGTAGACCTTGGCGGCGACACTATCGAGCGCCGGGCGAATGCGCGCAAAAGCCGCCGCCGGGCCCGAGCCCATGATCGTCAACTCACCGCTGGCGGCACGCTGAGCACCACCGCTGATCGGTGTATCGAGATAGGTCACGCCCGCCGCGGCGCAGCGCTTGGCGAAGACGCGCGCCAGATCGGGGGCCATCGTGGCGCAGGACATCACCACCCCGCCCTCGGACATGGTCGCGACGGCGCCGCCCGGTCCGAAAAGCACCTGCTCTGTCTGGTCGGCATTGACGACCACGGCGATCACCAGTTCCGCATCTTGCGCCCCCGTCGCAGGGTCAGCTGCAACCGCGCCGCCAAGCGCCGCGAAACGCTCCATCGGATCGGCATTCACATCGACGCCCGTCACCGCGAACCCGTCTCGCAGCAAGCTCTCGGCCATGCCGAAGCCCATCGATCCCAGACCGATGACACAGACCTTCGTCTCTTGGGGTGACTTCATGCGGAATACCTCTCAATCGCCGATTTCTAGTCTCAACCTGCCCCCTTCCAGCGTCCGTCTTGCGCTTGCATTGCTGGAATGATAGCGTTGTCATTACATCGTTAGCCCGAGCCGCAACGGCTTGGCAAGGGCTATGTGAAATCGCCGTCCCGCGCCGTCGGGGCGATCGGCGATCTGTGGACCGAGGGAGGAATTTCCATGCTGATCGGAGCGGTCGCCGACGATATTACCGGCGCCACTGACCTGTGCCTGATGCTGTCACGCAGCGGGTTGAAGACGCGGCAGGTCATCGGCCTGCCGGGGCCGCAAATGGACCTGTCGGGCGCCGATGCGGTGGTGGTCGCGCTGAAGTCGCGCACCATTCCGGCAGGCGACGCGGTAGAACTGTCGCTGAAAGCGGCGAAAGCCCTGCGCGCGGCCGGGGCGCAACGCCTGATGTTCAAATATTGCTCGACTTTCGACTCCACCGACCACGGCAATATCGGGCCGGTCACCGAGGCCCTGATGGAGTTCACCGGCACGACCCTGACCATCGCCTGCCCCGCCTTCCCGGCGACCGGGCGCACGGTCTACAAGGGCCACCTTTTCGTGGGCGACCGTCTGCTGTCGGAAAGCCCGCTCAAGGACCACCCGCTCACCCCGATGCGCGACCCCGATCTGGTGCGGGTTCTGGGGCGGCAGACGACGCTGAAAGTCGGCCTGATCGACGTCACGACGATCAGGCAGGGAGAGGCCGCGCTGCGCAAGGCGTTTGAGGCCGCCCGCGCGGCTGGCACCCGCGTCGTCGTCACCGACACGATCGACGAATCGGACTTGATGACGCTCGGCGCGGCCTGCGCGGAGATGCCGCTGATCACCGGCGGCTCGGGCATCGGTCTGGGCCTCGCCGCAGCGCTTCGCGACCAGAGCGACGCGCATAGCGCCTCGGATCGGATGCCAGCCCCGGAGGGCCGCAGCGCGATCCTCGCGGGCTCCTGCTCGGTCGCGACCCGCGGCCAGATCGCGGCCGCTCAGGCGGCAGGGCTGCCGAGTCTCGCGCTCGACGTGGAGGCGCTGACCGAAGGCCGACAGAGCGCGGATGAGATCGCCGATTGGGCCATCGCACAACCCGCCGACAGCACCCCCCTGATCTATTCCAGCGCAGATCCGGCGCAGCTCGGCAAGATCCAGTCCCGTCTGGGCCGGGACGCCTCCGGCGCACTAGTCGAAGACACGCTGGCCGCGGTCGCCGAACGCCTGCGCGACGCCGGGTTCACCCGGATGTTGATCGCGGGCGGCGAGACGTCGGGCGCGGTGACGACGGCGCTCGGTGTGCGCCTGCTCGACATCGGCCCCGAGATCGACCCCGGCGTGCCGTGGACGATGAGCCTCTCCGGCCCGCGCCTCGCGCTCGCGCTCAAATCAGGCAATTTCGGCGCCGAGGATTTCTTCCTCAAGGCGTGGGACCTGCTGGAGCCGGAGGCCGAACATGTCTGACGAAACGCGCCTGCGCGACCAGATCTGCACCATTGGGCGCTCGCTCTTCGATCGCGGCCTTACCGCCGGGTCTTCCGGCAATATCTCGGCGCGGCTGCCCGATGGCGGCTGGTTGATGACGCCCACCAATGCCTCGCTCGGCACACTCGATCCGGCCCGGATCTCCCTTTTCGACCGGGACGGCAACTTCGTCTCGGGCGACAAGCCGACCAAAGAATCCTTCCTGCATTTCGCGATGTATGACGAGCGTCAGGAAGCGGGCGCGGTGATCCATCTGCACTCGACCCACTCGACGGCCGTCTCGATCCTGCGCGACATCGATCCCGAGGACGTGCTGCCGCCGCTCACGGCCTATCACGTGATGCGCGTGGGCAAGCTGCCGCTCGTGCCCTACTACGCGCCGGGCGATCCCGAACTTGCCGAGGCCGTACGCTCGCTCGCCAGCGCGCATCATTCGGTGCTGCTCGCCAATCACGGCCCTGTCGTCGCGGGCACCAGCCTGTCGAACGCGCAATATGCCGCCGAAGAGCTGGAGGAGACCTCCAAACTGTTCCTCGCCCTGCAGGGCCACGCGATCCGCCCGCTGACCCCGGCGCAGGTCGCCGACCTGCGGGAGCGCTTCAATCTCTGATCCGAATTTCACGACCTATCGACCCAAGCGGAGTATCCAATGACTAAGACCCAGGAAACCATCGGCTTCATCGGCACCGGCCTGATGGGCCACGGCATGGCCAAGAACATCGTCGAGAAAGGCTATCCGCTGACCGTGATCGCCCACCGCAACCGCAAGCCGATCGAGGACCTGGTCTCGCGCGGGGCGACCGAGGCGACCTCCTATGAAGACCTCGCGTCGCGCTCCTCGATTATCTTCCTGTGCCTCACCGGCGCGCCGGAAGCCGCCGAGGCGGTCGCAAAGCTGACTCCGGGCCTGAAAGAGGGCAGCGTCATCGTGGACTGCTCGACCGGCGAGCCGACCGTGACGATGAAGCTCGCAGAGGACATGCAAGAGATCGGCGTCGCCTATGCGGATGCGCCGCTCAGCCGCACCCCGAAAGAGGCCTGGGAAGGCACGCTCGATTGCATGGTCGGCGCGGATGAAGAGCTGTTCGCGCGCATCGAGCCCGTGATCGACACCTGGGCGGGCAAGATCGTACGCGTCGGCAGCCTTGGCGACGGCCACCGCATGAAGCTGCTCAACAACTTCATCTCGCTGGGCTATGCCGCGCTTTATTCCGAAGCCCTCGCACTGTCGCGCAAGGTGGGCATTCCGATCGAGCAGTTCGACAAGGTGATCCGGGGCGGCCGGATGGATTGCGGCTTCTACCAGACCTTCATGGGCTACGCGCTCGAGGGCAACCGCGAGGCGCACAAGTTCACCCTCGCCAACGCCTACAAGGATTTGCGCTACGTCGAGTCGATGGCGAATGCCGCCACTGTCGCAACCCCGCTCGCCAGCACGGCCAAGAACGCCTTCGCGATGGCAATGGCCACCGGCGGCGACGGCCCTGAAGATTACGTGCCGCATCTCGCGGATTTCGTTGCACGCGCGAATGGGCTCGACTGAGCCCACGCACCTCCCGGAAGCGACGGCTCAGCCCGGCCGGATATGGTCGGGCTGAGCCAGCTCATCGGGACGATCAACCGGGATAATCGAGCTTCATCTGCAGCGATCGGCTTCGGGCGGCATTGATCGGTTGGGCCTCGGCCCGCTCATTCGAATACCCGACCGAGAAAGATGCGCCTCGAGACCGATGTCGCGCAGGAGTGCAGGCGGGAGGTCTCGCGGGTCGGTGAAGCGGCGTCGTTTTCGGAGACGACACGCGAGACGCCAGAGCAGGTTCTTCATGGGACAGATGCTCTCTTGGGGGCGATCTGACGCCCCTCAGCCAGAGCCATGTTCCGGCCGAAGGCATCACGGAAGCTTCAAGTTCGGCTGAGGGCATCCTCAGTTGCAACCGGGCAGACGAAGCCGGCCGCTTGCGAGCAACACGCCGAGGATGGCGACGAACACACCCAGAATCTGTTGCCAGCCGGGCATCCGCCCGAAGGTGATCGCGACGAGAAGCGCGGCGACAGGGACGAGGTTGAAGAGGACCGAGGTCGCGGCCGGCCCCCGCACCGAAATGCCGACCTGCCAGAACAGATAGGCCAGGACCGAGCCGCCCAGTGCCATGTAGAGAACCAGCAACTGGGTGACCGACCCCGACTGCACCAGTTCTCGCACAGGATTTCCGACGAACAGGGAGATCGCCACGAGCCCGAACGCTCCGAAGACCATTGTCCAGGTCGCGGTTTCCACCGCAGATGCCTCGCGAACCCAACTGCGGCATCCGATGGAGTAGAGCGACCAGCCGATGCTGCCGATCAGGATGAGAATGTCGCCGCCGGAGAACCGCGTTCCCGAGAACGCTCCGACCGTCATAGCGACGCCGACCAAGCTCACGATCATTCCGACGATCGCGGTCCCTTTCGGCAGGCGTCTTTGAGCCAGCGCATCGAGCAGATTGGTCGTCAGCGGCGTCGTGCCCATGATCAGTGCAGCGGTGACCGGGCTCGAACTTTGCATCCCCAGAAAGAGGGCGGCGTTGAAGCCCGTGACCCCGGCGACGCCGAGAACCGCGAAGGCGGGCCAGTTACGCTTGAGCACCTGAAAATTGATCCCGCGCGAAACCCCAAGCCAGATCACGATCGCAACCGCTGCGATCGCGAAGCGGCTCGCGGCAGCGGTCCAGGGAGAGAGATATTCGAGAGCGACGCGGGTCGCCTCGAAATTGGTGCCCCAGAAGATTGCCGCCAGCGCGCTTAGGGAGAGCGCACTGCCGTCTGACATGGAGCGTTTCGCTGGAGGGAAGTCGATTGCGGACATGATGGCCTCATCCGATGGGAAGACGCCGGCTGTTTACGCTTTTCATTTTGGGAGGCGTAGAGATAATACTGGCAATCAGTTTTCCAAAATTGGAAGAAAGCTTTGCGGCTGAATTGGGATGACACGCGGATTTTCCTCGCTCTGGCGCGGACGGGCACCCTCTCCGGGGTCGCCCAGACCCTTGGCCTTGGGGTCGCGACGGTATCGCGCCGCGTCGATCGGCTGGAGCAAGCGCTCGGCGTGCCTCTCTTTCTGCGCCACCAGAGCGGCTACCGTCTGACCGATCAGGGCGAGGCGCTCTTGCCGCGTGCAGAAGAAGCAGAGCAGGCGATACAGGGCTTTTCTCAAGGCGCGGGAGCGGAGGCCGAAGTAGCGGGCCTCGTGCGTCTGGCAAGCTTCGAGACCATCGTCGCGCCCGTCATCGTGCCAGCGCTCGCGCCGTTGCTGGCAAGACATTCCGGGCTCGATGTGGAAATCCTTTTCAGTGCCGCAGTCGTCAATCTCCATCGTCGCGACGCCGACCTGGCGCTGCGGTTGTTGCGCCCAGAACATGGTCACCTTCTGGTGCGTCAAGTGGGCGTTCTGGGGGTAGGCCTCTACGGACCGCCGAGCGGGGCCCGACCCGAGCGCTTCGTGACCTTCCCCTTTCCCGAGGAGAGCGGGGTGAAGCTGCAGGTCGAGTGGGCCCGTGCCTTCGGGGCGGACCAAGCGCCGCGCCTGGCGGTCAACACCTTGGCGGGACAGGTCGAGGCGGTGGCGCGCGGCGTGGGCGTGGGCGTGCTGCCGCACCTTCTTGCCCGCGAGGCAGGGCTCAGGCTCCTGGCGGATCGGCTCCCCAACGGATCTGCGATGGAGCGTCCGATCTACATGGCAATCCACGCCGATCTCGCGGCATCGCGCAGGGTTCGGGCGGTGGCCGATACGCTCATCCAAGCCCTCGAGGCCCGTCGCGCCGAGCTGGCAGAACCGTGAGTGCTCATGCGATCCGGAAATCGCGGCAGATCAGCCAGAATGAAAAGCCCCGCGACACGGCGCGGGGCTTCTCGTGTGTCCTAGACTAGATGCGAGTGATCAACCGTAGACCAGTTTCGGCAGCCAGATGATGATCTCCGGGAAGAACATGCACAGCAGCAGCCCCACCACCTGAAGCGCGAGAAACGGCAGCGCCGAGCGGAAGATGTCGCCCATCGGAATTTCCGGCGGCGCCACCCCGCGCAGATAGAACAGCGCGTAGCCGAAGGGCGGCGAGAGGAAGCTCATCTGCATGTTCACGAGGTAGAGCACCCCGAACCACAGCACGAGATCGTCGGGATCGCTCAGCCCGAAGGCCTCGGCCCCAAGCGCCTTCACGATCGGCACGAAGATCGGCACGCAGAGCAGCAGGATGCCGACCCAGTCGAGGAACATCCCGAGAATGATCAGCACGAGCTGCATGATGATCAGGATGCCCCACGGCCCGAGCCCGGTCGCCTCCAGCGCGTTCTGCACGAATTGCTGCCCTCCCTCGAGCACATAGAGCCCGACGAAGATCGTCGCCCCGAACATGATCCAGATGACCATCGCCGAGGCCTTGAGCGTCGTGATCGCGGCCTCGCGGATCGTCTGCCAGTCGAGCTTCCGGTGGATGGCGGCCACGATGATCGCGCCGAAAGTGCCGATGCCCGCGGCTTCCACCGGCGTCGCGACACCCGTGAAGATCACGCCCAGCACGATCACGATCAGCGAGATCGGCGCCGACATGTTGCTCATCAGGCGGATCTTCTCGCGGCCCGTGATACGTTCTTCCGGCGGGATCGGCGGGCCCATCTCGGGGTTGATCGCACAGCGGATCAGCACGTAAGCCACATACATGCCCGACAGGAGAAGGCCGGGGATTACCGCACCGATGAACAACTCGCCCACCGATTGCTCGGCCACGACCGCGTAGATGATCGCGAGGATCGACGGCGGGATCAGGATGCCGAGCGTGCCGCCCGCCATGATCGAGCCCATCGCGATCTTTGCGTTATATCCGCGATCGAGCATCGCCGGCAGCGCGATGATCCCCATCGTCACAACCGCAGCGCCGATCACGCCCACCATCGCGGCAAGCACCGTCGAGGCAATGATGGTGGCCGCGGCCAGACCGCCGCGCACACCGCCCAGCACCTTGTAGATGACGTCGAACATCTCGTTGATGATCCCTGCTCTCTCCAGCATTGACGCCATGAAAATGAACAAGGGGATCGCCGAGAGCTGGTAGTTCGTCATCAGCGGGAAGATGCGGCTCGGCACGATATTGAGCGCGCGTTCGTCGCCCAGCACGAACAGGAAGACACAGGCCAGACCGCCCGTGACGAAGGCCAGTGGAAGCCCTGCCATCAGCAGGACGACCAGCGAGCCGAACATGATGAGTGTCAGCCACTCAATTCCAATCTCAAGTCCCATGTATCAGCCCCTGCCCATCACGACCCGCAGATCCTGCGCGAATTTTGAAATGCCCTGCAGAACAAGCAGCAGAGCGCCGATCACCATGACCCATTTCATCGGCCACAGAGGCACCTCCCATTCGTTGAAGCTGATCTCGCCCCAGCGGACATTCGCATCGGTCCATTGTCCGAGATTCCAGTTCGCCAGCATCTCGCCGGTCGGAATTTCGCCGCGCGCCCATTGCGAGATGAGCCCGTTGCCCGTGGGCACGGCGATCGCATCCATCGCAAAGATCCACGACGTCACCAGAAGCGTGCCCGCGAAGATGAAGAAGAAGACCGAAGTCAGCAGATCGACCCACGCCTTGCGGGGTTTCGACAGCGGCGCGTAGAAGATGTCGACGCGCACATGGCTCTCGGTCAGCATCGCGTAGGCACCCGAGATCAGGTACTGCATCCCGAACATCAGATACATCGCCTCATGCGCCCAGTTCGTCGGGCTGTTGAAGACGTAGCGGCTGATGACCTCGAAGTAATAGACGAAGACCGCGATGATCGCCCAATAGCTGACGAACTCGCCCGCCTTGAGCGAAATCCGATCGATCCAGCCTGTCCAACCTTTCGAGACATGGCGGGAATCGTCTTTCATCTCCTCTTCCTCGAGCGCTTCGAGACGCCGCTCGACCTCGCTTTCCTCGTCATGCTCGGGCAGCGAGGCGTTGGCGCGCCGCACCAGCATCGGAAGCAGGAGCGCGTCGATGACGATCCCCGCAAGCAGCACCCAGAAAGCGTATTTCGAGATGCTGCGCCATTTTGCGAGCACGGCGGCGGCGGCGTCCCTCTTCGGGCGCGCCTCTGTGAGATCGGCTTGAGCCTGTTCGATCAGCGACTCGCCATCCGCGACCCGCTTCTCGGCGCGATCGACATTTCGCTGCGCGCGCTTCTGCGCAAAGCTGCCCTCTTCGGCGGCGGCCAGCTCCTCGCGCAGCTTCGGAAGATCGGCCTGCGCGGTGTCGACCCGCTCCTGCTCGCGGCTCAGAGAACGCTCGGCCATACGCACCACGTTCGACATGTCCGAAACCGTGCCGCGCGCGTTATGGCCCTGTGCATTCGCGTAAAGAATGGCGATGAAGACCGGAATGAAGAGAAAGCCGAGCAGGCTTTTCACATAGAAGCGATGCAGTCCCAGCATCCCCCCGGTCACGAGAATGAAATAGCCCAAGGAGAGCGAATAGCGCCGCTCCGTCTTGCGTGGCCTGTTGGCCAGAGACGCCGCAATGATCGGAAACAGGATCAACCCTGCCCAATAGGCCCAATGCGGTAGAGTGAAGTCGATATTGGGCATTGCCCACCCCCTGTTGTCGGGACATGCCCGGCCATCAGTTGAACCGGGCCCGCGCCAGAGGGCGGGCCCGTCAGACTGTCTTCGAGATCAAATCAGAGCTTCAGTTCCAGCCCGTCGACCAGATCGGGCGTCACATAGCCGAGCGAGCCGGACATCATGTAATCGAGCTGCGTCTTGAAGATCCGCGCACTGTCCCTGTCGCGGTTCGCGTACTTGAACCAGATCGGGACGGCGACTTCGGTCATCAGCTCCACATCGTCCTGGCTGAGGCGCGTGACCTCGGTCCCGTCGGCCTCGAACTTTGCCCAGGCTTCCTGGTCGGCCTTCTGGATCGCCGCGTGATGCATGTCGGAATAGACGTGGGTTTCCATTTCGACGAACTGCTTCATCTGCGGGCTGAGCTTGTTCCAGGCGTCCATGCCCACGGTGATGTCCATGATGTCGACCGGCTGGTAGAGCGACATCATGCCGGGCGGACCCATCGAGATATAGCTGGTCACCTGACTGAAGCCGAGCGCGTAGTTCACCGCAGGGCCCACATAGTCAGCCACGTCGATCGTGCCCTTCTCCAGCGCGGGGAAGATTTCCGAGCCCGGAAGCACGGTGGTCTCCGCCCCGATTTCGCCGAAGACGTCGGCGACCATGCCGCCGGGAAGGCGCATCTTGCGACCGCGGAAGTCGTCGATCGACCGGATCGGCACCTTCGAGTGGATGATGTTCGGGCCGTGGTGGACGGGGCCCACGAAATACATGCCTTGCGCCGCATAAAGCTCGCGCGCCATTTCCAGCCCGCCGAGGCCGTAATAGAACACGTCGAATTCGTGCGGATTGCGCAGGCCGAGCGGATAGGACGTCAGGAACACGCCCGCCGGGATGATGCCCTGCACGTAGATGGTGAACGGGTTGACCGCGTCGAGCACGCCGTTCTTCACCGCGTCGTAAAGCTGGAAGTCGCCCACGACGTCATTGGCGCCGAAAGGCTGGAAGGCCAGCTCGCCGCCGGTCTTTTCCTGAATGGTGGCGCACCAGTCCTTGAAGGTCTGAAGGCCGACACCGCCCGGCCACGAGGTCTGGATCTTCCAGGTCGTGCCGTTGGCTTGGGCCGAGGCGATATGCGGCGCGGCAAGGCTGGCAGCGCCCGCCGCCGCAAGAGTGCGCAACGCATGTCTGCGAGTGGTCAGATGTTTCATGGTTCCTCCCCGTTTTGGTTGCGACCCCGACGGACGCGGGGCCGAATGAGAGGGAGGTCGAAAACACGCGATGGCACTCCTCCAAGCACATCGCGACTTCGTGAGACGGCGTGATCGCCAAGGCTTCCAGCTTCTCCTCAAAAGCGGAAACCCACTCTCCTCCCCCTGTATAGGCGAGGTTTGCACGGGTTTTGTTTTTTCGCAAGTATTCACGAATTTGCGTGCGTTCGTGATATGCCCCTAAAATTCCAACGGTGGCGGCTCAGGGCCGAGCTGCAGCCCTTGCCCGTTGAAATACATGCAACGCTGGGGCGACTTCAGGTCGATGGAGAAACACTCCTGCCAGATACTTCCCTGCTGCGCGCGCTTTATCGCCTGTTCGCGAGGATGAATTCCCCGATCTTCTCGACCAGCAAATCGCGGTCGTGGTCGAGGGTCGCGACGTGGAACGAGTTCTCCAGCCAGACCAGTCCGACATCCGAAGATCCGACATCGCGCAGGATCCGCAGCCCATTCTCGGGGGCGACGACATGATCGATGCGGGACTGGAAGACCAGGATCGGCTGGCGCAACTCCGGCAGCATCGCGCCCGTGGCACAGGTCAGCACGAAGCGTTCGCGCATCGTGGTGGACGGAATCCGGTCGTAACAGATTTCGCGCCGGTCGGGATGGCGGATATCCGAACCGATGCCGCGCTGGAACGGCTCGGGTCGATCGCCGAAGAGGCTCGCAACCTGATCGGGGCGATAGAGCCCGGTCGAGCCGTTGATCGTCACGACGCGATCGACCCGATCAGGAAAGCGGATCGCGAGGTTGAGGGCGATGGTCCCGCCAAGAGACAGCCCCGCCACAACGATCCGGTCGCACTCCTGCCGCAGCGCCGCGAGCGCCGCCTCCGCCGAGGCCAGCCAGTCCCGATATCCGGTCTGCGCCAGTTCCTCCGGTGTCGTGCCGTGACCGGCCAGCAGCGGCACGCGGACGCTCGCCCCGCTGCGCCGATGCAGGCCATGTGCGACATGAGCCACGCTTTGGGGCGTGCTCGTGAACCCGTGCAGCAACAGCACACCCGTGCGGGAGCCCTTGAGGTCAAAGGGCGCAGGGTCGGTATCGTAATCCATCGGGTCTCACACTGGCAGTCGGCATTTGCGGCGCCATAAGACGTCAGGTGTTCCGCGAGGTTCAAATAGGCTTGTGTGATCGGGTGATCGCGAAATTGGATCACCCCGGCCGCGGTGTCAGCCTAGGAAGATCGTACGGAAATCCTGCAGCAATTTCGTGTCGACCACCTTGCTCCAGGCCATCGCGATCGTCAGCTCCGGGCTCCAGCCCGGCACCGGGAGAATTTTCAGCGCGGCCGGCAGACTGTCGGCGGCGCTGATCGGGTAGAAGGTCAGGCCCCGCCCCTCCGCGACGCGCTGGAAGATCACCTGCACGTCCCACGCTTCGTCGACGACCACCGGATCGAGACCGCCCTGTGCGAAGGCCGTGTCGAGCAGGGCCCGGAACGAGCGCCAGTTTTCCCGCAGGCCCATCACGAAGGACCGCTCGCGCAGCGCCTCGAGCGACAGCGCCTCGACATCGCGCGGCACGACGACGCCGATCCGGGTGGACCAGATCGGCTCCTGCGAGACGGCCGGGTCTTGCACGCTGTCATGCGCCAGCAGGAAGCCGATATCGATCTCGCCCGATTTCAGGTTCCGCATCATCGTGTCCGTCGACATCACGTGCATCTCCACCTGACAGCCCGGATAGCTCTGGTGGAACCGATCCAGCCCGGCGGAAATCTGCGACGACGAGGCCAGTGCGGAATAGCCCACGATGATATGCCCGCGCGCGCCGAGCGCGTTCTGCCGCGAGGCGCGGATCGTGCGCTCGAACGTGGCAAGGGTCAGGCGCGCATCCTCCAGAAAGATCCGTCCTGCCTCGGTGATCTCGAACACAGTCGCGCTGCGCCGGAAGATCGCGAAACCCAGATCGGTCTCGGTGTCCTGAATCGTCTTGCTGATCGCCGGCTGCGCGATGTTGAGCGCCTCGGCGGCGGCGCGGAAACCACCCGCATCCGCGACCGCGATCGTGTAGCGCAGGTGGCGAATGCCGATGCGCGTTGGGCTCATGAGTATCTCTCCCTGCCGTCCTCCCCGGAGCGATAACGAACCGCGATCACCCGATCAAGCTTTGCTATTTGAATAGGTAGTCCCCGTCAGGAATGCTCTGGCCGGCGCACAAGATCGCGGGGAGGTGACCGGTGCAGAGAGGATTCATTGATCGAGCGTTTCGGCGACTGACTCACGGGCTGATGCTCGTAGGCGGGCTGGGCATCATCGTGATGATGGGCAACATCACGCTCGACGTGGTGCTGAAGGTGTTCTGGAACGCCCCGATCCAGGGAACGGTCGAGATCTCGTCCTATTATTACATGGTCGCGATCGTCATGCTGCCGATGGCGCTGGTCGAATATGACGACGAGCAGATCAGCGTCGATCTGCTGTTCAACCATTTTCCCGACTGGCTCAAGCGGATCAGCCTGCTGATCACCTTCTTCTCCACCGCGGCGATCCTGTCGGTGATGACGTGGCGCACGGGTCTCGACGCGGTCCGCGCCTTCAAGGTCGGCGAAGTCGTGATGGGCAGCCGCGAGATCATCGTCTGGCCCGCCCGTTGCATGTTGCCGTTGGGTTTCGGGCTTGCGGCCGTGGCGGCACTCTTGCGCGCCGTGCTGCTTGTGCAAGGCAAACCCGTCACCAAACTGCATGATACGGAGTCCGCGGCATGAGCATGTTGACCATTGGGTGGATCGGCGTCGCGAGCCTGTTCGGACTTCTCGCGCTGCGGATGTCGATCGGCATCGCCTTGATGATCGTCTCCTTCATCGGCATCGCATCGATGCTGAACCTGACCGCCGCTTTCGGCATCGTGAGCGCCCTGCCCTTCAGCTTCATCGGGGATTGGTCGCTGACCGCGATCCCGATGTTCCTGCTGATGGGCTTCGTCGCCGCCAATACCGGGCTGACGAGTGGCGCCTTCGACCTGCTTAAGATGCTGCTGGCGCGGGTGCCGGGCGGTCTCGCCTCGGCCAGCGTCGGCGCCTGCGGACTGTTCGCGGCGGCGTCGGGCTCGAGCATCGCGACCACCGCCGCGATGTCGCGCATCGCCGTGCCCGAAATGCTGCGCGCGAAGTATCACCCGTCGCTCGCGACCGGCGTTGTGGCCGCTTCGGGCACGCTCGGCTCGCTGATCCCGCCGTCGATCCTGATGGTGCTCTACGGGATCTTCACCGAGCAGTCGATCGGCCAGCTTTTCATCGCGGGCGTCGTGCCGGGCCTGATATCCGCGCTGATCTACATGGGAATGATCACCATGCGCTGCGCGGTGAACCCGAAACTCGCCCCGCGCACCGCCGAGCCGTTCGACATGCGCCGCTTCCTGAGCCTGCTGTGGTCGGTCTGGCCGTTCCCGGTCCTGATCATGGGCGTCCTTGGCGGCATATTCGGGGGCTTCTTCACACCGACCGAGGCGGGCGGAATGGGAGCGACTCTCGCCGTTCTGATCGCGCTGCTGCGCCGGAGCCTGACATGGGAGGCGATGCGCGCCGCGATCCGCCAGACGGTCGTCGCCACCTCCTCGATCTTTTTCCTGTCGATCGGGGCGATCATGTTCACCCGCTTCATGGGGCTGTCCGGCGTGCCGCGCTCGCTGACCAACGCGATGCTCGCCGTCTCCGACGACAAGGTGGTGATCATCCTGATGGTGGCGGGGCTGTTCGTGATCCTCGGCATGGTGATCGACTCGATCGGCCTGATGCTGCTGACTCTGCCGATCCTGCTGCCGGTGCTGGAAGCCGCCGACATCAACCTGATCTGGTTCGGCATCATCACGATCAAACTCCTGGAGATCGGCCTCGTGACGCCGCCTGTGGGGCTCAACCTCTATGTCCTGCACAGCGCGCTGTCGGGGAAGGTGAAGCTCGGCAACATCATCTCCGGCACGACCTGGTTCATCGCGATGGACCTGCTGACGCTCATCCTGCTGATCGCGTTTCCGGCGCTCAGCCTCTACCTGCCCGCGCTGATGGCCGGGTGAAACGACAACTCATTTACCGTTCCAAAGGGAGGAAACCTGTGAACATGACGTCGACGATGAAGACCGCGGCGATCGCCTTCGCGATGATGACCGCCGCGACCGTGGCGAGCGCGGCAGACTACAACGCCAACCATTTCTTCGCCGAGCGCCACTCGATGGTGCGCGGCCCCTACGTGGAATTCGCCAAGAAGGTTGCGGAAGAGACCGATGGCGAGATCAATTTCACCGTGTTCTCCGCAGGCTCGCTGCTGCCGCCGGCCTCCTCGCTGCAGGGCGTGCGCGACGGGATCGCGCAGGTCACCTATCACGCCGGGACCTACACCCCCTCCGAGCTGCCGATCGACAATCTCATCGGCAACATGGCTTTCTACAACACCGACCCGCTGGTCATGGCTTTCGCCTCGACCGAGTTCGGCCTGACCAACCCCGCCCAGCTGGCGGAGTGGAAAGCCAATGGTGTGGTCTATGGCGGGGGCTATTCGACCTCGCAGTACTTCATGCAGTGCAACACCCCG
This sequence comes from Thioclava sp. NG1, assembly GCF_003122275.1. Taxonomy (NCBI): domain Bacteria; kingdom Pseudomonadati; phylum Pseudomonadota; class Alphaproteobacteria; order Rhodobacterales; family Paracoccaceae; genus Thioclava; species Thioclava sp. NG1. The sequence continues at coordinate 34,323 of NZ_QFBB01000002.1, read as the reverse complement.
GTCCGCACGCTGGCCGATATCAAGGGCAAGCGCCTGCGCATGGCGGGCGGCGCGTGGTCGCGCTTCGCGGAATTCGTAGGCGCCGTACCGGTCTCGATGCCGTCGAGCGAGATGTATACCGGGCTTGACGCCGGCTCGCTCGATTGTGCGGTCGCGGCGGCGGATGCGCTCGACAGCTTCAGCCTGAAGGATGTCGTCACCGACATGAACACGCTCGCGATCGGCAACTACTACGCCGGGTTCGAATGGGGCTACAACGTCGCCTTCTGGCAGTCGATCTCGCCCGAGAACCGCCGCGTGCTGTTCAATGAGATGGCCTATTACCTCGCAGAGCACCGCATCGCCTTCGACAAGGATGTCGAGAAGGCCGTGAACTCGGCAAAAGAGAACGGCATGGCCGTGGCCGAGCCGGATCAGGCCCTGAAAGACGCGCTGGCCGAATTCGTGGTCGCCGATGAAGCCACGCTGATCGCCAATGCCAAGGATCGCGGCGTGAAGGATCCCGAAGCGATCCTCACCGAGTTCAAGGCGCTCGTCGACAAGTGGGACGGGCTGCTCGCCAAGGTGGACACGACCGATGTGGACGCGCTGGCCGCGCTTGCGCGCTCGGAGATCTACGACAAGCTCGACGAGACGACCTACGGCGTCTACTGAGACCGACTGGGCTCGAGACCAAAAGAAAAGGCGGCTTTCGAGCCGCCTTTTCGCGTTCTTGTCCAGCAAGGTCGCGCGCGCCATTGTCCCGCGGTTCCCTGGATCAACCGCGACCGGACGCCTCTGCCTCCCGCGCCTTCTCGATCAGGTCCGTGACCACCGGGTTCGGAAAGCGGCGCTGCAGCGTCACCGCGTAGAAATCCTCGCCGATATCGAGATCGAACGGTGCGGTCACCAGCAACCCGTCGCGAAGCTCGTCGGCCAGAACGACGGCGGGCGTGATCGCAAGCCCCGCATCCTCGCGGGCCAGAAGGCGGATCATCGCCATGTCGTCAACCTCCGCCGCCACTTGCGGACGCAGCCCGAGCCGGGTGATCAGGCTGTCGAAGCCGGTCCGGATCGAACTGTCGGTCGGCAGGATCACGGGCTCCTCGCTCAGCATCTCCTCGAGCGTGGCATGCCGCAGCCGGTGCGGCGTGCCGTGCAGCAAGACCTTCTGTTCGGCGACGCGATGCGCGACGAAGCTCGAGAACACGTCGCGTGCCGGCGGCTCCGTCGTCAGCACCACGTCAAGCGCCATCGCCTGCAGCGCCTCGAACAGGACGCCCCCGTTGCCCGAACGCAGCACGATCTCCACATCCGTGCGCCCGATGAGCGGCGCGAGAAATCCGATCTGGAAATTGCGCGAAAGCGTGGAGAGCGCGCCGATCCTCACCGCCTGACGTCCCGCCGAGGCCTGTCGCAACGTGGCCGCAAGCTCTTCGCCCGCCTCGAAAATCCGCTCCGAATAGTCGAGCGTGATATGCCCGACCTCGGTCAGCACCAACTGCCGCCCGCGCCGCTCGAACAATTGGTGACCGATCCGTGCCTCGAATGTGCGGATCTGCGTCGAGAGCGCCGATTGCGAGACGTTCAGACGCTCCGCCGTGCGCGTCAGGTTCCCGTCCTTCGCGACTTCGTGGAAATAGCGCAGATGATGGTAGTTCAACTCTGACATCGTTCTATTAAACAGAACGAAAACCCACAAACAATGAATTTTTCTTCACACTAAGCCGCCGCTACCTCTCCCGGGAACGAACTGGAGGTTGCCATGTCTTATCTCTTGCTGCTGCCCGCTGCGCTTTTGATCGCGGTCGGCACTGATTTGCTTCTGAGGCCTGCGGAGCGGGCCGGAGCGCGACTGCGTGGGCCGGAGCTGGCCTCACTTCTGGGGCTGCTCGCGACGGTGAGCGCGGCGGTGACGCTTGCGCTGTCGGGGCCGACGACGAGCCCGCTCATAGGCATGGCGGGCGTCGGTCTCTCTGCGCGCATCGACATCGTCAGCATCTCGCTGGGACTGACCGTCGGCTTCGTCGGCTGGGTGGTGCTGCGCTTTTCGCGGGTCGCGCTCGATGGCGAAGCGCGGCAAAGCTGGTTCATGGGCTGGATGAGCCTGACACTCGCCTGTGTGCTGGCGCTCGTGGTGGCGGGCAACCTGTTCCAGCTGGTGATCGCATGGATCGCGGTCGGCACCGGTCTGCACCGGTTGCTGCTGTTCTATCCCGAGCGCCCCGGCGCGCAACGCGCCGCGCGGAAGAAATCGCTCAGCGGGTTGGTCGGGAGCGGTGCCCTGCTGGTCGCGGTGAGCCTTCTCGCCTATGGCTTCGGGACCACCGACATCGCGCGCATCCTCGAGGCCGCGCGCAACGGGCAAGGGCCGCAGACGCTTTGGGTCGTGGCGGGGCTTCTGGGCGTCGCTGCGGTGTTCAAATCGGCGCTGATCCCGACCCATGGCTGGCTGACCGAGGTGATGGAGGCCCCAACCCCGGTCTCGGCACTGATGCATGCGGGCGTGGTCAATGCAGGGGGCTTCCTGCTGATCCGCTTTGCCGACGTGATGCTCGCCGCGCCCGGCGTCCTCGCAGTGCTGGCGCTGGTCGGCGGGCTCAGCGCACTCATCGCGGCGGCAGTGGCGACGACGCAATCGGCGGTGAAGACCTCGCTTGCATGGTCCACCTGCGCACAGATGAGCTTCATGGTGCTGCAATGCGGACTGGCGCTGTTTCCGCTGGCGCTGCTGCATATCGTGGCGCATTCGCTTTACAAGGCGCATGCCTTCCTGTCCTCGGGCAGCGCGGTCGCCGCGGTGGCGCAGCAGCGCCGGCCCGGCCCGGTCGCGGTGCCGGGCGCCGGAGCGGTGCTGCGCGCCTTCCTTCTTTCGCTCGCAATCTACGGCGGGGCGCTCGCGCTCTCTGGGCTCTGGCACGAGCCGCCACAGGCGATCGCGTTGGGGGCGATCCTCGTCTTCGGCGTCGCCTACCTGATCGCGCAGGGGCTGGCGGAGGCCGCGCCGTGGCCGCTGTTCTGGCGCACGACGCTTATGTCTCTGGGCGCGACCCTTGGTTATTTCGCGCTGCATTGGGGGGCAAATGCGCTCTCGGCGGGCACCCTGCCGCCCCCGCCCCCGGCCGACCCGCTGATCTGGCTGGTGATGCTCCTGACGATCGCAGGCTTCGGCCTCGCGGCCTGGGCGCAGGCGACCTTCCCGCTCTGGGGCAGCCATCCGGCTGCGGCGGGGCTGCGGGTCCACCTCATGAACGGTCTCTATCTTAATGCGCTCACCGATCGGCTGATCGGGCAGACGCCCCTCAAGAAAGGTTAAGGCTATGAGTTTCCACAGCTATCAATTCCCCGGCGCGACCTTGCAACTCTTTGCCGCAGCCGAAAAGACGCTGGCTCAGATCCCGCCCGCCTTCGGGCTGGAGGCGACGGTGGCGGTGAACCCCTATCTCGGTCAGGCCGGAGAGAGCCGCCTTCAGGCCGCGACCCGGCTGGCGCGGGTGGCGGGCGCCCGGACGACCGCCCCGCGCGAGGCAATAGCCCAGTGGATAGAGGCCGGGCGGCTCACGCTGCAGGACATTTCGGCCGCCGCGATCGAGGCCGGGCTCGACCCCGATCAGGTGCGAAAGGCGCTTCACGCTCCCTCGCCCGCGTATCGGCCCGATCCGACGCTGGCCGATCTGGCCGCGAAGGAGACCGGACAGGACTGGCCCGCGCTGATCGCGGACCGGGTCGGTCTCTGGGCCGGCGGGCATTTCGACAAGGGGCAAGCGCTCTGGCCTGCGCCGGAGGGCGCGGCCTTCAAGGCGTGGCGGGCGTTCGCGCTGCGCGACCTGACGCCGGGTCTGCACGGGCTGCGCGGCTTCTGCGCCTTCGCGGCGAGCCTGCCCACGGATGCGCGCGCCGCCTTCGCGGAACTGACGGGACGGCTTGGTCTGAGCACCGAGGCCGCGCCACTCTACCTGCATCGGCTCGCGATGAGCCTTGGAGGCTGGGCGCAATATGCGCGCGGGCTTGGCTGGGCGGACGGGCTGAAGGGAGAGCGCAATGCGCTGGCGTTCGAGATGCTGGTGATCCGGCTCGCATGGGAGGTGGCGCTGCTGGAGTGTTTCCGCGACCGGCTCTCCGTCCCTTGGACGCGGGCGCTGAAAGACCATGCCGCGCCGCTGAATCCGAGCCTCGATCTGCGCATCGATCTTGCACTGCAAGAGGCCGCGGACCGGGCCGAAGAACGGGCCTTGGCGGAAACGCTCGCAGCGGCGGACGAACGGACCGGCGCACAGGCACCCGACATCCAGGCGGTCTTTTGCATCGACGTGCGGTCCGAACCCTTCCGGCGGGCCTTGGAAGCCGCCGATCCCGGCGTGCAGACGCGCGGCTTCGCGGGCTTCTTCGGTCTGCCGATCGCCCATCGCCGGCTGGCCTCGGACCAGCGCGACGCGCGGGCGCCGGTGCTGTTGGAAACAGGGGTCGAGTCGCAAGTCGCGGTGAGCGACAAGGCCGATCAGGCCGCGCGGATCGCCCGGCGCGCCACCCGCGCTTGGGGCCGGTTCAAGCTGGCCGCGGTGTCGTCCTTCGCCTTCGTGGAAGCGGCCGGGCCGCTGTATCTGGGCAAGCTTTTCGGTTCGGCGATGGCGCAGGAAACGGCACCGACCCCCGAGCCCGTGCCCGCGCTCGACCTGCCCTCCGATGAGCGGATCGCGCTGGCGGGCCGGGTGCTGCAGGCGATGTCGCTCACCTCCGATTTCGCGCCGCTGGTCCTGATCGCGGGTCACGGCGCGCATGTCACCAACGCACCGCATGCGAGCGCGCTGCAATGCGGGGCCTGTGGCGGCCATGCGGGCGATGTGAACGCGCGGTTGCTCGCGGAACTGCTCAACGATCCGGTGGTGCGCAAGGGACTGTCCCGGAACGGCATCGCGATCCCGCCGGAGACGCGGTTCCTTGCCGGGCTGCATGATACAGTCAGCGACGAGCTACGGCTGTTCGAGGATGGGACGGCTGCGGTGCCACGGGCGCATCTGGCGCAGTTGCAAACAGCGCTCGCGAAGGCGGGCCAGATCGCCCGGACGGCGCGGGCGCAGGCCCTCCCCCGCGCCGGGTCGGGGGCAGATCTGCCCCGGCGGGGCAAGGACTGGTCCGAGTTGCGGCCCGAATGGGGGCTGGCCGGTTGCCGCGCCTTCATCGTGGCCCCCAGGGCGCGGAGCAGGGGCTGCGATCTGGGTGGGCGAGCCTTCCTGCACGATTACGACTGGCGGCAGGATGCGGGCTTTTCCACGCTCGAGCTGATCCTGACCGCCCCTGCCGTCGTCACCAGCTGGATCGCGCTGCAATATAACGGCTCCGCCACCGCGCCCGAGGTATTCGGGGCGGGCAACAAGCTGTTGCACAACGTGGTCGGCGGCATCGGTGTGTTCGAGGGTAATGGCGGCGATCTGCGGGTCGGGTTGCCGATGCAATCGATGCATGACGGCGAGCGGCTGCGGCATGATCCGCTGCGGCTCTCGGTGGTCGTCGCGGCCCCGACCGAGGCGATCACCGAGGTGCTGGAGCGGCATCCGCAGCTCAAGGCGCTGTTCGACAATGGCTGGTTGTCGCTGCAGGCGATGGACGATGCGGGCCGGATCACGGCGCGCTATCAAAACGGTTCGTGGGTGGAGCGGGACCAACCGTCCCAGATCCGCGCCGCCTGACGGTAAACGCCGCTCGCAACATCGGGGGCTGCCCGCACCGCAACTGCTCGGGCGCGGGCAGCCCATTAGACTCTGCGGCTCTGCTAGATTGGCATTGGTATTGGGGTCTCTGGGGTCTGGCCCAAGAACTCCGGCTTAGGGCTGCACCGGGATCTGGCGAAGCTCCTCGAGCTCCTTATCGGACATGTCCAACGCATCGCGGGTGACGTCGTGAAGCTCCTGCATTAGCGATTGAGCCTGCTCGATCTCCTCCTGCGTGATCGGACGAGAAGGATGGGCAAAGAAGCCAATGGAACGGTCCAATTCCCCAAGTGCAATGACCTTCCCGTAACGCAATCCAAAACGCGAAGCGGCGCCGAACACGTCACTCTCATCGCCGTCGGAGAGGTCCGCCCAATCGCAAATACCCTGATTGGAAATCGCCCATCGGACGGTCGGGTCCACGAAAACGAGCTGTTTTTCGGTGTAGTAATCCACCCATTCTTTCGGGTAGGTCACATAGCTCAGGGTCGGATTGGCAAAGCGAATGTGCAAACCCAAGGCGAATTTCCAATCGGTGACCCCATTAAGGCGCTGCAAGCGGTCTTCGATTACACGCAGCTGATCCAATCTTCGCCTCCTGACAAGTTCAGTTTATTTTGCGCCGATCCCGATGGCGTATTCTGAGCCGTTTTGCCGAAGCTTACGATTTGTGGATTCGGAAGGAAAGAGCGGACGCCGACAAGGCCCAACTGATCTGCCTCGGCGCACTCTTTCAGGTTTTTCTCAGCGGATTTTTCTCTGTCCGCTCAGCCAATCAAAGCAGAAACTTCGCCCTGGCTTCCCGCAGCGCGCGGGCCATTTCGAGATACCCGGCATTGCTGTTATTTCGATGCATCAACTCATAATGGTCCGCCCAGCGCTCAATCTGCGACCGCGGCACCTTGTCCGACCACGCGCCTTTGCGCAGTCGGATCGCCCCGTCATCCAAGTATTCGATTTCGATAGAAGGTTCCGTCATGAAAATCTCCGCCTGTTTGTAATTGGGGCCGGAGGGCTTGCGATCCGGCCCCGGGCGCACAGGAAAGTCTTTTTGAAAAATAAATTCTCTCGAATACCTATTTGCTATCAAAGGAAGACGGCAGCATTCACCTGAGGAATTCCGGACCTTCAGCTTCGATAACGGTGAGTTGATCGAACTTTCTGCATGGTGCCGCAGGCCTCGGGACCCAAACAACTCTACCGGCTCGGACCGATCGTCGAGCTCGCCAGGCTCTGCTCGGCGTGGTGCGCGCTTTTGGATTTCGCTGAGCGGCAAGGTTCCGCCCGCAGCGCCGCCGAAATGCATACGGGGCAGGCTCCAGCCTGCCCCGTCGCAACTTGGATTTGTGGCGCGATCATTCGGCGACGAGTTCGCCGCTTTCGATCTGCTCGCGCTCGATCGACTCGAAGAGCGCCTTGAAGTTGCCTTCGCCGAACCCATCGTCGCCCTTGCGCTGGATGAATTCGAAGAAAATCGGCCCGATTACCGTCTTCGAGAATATCTGCAACAGAATCTTGGTCTCGCCGCCGCCGAGGACGCCCTCGCCGTCGATCAGGATGCCGTGCTTCTTCATCCGATCGACCGGCTCCTCATGCCCGGTCACGCGGTCATGGCTGAGCTCGTAATAGGTTTCGGGCGGGGCAGGCATGAAGCGGATGCCGCGATCAGCGATCGCGTCGGTCGCCTCGTAGATGTCGCGCGCGCCCACGGCGATGTGCTGGATGCCCTCGCCCTTGTACTTCTTGAGATAGGAGACGATCTGGCCGGTTTCGCCGCGATCCTCGTTGATCGGGATGCGGATGCGCCCGCAGGGCGAGGTCAGCGCCCGGGAATAGAGGCCGGTATATTTTCCCTCGATGTCGAAGAACCGGATCTCGCGGAAATTGAAAAGATCGCCGTAGAAGTTGAACCACTTGTCCATGTTGCCCTTAAAGACATTGTGGGTCAGGTGGTCGAGATAATAGAAGCCCACGCCCTTCGGCTTCGACGTCTTCAGCCAGTCGAATTCCTCGTTATAGGGCGAGGTGTCGTAATATTGGTCGGTGAAATAGATCAGGCTGCCGCCGATCCCCTTGATCGCGGGCCAGTCGACGGTCTTGTCCGTGCCCTCGTAGGGCTCCGCGCCGTTCTTCACCGCGTGATCGAAGGCGTGCCGCGCATCGACGACGCGCCATGCCATCGAGGGGGCGCAGGGCCCGTGCTCTTCCACGAAACGGGCCGCGAAGCTGTCGGGGTCAGCGTTGATGACATAGGTGATGTCGCCCTGCTGCCAAAGCTCGACCGGCTTCGATTTGTGGTTCGCTACATGCTCATAGCCCATCTTCGCGAAGAGGTCGCGCAGTTCCTGCGGATCGGGATGTGCGAATTCGACGAATTCGAACCCGTCCGTGCCAGCGGGATTCTCCTCGGTGATGGTGGATTGCGGGGCGTCGTGGGGGAACGGTCCCATGGGTTTCTCCTCCTGTTTGCGCTAAGAAGAAGGTAACCTGGGACGAATGCTCGTTCCGCGCGAAGTAGCGCATAGGGGCGCCAATTTTTGCGCAAATATTGCATCCAGGTGGAATTCGGCGCTAAATCTCCGCATGATCGACCATATCGACAAACGCCTGCTCGCGGAACTGCAGCAGAATGCCCAGCTAACCTCGCAGGACTTGAGCGAGCGGCTGAACCTGTCGCCAAGCCAAGTGGGGCGGAGGCGGCAGCGGCTCGAGGCCGAGGGGCTGATCCGCGGCTACGGCGCGCGGCTCGATGCGGCGCGGCTTGGGCTTGCCGTGCAAGCCTTCGTGCAGGTGCAGATGCAGCGACACGGGGCGGAACCGGCGCAGCAATTCTCGCGCCTCGTCTCCTTGCAGCCCGAGATCACCTCCGCTTGGACCCTGACGGGGGAGGCGGATTATCTGCTGCGCGTCTACTGCGCGGATCTGGCAGCACTGCATCGGCTGATCCACGACGTGCTGCTTGCCCATCCCACCGTCGCCCGGGTGCAGAGCCAGATCGTCATGCACCAGTTCAAGCAGGACGCGCCGCTGCCGATCTGAGCGCAGAGCGCGCCGGGAGCGGTCTCATGAAAGTCATTTCATTGCACATGAAACACTGCCATCCTGCCCCGAGGAGGATTTGCACCGCATGAAGCTCGAGGAATTCTTTCCCTACCGTCTCGCGATCGCCGCCGAGGCCTTCTCGCGCAATCTCCAGGATGTCTATGCGCGCGAATACGGGCTTACGCGAGAGGAATGGAGGCTGATGTCGATCCTCGACGGGGTCGGCCGGATTTCATCGCTCGACATCGCGCGCCGCACCACGCTCGACAAGGTTCAGGTAAGCCGGGCAGCGGCGCGTCTCGAAGCGCGCGGGCTGATCCGGCGCTTCGTGCCCGACAGCGATCGGCGGCTGCGTGAGTATGAATGCACCGAGGCGGGCCGTGCGCTTTATGGCGAGGCCCGGCCCAAGGTGAACGCCCGGGCCCAGACGATGCTCTCCGCCCTGCCCGAGGAAGCGCGCGCCGGACTCGAAGCCGGGGTGAATGCGCTGATCGACACGCTCGAACTCGATATCCGCACCAAGCCCGAGCGGGACTAGCCGACCAGCCAGAGAGAGATCACCGGGAAGGCCACGATCAGCGAGATCCGCACGATATCTGCCACCCAGAACCACAGGATGCCGCGGAACATCGTGCCCAGCGTCACGTCCGGCAGAACCGAGCGCAGCACGAAGACATTCATGCCAACAGGCGGCGTGATCAGCGAGATCTCTGTCGCGACCACGACGATCACGGCGAACCAGATCAACGCATTGTCGGGATTGGCCAAGAGCCCTGAACCGAAATCGAGCTGGTAGATCACCGGGTAGAAGATCGGCACCGTCAGCAGGATCATCGACAGGCTCTCGAGCACCATGCCCAGCAGCATGTAGATCAGTACGATGATGATGATCACCTCGTAGCCGCCCAGCCCGAGATTGTAGACCAGTTCGGCCAGCGCGTCGGGCAGACCCACGAAGGTGACGAAATTGCCGAAGATCTCGGCTCCGATGACGATAGCGAAGATCATCGCGGAGGCGATTGCCGCATCGGTGAGCGCCCGCCAGAGCGCGCCGAGCCTCAGACCGCCGACCGCAGCCGCGATCAAGACGGCCGCAGCCGCGCCCATGCCGGCGGCCTCGATCGGAGTGAAGAACCCGCCATAGATGCCCACCATGATGAAGACGAACAGCCCGAGCGTCGCGAGCACGCCGACGATGTCCTGCCGCTTCATGGCAAGGGGCTCGCGCACTTCCGGGGCGAGTTTCGGGTTCAGCCGCACTGCGACCATGACCGACACGAGATACAGACCTATACCGAGCACCCCGGGAACGATCCCCGCGATGAACAGCTTGCCGATGTCGCTCTCGGTCAGAAGACCGAAGATGATCATGATGACCGAGGGCGGGATCAGAATGCCCAGCGTGCCGCCCGCGGCGATGGCGCCGGTGGCGAGCGAGTCGTGATAGCCGAAGCGGCGCATCGATGGCATCGCCACCTTCGACATCGTGGCCGCGGTCGCGAGCGACGAACCGCAGACCGCGGAGAAGCCGCCGCAGCTGAGGATCGTCGCCATCGCGAGCCCGCCACGCATCCGCCCGAAGACCCGGTCGGCGCCCGTGAAGAGACCGCTGGCGATCCCCGATCCGGCCAGCACATTGCCCATGAAGATGAAGAGCGGCACGACCGAAAGCGAATAGTTCATCCCGGTCTCGAAGACGGCGCTGCCGACCATCGAGCCGGCCGCCTCGGCGCCGCGCATCCATGCGAACCCGGCCCCGCCGACAAGCGCCATCGCGAAGGCGATCGGCACGCGCAGGAAGACCAGCGCCAGAAGTATGGCGAATGCCACGAGAGATATCGTCATTCCGGCCTCCGAAGCACCGCGACAAGGGCGGAGACGGCGAAGCTGAGTACGCCGATCACACCGAAATACCAGAGTTTGATCCCGAGACCCGAGGTCGCGAGCTGCGTGTGGAACTGATCCTGTGTCAGGATCACCAGCCGCCATGCGAAATAGAGCATGACGAGCGCCGCGATCGCGCTCCCGATCCGCCCGAGCATACGCCGCAGCACCGGCGGCAGGATCGGCATCAGCAGGTCGACCTCGACATGGCCTCCCTTGCCCGTGGTGAGAGGCATCGCGACGAAGACGAGCGCGCCGAGAAGCACCTGGGTGATCTCGTAGGCGCCGGTCAGCGGGTTGTTGAACAGATACCTGCCGACCACGTCGAAACAGGTGACGAGGATCAACCCCGTCACCAGGCCCGCGGCGATTGCCTCGAGAACGAAGCGGCCGCGTGCGATCATACGTCCACGCCCGTCATCTTGCGGAACTCGGCAAGCGCGGCGCGACCGTCATAGTCGCCACCCAGGCTGTCGGCCCACTGCCCTTCGAGCACGCTGGCCTCTTGCTTGATCGCGTCGAGCACGCCCTGCGGCGCGGTCTCGGCGACCATACCCCCCTCTTTCGCTGCCTTCTTGCCGCGCTCGTCCGCGCCGTTCCACGCCTTGCCGACGCGGGTTGCGAAGGCGAGCCCGGAGAGCTTGTTGATCGCCTCCTGATCGGCCGGGGAAATCGCGTCCCACTTGCCGGAGTTCATCACCAGGAACCAGGTGGTGTTGTAGATGCCGCCCGGGATCGTGGTGGTGTATTTCAGGTAATCCGCGAGGTTGAACGAGGCGATCGCGTCATAGGGGAAGGTCACGCCATCGACGACGCCGCGCGAGAGCTTTTCATAGACTTCGCCCGAGGGGGTGAAGATCGTCTCGACGCCGAAATGGCTCATCAGATCGGCGATGTAACCGCCCGGCACACGCATCTTCAAACCCTGCAGGTCTTCGATCTTGTTGATCGGACGCTTGTTGTTGTGGACCATCCCGGGGCCATGGTTGAACAGGCCCAGCAGATGGGTGCCGGCATGTTCCTTCTCGGCGCCGAGCTTCTCGGTATAGACGGTCCAGAAGGCTTCCGACATCGACACGGCATCATTGCCGAGGAAGCTGAACTGGCCAACGCGCGAATTCTTGAAGCGGTCATCCTGCGTGAAGCTGTGCAGACCGTAGGTGATGTCGGCCACGCCGTCGCGCGCCATGTCGAAATGCGCGGGCGGCGAGCCCAGCGGCTTGGCGAGCACGCGGATGCGCACGCGGCCCTCGGTCGCTTTCTCGATGTCCTTCGCCCAGGGCTTGATCGCGTCCACCACGATCGGGTGGCGCGGCGGCAACCAGCTCGACAGGACGAGGTCCACGCCCTCGGCCCGTGCCGGGATCGCAGGCATCGCAAGGGTCGCCCCCACTGCGGCGGCGGAGCCCAGGAAAGCACGTTTCGTCAGTTTATGCGTCATCGTTTCCTCCCAAGAATGACGACGAACGCGGAGCTCCCGCGTTCGGTAAAGGCATCAGCTATCGGCGCGCATCTGCCCGGTTTTCGGGCTGGCATCGGGACGCCCGGCACGCGCGGCGAGCTCGAACGCCTCCTCGAGCACGCGGCGGTCGCCGATATGGTTCATCAGGATCAGGATCAGCCGCGCGTTGAACGCGGCGCTTTCCGCCTCGTCCAGCCCCTCATGGGCGGCGATAAGCCGCTCGTAGAGCGCGTCGTGATCGGCAAGGTTCAGGTCGGTGATCAGGCTCATGCGCTGCCCTCCTCGATTGCAGCCAGTTGCGCGGCGATCTGCTCGGCCCCCGCTTTTTGCCAACGCGCCGCGACGACCTGATCGGGCCGGATCAGGTAGAGCGCCGAGGGCGCATCGCCGAGATAGCGGGCGCGCAGCTCCGGCGTCGGATCGAGCGTCATTCTGCGCAGCCCCGCGACCTCGGGCGCCTCGGCACCGAGGCCCAGAAGCGTGAAGCCGCCCGCAAGCCGATCGAGCAGCCATTCGTTGCCAAGCGGAGCATCGGGGGCGACCGCGCCGGGACGGGTGCCACTCGGCAAGGCCGCATCATCGGGCGCCTGGTCCAGCGGGTAGCGGCACGGCAGGCTCAAGCGTCCCGAGTTCACCATCGGGCGGGCGAAATCCGCATGCTCAGACAGCGCCAGAACCGCATCGCGGAACCACCGCTCCGCCCCCGGGCGCGGCGACATGAACCGCGTGGTACGGCTGGAATTGGCAATGTTCTCGTCAGAGCCGAAGGTCCGCTCGGCGTCGTAGCGGGCGAGCAGCGCGGGCGTGCTCTCTCCCTTCACGACCCGCGCCAGACGCCAGCCCAGCGCGTCGACATCCTGCAGCCCGCCATTGCCGCCACGCGCGCCGAAGGGCGAGACGACATGCGCGCTATCGCCCACGAAGATCACCCGGTCATGGACGAAGTTCTTCAGCCGACGGCACTGGAACGTGTAGATCGAGGTCCAGTCGAGCTTGAAATTCGAATGGCCCACCGCCTTCTCGATCCGCGGGATGATGCGCTCGGGTTTGCGCTCTTCCTCCGGATCGGTGTCCCAGCCCAGTTGCAGATCGATGCGGTAGATATTGTCAGGCTGTTTGTGCAGCAGTGCCGACTGGCCCTCGTGGAAATCCGGCTCGAACCAGAACCAGCGCTCCGACGGGAAATCGGCCTGCATCTCGATATCGGCGATCAGGAAGCGTTCCTCGAACAGAACGCCCTCGAATTCCAGCCCCATCATCTGCCGGATCGGCGAGCGCGCCCCGTCGCAGGCCAGCACATACTCACCTTCGAGCGTATATTCCCCATCCGGCGTCTCGATCGAGACCGTCGCGTGATCCGCCGCCTGCTCGAGCGAGGTGACCTTGTTCTTGAAGCGCAGGTCGACAAGCGGGTTCGCCTGCGCAGCGGCGACGAGATACTCCTCGACGTAATATTGCTGCAGATTCACGAAGGCGGGCATCTTGTGGCCGTCCTCGGGCAGAAGGTCGAAGTTGAACACTTCGCGCGCGCCATGATGGGTGCGCCCGACCTTCCAGGTCACACCCTTCTGCACGCAGGCATCGCCCACGCCCAGCCGGTCGAGTATCTCGAGCGAGCGTTTCGACCAGCAGATCGCGCGGCTGCCCACCGACACCACGTTGTTGTCGTCGAGCACGACCGACGCCACGCCGTAATTCGCAAGCTCCAGCGCGGCGGCGAGACCGATCGGCCCGGCCCCAACGACGATGACCTTGTGACGCGGCTCCGGGGCGCTCAGTCCCTTCGGCGCAACATAGTCGAACGGCTTGTAATCATATGGCATCGGTTCCTCCTCCCCTGCCGGCGCGCCTCAGCCCTGAAGCGCGTCCCACATCTCGCGGTCGCGCTCTGCCGTCCAGACACGCGGGGTGTCGATGCCGCGGGCCTCGTCATAGGCGCGCGCCACGTTGAACGGCAGGCAATGTTCGTAGATCGCGTAATCGGCGAATTTCGGATCGCAGGCTTCGCGCACCGCGTCCCACGCCTCTTTCAGGGTGCCGCCACGGGCAACGACGCGTTCCACCGGCTTGAAGGTGGAGCGGACGAAATCAGCGGTGTTCTCCAGCGCTTCGGTGACCATCTTCTCGCCCACCAGCGCATCGCCACGACCCGGCGCGATCGCGCGCGGCTCGAAGGCTGCGATATTGGCCAGCGTCTCGGGCCAGTCGCCGAAATGACCGTCACCACAATAGCAGGCCGAGTGGTATTCCACGATATCGCCGGTGAACATCACCTCCTGATCGGGCACCCAGATCACTGCATCGCCTGCGGTATGGGCGCGGCCCAGATGCATGATGTCGACGCGGCGATTGCCGAGGTAAACCGTCATCTGGTCGCTGAAGGTCGTGGTCGGCCAGGTCAGACCGGGGATTTCCTCATGGCCCTGGAACAGGCGCGGGAAGCGGCCGAATTCGCTGTCCCAGTCCTCCTGCCCACGTTCTGCGACCTGCGCGCGGGTGGTGTCGGACATGATGATCTCGCGCGCGCCATAGGCGCTGGCGCCCAGCACGCGAACCGCGTGGTAGTGCGTCAGCACCAGGTGGCTGATCGGCTTGTCGGTCACCGAGCGGACGCATTCGATCACCTTGCGCGCAAGACGCGGGGTGGCCTGCGCCTCGACGATCATCACGCTGTCGTCGCCGATGATGACGCCGGTGTTCGGGTCGCCCTCCGCGGTGAAGGCGTAGAGGCCCTCGCCCACTTCCGTGAAGCTGATCTTCTTCTCTTCCATGTCGCCTTGCGACGCGAATGCCTTGGCCATCAGATGCCTCCTTATTCCTTAGCCCAGTCGGGCAGAGCGCGCGCAGGGAGCACCTGCCCCGTGCAATCTCCGAACCCGATGCGGTATCCTTTGCCCTGCGCAGCACCGCGCAGGGTCAGCGTGTCGCCATCCTCGATGAAGCTGCGGGTCGTGCCATCGGGAAGCTCCAGCGGCTCCTTGCCCGACCAGCTCAGTTCGAGCAGCGAGCCCCGGCTGTCTTTTTCAGTGCCCGAGATCGTGCCCGAGCCCAACAGATCGCCCGCGCGCATCGGACAGCCCGAGGTCGTGTGATGGGCCAGCTGCTGCGCGGCGGAGTAGTAGAGCATCGAGGTATTGGTGCGCGAAATCACCGCCTCCTCGCCGCCCTCCGGGCGCAGCGCGACTTCCAGCTCGATATCGTAATTCATCGGCCCCGGCTCGCGCAGATAGGGCAGCAATTCGCGCTCACGCTCGGGCGTGTTGACGCGGAACGGCTCCAGCGCCGCTTTCGTCACGATCCAGGGGCTGATCGTCGTCGCCGTCGCCTTGGACTGGAACGGTCCGAGAGGCACGTATTCCCACGCCTGGATGTCGCGCGCCGACCAGTCATTGAGCAGCACGTAGCCGAAGATCATCTCATCGGCCTGACTGACCGAGATCATACCCTCGGAGGGCTGGCCGACGATGGCGCCGAATTCCAGTTCGATGTCAAAACGCGCCGAAGGGGCGAAACGCGGCAGCTCCTCGTTCGGGCCTTTGACCTGCCCGTTGGGACGGATGACCGGCGTGCCGGAAACGACCACCGACGAGGCCCGGCCGTTATAGCCGATCGGGATCGACAGCCAGTTCGCGGGCAGCGCGTTTTCGGGGCCACGGAAGATCGTGCCGACATTGGTCGCGTGGTTCTTGCCGGCGTAGAAATCGGTGTATTCGGTCACGCGGAACGGCATCAGCATTTTCGCCCCGGCTTGCGACACCAGATGCGGCTCGACCGCGGACTTGTGCCCTTCGTCGGAGAGAAGCTCGGTCAGACGCGCGCGCAGCTTGGCCCAGGTCTTCGGGCCCGCCTCCATGACGCGGTTCCACGCGGGCTCGGCGAACAGATCTGCCGAAAGCCCGTGATCCACCTTGGCGACGTCGAGGATCATATCCCCGATGGCGACGCCCATCCGCGCCCCATTGCCGTCGTCGAAGACGCCGTAGGGCAGGTTCTGGATCGGGAAGTCGGTGTCGCCCTGAGCGGACGCCACCCAGCTGGTCTGGTCGGTCATTTGGTCCCCGGTTTTCCGTCGAATTTCTTCTCGATGCTGTCCCAGCAATCGATGTAATCGTCCTGCAACGGCGCCTCCTTCGCGGCGAATTCGGTGAGGTGCTGCGGGAAGCGCGTCTCGAACATGAACTGCATCGTGTTGCCTTGGAACGCGGGTTCCATCGGTTCGTTTGATGCGTGTTCGAATGCGTTACGGTCAGGGCCGTGCGGCAGCATCATGTTGTGCAGGCTGGTCCCGCCCGGCATGAAGCCCTGCGGCTTGGCGTCGTAGATGCCGTAGATGTTGCCCATCAGTTCGGACATGATGTTCTTGTGATACCACGGCGGGCGGAACGTATGCTCGGCCACCATCCAGCGCTCGCGGAACAGCACGAAATCGATATTCGCGGTGCCTTCCTGACCCGAAGGCGCGGTGAGCACGGTGAAGATCGACGGATCGGGGTGATCGAACAGGATCGCGCCGACCGGGCTGTAGGTGCGCAGATCGTATTTGTAGGCGCAATAATTGCCGTGCCATCCCACCACGTCGAGCGGGCTGTGGTCGATGAACGTCTCGTGGAACTGGCCGCACCACTTGATGACGACCCGGCTTTTCGCGTCGCGATCCTCGAAAGCCGCGACGGGGCATTTGAAGTCGCGCGGATTGGCGAGGCAGTTTGCACCGATCGGGCCACGGCCCGGAAGATCGAACTTCTGGCCGTAGTTTTCGCAGACGAAGCCCCGCGCCGGCCCTTCGAGGACTTCGACCCGATAAACCAGACCGCGCGGCAGGATGGCGATCTCCTTGGGCTCGAGATCGATAATCCCGAGCTCCGTGCAGAAGCGCAGACGCCCCTCTTGCGGCACGACGAGCAACTCGCTGTCAGCCGAGAAGAAATACTCGTCCTCCATCGACTGCGTCACGAGATAGATATGGCTCGCCATGCCGACCTGCGTGTTCACGTCGCCCGCGGTGGTCATTGTGCGCATGCCGGTGACCCAGGTCAGCGGCTCATCGGAATGGGGCACCGGGTTCCAACGATATTGGCCAAGCGAGATCACGTCCGGATCGACATTCGGCGCGGATTTCCAATAGGGCACGTCGATCTTGGTGAAGCGACCGACATGCTTGACCGAGGGCCGGATCCGATAGCACCAGGTCCGCTCGTTCTGGCCGCGCGGCGCAGTGAAGGCGGTTCCGGAAAGCTGCTCGGCATAAAGGCCGTATTCGCATTTCTGCGGGCTGTTCTGGCCCTGCGGCAGCGCACCCGGCAGCGCCTCGGTTTCGAAATCATTGCCGAAACCCGGCATGTAGCCTTCATGCGGCCCCGACGTGCCGGTTGCCCGCACCATGCCGCTCGGCAGAGCTTGCTCGGTCATGAGATCCTCCACTCCCTGTTCGCCGGCCTCTTGCAAAAATGCCGACGTCGAACTCCGCCCAAGTTTCGTTTCATTCGCAACGAAGTCAAGGATTTTATTGCATTCGCAACGAAGAGCGAGGGAGACTTGGTAAAAAATCAATTATTTACTGATGGTTACACATCCAGATTTCCAGACGACGCACGATTTTCGTTGCAATCGCAACGTATTTCGTGCTCATTCGTTGCAGTCGCAACAACTTGAAACCGCATCGAATCCCATGACCGTTGAACAAAAAGTTCGTGAAACCGCTGATGAAGAGATCCCCCTCCCGGGGTTCGATCTCGAGCGTTTCCTGCCCTATTTGGTCGCGGAGCTCTCGGTGAAGCTGAGCCAGGAACTGGCGGCGGGCTATCGCGACGCCGGGCTGACAATGCCGCAATGGCGGGTGATGGTGCATCTTTCCCATGCGGGCCGGGTCTCGGTGCGCGATATAGAACGACGCACCTCGCTGGAGCGCCCAAAGGTCAGCCGCGCGGCGAGCCACCTCGAGGCGAAAGGTCTGGTCGAGAAACGGCCCGACGACGTGGACGCCCGGCTGGTCGCGCTGAGTCTGACCCGCGAGGGGCGACGTCTGATGGCGGAGCTGTTGCCGCGCGCGATCGCCTATCAGCGGCAGCTGGAGGCGGTGCTCGGATCCGATCTCGCCGGCTTGCAGCGCGCAATGGACAAACTGCTGGGGACGCCGATCGAATGACACGACTTCATGATTACTGGCGGTCTTCGGCAAGCTACCGTGTCCGTATCGCGCTCGCGCTCGCCGGGATTGAGTGGCAGGCCGCTCCGGTCGATCTGACGACCGGCGCACAGCGCGATCCCGACTATCTCGCCGTCAATCCGCAGGGGCTCGTGCCGACGCTTGAGATCGATGGCGACCGGTTCACCCAATCCCTTGCGATCGTCGAATATCTCAACGAGACCCGCGCGCTCGGCCTGCTGCCCGAAGCTCCGGCCGACCGCGCCCATGTCCGCGCCCTCGCCCAGGCTATCGCGGTCGATATCCATCCGGTTTGCAATCTGCGCGTCGCGAAACACGCCGTGGCGGTCTCGAACGGTGCGATCACGATGGAAAGCTGGATGCAGACCTTCATCGCCCCCGGCCTCGCCGCGGTCGAGGAAATGATATCGGGCGAGCGATTCTGCTGGCGCGACCAGCTGACGCTCGCGGATCTGTGCCTCGTGCCACAGATCTACAATGCGCGGCGCTGGGGGATCGACCTTGCGCCGATGCCGAATATCACGCGGATCGCCGCGCATCTCGAGACGCTTCCGGCCTTCGCCGCCGCGCGACCGGCGCCCCCCACGGGCTGATGCTTCGGGAGAGGCGGTGTCCGGTTTCAGCGCCTACGTGACGGACGAGGAAATCGAGACGCAGCACAAGATGACGCGAAGCTGCGTCGGCGATGATCTGGGACCCGATCCCGAGACTTCCACGGCCCGTGGATCGAGCTTCTCAGCTTTGTTCAGAGTGACGGACTGCCCCCCTTGGAGATCACGCCCGTTCCCCCAAAACCGCGATCTCACGCCAAAATTCGGGCTTGAAGAGCACCAATACCGTGAGAATTTCCAGACGTCCGAGATACATCCCGAAGGTCAAAATTATCTTCACGGGATCGCTGAGGGAGGAGAAATTCCCAGCCGGACCGATGATTGGTCCGACCCCTGGTCCGACATTTGCCAAAGCCGTCAAAGCTCCGCTGGTCGCCGTCGCAAAGTCGAGACCGAAAAAGCCCAGAAGCGTGGTGAGCCCTAGGAACGTCGCCATATAGATAACGAAAAAGGCGATAACGCCCGCGAGGACGTCATTCTCGATCACGCGCCCCTCGTATTTTATGGAAACAACCCGACGCGGTAATCTAATCACTTTCATCTGTGCGCGCGCCGCCTTGGAAAATACGATCCAACGCATCGCCTTGGCGCCACCCGCGGTCGATCCGGTGCAGCCCCCTACTGCAGAGAGAATGAAGAAGGCAACAACCGCGAACGGCCCCCAGACAGTGTAGTCGGTCGTGGCGTAGCCTGTGGTCGTCACGACAGAGACGACGTTGAAAGCGACCATGCGAAGAGCGGTCAGCGGCGGCGTTCCACTTGTCCAGACGAGCCAAACCGTCAGCCCGATGATGACGACCCCCAAGGTGAGCAGCATGGCTTCGACCTGCTCGCTTCGAACCGTCCGCCGATAGATGCCGCGGATATACCATGCGAACGGAAAGGCCCCAAGCAGCATGAAGAGCGTCGCCGTCCATTGCAGGAATGGGCTGTCGAAATGGCCGAAGGACGCGTCATAGCCCGAATATCCACCGGTCGACAACGTGGTCATGGCGTGGGTCACCGCGTCGAAGAAGTTCATGCCACCAGCAAGGTAGGCAAGCGTGCAAAGCCCTATGAGAGCTACATAAATCTGCAGCGTCACCGAGGCGAACTTCGCAGTGTTGCTCAGTTCTTTGTCCCCTTTGTCCGAGCTCTCGGTGCGGAAGAGCTGCATGCCGCCGACCTTCAGGATCGGCAACAAGGCGATGCCGGTGACGATGAACCCGACGCCACCGACAGCCTGCAGCAGCGCTCGCCACATGATGATGCCGCGCGGTGTGGTATCGAGACCGCTCATCACCGTAGAGCCCGTCGTCGTAATCCCCGACATCGCCTCGAACAGAGCATCCACGGGAGTGAGCGACCACATTGCGAGCGGAACGGCGCCGGCAATTGCGGCGGTAAGCCAAACCGACGACGTGAGCAGGAAAGCGTGAAGCCGTCCCAAACCGAGAAAGGACGAGCGGGAGGCGACGCTGATCGTCGCCCCCAAAGCGCCCACCAGTGCGCCGGAGAGCGCAAAAACCTTGGCTGTATCCGAAAAAAGAAGCGCATCGAGGCCCATCAAGGCGGCGAAGAAAACCAGTGTAAGACCGTTGATGAAAGATACGAAATTCATGATTGGTCCTAGCCGAGATACACCGTTCCGGCCGGATAGCCGATCCGTCGGGGCCGCCGTGTGGCAAGCAGGAAACCGAGGGTAAGAGGACCTACGCGGCCCACGAACATCACCGCCATGATGATAGCGCGTCCGGCGCCATCAAAATCGCCAGTGATGCCACGCGACAAGCCGACGGTGCCGAAGGCAGAGGTGGTCTCGAAGGCAAGATCGAGAAAATCGCCTTCATGGCAGAGCAGCAGTGCGAAGAGCGCGCAAAGGATCAGCAGAACGCTGATAATCGAGAGGGCGAGAACTTTCATGACCTGATCGAGACCGAGCTCGCGCCCGAAGACCTGGATACTGGAACGCTGCCTGAAGAAGGCGACCGTGGCGAGCAGCAGGACGATGAAGGTCGTGACTTTTATGCCGCCGCCGGTCGACGTGCTGCCCGCGCCGATGACCATCAGCGTCATGAACATGAGCGAAGTGCCGTCTGTAAGATTTCCGATCTCGACAGTGTTGAAGCCCGCCGTTCTCGTAGTGGCTCCCTGGAACCAACTGGCCCAGAGCCGATCGGACCACGAGAGGCTCCCCAGCGTGCCCGGATTTGTCCATTCCATAATCCCGAATGCCAGTGCGGACCAAATGAGCAACGCTATCGTGCCGACAAGCATCAGCTTGGTGTGCAACGAAAAGCGATGCCAACGTCTTACCCGCCAGATATCGGAGGCGACCGTGAAGCCGAGGCCGCCAAGTATGTAGAGCGCTGGAATGGTGAGATTGATGATCGGGTTTCCAACCCATTTGCTCAAACTGTCCGGAAAAAGCGCAAATCCAGCGTTGTTAAAAGCGGAGACCGAGTGGAAGAGCGCTTGCCAGAGCCCCTCGCCCCACCCTGCCTCAGGCACGAAAACCGATGCGAGGAGCGCGGCGCCAACGAATTCGCAAATGAAAACGACCTTGAGGATCATCCGGGTCAATGCCAGCAAATCCGTCGCGGACGTCTGATTCAGGTCCTCTCTCAGATAGAGCCGATGGGTGAACCCCACTGGCAGCCCGAACATCGACAGGATCAGCACGGCAAAAGTCATCAGCCCGAGACCGCCGAGCTGGATCAGCAGCATCACCACGGCCTGACCAAACAGAGTGAAGGCGCTTCCAGTATCGACAACCGCCAGACCGGTCACGGTTACGGCGGACGTGGCCGTGAAGGCCGCATCAGACCACGTGATCGGGGTGGTCGTCGCAAAGGGCAGCTTCAGCGCAGCGCAGCCAAACACGATGAGTCCAGCATAAATGAGGATCAGGACAAGAGGTGGTGCGAGATGCGGAGCCTGACGCTTGGAATAAATGCGCGCCATCGGTCATTTACCGTCACGCAAGTCGTCTCCGAAATGCCGCAGATCGGACCGCTTGCCGAGCAGCAGAAGCTTGTCACCCTCACGCAGCGTGAGCTCGTCACTATCGCAAGACAGATACTGGTTCTCGCGCATGGCACCGAGGGCCCTGAGGTTGTATTTCTCGAGAATTGCGGCGCTGCCGACGACTTTGCCATCGAGCTTCGCCGGAACGTTCAGGTCGACCACGTGATAACCGTTCCCGAGGCTCACATAGTCCCGCACCAAGGGATTGTGGAGCATCTGCGCGATGTGCTGACCGACTTCCTGCTCTGGCAGGATGACACGATCCGCGCCCAACTTGGTAAGAATGCGGTGATGCGTGCGATTGAGTGCTTTGACCCAGATCGTCTCGACACCGAGCAATTTGACGTTCATCGTGCAAAGCACATTGGCCTCGAGGTCTTCACCAATCGCAACGACAGCGACGTCGTAATTGCCGACTCCCGCCTCACGCAACGCCGCCTCGTCCTTGCCATCGGCGATTATGGCCTCTGTCAGGGTTTCTGCGAGCCTCGTAACATTTCGCCCTTCGATGTCGATCCCCAGGACAGGGTTGCCGAAGCGGGCGAGTTCGCTCGCCACAGTGCTTCCAAACGTCCCAAGGCCGATTACGGCGAAGCTACGGGTTTTCAACGGTTCTGCCTTTCGGCTGTTGCGGATAACGGCAGCAAAACTCCATACCACCCCCGAATGCAAGCCTTCGGGCAAGGCCATCTCCCCCTGATGGAAGCCACTTCCGTGAGATAATGGCGAGCCATTGGATGAATGTGATGCGCCAGCAAGGAGGAGATAGCCGTCTCCGAATTCTTGGCGCGGAGAACGACGCCGCCGCCTCAGGAGCGCGCGCGAAATTCCTTTTCGTCAGGCCCGTCCTGCACCCTTTCGCGATGGAAGACATAGATTCCGGATGCCAGGATGATCCCGGTGCCGAGGAACGTGAGCGCGTCGGGAATGTCGCCGAACACCAGAAACCCGAGGACTGTCGCACCAACGATCTCGAGATACTGGAACGGGGCCAGCAGGCTCGCCTCGACGCGAGAGAACGCAAAAGTGATCATCAGGAACGTCACTGTCGACAGCGCCCCGGCGGCGAGCACCGCATAGCCCGTCCAACCGGGCAAGAGAGGCAGGTCCGGAGCGAGCCCGCTGAGTTGGCGGAGTATCTCGATAAACAGCAGGAGGCCCGCGGCGCAGAGCGAGGCGCCCAATTGGAAGCTCAGGGGGGATTGCCCGCCACGCGCCTTGCGCAGGACGATCATGTTGAGCGCATAGCACAGGGCGGCCAGCAGCGGCAGCAACGCCACCGGACCGAACACGGCAAAGTTCGGCCGGATCACGATCAGCGCGCCGACGAGCCCGACCCCGACGGCAGCGAAGCGACGCGGGCCCGGAACCTCCCCAAGGAACGGCCCGGCAAGCAAGGTGAGAAGCAGCGGCTCGACGAAGAAGATCGCGATCGCCGTGGCGATGGGCATGACCTCGAAAGCGGTGATGAGCGAATAGAGCACGGTCACGATCAGCCCGGCCGAGATGAGGGACGCCCCCGAGAGGATCGGACCCGCGAGGTGACGACGCATGACCCACGCAACCGGCAGGAAGAACGCTGCCTGTGCCAATGAGCGCAGCAAGGTGACCTCGAAAGGCGCAATGACCGTGGTGAGTGATTTCGAGATCGCGTCCCCCACCGGCAGGAGCGCCATTGCGAGCGCCATCGACGCCATTCCGATACGCTTGTGCTCGAAGGTGGCGGTACTGGGAGTTGCGGATAATGCCATGATGCCTCCTCGGCGCCGTCCGAGGTATCGGTAGGCGCGCGCGACAGGTCCGGGCGTTCAGGACAAAAACGGGATCGGGGCGAGACGCCATCTCGCCCTTCGATCGTTGGTATTGCCGGGGCCTTGCCCGGTCAACCTTTTCCGGCGCGCCAACCACGCCGACCCGCAATCCGCCAAGACAAGATCGACGAAAGCTTCCCGGCTTTTTCCACATCACATGTGCCCGTCCATGGGCCGGACTCTCATCAGCATGTTCCAGTTGCTCGTTTCGACACCGTGGGTGCCGGCCCACGGAGGACGTATTTGCTGAGGAAGTCGGTAAGGGGCAAGCGCGCCGCCACAACCGCATCCGCGCCTTCCACGTCAAAGATGCCGAATTCGTGTCCTAGGGGCGCCAGGGCGTCTACGGCGGCTATCAGTCCTGGGTGGACCGCGCGGGGCGGTTCCGGTCGCTTGGCGACGGGCAGGTGGATTTCGGGCGGATCTTCTCGCAAATGGCGGCGCATGACTTCGACGGCTGGGCCGTGCTTGAATGGGAATGCGCGCTCAAGCATCCTGAGGACGGCGCGCGCGAAGGGGCGGAGTTCATCGCCCGCCACATCATCCGCGTGACCGATCACGCATTCGACGACTTCGCAGGCGCGGGCACCGACGAAGGCGCCAATCGGCGTATTCTCGGGCTGGAGGGCAAGACATGAGCGAGACGAACGGACATCGCAAACTGCGCCTCGGCATGGTCGGCGGCGGCGAGGGAGCCTTCATCGGGGGCGTTCACCGCATCGCGGCGCGGCTCGACGACCGGTTCGAGCTGGTCGCGGGGGCGCTTGCTTCCGAGGCCGCGCGCGCGCATCGCTCTGCTGCGGCGCTGGGGCTGGACCCCGCGCGCAGCTACGCGGATTTCGAAGTGATGGCGCGCGAAGAAGCGGCGCGGCCCGACGGGATCGAGGCGGTGTCGATCGTAACCCCCAACCATATGCATGCGCCCGTCGCGACCGCCTTCCTGCGCGCGGGCATCCACGTGATCTGCGACAAGCCCATGACGCGCACGCTCGAGGAAGCGGAGGCACTGGCCGAAGAGGTGCGCGCCTCAAACGCGCTCTTCGTGCTCACACATAACTACACCGGCTACGCGATGGTGCGACAGGCCCGCGCTATGGTGGAAGCCGGAAAACTCGGGCGCATCCGGGTCGTTCAGGTCGAGTATCCGCAGGACTGGCTCACCGAACCGGTTGGAGCGGATGGCGCGAAACAAGCTGTCTGGAGGACAGATCCCGCGCGCGCGGGTGCAGCGGGTTCGCTCGGTGATATCGGCACCCACGCAATGAACCTCGCGAGCTTCGTGTCGGGGCTCGAGCCGCGCGAAGTCTGCGCCGAGCTCACCAGTTTCGTGGCCGGACGCGCGGTCGATGACGACGTGCAGATGTTGATCCGTTATGCGAGCGGGGCGAAGGGCATGCTCTGGGCCAGCCAGGTCTCCCCTGGCAATGAGAATGGGCTGAAACTGCGTGTTTACGGCGAGACGGCGGGGCTTGAATGGCTGCAAACCGCGCCCGATAGTCTACGCGTCTCCCCATTCGGAGAGCCCCCGTATCTTCTGTCTCGGGGCGGGCCGGGGCTCACGCCCGAGGTGGCCGAGATGGCGCGTGTTCCGGCTGGCCATCCGGAAGGGTTCCTCGAGGCTTTCGGCAATATCTATAGCGCCGCAGCTGACGCGATTCTGGCCCACGAGCGCGGCGAACCCAGACCGCTTGGATTGCTGCCTGGCGTTGCTGATGGCTTGGCGGGAATGCGCTTCATCTTGGCGGCCTTGCGATCATCCCAGGCGGGAGGCGTCTGGACCGCGCTCTGAGGCAAGCCCGGGACAAGCCCATCCGCGTCGCGACGGCTGCGCTCTGCCTCGAGCTTTCCTCTCGCCACGACTGTCATCCGAAAAGAGGAGTCCACAGGTTCGTCGCGAGAGATCACCGAGGCCGTTCCCTCGCATAGAAGCGTTTTGCAGGGCAGCCTTCCTTGGCAACCCTCTCCAAACCAGGAAAGACCGAGAGCCTTACGGCGACGAGCGAAAAACGCCCTGAGAACTTCGGTTTCGCCACTACACCACGAAGCCATAACTTTAGCTTATGTCCATAATTATAATTTACAAATTTTTATTTATCACAACGCCTGCTATCACCATCATCTAAGATGTGAATTCACGTGCCCGGGCTCCATTCGAGTAAACTGCGGCACGTCAGACCTCGACCGGTCTGTTCGATCAACCCCGTGCTCAGCAGGAGGAAGCACAGATGGATGGAAACGAAGTGAACACCGGCGGCAAGTGCCCGGTGATGCATGGCGGAAATACCGAGCTTGGCTCGAACGTGATGAATTGGTGGCCGCAGGCGCTCAACCTCGACATCCTGCACCAGCATGACACCAAGACGGACCCGCTGGGGCGCAGCTTCGACTATGCCGAAGAGGTCGAGAAGCTCGACTATGAGGCGCTGAAAGCCGATCTGCATGCGCTGCTGACCGAAAGCCAGGAGTGGTGGCCGGCTGACTGGGGCCATTACGGCGGGCTGATGATCCGTCTCGCCTGGCACTCGGCGGGCTCCTATCGTCTCGCCGATGGCCGCGGCGGCGCAGGCACCGGCAATATCCGCTTCGCACCCCTCAACTCCTGGCCCGACAATGCGAGCCTCGACAAGGCCCGTCGCCTGCTCTGGCCGCTCAAGAAGAAATACGGCAACCGGCTCAGCTGGGCGGACCTGATCATCCTTGCTGGCACCGTCGCTTATGAAAGCATGGGGCTGAAGACTTTCGGCTTCGGCTTTGGTCGCGAGGACATCTGGCATCCCGAGAAGGACACCTACTGGGGCGCCGAGAAGGAATGGCTCGCGCCGTCGGACGAACGCTACGCCAATGTCGACAAGCCCGACACGATGGAAAACCCGCTCGCCGCCGTGCAAATGGGCCTGATCTACGTGAATCCCGAGGGCGTCAACGGCCAGCCCGACCCGATGAAGACCGCGGCGCAAGTCCGCGAGACCTTCGCGCGCATGGCGATGAATGACGAGGAAACCGCCGCGCTGACGGCGGGCGGCCACACCGTCGGCAAATGCCACGGCAATGGTGACGCGTCGGCCCTCGGCGCGGAGCCGGAAGCGGCCGATGTCGATCAGCAGGGCCTCGGCTGGTTCAACCCGAACCTCAAAGGGCAAGCGAGCAACGCGATCACCGGCGGGCCGGAAGGCGCGTGGACGACGAACCCGCTCGAATTCGACATGGGCTATTTCGAGATGCTCTTCGGTCACGAATGGGAAGTCACGCAGAGCCCCGCTGGCGCGAAACAGTGGAAGCCGGTGGACATCGCCGAAGAAGACATGCCGCGGGACCCGTCGGACCCGACCAAGCGCCGGATGCCGATGATGACCGACGCCGACATGGCGATGAAGGTCGACCCGATCTACAACGAGATCTGCCAGAAATTCATGGCCGACCCCGAGTATTTCAAGGACACCTTCGCCCGCGCCTGGTTCAAGCTGACCCACCGCGACATGGGCCCGAAGGTTCGCTACAAGGGTCCGTGGGTGCCGTCGGAAGATCTGGTCTGGCAGGACCCGGTCCCCGCCGGTTCGACCGATTGGGACGTCGAGGCTGTGAAGGAGAAGATCGCGGCGTCGGATCTGTCTGTGGCCGAGCTGGTCTCGACCGCATGGGACAGCGCACGCACCTATCGCGGCTCGGACATGCGGGGCGGCGCCAATGGCGCGCGCATCCGTCTGGCTCCGCAGAAAGACTGGGAAGGCAACGAGCCTGCGCGTCTGCAGAAGGTGCTCTCGGTGCTCGAGCCGATCGCGGCGGAAGCAGGTGCCTCGGTGGCGGACGTGATCGTGCTCGCGGGCAATGTCGGCGTCGAGAAGGCGATCAAGGCGGCTGGTCACGACATCGCAGTGCCCTTCGCACCGGGTCGCGGCGACGCGACCGACGAGATGACCGATGCCGACAGCTTCGACGTGCTCGAACCGCTCGCCGACGGCTTCCGCAACTGGCTCAAGCAGGACTACGTCGTCTCGCCCGAGGAGATGCTTCTGGATCGTGCCCAGCTGATGGGGCTGACCGCGCCTGAAATGACCGTCCTGATCGGCGGCATGCGGGCGATCGGCACCAACCATGGCGGCACCAAGCACGGCGTCTTCACCGACCGCGAGGGCCAGCTGACGACCGACTTCTTCGTCAACCTGACCGATATGGGCTATAGCTGGCATCCGGTGGGCGACGGGTCCTACGAGATCCGCGACCGCAAGACCGGCGCGGTGAAATGGACCGCGAGCCGCGTCGATCTCGTCTTCGGCTCGAACGCGATCCTGCGCGCCTATGCCGAGGTCTACGCTCAGGACGACGCAAGCGAGAAGTTCGTGGAAGACTTCGTAGCTGCCTGGACGAAGGTGATGAACGCCGATCGCTTCGATCTCGCCTGATCGTCTGGCTTGAAAAAGTCGCGCCCCTCGCAGGACTGCCTGCGGGGGGCGTTTTTGTTTGGACGATCAGCGAGACTCCGGTCCTAGCTCAGACCGACCCCCGGGGCGACCAGCCCCGGGCAGCGCCCGACCTCGGGAGGGCGCTTCTGCAGCGGCACCGCGCGCTCAACAGTTGGTCGGATGTGGCCCAATAAAGCGCAGACCACCCATCTAGTGCTAGCGCCCACCCGAGGTCGGGCGCCGCCCTCATCACAAATTCGCTCGCGCTGCCCGGGCCGCTCACGCGGCTGATCCGGGCGGGGCACCGTTGCGCCTTACAGCGCCGCCGTCGTCACATAGCGCAGGGCGCGGGCCACCTGTTCGGGCGTGCGCGCGACCGCATTGGCCGCAGTATCGACCTCCTTGAGCGCATGGTCATGCTCGGGCGGCTGAAGCACGATGATCGGTTTGCCGAGCGCCGCCGCATAGCCCGCATCGAAAGCCGCGTTCCACTGCTTGTATTTCTCGCCGAAACAGACAACGAGCACGTCGCAGCGCTCGATCCCGGTGCGAATCCGGATCGCGTTGAGCGACGCGCCCTTGCGGTCATGCCAGAACTTGTCCTCTTCGGCGCCGAATATCTCGACCCCGCAATCATCCGAAGCGCCGTGATCGGTGACAGGCCCCGACCATTCGATATCCAACCCCTCGCAGGCCGACTTCACCGCCTCGCGCCAATCGGTATGAATTTCGCCCGCCAGATAGACATTCAGTTTCATCGCATCCTCTTTTCGCTGCCGCGTGGGCCCTGCTTCGAGCCGCTTCGCATTCGGCCGGAATCTTCGGGGATCGGGACCAGCTTGGCAACCTACGCGGTTTTTCGAATTCGCATTGGGGAGGCAGGATATCGGAGCTTTCGGGCTGTTAGACTAACCGGTCCGGCGCGTCTGTTTGGATGCGCCATTTGCATTATTCTCTGCAGATATCTGCGCCATCAAATAGACCAGCCGAGATTGGACCGCGGTAATGACAGCTTTGCTTATCCTCGTGATCCTTGCCACAGGCTGCATTGGATGTATCTTCTGGTTCAAGCGACAGAAGCGCGCCCATCTACTGAATACCGCGCTTCCGGAGCCTCAGCGTGTCATCGTGCAGCAGCAGGTCCCTTTGATCCGGAAACTACCGCCCGACCTGCGAGATCGCCTCGAAGGCAAGATCAGTCTGTTGTTGGACCAAGTCGACTTCATCGGCTGCGATGGCTTGGACGTGACCGATGAAATGCGGCTTTCCATCGCCGCCCAGGCCTGTCTGCTCATCGTCAATTCACCGAGCTGGTATGACCACCTTCGCACTATTCTGATCTATCCCGGAGCCTTCAAGTCCCGGCAGGCTCAGCGCAACGGTTATGTTTTGACAGAGCGCGAGACGATCCGAACCGGGGAGAGCTGGGCGCACGGCCCCGTCGTTCTGTCTTGGACGCACGCCCAGAGGGGGGCCTTCAACGATCACGATGGCCATAACGTCGTATTTCATGAATTTGCCCACCAGCTCGACGATCTTTCGGGACGCACTGATGGAATTCCGGCGCTCGAAAAAGACCAAAGCTTTTCTGGCTGGGTGACGGTATTCGCAGAGGCATACAAGCACCATGTTCAGCAAGTGAGCCATGGGCGCCGGACCGTGATCGACACTTATGGCGCCGAGGGACCGGAAGAGTTTTTCGCCGTTCTGGTCGAGGTATTCTTCGAGCGACCGGTGGAGCTCAAACACGCCGAACCCGCGCTCTACGACCAGCTGACGACATACTTTCGTCTTGACCCCACGACCTGGGCCTGATGGCCCGGCGCACATTTATGAAACTCCCCCACCAATCCCGTAGGTTGGAAGGGGCTTGGGGCGAGGGCTTCGGGGTCAGGCTGCCGCGAGCGCTTTTTTCGGGTCGAAGAAAGGTCGTTCAACCACCGTGGCGAGGGTCGGACCGGATGGCAGAACCACTTCGACCTTCATGCCGATCTGCGCGTGGCTCACACCGACCATCGCCAGCGCGATATTGCGCTCCAACCGGGGCGAGTAGATGGCGGACGTCACCTTGCCGATCTCCTCGCCATTCTGGTTGATCTGCCAGAAGGTCGTGTTCGGCCCCGCCAGAGGCTCTGCGTCGATGACAAGGCCCACTTGCATCCGCGTCACACCCTCGTCGCGGATGGCTCGCAACGCTGCCTTGCCGATGAATTCGGCCTCCATATCGAGGTTCACAAGTCGGTCGAGACCGAGCTCGTAAGGATTGGTGTTGATGTCAGCATCAGCATGGTAGGAGAGCATGCCTCCCTCTATGCGCCGAATGGACGAGGTGTGACCCGGCTTCAGCCCGAACTTCACGCCCGTCGCCATGATCCGTTCCCAAAGAGCATCCCCCTTGGAACCGTCGCGGAGATAAAGCTCATAGCCCAGCTCACTAGACCATCCCGTCCGGGAGACCACCAACGGGATTCCATCGAGTTCCAGCTCACGCAGCCAGTAGTATTTGAGGCTGAGGATTTCGTCGCCGAAGAGCGCCTGCATGATCTGGCCGGACTTCGGCCCCTGAAGCTGCAGCGGCGACACGTCGGGTTCGCAGATCTGCACGTCGAGGCCGGAATGCACAGCAACGCCCTGCGCCCAGAGCAGGATGTCGCTATCGGCGAGCGAGATCCAGAAGTGATTTTCGGCCAGCCGCAGCAAGATCGGGTCGTTCAGGATACCGCCCTGTGCATTGGTAATCAGAATGTATTTGCACTGTCCGACAGCCATCTTGGACAGGTCGCGCGGCGTGAGCATCTGAACGAAGCGCGCCGCATCCGGACCCGTGATCTCGACCTGCCGCTCGACGGCCACGTCGCATAGGATGGCATCGTTGACCAGGTTCCAGAAGTTCTGCTCGGGGTCGCCGGAGTCGCGCGGGATATACATATGATTGTAGACGGAAAACCCCTTCGCGCCCCACCGGACGGTGGCGTCGAAATAGGGGGATTTGCGGATCTGGGTGCCGAAGCCGAACTCGTCTGCATTCATCGTTTTGTGCCTTTGCTGAAGCCCGATCTGTCGATCCGGGACGCGGTGGTAGATGACTCGGATTTAAGCGGCGAAATCGGCGCGCAGCGGTCCAAATGACGGGCGTTTTCAGGACCGTTCGGACTGAAATCGCAGCCCGTTTCAGGCCGTTCGGTCGGCCGGAACCGGCCCCGCCATTTTTGCTATGTTCGGGTGGGACGCTTTGACCACGCGAGTGGCGATGTAGGTCATGTAACGATCGACGCCGAGCTCGGCATCCATCATGTCCTGCATCAGCACCTGGAATGCCGTGAGGCTCCTGCAAACAGCTTTCATCACGTAGTCCATTCCGCCGCCCGTCGCGATGCATTCGGTAATCTCATCGTGGCGATACAACCACGCTTCGAACCTTTCGAAATCGGCCTTGCGATGATGGGTCAGGGAGACCGTGACGACCACTTGCGTAAAGTCGACGACCCGCTCAAGCGCGATATCGGCGTGATAGCCCCTTATATACCCCGCCGCCTTCAGCCGATCGAGCCGTGCCCAGCAAGGCGTCGCCGAGATATTCACGATTTCGGACAGGCGCGTCTTGCTCAACTGCCCATGGCGCTGAACGGCACTCAGGATACGGATATCGGTGGCGTCGAGGCCCAGCTTCTTCACCGTGTCGTCACTTTCCTTCTCGGGGGTCGAAAGGGAAATTCGGCATTCGTCTCCCTCGGCAAAGAATTTCTAGAAGATCTTGGCCAATTGTCAGTTCAGTTTGCGACCCGAACTTTACCAAGGACGACGTCTTTCGGGTCGGTTGATGTCCTGTAGCAGGCCCCGAGGAGCCGCGCCGCAGCGGTTGGTGTCTTTGTAAAGTTCTGGTATAGCCGTTCGGGCATTCCTCACGCCGCCATGAAAACCTATGATCGCATCCAGTTGGACGCGTTTTCACCACCAATATGCATGAAGGTTTTTCGATGGCCATCAAACCGATGTTGCACCCACGCAATCAACACCGCGAGGGGTATGACTTCGAACGGCTGATCGCGCAGTCACCCGGACTGGAGGCCTTCACGACAAGAAATCCCCGCGGCCGGATGACGATCGATTTTTCGGACGTGGACGCGGTCCGCATGCTCAACCAGGCGCTTTTGCTAACGCATTACGATATTGAGTTCTGGGAGATCCCCGCCACTTACCTCTGCCCCCCGATCCCCGGGCGGGCCGATTACATCCACTACCTGGCGGATCTTCTAACTGAGAGTAATGGCCGAAAGATCCCGCACGGGCCCGACATCAAGGCTCTGGACATAGGGACAGGTGCCAGCCTCGTATATCCGCTGATCGGTCAGCATGAATATGGCTGGGATTTCACCGGCGTCGACATCGATCCTGTCTCAATCAAATCGGCGCGCCAGATCTGCAAGCGAAACGGCCTGAACATAAGGCTCAGGCGCCAGAACAATCCGGAAGATATCTTCAAAGGGGTCATAGAGCCCGCTGACATCTTCCACGTCACCCTGTGCAATCCGCCGTTTCACGCGTCCCTTGAACAGGCAGACAAGGGCACCCGGCGGAAGTGGCGGAACCTTGGCAAAGGGCACTCGAAAAAACTCAATTTCGGTGGCCAGAATGCAGAACTTTGGTGCCCGGGTGGCGAGATCGGCTTCATCGCCAGAATGATCGAGCAGAGCATCGATTTCGCCGATCAATGCCTATGGTTTACCTCCCTGGTCTCCAAGAAAGACAACCTGCGGCCACTCTCCAGACTGCTGAGGAATGCGAAGGTTGCCGAATTCAAGGTCGTCGAAATGGGACAGGGGCAGAAGACAAGCCGGTTAGTTGCCTGGACCTTTTACCCTGAACCGCAGCGATCCCTGTAAGTGGACCGGGTTCGTCAATAGGGATTGTCTGTATCCTCCGGTCTTCCGTGCGCTTGCCGAGCACTGTGAGAGGCCGCGGCATGTCCGTCTTCTTGATAATGGCTCCCGATCGCGGCACGGGCTGCGCCTCGCACTGACTTGTGATTGGCGCAGACAATTGCCGTCAGACCAACGACCTGTTTGAGGTCACCTAACGGAAATGAGGCACGACGAGCTGTTCGCCAGTTTAATTGGACCAAGCATCTTAAATTGACCAAGCATCCGCGCCCTGCGAAAAAGCCCGCCCTCGCAGCTCATCGGAAAAACGGAAGCGGAATAGGCGGGGCTTGGACACGCTTTCGCGAGATTTCTTTCCCGTCCTCGTCGCCGCTACACCTTCCTCTAACGCGCCTAGCCGCAGGACAGGCTCCGTGCCGAGCGCCTTGGAAAGTCGCTTCGATAACGCGCAGCTCGGCAATCCGACCTCGTTTAGCAGTGGAAAGAACAGGACATGTTTTCAGGACTGATGGCAGCCATCGCGGGCTTTATAACCCATGCAATCAGCTCCATGGGCTATGCCGGGATTGCTGCTTTGATGGCGATTGAATCCGCCTGCATCCCACTCCCATCTGAAGTGATCATGCCCTTCTCGGGCTATCTCGCGTCCACCGGTCAGTTCTCACTGCTCCTTGTTGCCACCGTCGGTGCGATCGGCTGCAATATCGGCTCGACGATCGCCTATCTCGCCGGTGCCTATGGCGGTCGCAAGGCCGTGGAACGCTGGGGGCTTTAACAGCTTCCATTTGACTTATACTTTTCGCATCATGTATTATCTGTATGATGAAGAAGCTTGTAAGTATTGGCGAGGCCGCAAAGGCCCTGGGTGTTACACCCCTCACCCTTCGCAGATGGGATGAGAGCGGCAAGCTCAAACCCGACCTCGTAACCGAGGGTGGGCGGCGCCGCTATGACCTCGCCAAACTTCAGCCAGAGCTCCATCGGCAGCAGGATAAAGCTGCCCGGCGCACGGTTGCCTACGCACGCGTTTCCTCCCATGACCAGAAACCTGACCTGGAGCGCCAGGCGCAGCTTCTCGAGGCCTATTGCGCCGGGCAGGGCTGGACCTACGAGGTGGTCACCGATCTCGGCTCTGGCATGAACTATCGTAAGAAGGGCCTCAAGCGCCTACTCGAAGACATTGTCGAGGATCGCGTCGGCCGACTGGTCATCACCCACAAGGATCGTTTGCTGCGCTTCGGCGCCGAGCTCGTCTTTGCGATCTGCGAGGCGAAGAACGTTGAGATCGTAATCCTGAACCAGGGCGAAGACAGCAGCTTCGAAGAGGACCTCGCCCGGGACGTGCTCGAGATCATCACGGTGTTCAGCGCGCGG